>CABIYF010000096.1 GCA_902362875.1 Eubacteriaceae bacterium | reverse complement strand
GAAAGACGTAGTCGATGGATAACAGGTTGAAATTCCTGTACCGCATATAAACAGAACTGTGGGGACACAGACAGGGAATGGAATCCGGGAGTGGAGATCCCGGTGCAAGCGAGGTAGGAGCATCATTGGCAAATCCGTGGTGCTGATCTGAAGACGTGACGCGTACCGAACATAAGTAGGGAAGTCCAGGCCCCTGGCTGTCAAGAAAAGCCGCTATCGTTTTATATGTGCCCGTACCGCAAACCGACACAGGTGGATGAGGAGAGAATCCTAAGGCCGACGGGAGAAGTATTGTTAAGGAACTCGGCAAAA
>CABIYF010000095.1 GCA_902362875.1 Eubacteriaceae bacterium | reverse complement strand
TTACCCCCGTAGTATTTTTTTACTTGCTCTAAATTTAAAATGTGTTCCATTAAAAATCGCTCCTTTCTTCCTGCCACATTTATTTGTTTTGGAATACAATTAAATTATAGCAAGGGCAGTATTCAATTACACTTACAGTTTTGAAAGTAAACAGAGAGTAAAAGAGCCGTGATAATGCAGATCACAATTCTGTGAAGCATTTCCACGACCCTTTTATTATAATTTTACCTTTGTCTTTTTCGTAATGGTATAAATGTATTCCTCTGGTGTAGGGCGTTTATTTCCAAAATACTTTTTGAAATTTGCCTGCACTTCTGGGTCGGTGCTGTT
>CABIYF010000094.1 GCA_902362875.1 Eubacteriaceae bacterium | reverse complement strand
CCTGCATTTTCTTGTTGATTTCAGACATTGTTTCCAGTAATAATCTGGAAGCTTTTGAGTCCAAAGCTCCCGTCGGTTCATCAGCTAAAATCAGTTTCGGTTCATTGATTAAGGCTCTAGCACAAGCACAACGCTGTTTTTGTCCGCCAGAAACTTCATAAGGAAATTTCGATAAAATATCACGAATACCCAATTTATCGGCGATAGCATGAACTCTTTTCTCAATATCAGTAGGGTTCTGTTTGTTGATAACCAATGATAAAGAAATGTTTTCTCCAATCGTTAAAGTATCTAAAAGGTTGAAATCTTGAAAAATGAACCCTAGATTTTCACGTCTGAAATCAGCAAAATCTTTATCCTTGATTTT
>CABIYF010000093.1 GCA_902362875.1 Eubacteriaceae bacterium | reverse complement strand
TATTTCGTTTTTCTCATATACACGGACGGCTATTCAAATCACTACGGAGAGTGTATGTTGTACGATATTGGCTGAAAATTTTTGTTTTCATAGACGGGAGGCGTTGTGTGTTTCTGATCCTTCCAAACTTCAGTTTGTCAAGTTACGAATAAATTTTTAAAACTTTTTTCAAAAAACCTGACAAATTGATGTTGATAAATTACTTTCAGCTTCCATTAACGAGCATAAAGATTATCAGCCAATACCATTTAACATACACACCCTATAGTGATTTCGATAGACTTCCGTTTTATGTGACAGAAATAAGATAACAAGAAATATTTATAATATACCGGTGGCAACGATTAGCATATTTTAAGTACGTTTTTTACAAATTCGCAGCGCCCTGTGGTTGAATGTTTGACCATGGCTGTGGGCATTTTGGCTCACAGCGAGG
>CABIYF010000092.1 GCA_902362875.1 Eubacteriaceae bacterium | reverse complement strand
ATGAAACAATCACGGCAGTAAGGAGTGTGAACTATGTTCCCGATAAAATATATTGACAATAACCTTGTCTGGAACAAGGACAATGAAGTGTTTGCCTATTATGAGCTGATACCGTACAACTATTCTTTTCTATCCGCAGAGCAGAAATTTATCGTGCATGACAGCTTTCGACAGCTCATTGCACAGTCCCGTGAGGGTAAAATTCATGCGTTGCAGATTGCCACAGAAAGCTCAATCCGCAGTATGCAGGAGCAGTCAAAGAAGCTGGTAACTGGAAAATTAAAGGAAGTTGCCTATCAGAAGATAGACGAACAGACCGAAGCGTTAGTATCTATGATTGGGGACAATCAAGTGGACTACCGCTTTTTTCTTGGCTTTAAGCTCATGGTTACGGAAGAACAGCTCAATCTGAAGAACATCAAAAAATCGGCGTGGCTGACGTTCA
>CABIYF010000091.1 GCA_902362875.1 Eubacteriaceae bacterium | reverse complement strand
TGAACGTCAGCCACGCCGATTTTTTGATGTTCTTCAGATTGAGCTGTTCTTCCGTAACCATGAGCTTAAAGCCAAGAAAAAAGCGGTAGTCCACTTGATTGTCCCCAATCATAGATACTAACGCTTCGGTCTGTTCGTCTATTTTCTGGTAGGCAACTTCCTTTAATTTTCCCGTTACCAGTTTCTTTGACTGCTCCTGCATACTTCGTATGGAGCTTTCCGTCGCAATCTGCAACGCATGAATTTTACCCTCACGGGACTGTGCGATAAGCTGTCGGAAACTGTCATGCACGATAAATTTCTGCTCTGCGGATAGAAAAGAATAGTTGTACGGTATCAGCTCATAGTAGGCGAATACCTCATTGTCCTTGTTCCAGACAAGGTTATTGTCAATATATTTTATCGGGAACATAGTTCACACTCCTTACTGCCGTGATTGTTTCATT
>CABIYF010000090.1 GCA_902362875.1 Eubacteriaceae bacterium | reverse complement strand
TGTGCAAAGTCGTAGTCCGTGAAGCTGTCGATATGGTCTGCGATATTTCTTGATATGGGTGTATCTTCACGGCGTAGCTCGTCTATCACATGGAGCAAGCCCCGACTGTCGCTCTGGGTAACGGCACGCACCGCTTTACGAAGTACGGGGAATTTTTCGCCGTCCCTAGAGGAAATCCCCGTAAGGAATGTTAAGATGTCGATTGCCAGACTTTCAGCGTCTTTTACATTCTTCATAATCACAAACGGGTCAAGAAGTCCTGCATTGTCCTTGTCGCTGGTAAGGTTTACGATATTGATTTCATGGGCGATTTCTGAAAGCGTTTCTTTCCAGTTGCCTCTCTCGGCTTTGGGGTCTAAAATGACTGCTTGACCGCCAAACAGCACCGCATAATATACCAGAAGATTGTTACAGAACGATTTTCCACCGCCAAGCGAACCGACAAAAGCAGAAGCTAAAGCGTTGGTAACTGTGCCTTTCACACCTTGACTGGCAAGGGACGGTTGCAGGTACACATTTCTTCCCGTATCAACGGAATAGCCCATATAGATACCCGTAGTT
>CABIYF010000089.1 GCA_902362875.1 Eubacteriaceae bacterium | reverse complement strand
TTGATATATCGCTTGCTGGCAGGTAAAAATTCAGAATGAAGCCCCAGCATATCCCCAGCAGGACGCACCAGCTTTACATTGAGGTCGTCGTAAAAGTCCTTGACTTCATCACAACGGCGTTTCAGCTCGTCAAGATCGGGTGCAGACACCCGTATCACGTAGCTTAACTTATACATACTTTCTTTGCTCTGGTCTAAGTCCGTTTCCAGCTCGTCCACGCTGTCTAATGCGTCCACCACATTTGAGCTGGTTTCACTTCCTGCTTGATAGGCGTGATTGTCCAAATCTTTCAATTCCTTTTTCTTGTTGCGGACGGTTGTTAATGCTTTTCGATTTTCCACGATTTCTACATTCATAGAAGTATCAACGGGGAATGTGAATTGCTGTTGCTGAAAATAGAAGATTTCACTTGACGGAAAATCAAGCTCGCCTACAATCGCATTGACGGTAAAATAGGACACATAGCTTTCCTTGTCCTCATGCTCCAGCCTTAAATACCGCTGGCTTTCTTCAATCACACACCTTGTCGGACGGATAAGGTCGTAGTATTTTATCAGCGTTTCTTTCTGTAATTTCTTCTTTGGTAGCTGGTACTCATAATCTTCATAGACAATACCGTCCCTGCCGTAAAGATGTTCCGTGAGATACCCAAAATCATTGATTTCCAAGCGACGCACCTTAAAGCGACGGGAGATTTTATTTTCCAATAACTTTTCCATTTTCATGTAACGGTTGATTTCATCATTCGGCATGGAAACAAAATCATTCATCAGCGTGTGGTTCACTTCATGGAGAAATTCC
>CABIYF010000088.1 GCA_902362875.1 Eubacteriaceae bacterium | reverse complement strand
ATAACAGTAGCAAATAAAAATTTGAAATTAAAAGGATATGACACTAAGTCTTATTGGAACTCTATAACTAATACTGGCAGATTTGTTGTTGTACTTCCAGATAAATATGCTCAAGGACTTGAAGTATCAGAAAATCATTTGATTATAGATACAAAAGAAGATACAGACGCAGAATTAGAAAATAAGATAAAAGAAGATATGCAACATCAATTAGTAAAGGTTGATGAAAATGGAGAAATAAATGACGAATCGTATAGAGTAAACGTAAGAGGTGCAGAAATAGAACAACAAAAAGCAATGGTTGCAATAGTAGTCAGTCTGTTTATGTATATTGCATTTATCTTGATTTCCGCAGTAGGGACAATTTTGGCAGTTCAATCATTGAGCGACTCTACTAAATACAAATATCGCTACCTGACCTTGCGAAGATTAGGAATAAATGACAAGTCGCTATTTAAGACAATCAGAAAACAATTATTGATATTATTTTGTGTCCCTGCAATATCAGCAATATTATGTTCTTTCGTGATGATGTCGTCATTGAATAATGTGTATCAACAAATTTTGGGAGATAAACACCTTTATCTAATGTACTTTGGCTTGAATTTAATTATCTTCTTCCTAATTTATAGTATTTACTGGATAGCAACGTATATCGGTTTCAAACGAAATATCAATGAGGCGAGTTAGATTTTTCTAGCTCTCCTGCTGTGGAATTATTATAATGGTAAATCAAGGGGGTGTTGAAATGAGAATAGCAATTATCGAAGATGATGAAATCACTCGTTTGGAGCTTTCTAAATTATTGAACACA
>CABIYF010000087.1 GCA_902362875.1 Eubacteriaceae bacterium | reverse complement strand
ATAACAGTAGCAAATAAAAATTTGAAATTAAAAGGATATGACACTAAGTCTTATTGGAACTCTATAACTAATACTGGCAGATTTGTTGTTGTACTTCCAGATAAATATGTTCAAGGACTTGAAGTATCAGAAAATCATTTGATTATAGATACAAAAGAAGAAACAGATGCAGAATTAGAAAACAAGATAAAAGAAGATATGCAACATCAATTAGTAAAGGTTGATAAAAATGGAGAAATAAATGACGAATCGTATAGAGTAAATGTAAGAGGTGCAGAAATAGAACAACAAAAAGCAATGGTTGCAATAGTAGCCAGTCTGTTTATGTACATTGCATTTATCTTGATTTCCGCAGTAGGGACAATTTTGGCAGTTCAATCATTGAGCGACTCTACTAAATACAAATATCGCTACTTGACCTTGCGAAGATTAGGAATAAATGATAAGTCGCTATTTAAGACAATCAGAAAACAATTATTGATATTATTTTGTGTCCCTGCAATATCAGCAATATTATGTTCTTTTGTGATGATGTCGTCATTGAATAATGTGTATCAACAAATTTTGGGAGATAAACACCTTTATCTAATCTACTTTGGCTTGAATTTAATTATCTTCTTCCTAATTTATAGTATTTACTGGATTGCAACGTATATTGGTTTTAAACGAAATATCAACGAGGAGAGTTAGACTTTTCTAGCTCTCCTACTGTGAAATTATTATAATGATAAATCAAGGGGGTGTTGAAATGAGAATAGCAATTATCGAAGATGATGAAATCACTCGTTTGGAGCTTTCTAAATTATTGAACACA
>CABIYF010000086.1 GCA_902362875.1 Eubacteriaceae bacterium | reverse complement strand
CACCGATTTATCGAGCTGTAACCAATACAGTACAACATACATCCCCTCCGTCTGAAACCACCTTGATTTGTAAACCACGTACGTTCCCATATATATGGATCTGTTTCTATTTATATGTTCAACACCCTACCGGCGTAAACACAACAAATTAAATTTTCTTCCTCTTCTTAAGCAGCCCAACTATCATCACAACTGCCAAAACATCCACAACAAACATTATCAATTTTCGTGTCTTAACCGTAGTCTTTTCTTCTATATTTTCTACCAAACTGGTTTTATGATCCATTTGTTTTAATTTCTCTGAATTTCTTATTTCTTCAATTGTTAAATATTTCTTCATATTCCACCTCGCATCATAAATCTTCTTATTTTGGTAATATATCGTGTTTCCATTGTTTTTGCTGGAGAATTTGTTCATCATTCCATCGGAGTTGATAAAATATTTGAGTATAATGCTTTGATTGTCTGGACTTTTATCGCATGGTTTGACGGAGAGTGTCTGATAATCGTCGCTGTCTACTTCGTACAGGCCATTTGAGATTACCCATTTTCCATTCGTCTTTTTTAATGATGCAATGACATGATCTCCTTCTTCGAGTGTCGTTTTTTCATGATAGGATGACGTATAGGTTGTATTTTCATTTCTCATGATGACATATCGATGATTTTCTGATCTTTTTGCGATTGCCTCCGATGTTGATTCTGTGTTGATATAATCTTTTGCACTTATAACAAAATAATCATCTGAAATGTGTGAAATAGATCCCACAAATAATACATCTTGATTTTTATTTTTCATTATGGAATTTATTTTTGTATCCGCAGATACTAATTTTATGTTACTTAGCATCATGAAGAGGCAGATAAAATAAACTGTTATACGTCTCATCCTGCAATGCACCTCCTTATGTTATTTATTATACATGCATTGCTGGG
>CABIYF010000085.1 GCA_902362875.1 Eubacteriaceae bacterium | reverse complement strand
GGAATTTCTCCATGAAGTGAACCACACGCTGATGAATGATTTTGTTTCCATGCCGAATGATGAAATCAACCGTTACATGAAAATGGAAAAGTTACTGGAAAATAAAATCTCCCGTCGCTTTAAGGTGCGTCGCTTGGAAATCAATGATTTTGGCTATCTCATGGAACATCTTTACGGCAGGGACGGTATCGCCTATGAAGATTATGAGTACCAGCTACCAAAGAAAAACTATAAGAAAGAAACGCTGATAAAATACTACGACCTTATCCGTCCGACAAGGTGTGTGATTGAAGAAAGCCAGCGATATTTAAGACTGGAACATGAGGACAAAGAAAGTTATGTGTCCTATTTTACCGTCAATGCGATTGTCGGGGAGCTTGATTTTCCGTCCTCTGAAATCTTCTATTTCCAGCAACAGCAGTTTACCTTTCCAGTTGATACTTCCATGAATGTAGAAATCGTGGAAAACCGAAAAGCATTAACGACAGTCCGCAATAAGAAAAAAGAATTGAAAGATTTGGATAATCACGCCTATCAAGCTGGAAGCGAAACAAGCTCAAATGTGGTGGACGCATTAGACAGCGTGGACGAGCTGGAAACGGATTTAGACCAGACAAAAGAAAGTATGTATAAGCTCTCTTATGTGGTGCGTGTATCGGCTGACGATTTGGACGAATTAAAACGCCGTTGTGATGAAGTCAAGGACTTTTACGACGATTTGAATGTAAAACTGGTACGTCCTGCTGGGGATATGCTGGGGCTTCATTCTGAATTTTTACCAGCCAGCAAGCGATATATCAATGACTATGTGCAGTATGTAAAATCAGACTTCTTGGCTGGGCTTGGTTTTGGTGCGACACAGCAGTTAGGGGAAACTACGGGTATCTATATGGGCTATTCCGTTGATACGGGAAGAAATGTGTACCTGCAACCGTCCCTTGCCAGTCAAGGTGTGAAAGG
>CABIYF010000084.1 GCA_902362875.1 Eubacteriaceae bacterium | reverse complement strand
TTTTCCGTATTTTCGCTTCTTGCATAGTAGAGCATTTGTTCCACTAACTGAAATATTTTGTCTGTTTCTTTTTTTAATGTGTAATTTTTTGTATTGTCAAACGTCAAAGACAATGCTCCTATCGGTATTTTAATTTCATGGACGAAACTTTCCACATATTCTTGATAGTCCTGCTTTTCCTCTGTGATTTTGCCGATTTCATCATTCATAGATTTGCAGGCTTTTTTTAGTGCGTAGCAATAGGCTTTATTTTGAAATTCTTTTGGCTTTGGTAAAACGTCTGCAATATAATAGGTTTCTTCCAGTCCGTCTACTAAATCAATAATATGTTGTGAAACGTTACGTTTCTTCCGATACAAACACCATTGAAAAAGCCCTTGTATGCTGATGAACAGAATTACCAACGATACAACAAACAGCGTATCTACACCGTAGAAAATCAAGAGAAATGCTACTACGGCAAGAAAGAAAAGCTGAAACAATATCTCTGTTATTTTTTCTTCTAAGAATGTAAAAAAACTCACAGTTTCCAACCCTTTCCTCGTATATTTTCCAATAAATGAACAATACCGATTTCTTTCATTTTCTTTTTTAGACGGGTCATATTAACCAATAATACATTTTCGTCTATATAATATTTGTCATTCCACAGCTTTTCCAATAGTTCTTCTTTGCTAATAACTTTATCTTCGTTCATAAAGAAGTAGTACAAAATACGAAATTCATTTCTTGTCAGTTCAATGCTTTGCTCTTGATACTTCAAAATGGATAAATGTAAATCAAGGGTACAATCTTTTTTGACAAGCTCACGGAAATTATTCGGGTTTGACAACTGCAATGCACGCTTGATCTTCTCAAGAAGAATAAGCGTGTCATACGGCTTTGTTATGAAGTCAATCCCACCCACTTGAATACTTTTCAATTCGTCAGCATTTGTATCTCTGCTTGTTACAAAGATAATCGGTACTGGCATGACTTG
>CABIYF010000083.1 GCA_902362875.1 Eubacteriaceae bacterium | reverse complement strand
TTTTCCGTATTTTCGCTTCTTGCATAGTAGAGCATTTGTTCCACTAACTGAAATATTTTGTCTGTTTCTTTTTTTAATGTGTAATTTTTTGTATTGTCAAACGTCAAAGACAATGCTCCTATCGGTATTTTTATTTCATGGGCGAAACTTTCCACATATTCTTGATAGTCCTGCTTTTCTTCTGTGATTTTGCCGATTTCATCATTCATAGATTTGCAGGCTTTTTTTAGTGCGTAGTAATAGGCTTCATTTTGAAATTCTTTTGGCTTTGGTAAAACGTCTGCAATATAATAGGTTTCTTCCAGTCCATCTACTAAATCAATAATATGTTGTGAAGCGTTACGTTTCTTCCGATACAAACACCATTGAAAAAGCCCTTGTATGCTGATGAACAGAATTACCAGCAATACAACAAATAGCATATCTACACCGTAGAAAATCAAGAGAAATGCTACTAAGGCAAGAAAGAAAAGCTGAAACAATATCTCTGTTATTTTTTCTTCTAAGAATGTAAAAAAACTCACAGTTTCCAACCCTTTCCTCGTATATTTTCCAATAAATGAACAATACCGATTTCTTTCATTTTCTTTTTTAGACGAGTCATATTAACCAGTAATACATTTTCGTCTAAATAATATTTGTCGTTCCACAGCTTTTCCAATAGTTCTTCTTTGCTAATAACTTTATCTTCGTTCATAAAGAAGTAGTACAAAATACGAAATTCATTTCTTGTCAGTTCAATGCTTTGCTCTTGATATTTCAAAATGGATAAGTGTAAATCAAGGGTACAATCTTTTTTGACAAGCTCACGGAAATTGTTTGGGTTTGACAACTGCAATGCACGCTTGATCTTCTCAAGAAGAATAAGCGTATCATATGGCTTTGTGATAAAATCAATCCCCACTTGAATACTTTTCAATTCGTCAGCATTTGTATCTCTGCTTGTTACAAAGATAATCGGTACTGGCATGACTTGTTTTATTTTCCTGCATACTTCATAGCCATTCTCATACGGCAGGTTAATATCAAGCAGAACCAGTTCTATGGAATATTGCTTTAATTCATCTGTCAGGTTTCCAAAGTCAGTCAATAAAACTGTTTCATATCCTTGTGTGTTCAATAATTTAGAAAGCTCCAAACGAGTGATTTCATCATCTTCGATAATTGCTATTCTCATTTCAACACCCCCTTGATTTA
>CABIYF010000082.1 GCA_902362875.1 Eubacteriaceae bacterium | reverse complement strand
TTAACTTTTCTACTCAAAAAAATACCCCCTTTCAGGAAACAAGTTTTTATTATTTTACTTGTCTACCTAAAAGGGAGCATATCAGTGATAAGTGAGCCTTTTCTTTTTGAAGATACATCACAGGGATCCTTCCGGTTCCAGGGTGTACCTTATGATTGATACGTTCATTTAGTTTATGAACCAGGTGGTTGAGTTCATGATAATCGAGAAGTCCATTATAAGCATAGAGCTCATCAAGCAGTTTCATCGGAGCCTCAACTTTTGCTTTTGTCTGAGGACGCGCAGCAATGCAGGGTCTTACTTTAAATCCATAATCTGAGGCAAACTGGGCGAAGCGTGGATTCACTTTTCCCTTACTGTAAGCAGTCCGTGGCTGATCCATGACAGTCTTCATGTTATCGGTCAGAAGTTCGTCAGGGACTCCTCCGAATGTTTCAAAAGCATCATCGATAAAGGAAAATAAGATATCCTGCGTTTTCGATAAGGATAATCTGTAAACACGAAACCGGGATGATGACAGCAGCAATACAAAGATATTGATATCGATCCATTCTCCTGACTTTAACAGAAACTTCATGGATTCTTTCCAGTCCAGCTGAGCCTGTTTCCCGAGAGGTGTTTCAAAACGCAGATGGGATTTCTTTTTGATATGTCGTTTCTGTCTTCGTTCAAAATAAGACTGGAATTCTGAATGCTGACTGATGTATCTGCGGAAACTTGACTGTGCACAGGACAACCCGTGATTATCTTTTAAAAATTGCCATAAAACTCGCTTATAATAAAAGATCTGCTGGCTTTCATCGGAAAGAAGTTCTTTGATGATATCATAGTAATCATCAATACAGGATGAACGCTTGCGGACTGTTGGTTTTTCATATCCTTTTAGATATTTATCAACCGTCCGTCGATCCTTGCCCAGCTCTCTGGCAATCTGACTTTTATTAATTTTCAATGTACTATCCTCCAAAAAAGGTTTTAGTTTTATCAGATCATTTAAAGAGTTGATCTGAATATCACTAGTAATCTTTGGTGTGTATATCATAATAAATTCCTCCGTAGAGAATTTATTATAATGTGATTTTGTACATTTTTAAATGATCATTTCTGTACATTCTTATATTAGCATTTATAGGCAGACTTACCCTGTCGATAAAAAAACATTTTGAAACTGTCAAGGTACAAAGACAGACTTGGCTATTCCTGTTGCTTTAATTCACAAATGTGATCTAAAGTTTTATAAAATTCATTTTTATATGGACAATAACTGCACAGCTTAAATGTCAGATATCTTG
>CABIYF010000081.1 GCA_902362875.1 Eubacteriaceae bacterium | reverse complement strand
TTCGTTCGACTTGCATGTGTTAAGCACGCCGCCAGCGTTCATCCTGAGCCAGGATCAAACTCTCATGTTTAATGTTGATCCAAGTTCAAGAAGCACTAGCTTCTTTATCCTTGTTTTACTGTTCTCTATAAAGAACGTTCGTTGATTTTTACTAAAATCATCTGAAAAATTCATTAGAATTTTCAAGGTTGTCTTATTGTTCAGTTGTCAAAGATCTTTTTTGCGATCCGCTTCTTGTGTGCAAGAAGCTTTATTATTTTATCACAGTTCTTTTTGTTTGTCAAGAACTTTTTTTAATTTCTTTTGTTGTTTCGAACTCTTTTGTTCTGCAACAACTTTTAAATCATATCATCTGTATTCTTGTTTGTCAAGAACTTTTTTGATGATATTTATTTTGCATTGTTCTGATCGTTCTCCGTCAGTAACTTTTACATAATATCATTTTATATTCTTCTTGTCAAGAACTTATTTCATTTATGATATGTCATATTTTGTCGTATTTCAGCGACGTTGATTATATTATCATGAACATTGATTATATGTCAAGCAGTTTTTTCATAAATATTCCTTTGTCTTTTTCATTACATCTTCTAAAGTCTTTATATCTTCTATAATATTTCCCGTTTCCAACGAATGATCTGCATTCTCATACATATATATTGGTACATTCTGCTTCTTTGAAAGCATCTCTACATTTGCTGTATTACTCCATGGATCTATTGTTCCAAGAAACGCAATTGCATCTGAATGTTCAAATTTATATGTTTCTTCCAATGGTGTATATAAGATCTGTTTACATCTGATTTTATACTTCTGCACATACGCAGATGATATAGCAGTCCCTACACTTTTTGAAATAAACAATATTTCATCATACTTTGAAAGATCAATCCTTTCTAATTGTTTCTCTGCCTGTTGATATAAAATCTCAAATACTTCTTGCATCTTTTCTTTATTTCCACGAATATTTCTTCCTGTGTAAGAATATTTTAATGAGATAATTTCTTCGTAACCACGTTCTTTTGCAAGCTTTCTAGAATAATATAAAAGTGGTTTGTCACTGTGATATCCAATTCCAGGAAATATTATTGCTAATTTTTCTTTCATGCTTCTTTCTCCTAATCTATATTTTATGCATAAAATTCTCCATCTGTTTTCACTTTTAGATGGAGAATTATTTTGACTTTTTATCATATTATTATAGTACAATGCTGTATTCTAGTAAATTGTAATTTGGATAGTCGTTCATTGTATATGAGAAAAACGAAATAATAGCATAGCAGATCCAGACCAGAAATTTTGCTCGCCGTTTTGAACGGTCGCT
>CABIYF010000080.1 GCA_902362875.1 Eubacteriaceae bacterium | reverse complement strand
AAAATCAAGGATAAAGATTTTGCTGATTTCAGACGTGAAAATCTAGGGTTCATTTTTCAAGATTTCAACCTTTTAGATACTTTAACGATTGAAGAAAACATTTCTTTGTCATTGGTAATCAACAAACAGAACCCTGCTGATATTGACAAACGAGTTCATGCTATCGCTGATAAATTGGGTATTCGTGATATTTTATCGAAATTTCCTTATGAAGTTTCTGGCGGACAAAAACAGCGTTGTGCTTGTGCAAGAGCCTTAATCAATGAACCGAAACTGATATTAGCTGATGAACCGACGGGAGCTTTGGACTCAAAAGCTTCCAGATTATTACTGGAAACAATGTCTGAAATCAACAAGAAAATGCAGGCTACTATTTTAATGGTAACACATGACCCGTTTAGTGCGTCTTTCTGTGAACGTATTTTGTTCTTGAAAGACGGTAAAATATTCAATGAAATTTTCAGAGGGGAAAAAAGCAGAAAAGATTTCTTCAATGAAATACTGGATATATTAACCTTGCTTGGAGGTGAAGTGGGAAATGTTAGGTAAGTTAGCGTATAGAAATACAAAAAGAAATATTAAAGATTATTTGATTTATCTGATAACCGTTACTGCATCCNTCTGATGAAATTGTAAAGTTATGTTCCAGTATGGATGCATTTAAGAATTCATTGTTCGCTGTAAATATCCTTATTATTTTTGTGATATGCTTTTTGATCAACTATACAACGAAATTTATGTTTGAAAAAAGAAGTAAAGAATTAGGAACATATATGCTTCTTGGCATTAAGAAAAAAGAAATTGCCCACTTAGTTATAATTGAAAATATACTGTTGGGAATTTTAGCATTTGTATTAGCTATTCCTATTGGCTTTTTATTCAGCCAGTTTGTGTCGTTAGTAATTGTAAACTTACTGGGTATTCCAAAAACTCTCTTTATTTCTTTGAATTTTGTTTCTATTGGACTATTGATAATTTATTTTTTAACTATTTATGTTTTGGTTTTACTTAATCTATTAAGAAGAATAAGTAAAATGACGATACGTGATTTTCTTTACTTTGATAAACAAAATGAAAAGAAAATGTTCCGTGACAGTAAAAAAAGAAATGTCATTTTTGTTTTAAGTATTATTCTTGGTGCGATTTCTCTTTTTCTCTGGAATTCACGTTGTACTATGGATAATTTTAATAAGCAAGAAACACTTACCTATTTGATGGTAAGCGTAATCATGTTGATTATCAGCATTTATGGTATATCTACAACTTGTGCAGATATGTTCTTGACTGTTTTGTTAAAGAATAAAAAAATGAAATATCAAAATGA
>CABIYF010000079.1 GCA_902362875.1 Eubacteriaceae bacterium | reverse complement strand
TGTGCAAAGTCGTAGTCCGTGAAGCTGTCGATATGGTCTGCGATATTTCTTGATATGGGTGTATCTTCACGGCGTAGCTCGTCTATCACATGGAGCAAGCCCCGACTGTCACTCTGGGTAACGGAACGTACCGCTTTACGAAGTACGGGAAATTTTTCGCCGTCCCTAGAGGAAATACCCGTAAGGAATGTCAAGATGTCGATTGCCAGACTTTCAGCGTCCTTAACATTCTTCATAATCACGAATGGGTCAAGAAGTCCTGCATTGTCCTTGTCGCTGGTAAGATTTACGATATTGATTTCATGGGCGATTTCTGGAAGTGTTTCTTTCCAGTTGCCACGCTCTGATTTTGGGTCTAAGATAACCGCTTGTCCCCCAAACAACACCGAATAATACACAAGAAGATTGTTGCAGAACGACTTACCACCGCCAAGCGAACCGACAAAAGCAGAAGCAAGGGCATTTGTAACTGTGCCTTTTACGCCCTGCGAAGCTAAAGACGGTTGCAGGTACACATTTCTTCCCGTATCAACGGAATAGCCCATATAGATACCCGTAGTTTCCCCTAACTGCTGGGTCGCTCCAAAGCCAAGCCCTGCCAAGAAGTCTGATTTTACATACTGCACATAGTCGTTGATATATCGCTTGCTGGCAGGTAAAAATTCAGAATGAAGCCCCAGCATATCCCCAGCAGGACGCACCAGCTTTACATTGAGGTCGTCGTAAAAGTCCTTGACTTCATCACAACGGCGTTTCAGCTCGTCAAGATCGGGTGCAGACATCCGTATCACGTAGCTTAACTTATACATACTTTCTTTGCTCTGGTCTAAGTCCGTTTCCAGTTCGTCCACGCTGTCTAATGCGTCCACCACATTTGAGCTGGTTTCACTTCCTGCTTGATAAGCGTGATTGTCAAGGTCTTTCAATTCCTTTTTCTTGTTGCGGACTGTCGTTAATGCTTTTCGATTTTCCACGATTTCTACATTCATAGAAGTATCAACGGGGAATGTGAATTGCTGTTGCTGGAAATAGAAGATTTCACTTGACGGAAAATCAAGCTCGCCGACAATCGCATTGACGGTAAAATAGGACACATAACTTTCCTTGTCCTCATGTTCCAAGCGTAAATATCGCTGGCTTTCTTCAATCACACACCTTGTCGGACGGATAAGGTCGTAGTATTTTATCAGCGTTTCTTTGTTCAATTTTTTCTTTGGTAGCTGATACTCATAATCTTCATAGGCGATACCGTCCCTGCCGTAAAGATGTTCCATGAGATACCCAAAATCGTTGATTTCCAAGCGACGCACCTTAAAGCGACGGGAGATTTTATTTTCCAGTAACTTTTCCATTTTCATGTAACGGTTGATTTCATCATTCGGCATGGAAACAAAATCATTCATCAGCGTGTGGTTCACTTCATGGAGAAATTCC
>CABIYF010000078.1 GCA_902362875.1 Eubacteriaceae bacterium | reverse complement strand
AAAATTTTCCGCAGCTTCTTCCGCAGATGGTCTAACCTCGCATAGATGGCACCAGTCGTCAAATGCACAAGCGGGGCAATCTCCTTTGTGGAATACCCCTGCATTTTCAGCAGGACGATTTTCAAGGTACGCCCGTCCACCGTGACTAATACTTGATAGAGATTTTCGCTCTCAATCTCTTCCAGTAACTCCGCAACCGTACCCACTTCCGCCTGCCGCTCCCTGCCTGCCATGTCCTCAAGATATTCCGCAACGTCATTCGTCCATCGGTAAAACCGCCTGTTGGAATTGAAGTCTGCCCTGTCCGCCATGCGTATCTGCTCAATGGTCGCTTCATCAACGCCGCACTCACGCAGCAGCTTTTCCTCCGCTTCTTTCCAGATACGCCATTTCCTGTCCTCCCGTCCGTGGTTGTATGCCATTCTTACTTCCTCCAATCAGAATTGATTGAGAGGGCAGAGAAAAGCCCCCTCATCTTCCCAAAGGAAAAAACAAGGGGGCTGAACGCCTTAAATTTTAATTTTCTATTATCTTTCTTAGTTTTATTAGGATTCTGGCTTTGCGTTTGTTTACAACGCTCTGGGTTATGCCCAACCTCGCCCCGACTTCACGCTCGGAAAGTCCGTCAAAAAAGATTGCCTGTATCAGCTCCTGTTCACTATCCGACAGCAAAGGCAGGGCGGCTTTCAGCCTGTCCACCATGACCGCATTGACAACGGTTTCTGCAATGTCCACCGCTTCATCAGTGATAAAGTCCAGAGGATTCCCCTCGCTGTCCGTAAATCCGTCGAGAGATAGCAGTCTATTCTTTGTATCTAATTTTTGCAGATAACGCCACCGTTCCTTGTCACGGTAGAAGTCTGTGTATTGCTCCCTCACGACTTCAAGCAGACAGCCTTGAATGGGGATAAACAGCTTGTCCATATAGGTCTGGTCGGATTCCCTGCAACGGCAGAACTCCGTGTAGGATAATTCCACATAGCCGCCACTTTCTCTGATATATACCTTTCTTGGTGCATATTTCACCATAAATACCTCCCATCTGAATTTTTGAAATGTAAAAAATCCAGATGGAGAGGCGGAGAACGACACCGCATATCAGAAACAGCCCTACGGCACTTTCCAACAAAAATCGACAAAAGAAAAACCGCAAAGGCTCTGTGACCTTTACGGTTATAGGAAATAGTAATTCTATTGTATGGAGATTGTACTTCTACTTTCAAGGTGAGAAGTACCGTTGCACTGGCAGAAATTTTTTTAACTGGTTTCCTGCCGTTCTCTGATATGCTATGTATTGATAAATTTTGCTTCGTATGAGCAGATAGATAACTGCCCGAAAAAAGGACATAAAAAAATCCCTCCAAATTTAAAAACAAATTCAGAGGGTAATTTAGGGTATAACAAAATAACCCACCCGAATATCGTTTTTTTTATTTGGTGAGTTTGTTCTTTCAAATA
>CABIYF010000077.1 GCA_902362875.1 Eubacteriaceae bacterium | reverse complement strand
AGCCCCCCTAAAGATAAGATTTCCCATACCGTAAGGTAGTAAGACCCCTTGAAGACGACGAGGTAGATAGGGCAGAGGTGGAAGTGTGGTAACGCATGGAGCTGACTGTTACTAATCGGTCGAGGCTTTAACCAAAGAAGGCAGAGTGTGGAAGATGTGAATAGTTCTTGTATGTTGTTTTGAAGGTATATCCTTTATATATAGATTTAATATGAAGATTTAAGCATTCTTAGAGATAAGGATGTTTTTTTTCGTTTAAAAGAAAATTTAATAATAGATAATTTAACCTGAATTATTCATGAGCAAATAAATTTGCTCATGGTGTGTAATTGTTTTTGGATCTGTTTCAAATGTGTTCTATTTTACAAAAATATAGTCTAAAAAGGGCAGATATAAATGTCAACATTAAAATGTACATTTTTGATCATTTAAGAATGTGCATTTTTGCTATTCCTCCTCTTGATCGGTATATTTTTTCAATCGATAAGATTTTCCAGTAATATTTACCACATGTGCATGATGCAATACTCGATCAAGGATCGCATTTGCGATCACTGGATCAAAAAATACATCGTCCCATGAGTTAAAATTGATGTTTGTAGTAATGATCGTACTCCTTTTTTCATATCGTTTATCGATCAGCTGGAAAAACAGCTTTGCATCATCTTTTTCAATCGGAAGATAACCAAGCTCATCAATGATCAGCAGCTTATATTTAAAAAAGTGTTTTAATCTTGCTTCCAAACGATTCTCCAGTTTTGCTTTTTTTAACTGCATGATCAGGTCATGGCATTTAATAAAATATGTACTGTACCGTTTTTTTGCAGCTGTTACACCGATGGCAGTAGCAAGATGTGTCTTGCCTACTCCGCTGGGTCCTAAGAACACGATGTTTTCAGCATTCTCCAGGAATCTTAAAGTTGCAAAATCCTTGATCTCTTCTGGATTGACGGATGGCTGAAATTCAAAATCAAAGTCACTGATCCCTTTTTGATGAGGAAAAGCTCCGACTTTTACCATGGACCGGATCATGTTTGCTTCTTTAAAATCGATCTCATAGTTCGTTAGTTTACAGAGCCCTTCCGTAAATGATAATGGTGACGAAGTGATCAGGTCGATCACTTCATCAAGATGAAGATCCATCTGATTTAACTTCAGATATTCAAGGTTTTTCTTTAATTGTACGTATGTGCTATTCATTTTTAAACATTGCTCCTATCTGTGTCAGGTTCTCTTTTGCGATCTTTTCAATATCCATTGTCTGATCTTTGAATGTCTGTTTACTGATAGCAACATAATGATCATGCGTATAATTAAGTTTTTTTGCACTGACCGGATGTATCACGATCAGTTCTGTGTTATAATACACATACAGATAATTATCATATACCTGTAATACCAGACGTTTTCCAAGATATTTTGGTGGTACGGAATATTGATTGGAACGATAAGTGATCATACAGGATGAATTCACTTTTACAGTTGTATGGGTCATCTGATAAGGCTTTCTTATCACATTGCGTGGAAGTGGTGTGAACTGCTACCCGTCAAGTAGACAATAGAAAAAATAAAAAATATTTCTGCCATCAGTTTTGAATCTGGTGGCAGTTTTTATGCCGCCAACA
>CABIYF010000076.1 GCA_902362875.1 Eubacteriaceae bacterium | reverse complement strand
GGAATACCCCTGCATTTTCAGCAGGACGATTTTCAAGGTACGCCCGTCCACCGTGACTAATACTTGATAGAGATTTTCGCTCTCAATCTCGTCCAGTAACTCCGCAACCGTACCCACTTCCGCCTGCCGCTCCCTGTCTGCCATATCCTCAAGGTATTCCGCAACGTCATTCGTCCATCGGTAAAACCGCCTGTTGGAATTGAAGTCTGCCCTGTCCTCTATTCGTATCTGCTCAATGGTCGCTTCATCAACGCCGCACTCACGCAGCAGCTTTTCCTCCGCTTCTTTCCAGATACGCCATTTCCTGTCCTCCCGTCCGTGGTTGTATGCCATTCTTACTTCCTCCAATCAGAATTGATTGAGAGGGCAGAGAAAAGCCCCCCTCATCTTCCCAAAGGAAAAAACAAGGGGGCTGAACGCCTTAAATTTTAATTTTCTATTATCTTTCTTAGCTTTATTAGGATTTTGGCTTTGCGTTTGTTCACAACGCTCTGGGTTATGCCTAACCTCGCCCCGACTTCACGCTCGGAAAGTCCGTCAAAAAAGATTGCCTGTATCAGTTCCTGTTCACTATCCGACAGCAAAGGCAGGGCAGCTTTCAGCCTGTCCACCATGACCGCATTGACAACGATTTCCGCAACGTCCATCGCTTCATCAGCGATAAAGTCCAGAGGATTCCCCTCGCTGTCTGTAAACCCGTCCAGAGATAGCAGGCTGTTCTTTGTATCTAATTTTTGCAGATAACGCCACCGTTCCTTGTCACGATAGAAGTCTGTGTATTGCTCCCTCACGACTTCAAGCAGACAGCCCTGAACGGGAATAAACAGCTTGTCCATATAGGTCTGGTCGGCTTGCCTGCGGCGGCAGAAGTCCGTGTAAGATAATTCCACATAGCCACCGCTTTCTCTGATATATACTTTTTTTGGTGCATACTTCACCGTAAGTACCTCCCATCTGAATTTTTGAAATCTAAAATCCAGATGGAGAGGCGGCGAACGACACCTAATATAAGAAACAGCCCTGCGGCACTTTCCAACAAAAATCGACAAAAGAAAAACCGCAAAGGCTCTGTGACCTTTACGGTTATAGGAAATAGTAATTCTGTTGTATGGAGATTGTACTTCTACTTTCAAGGTGAGAAGTACCGCTGCACTGGCAGAAATTTTTTTAACTGGTTTCCTGCCGTTCTCTGACATGCTATGTATTGATAAATTTTACTTCGTATGAGCAGATAAATAACCGCCCGAAAAAAGAACATAAAAAAATCCCTCCAAATTAAAAAACAAATTCAGAGGGTAATTTAGGGTATAACAAAATAACCCACCCGAATATCGTTTTTTTTATTTGGTGAGTTTGTTCTTTCAAATACGAAACAAAAAGAGCCGATGATTCGTGAATTGTTCCACAATTTCATCGGCTCTGCGTCTTAAGCGTCTGGCTCTTTGATGACAGTTATCTTCAAGTTGTCAACTTTAATCAATCTTTCTTGTCTGCATTTTGGACAATAAAGAGGATAATTCTCCAAAACAGTGTCCTTCCTAATTTTATTACGGGTTTTGCTCCCACAAACAGGACACAATATCCATTCGCATTTCATCATAATTAGTCTCTAATCCTTTCAAATCTCATTTTATATGACTTTTGCAAGCTGTTAAGCTAACTTGTGGAACATATGCCGAACCTTATCTATACGGCTATTCGGGCGGCGGGGTTGGCAAATAAATTTACCAATAGCTGGCTGGTAT
>CABIYF010000075.1 GCA_902362875.1 Eubacteriaceae bacterium | reverse complement strand
GGGGAAATCCTGCCGCTTTTTCTGCTTTAGTTTGTCAGCTTGACAAATAAAGGGTTAAGGAATATAATTAGATTCAGTATTATACAAGGAGTTAATAAATATGCGGCAAGGTATTCTTAAATAAACTGTCAATTTGATAGTGGGAACAAAAAGTAGCAGTCCCGTTTCACTTTTAATATGGGGCTTAGTTTTTTGTACCCAGTTTAAGAATACTTTTATCATGTAATTTTATATGCCCGAAAACATATAAGTGTTTTGGGGCTATTGGAGTTATTTACCCAGTGATAGGAGTATTTATCACTGGGTATTTTTATGCCCTTTTTTGGGTGTTGATAGGAGGAAAATCACATGAAAATAATTAACTTAGGCATTCTGGCTCACGTTGACGCAGGAAAGACAACATTAACGGAAAGTTTATTGTATACCAGTGGTGCAATTGCAGAACTAGGGAGCGTAGATGAAGGCACAACAAGGACAGATACAATGAATTTGGAGCGTCAAAGGGGAATCACTATCCAGACAGCAGTGACATCTTTTCAGTGGGAGGATGTAAAAGTCAACATTATAGATACGCCAGGCCATATGGATTTTTTGGCGGAAGTATACCGTTCTTTATCCGTATTAGACGGAGCAGTATTATTAGTTTCTGCAAAGGATGGCATACAGGCACAGACCCGTATACTGTTTCATGCACTACAGATAATGAAGATTCCGACAATTTTTTTCATCAATAAAATTGACCAAGAGGGGATTGATTTGCCAATGGTATATCGGGAAATGAAAGCAAAGCTTTCTTCGGAAATTATAGTGAAGCAAAAGGTTGGGCAGCATCCCCATATAAATGTAACGGACAATGACGATATGGAACAGTGGGATGCGGTAATTATGGGAAACGATGAACTATTAGAGAAATATATGTCAGGGAAACCGTTTAAAATGTCAGAACTGGAACAGGAAGAAAACAGGAGATTCCAAAACGGAACGTTATTTCCCGTTTATCACGGAAGCGCTAAAAACAATCTGGGGATTCGGCAGCTTATAGAAGTAATTGCCAGTAAATTTTATTCATCAACGCCTGAAGGTCAATCTGAACTATGCGGGCAGGTTTTTAAGATTGAATATTCAGAGAAAAGGCGGCGTTTTGTTTATGTGCGTATATATAGCGGAACATTGCATTTGAGGGATGTTATTAGAATATCTGAAAAAGAGAAAATAAAAATCACAGAGATGTGTATTCCGTCAAATGGTGAAATCGTCCCGGCTGACCATGCCTGTCCGGGAGAAATTGTTATTTTAGCTGATGATACTTTGAAACTGAACGACATTCTGGGAAATGAAAAACTCCTGCCTCACAAAACATGGATTGATAATCCCATGCCATTACTTCGGACAACGGTAGAGCCGCAAAAGCCGGAGCAAAGGGAAGCCCTGTTAAATGCCCTCGCAGAGATTGCTGATACAGACCCTCTTTTAAAATATTATGTGGATACTACAACGCATGAGATTATACTTTCTTTTTTGGGGAATGTGCAGATGGAAGTCATTTGTGCCATCCTTGAGGAAAAATATCATGTGGAGGCAGAAATAAAAGAGCCTACTGTTATATATATGGAAAGACCGCTTAGAAAAGCAGAATATACCATCCACATAGAAGTCCCGCCAAATCCTTTCTGGGCTTCTGTCGGGTTGTCCATAGAGCCGCTCCCTATTGGAAGCGGAGTGCAGTATGAAAGCAGAGTTTCACTTGGATATTTAAA
>CABIYF010000074.1 GCA_902362875.1 Eubacteriaceae bacterium | reverse complement strand
ATTATACCATATCCAGTGAGGAGTTATTTGCTTTTGGACAACAAAAAAGGCCGTATTTATGCGGCTTATGGCGTTTCGCAAACGCCTATGTTTATAAAAATAAGAGAGGAAAATATTACTATGCTTACTTTTTTAATTGTTTGTCCTGCCGTTTTTCTGGCCGGACTGATCGATGCGATTGGAGGCGGTGGTGGATTGATTTCTCTGCCAATTTATCTGCTGGCAGGATTACCTCCTCACAGAGCAATTGCTACAAATAAATTAAGTTCTTCCATGGGAACAGCTGCAGCCACAATACGTTTTGCAAAAATGGGACATATTAATTTTAAGATCGCACTAAGTTGTTCTGTTACGGCTATTTTAGGATCATTTTTGGGAGCTTCATTATCTGTTTATACGAATGAACGTATTATTCAGATTTTTATTTTAGTACTACTTCCAATCCTGTTTGTATATCTTTTATTTACAAAGAAAGATTTTGATTCTTTTGCCCGTGAAATTTCTAAATCAACTTATATTGCAAGTATTTTATCCGCTTTTGTGATCGGTATTTATGATGGATTTTATGGACCTGGAACTGGAACATTTTTATTACTTTGCCTGACACGTTTTGCAGGCCTTGATGTATTAACTGCTTCTGGTGTCACGAAATTTATTAACCTTGTAACAAACTTAACTGCATTGGTTACTTTCTTATTTTATGGAAAAGTGTATTTGCTGCTTGGATTTGTTGCCGGTCTTTGTTCTATTCTTGGAAACCTGATCGGTTCTGGGATGCTTACAAAGAATGCTGATAAGGTTTTAAAACCTGCGATACTCGGTGTTATTTGTATTTTCTTTGTAAGAACGATCACGACATTTTAATTATTATATTTCATAAATCTCTGTTCATTAGATTGATCAGGGATTTTTATTTTATATAGAAATTTTGTAAATCAACGTTTTTTATAATTGAGGAATAAAATCATTCGCACTTCATTGCTATTTTTTATTAATTATAGTAAAATTGGGATAGTTTGATGCAATATGAATCGTATCAAAAATGAATGAAGATAAAGGAAGTGCAGAAAATGGAAACTATCGGAAGAAATGATGCATGTTGGTGTGGCAGTGGAAAGAAATATAAAAAATGTCACTGTCATTTTGATGAGAAATTAAAGGAATTACAACAAGAAGGACATATCATCCCTTCTCACGACATGATCAAAACACCAGAACAGATTGAAAAGATCAAAGAAAGTGGAAAAATCAATATTGCAGTTTTGGATTACGTTGCAGAACATATTAAAGCTGGAGTTACAACACAGCAGATTGATGACTGGGTATATGAACAGACAACATCTCGTGGTGCAATTCCTGCTCCATTAAATTATGAGGGATTTCCTAAGAGCGTTTGTACTTCAGTCAATGATCAGGTATGCCATGGAATTCCTTCAGAAGATGTCATTTTGCAGGAAGGTGATATCATCAATGTCGATGTATCTACAATCTACCATGGATATTTCTCAGATTCTTCCAGAATGTTTTGTATCGGTGAAGTTTCTGAAGAAAAGAAAAAATTAGTTGATGTTACAAAAGAATGTGTTGAAATTGGTCTTAAGAATGTAAAACCTTGGGGGCTTCTCGGTGATATGGGACATGCTGTACATATGCATGCTGTGGAAAATGGATATACAGTTGTTAAGGAAATCGGTGGTCATGGTGTTGGCCTTCAGTTCCATGAAGATCCTTATGTAAGCTATGTCTCTGAACCTGGTACTGGTATGGTCATGGCTCCTGGTATGATGTTTACGATCGAACCTATGGTTAATATGGGAACCGATGAGTTTTATGTTGATGAGGTTGATGAATGGCAGATTTACACAGATGACGGCCAGCCTTCTGCTCAGTGGGAAGTTCAGGTTCTTGTAACAGAAGATGGTTATGAGCTGATTGCTTATTAGAATCATTTATCATATGAAATATGAGATAAGAAAGATATGGTGATTTTATGATCCTGTATCTTTCTTTTTTTATGTTAAAATTATTCTTATTTAAACCTTAATTATTCACGACTTCGTCGTGTTAGCGACTAAAAGTCGCATAGTCGCTATGTTTTTATTGATTTTCCTTTTCATCTATCAA
>CABIYF010000073.1 GCA_902362875.1 Eubacteriaceae bacterium | reverse complement strand
AAAAGCTTTGAATCATGAACACATTTATCTTCGTCAGGAGAATCGGATTTCTTTTTGACAACGATATCAGGATGTGAAGCCATAAAGTTTTTAGTGTAAAAAAACAAAAAATAAAATTGGAATAAAAGTAAAAGGAAAATATACTGTATATATTTCTAGCAAAAATCGTTTAAGTATAAAATAGACGGAGGGATATATGAAAGTTAAAGTACGAATAATAATGTTATTATTATTTATTAGTACATTTATAATGCAGACAATACGCAATATAAATTTGGGAAATACGAATCAAAGAATTTTAAAAAAGTCATTCTCAGTTCCAATAGATGCATTCTTTTGGAATCAGGCAATCATTGATGATAATGAAAATCTATATGTTGGAAATAATACTCTTGGAGTAGTTCAGAAATTTGATAGAAATGGAAAATTTATAGAGAGTATCAACATCAAAGATGATATTTATATGATAAAAAGTGAGAAAGATGAAATTCATGTATATGCAGGTAAATTTGATAACATAGATTATCAAATATTATCGGATAAGATAATAACGAAAAAAATAAGTGATCAGGAAATGGATAATATAAACAGCGATAAAAGAGAAAAAGTAGTAGGAAATTTATGGATTCATAATGGAAAAATAATTTTTCTAAAAGCTAGTTTATTTCCAATAGATCCTGAAATTATTGTCTGTATTGGTATAATAATGGAAGGGGTAATGTTTATAAAAAAATCAAGGAAGTCATGTATTTAAGGATATTTGGATTAGATATATAATAATGTTTCTATGAGATGAACTGTAGATAAATCTCAAATTGATTATTGTAATTATGTAAGTTGTTATTGATAAATAAGTGTCACTGAAAAAACAGGTAAAAAAAGCAGACTGGAAAACAGACAAGATCCTTGCAACAACGAGTTATCATCAGCAGTCAGGATGGGCAGATTCAATTATAGAAAACAAAAAATATGTTATTTATACAAGAAAAGATCGAAAAATCATTCGATATGACAAAGAAACAGGCGAAAAGAAAAAGCTGTTTCAGTTAGATAAAAAGCAGGATATAGAAGATATGGTGACAGCATTAGAGATATATCAAAATAAGTTATACTATTTAAATGCGAACCGTTTATATGAATCTGACATAGATGGTAGCAATAGAAAACTGGTTGCAGATGTAGATAAACTGAAAGGATTTGAAGATGAAATAAAATGGATCTGAAGACAAAAAAATCAAAGTTATTAAGAGGACAGGAAGCACCAGAAGATGATGATCAATATGATAAGATCATGAAATATAATGATTTTTATATGATTGATGGGAATTTTTACTATGGTGCAATCGTAAATAATGTACCAGAGAAAACTGGACTTTATAAATATAATACAAATGGAAAAGATCAGTTGGAGATAAAAGATAAAAAGGGATATGCGGCATATTCAGCACAAAAAGGTGTGTATATCAATAAGGAAACTGATAAAGACGACGACCTTACATTGATGCTGTATGCTAATAACAAAAAGAAACAGTTACCAGAGAAATTTGATGCTCAAAATGATATGACAATCATAGATGGTTATTTATTGTATTTGGAAGATGAAAGAGAAGATAAAGTGTATAGTATGATAAAATTACCATAGATAAGATAAATTTGGGTTCATGCAGATTGAACAGAGAATTGTAGTATCGTAAAATAAAGGACGAAAACAATAAAAATTGATACATGGTAGGTAGGGTATTATTGGGATTTTTAATAATACCCCTAATTTTAGAAGGTATCATTTGAAGAGTAGGTGTTATATTTATGAAATTTCGTAAAATGGATAATGTATATAAAGAATGGATATTTTTATTCTTAAGTATGGTTATATGCTCATGTGGGATGACTTTATTCCTTTTCCAGCAAATGAAAATAAGAGATTTTGAAAAAATAAAAAAGTCGGACTATTATTTGAAAAATGGATATGTTAAAAATACTATATTAGAAAAGAAAACAGAATATCAAGATAAGAGATTAAAGATAAAATTGAAAGATGGAGAAACGATTTATCTTGTGGAAAAGGAGCGAGAATTTCCGGAATATCCTAAAATTCCTAATAAAATAAAAGATGATAAAAAAATAGCATATTTGATAAATGATAATAACATAGTATTATCCCTAAAAGTAGATAGAAAAGAATATCTTCCGATTAGTGAGGTACAAAGATGTGAGTTTATGAATCAATTAATGTGGATAATATTAATAGGTGCATCTATAATGGTCTCATAAATTAAGACACTTTTTCGGACAGATCTTAATGAATCTGATATACTTAAATCAATACATAAGAAAGGATTCA
>CABIYF010000072.1 GCA_902362875.1 Eubacteriaceae bacterium | reverse complement strand
TTTTTCATTTCAGAATTCGTGCTCTGCACGAATTCTACCTTGTTTTGGTTCAAGATTGCGAACGAGCACCGTGAGTTTCGCAATTACCTAATTATATAAATTTTATGATCATTAAGTCCTATCACTTTCATATCATATTGCTCATACTGTCTGATCTTATGAATCGCATGATCATCGATCACTTCTCCAGGTGCAATAAGTGGAATTCCTGGTGGATACAAAAAAATAAATTCTGCCGCAATCTTATCTTTTGCCTCTTCATAATTAATCTGTATTCTAGCTCTCCTTGCAGCTTCTTCCGGTTTTAATACCTTTTTATTCTGATGGAAATCATTTTCCTCAAGGAAATACTCTGTATTCTTTTTCGTGATCTCACGATCAATCTCTTTTAATGCCTGATACAATCTGTCATATCCTTCTTGTGTATCACACACACTTGTCATTGCGATCACATAATAAAGTTCTGACATTTCCATCTCTAAATGATATCTGTCTCTTAAAATCTCAAATAATTCTTCTCCAGATATCGTCGTATCTTTTACCGAAAATACGAGTTTTTCAATGTCATCTGTTGGTACCAGCCTGATATGTTGTAATTCTTTTAGTTTTTCACGAAGTATCCACAATCTCTCGCAATATTGTTGAAAATATCCACGATTTTCATTGCAAATGTGGATACATTGTTCGATTGAAGCCATCAACACATAAGATGGGCTGCTGCTCTGAAATATTGACAATTTCTTTTGCATCAATTCTTTTGTCACACAATCTGTACACAAATGCAGCAATCCTGTTTGCGTAAATGCCGGCAATGTCTTATGCAGACTTTGGATTACAATATCCGCTCCGCTATTTGCCGCACTTTGTGGAAATGCCTCATGATAAATAAAATGAGCTCCATGTGCTTCATCCACGATCAATGGTATATTGTTTCGATGCAGAACCTCAGATATCCCTTTGATATCTGATATTCTTCCTTCATACGTTGGTGAAACAAGCACCGCTGCCTTAATTGATGTTTCTTGTGTTATGATATTTTCTACCTGTTCCTTTGTAATGCCTTTACAGATTCCATATTCATCAATCTCCGGATAAATGTATACTGGATCAAGTCCCATCAGTTCTATCGCATGATAAACTGACTTATGGCAGTTTCTTGCAACCAGTATCTTATCTCCAATATGACACAACACAGCAATTGCAGCCAAATTCCCTGCCGTGCTGCTGTTTACCAGAAGATAACTTTCTTTTGTTCCATAAATCTGTTTTAAATCATCCATCAATTCCCGAATCATTTCTTCTGGATGATGAAGATCATCAAATCCTGTAATCTCTGTGATGTCAATCTTTGCAATTGCATCTAATAATGGATCGATCTTTAAATTTCTCTTATGTCCTGGCATGTGAAAAGGATAATCTTCTTTGTATTGCAGTTGTTTCAACTTGTTATAAATTGATGTCATTTTTTATCCCTTTGTAAACATATTTTTTCATTTTTATTATATCATACTTAATTCTCATTGAATAGGAATTAAAAAAAAGAGTCAACTTTCGATTTTCTCATTCTTTCTGAAAGTTAACTCTTTGAATTCCTCTATAAAATAAAAAAGATGCCCAGAGCCGGAATCGAACCAGCGACACGAGGATTTTCAGTCCTCTGCTCTACCGACTGAGCTATCTGGGCATAAAACTTATTAAAAATAAAAAATTGCGGGAGCCGGATTTGAACCAACGACCTTCGGGTTATGAGCCCGACGAGCTACCAGACTGCTCCATCCCGCGATAATAATTAAGTGGTTGGAGAAGGATTCGAACCTTCGAAGGCGGTGCCAACAGATTTACAGTCTGCCCCCTTTGGCCACTCGGGAATCCAACCATATATATTTTAAACACCTAAATCATAACATAATTATGACCAGGTGTGAAGCCGTTGACCGGACTTGAACCGGTAACCTGCTGATTACAAATCAGCTGCTCTGCCAATTGAGCCACAACGGCATAGTTATTAAATTTAAAAGTGGGACCAATAGGACTCGAACCTATGACCCTCTGCTTGTAAGGCAGATGCTCTCCCAGCTGAGCTATGATCCCAAATATTCAAAAAATAAAGCGACCCGGATGGGAATCGAACCCACGACCTCCGCCGTGACAGGGCGGCGCTCTAACCAGCTGAGCCACCGGGCCTTATTTATAAAGGATATACCTTCAAAACAACATACAAGAACTATTCTACATCTTTTACACTCTAGCCTTCTTTGGTTAAAGCCTCGACCGATTAGTAACAGTCAGCTCCATGCGTTACCGCACTTCCACCTCTGCCCTATCTACCTCGTCGTCTTCAAGGGG
>CABIYF010000071.1 GCA_902362875.1 Eubacteriaceae bacterium | reverse complement strand
TATATGTTGGCGGCATAAAAACTGCCACCAGATTCAAAACTGATGGCAGAAATATTTTTTATTTTTTCTATTGTCTACTTGACGGGTAGCAGTTCACAACCTGTGAGCTTTTTGTTTATTATATACAAAATTTGAGAAAATAAAAAGCCCTTGAAACTATTTCGTCCCAAGGGCAATTTTTATAAATATTAATCTTCAGGCAGATCAAGTTTATCAGATTTCTCAAATAAAGATTGAATCTCAACAAGAGAATCTTCCAGAGAATCCTCAATCGCCTCTAATTTATCTGCATCAACATTATAATTTAAAAACAACTGTTCAATATTTTCCGTTATATGATGACCAAGATGTGAAATCAAAAGGAATGTATTGAAATTGTGGCTGTTTTTTGCATTTTGAAAACGTTTCAGATCTTCTGTAATAAAATCAATGATCTCCTGATCACTGGCAAATTTACCATGAACCATAGCATATGGCTGCATACGCTGTAAGAAATATTTATTATGTCGTGTAATGTTAAAAACATAAGAAACAATCAGTCCGTCACCGAGATCAAACTCGGCAATATGCATGATACTGTTAAACTCTTTAATAGAAGTAGCACCTAGCTGGCGCAGGTTAATATTAATAAAATCTCCGGTTACGGTATTTCGATTCATAAGATCACTCTCCTCTCGTAAATATTATATTCCATAATTTTTAATTAAGCAAATCGAATCAAAAGGAATACAGAACATACGGCAATAGATAAGATCATCATAGGGAATCCAATCTTAAAATACTGTCCAAATGTGATCGGATGTCCGTTATTTTTACTGATACCAGATAAAACAACGTTTGCAGAAGCACCGATCAGAGTTCCATTTCCACCTAAACAAGCACCAAGTGATAATGCCCACCAGATTGGAGTGACATCCATACCCTCTGCCTGCATTGTAAGGATCATAGGGATCAATGTTGCAACAAATGGAATGTTGTCCAAGAAAGAAGATACAATTGCGGAAACCCATAAGATGACCATCATTGTGACGATCATATTACCATGAGTAATAGAGATCAATCCATTTGCAAGCATAGTGATAACACCAACTTTTTTCATACCACCGACAACGATAAATAATCCGATGAAGAACAAAATGGTTGGCCATTCAACTTCTGAAATAATTTCTTCAGGTTCTTGTCCACCGATCAGAAGCATAATACATGCGGCTGCAATAGCAACGGTACAAGACTGTACACCCAGCTGATCATGGAAAATAAAACATAAAGCAACAAGAATGATAACGACAACACTCTCGTGCATAAGCTTTCTGTCTTTGATCGCTTTGTTCTCATCTAACTGCATAACTTTTGCAATCGCTTCGTCTTTTACAAATAATTTTCTTCCATAGATAAAGTACATACAAATAAGCCCAACGATTATAACAAATATAGTTGCAAATCCTGTATTTAAAATGAAATCTACGAAACTTAATTTGGCTGCACTACCGATCATAATGTTAGGTGGGTCACCGATCAGTGTGGCGGTACCACCGATATTGGAAGCCATGATCTGTGTGATGATATATGGTACAGGATCAACTTTCAAGATATTCGTAATAGCCAAGGTCATTGGACCAACTAACAATACGGTTGTAACGTTATCAAGCATTCCGGAACAGACGGCTGTGATCAAAATAAAGATTACCATGATTGGCCAAGGACGACCTTTTGCAATCTTTGCAGCTTTGATCGCTATGTATTCAAAGATACCGGAATTCTTAATAACTGCGACTAAAAGCATCATTCCGACAAGGATGCAGATAGTTTCTACATCGACTGCGTCAACACAATCTTCAATCGAAAGAATGTGGGTCAGAACCAGACAGGCAGCGCCAGTTAATGAGGCAACTGTATTGTGGACCTTTCCCGTGATGATAGCGCCCATCGTACATAAAAAGATGACGATCGCTATGATTTGTTGTAATGACATAACAATTTCCTCCTAAAAATAAACTCATTATTATAATAGACCTCTTTTCAAATAATGCAAGGAAAAAATGAAAAAAGAAGCCATAGATATGACTTCTTTAACAAAATTTTGACACTGCTTTATATGATTATCATATAGGAGTAATTATAAATTTGTAACAATCTGATCGTAGAGATCAAGCTGACAATGCTGTTCAGAGACAGAAAAATGTTTGCAGTTTAAACAGCTTGGTGCTTTTGTATCATCCCCGGTACTGACATTCTTTACAGAATGGTCACAGCCACAAGGACAGTACTGGCTGCATTCTTCGGCAACTTCCTGATACACTTTGTTCTGATTCTCCATAATATAAAAGCCTCCTTATAATAAGTACTCACAGAATCACTTGAAAAGAATTCTGTGAGTACAACGATAGATACCTTTATATTATGTACAGATTTACGCTGGATAATTCAGATTTTTATCATCTGCAACGTATAAAGCATTTTCAAGATAACGATCTGCAAGATAATTTGCCATAGGAAGATTCATATCAAGATAGTTGCCACAATCCTTTGCGCTGGCACCAGGTACATCACCTTTAAAATCACGAATAAATTCAAATGTACTTATAATAAGAGGAAGTACATCTTTTGAAGTAAGATCACCGGCTAAGATAAGATAAAATCCAGTACGGCATCCCATAGGACCGAAGTAGATCACTTTATCCTGCCATTCTTCATTATTTCTTAAATAAGTAGCAGCCAGATGCTCGATCGCATGCATCTCTGCGGTATTCATGACAGGCTCGCGGTTAGGAGCTGTCATACGAAGATCAAACGTTGTTAAAGTTTCAGAACCAACGGCATCTTTACGAGAAACATAGACACCTGGTAATAATCTTAAATGATCAATTGTAAAACTTGCTATTTTTTCCATGATAGGTTTCCTTTCTTATATGAAATGTATTTACATTATAATAATGTTTAAAAAGGCCTCTTGCTGTGAGGTTTTAAAAACATCTTATATTTTCACATCATATTATAACGTGAAAATATAAGAAAATCCATGAAATAAAATTAGTTTCAATAAAATGAAAAAAGTGGTTGACATACTGTATACAGCTATGGTAAGATAGTCAACGTCGCTGAAAGAGCGGCATGAAAATATAAGATCAAAGCTGGTTTTGCTTCTGAAAAGAATGAAAAAACTTCTTGACATAAGCTGTCAGATGTGATAATCTATAAAAGTTGCTGACGGAGAAC
>CABIYF010000070.1 GCA_902362875.1 Eubacteriaceae bacterium | reverse complement strand
CCGCCAGTACAGCTATGATGCCAATGGAAACCAGACGGATGTCAAAAACACAAAGACAGGACAGACAGAATCCTATACTTATGATGCAGAGAACCGCTTAAGCAAAGTATCTGTCACCGACAAAGACGGAAAGACAGCCGTGATCCAGCAGAACCGTTATAACGGAGACGGACAGAGGATCCAGAAAGTGGAAGGAAGCAAAACAACGAACTATTACTATCAGGACGGAGTAGTTTCCTATACAACAGATGGAGATAACAGCCAGACATCCCAGAACTTGATCGGAACCGATGGAAATATCCTTGCAACACAGAAATATGGAAGTGACCATACGGACTATCTGTTGTATCATAAAGATATCCAGGGAAGTACCACAAGTCTTGTAAAAGAAGATGGAAGTGCCGATGCAACATACCGGTATACAGACTTTGGAGAGACAACGATCAATGGTGATAACGAAGCAGAGAATGAGGTTTGTTATACTGGAGGAATCTATGACCAGAGTACAGGACTGTATTATCTGAATGCAAGGTATTATAATCCGGAAGATGGACGGTTTGTGACAGAGGATACTTATCGAGGAGAGACTGCTAAACCAGAGACAGGACATTTGTATGTTTATTGTGCAAATAATCCAGTGAATTATGTAGATCCTAGTGGACACATTGCAGTTAAAGTGGCTAATGGAATAGCAGGTGCAATAGTTGGAACTATAGTAGATACCTCATTGAAAGCATTTCTACATTTTATAGCAAAAAAAGGTTCGTTAAATGGATTTAAAGTAACAGGTAAAGAAATATTTTATTCAGCAGTATCAGGATTAGCGGATGGCATTTTGATGTCTACAAGACTAAAACGAAATGCTCAAGTAATTGCAGGTAGTGTAAAATCAGCAATAATTTCATGTTTGAATAACAGAAAGAAAAATATATCTACAATACTTTCTGAGGCAGTAAAGGATGCAATGGCAGGTGGTGCTGCAGCTTTTATAGGAGGTAAAGGTGGAGGATTAGGAAGAAAATATTGGAACAGAGGATTATTTAGAAAAGGAAGTTATACATATAAACAGGTGACTATTAAATATGGAACAACGATAAAAATATCTTCACGCAACTTTAGAATGACGAAACGAGTTGCTATAGAAAGTGGTAAGGAATTTGCAAAAGGAGCAGCAAAAACAGCAGTAATAACAGCAGTAAGGAGAGTGATAAAACATTTTTCTAAAAAATAAAAATTATTTTCTAATTATAACAGAAGGATTGATAATGAAGAATATAAATTATTCAGAAAAATAATAAATTATTTAAAGCTGGAGTGAATAAGATGAAATTTTTTAAGATGGAAAAGTGGGGTAAAATTTCATTTTCTATTGCGGTCATTTGTTCTATTTTTTCAATAATTATTGTAGCTTATGTTGTTAAAATTTCAAAAGAATCATGGAATTATAGAATAAATGAAACAGAATGCGATAAAAAAGAAGGAACAATACAAGAAGTTCAAAGTGGGAAAAAGATTCAAAATGGTAAAGTTCTTAAATTTATAAGGATTCAAAATGGCGATAATATTTGTATATTGAGAAAAGATGGAGAATGGGATGAATATCCTAGTATTTCACAGAAAGCTCTTAAATCTATAAGAAAAGGGGAAAAGATTAGATATTTAAAAGATCAAAAAAATGAAATAAATAATTACAATTTAGCCTATGAATTACGGATAAATAAAAAGATATATATTCCTATTAAACAAATGAAAAAAATAGAAAGAAGGAATTATATTAAGGATATTGGGTTAATAATTTTTGTAACAGTATTGTCTGTTTCAATGATTGGGCTTACCATTTATTTTTACTGGATTGCTGAGACAGAAGATATGTATATCAGATGATAAAATCCTCGGATAGTGTTGAATTATCCGAGGATGAAATGATTTTCTAAAATAATGGATGAATTAAGATATGATTTGTAGAGCAATAAATATAATAATATACATCATAGCCATGCACGTGCTCAAGTGCCTATAGAACTTATGAAGTCAGAAAACAGGAACAAAGACCTATAAAGATCTTCAGGTACAGACAACCAAAGTCAATGAGACAAAAGCCTATACTTATGATGCACTCGGACGACTGACAAAGACTGTGACAACCGATCATAAGAACAATAATAAGACAAAGACTGTTACTTATACTTATGACAAAGTTGGAAACAGAACTAAAGAAGATGACGGAACCACACAGACATCCTATACCTATAACGGACTGGATCAGTTACAGACAGCCACAAAAGAAAAAGGAACCACAGTTGACGAAGTTCGCCAGTACAGTTATGATGCCAATGGAAACCAGACGGATGTCAAAAATACAAAGACAGGACAGACAGAATCCTATACTTATGATGCAGAGAATCGTCTGAGCAAAGTAGCGGTAACTGACAAAGACGGAAAGACAGCCGTGATCCAGCAGAACCGTTATAACGGAGACGGACAGAGAATCCAGAAAGTGGAAGGAAGCAAAACAACGAACTATTACTATCAGGACGGAGTAGTTTCTTACACAACCGATGGAGATAACAGCCAGACATCACAGAATCTCATTGGTACTGATGGAAATATCCTTGCAACACAAAGATATGGAAGTGACCATACGGACTATCTGTTGTATAATAAAGATATCCAGGGAAGTACCACAAGTCTTGTAAAAGAAGATGGAAGTGCTGATGCAACGTACCAGTATACAGACTTTGGAGAGACAACGATCAATGGCGATAACAAAGCAGAGAATGAAGTTTGCTATACTGGAGGAATCTATGACCAGAGTACAGGGCTTTATTATCTGAATGCGAGATATTATAATCCAGAAGATGGAAGGTTTGTGACAGAGGATACTTATCGAGGAGAAACAAATGAGCCTGATACACAGAATCTGTATGTTTATTGTGCAGATAATCCGGTGAATTATGTGGATCCTAGTGGGCATTGGGTAGTTACGTTAGGAATGGAAAAAAGTATAGATTATGTAATAAGTGGAGGATCAAGTATACAAGTAGGAATAGATAGTTCTGGAAGATTTAATTTTTCAAAAACAAAATACGGAGGAATAAAAATTAGTTCTAAATTTGGAAAAGGAAAAGCATTAGTCATTTCAGCAATGTTAAATATGAATAATGTAAAGTCACTAGGAGGATGGTCAGTTAAAGCTGGAATACATGGTGAGTTTTTACTTTTTTCAGTATCTGCAGATGCAAATATAAATATTCCAAATAATCTTAAGCAGAATGGACAGGCTGGGATTTCTGTTAGCGGAGGAGTGCAGAAAAAGGTAAAAAAAGCATCTGGAGGAGTACATGTGTATTTAACGCATACGAAAGTTAGTAAAACTTTTAGTATAAAAAATATAATAAAAAGGAGAAATTACTCTAAGAAACTTTCTTTTTGTAAGAATAATATTGAAATTTTTGTTATAAAAAGATATGTGGCGGATGATGCCCAGTCCGTTGGTGACAATGCCGAACTTGAAGACATAGCAAAAATGCCCATT
>CABIYF010000069.1 GCA_902362875.1 Eubacteriaceae bacterium | reverse complement strand
AATCCTTTCTTATGTATTGATTTAAGTATATCAGATTCATTAAGATCTGTCCGAAAAAGTGTCTTAATTTATGAGACCATTATACTTCGTAGTATTGCAGCTGGTTCTAAGCAATTAAAAGGCTGTTTTGTAGAAGGTACTTTTACAGCACGTAATCTGGCCCCGAATGATATGAAAAAATTGATTGATGAGGTTAATAAAATTAGTCACAAGCAGTTTGGAGAAGAAAAAGATCTAATTGGTCGAGTGTACGAATATTTTCTGAAAGAATTTGCTGTTAATGCTACTAAAGAGGAAGGCGAATTTTATACGCCACATGATGTTGTGCAATTAATTGCAACTATGATTGAGCCTTATGATGGAACATTATATGATCCTTGTTGTGGTTCAGGTGGTATGTTTATTCAAAGTGCTGAACTTGTAGAATCTAAACAAGGAGATATAAATCGTATTAATGTATATGGACAGGAAAAAGAGCCTGCAACCTACCGCCTTGCTAAAATGAATCTTGCACTTCGTGGTATCAGTCATAATCTTGGGGATATCAGTGATTCGAGCTTTTTGAATGATCTTCATAAAGGTGTATATTTTGATTACATTATGGCAAATCCACCTTTTAACCTAAAAGGATGGTATGATAGCACGTTGGATAATGATCCTCGTTGGGCTGACTATCAGAGACCGCCAGAAAGCAATGCTAATTATGCTTGGATTTTACATATGCTTTCACATCTGAAGAAGCAGACAGGTGTTGCTGGTTTTCTGCTTGCAAATGGTGCTCTTAATGATAGTGATACAATAGAAATTCGTAAAAAACTAATTCAGAAAGATAAGGTGGAGGCTATTATTGTTCTTCCAAGAGCGTTATTTATTACTACAGATATCAGCGTTACTTTGTGGATTTTGAACCAAAATAAAAAGGCTAGAAATTACCATGGCAGAAATCTTCGTAATCGCGAACATGAAATTCTTTTTATGGATTTGCGCACATGGACAGAGAATCCTGTTAAGGGTGAGAGTAAGAAAAAAGTGTTACTTGATTCTACACAAATTGAAAAAGCTGCGAATATTTACCATACATGGCAAAATGAGGGAACAGACGGAAGTCATTATGAAGTCCCAGAGTTTTATCGCAGTGTAGATATTGGTGAGATTGAAAAAAATAATTGGTCACTCATACCAAGCAAGTATATTAAATTTATTGATCATGATCTTGAAATTAACTACGAGAGAGAAATGTCTCGTATTCAGGTAGAAATGCAAGAAATTATGAAACAAGAAAAAAAATCCCAGCAAATGCTGGAAGATGCATTTAGGGGGATTGGCTATGGGATTGAATAAGTATAAGCTGGGAGAACTTATTGAACTTCGAGATGTAAGAAACTTTGATTTACAATATGGCATTGCAGATGTCCGTGGAGTAAATAATCTAAAACAGTTAATGCAGACTAAAGCAAATTTGAATGGACGTGATTTGACCAAATTTCAGATTGTAAGTCCTGGTGAGTTTGTATTCAATCATAGAACATCACGAAATGGTTCAAAATTCAGTATAGCCTACAATGATGGAGAATATCCTGTTATTTGTACCGAGGACTATGTGGTTTTCCGAATTAAAGATGAATGCAAGCAGATATTAGAAGCAATATGGTTATATATGTTTTTTAATAGACCAGAATTTGATCGATATGTTATCACAAATTCATGGGGTAGTTCTACAGAATTCTATAATTGGGAGGATATTTGTTCAATTTCGATAAATCTTCCATCTATCGAGCTACAACAGAAATATGCCAATATTTATAATTTTATGTTAATTAACCAGCAGAACTATGAACAAGGGTTGGAGGATTTAAAGCTTACTTGTGATATTTATATTGAAGATTTAAGGAAAAAAATTCCTTGTGAAGCTATTGGAACATATATTACTCAAAAGAATAACAGGAATACAAATAAGTCCATTGATCTTGTTATGGGGCTTAGTACAAAAAAAGAATTTAGAGAAGCTCAAAGTCGAGTGAATAGAGCAAAACTGGAAAACTATAAAATTGTTAATCACAGTGATTTCGCATTTGTTCCCACAACAGATACATGGAAAGTATTAGCCTTTGCTTTAAATGATTTTGAGAAGGACTTAGTTGTTTCACCAATTTATGAGGTGTTCAGTGTCAATCAATCAAAAATTTTACCCAAATATTTAGCAATTTGGCTTTCTAGAAAAGAATTTGATCGTTATGCAAGATTTCATTCGTGGGGATCTGCAAGAGAAAACTTTTCTTTTGATGATATGAAAAACGTATCAATACCAATGCCCGAGCTTTCAATACAAAAGTCTATTGCAGATATTTATACTGTTTATAAAGAACGGAAAAAAATTAATGAAAAATTGAAAAAACAAATTAAACAGCTTTGCCCAATATTGATCAAAGGGTCTATTGAAGAAGCAGAGAGGGGAAAGGAAGCGTGAACGTATGATAAAATTAAAAAACTATAACGGTCGCTATTGTGAGTCAGAATATGAAAGTGCTTTTATAACTTTTTTAGAATCGGTTGGTTGGACTTATTTGTCAGGCAATAAGATTAAGAGAAGATATGATGAAGTGCTTATACCAGATGATTTCAAGAATTTTATTGCAAAAAAAAATGTGAATTTACTGACAGAAGAAATCGAGCAGATTTATGATACGGTTCGCCTTGTTGGTGCAGAGAACGATTTTTCTATTTTACATAAAGTTTATAAATGGATGGTAGATGGTATTCAATTTACACCTCAGAGCGGTTCGCCAATACAAATTAATCTCATTGATTTTGAAACGCCTAAGAATAATATATTTCATGTGGTAAATCAGTTTACTGTAGAATATACGAATAATGGACAGCGTAAAACTCGTCGACCAGATATACTTTTATTTGTTAATGGTATACCATTATGTGTAATAGAACTGAAAAATCCTACTAATGCTAATGCAACTATCTATGATGCATGGGAGCAGATTACAATTCGTTATTGGCGAGATATTCCACATTTACTCCACTATTGTCCATTGGCTTGCATTTCTGATGGCGTTAAGACTAGACTTGGAACAGTGCGTACCCCGTATGAGCATTTTTATGCTTGGAGACGTGTAAACGATGGTGATAAGATTTCAACAATGCCTTTTGCAGAAACAGAAACTATGATTAGGGGTGTGTATGATTCAAAACGTTTTTTGGAAATCTTTCGTGATTATATTTATTTTCAAGATGAAATATTTGACTATAATGAATATGAGATTGTATGTAGATATCCACAATTCTTTGCAACAAGACTGCTAAAACAAAATATAATAAACTCTGTTTTAAAACAAACAGGGAAAGGTGGCACCTATTTTGGTGCAACTGGATGTGGTAAGACTTATACCATGGCTTTTCTTGCGAGACAACTTGCGCTACGTTGTCCTAAGATAGGTTCTCCAACTATTGTTATGATTGTTGATCGTGATGAACTTCAGGAGCAAGGAATCAAATTATTTGCTAAAAGTAAGGAGACAATATGTAATGACCCCCAAGTTTGTAGCATCGTGGATTTACCTGTATACTATGAATTGGAAACACATCAATGGTAACAGGGATTACCG
>CABIYF010000068.1 GCA_902362875.1 Eubacteriaceae bacterium | reverse complement strand
ACCTGCCAACAGAATGTAAAAAATAAGATCACTGGATAAAAATCCAGTGATCAAAAATTTATCGGTAACACTGATTTACCGTTTACGAATATCTCAGCATCATATCCTAAATCCTCTGCTATTTTATTAATTAGCTTTGACCAAGTCGGTAATCCTAATGTTGCAGAAATTCCAGCTCCAATAAATAATATCGTATTCCCATTTTTTATGGATTCTTTTAATTCTTGTATCATTTTTCCTCCAAATATTCTTTTAATTCATTGAGTGCACGTGTTCTCATAGAAATCTTATTTTTTTCTTTTCCTAATTCCGCAAATGTTTTATCATACCCTTCTGGTTCAAAAACACAATCCCATTGAAAAGCTCGATCTCCTCGTGGTTGTGATATAATATGTCCATCTATAATTCCTTCAAAAGTATGAATATGCATTCCATCACAAAATGCCAACACTGTTTTTGCACATACTTCTGCCGTTCCTACTTTTGAAAAAATACTACTGAACTTATCCGCTTGTAAAGAATCCCAAAAAATTTGTGTTAAACCACCTGGTAAATTACCAAAATCTTTAATCAAAAGTCCTGTTTGTTCAACCAATACTGGTCTTCCTATTTCTCGAAATGCTTTTAAAGCTTTATCTGTAACTATTTCTTCCATATTGTCACTTTGTATTTCATTTATTTTTAATTCAACTGGAAGAATTCTTATATTTTCTGAGTTAAGAATTTCTTGAACTTCTTGTAATTTAAATTTATTTGAAGATACAAAATAAATATCCATAACAATCCCCCTTAATTTTTTCTAAGTGCTAGTAGTAAAAATCGATTAATTTCTTTCTCTATAATAATAGCCTTTTTCTTTATTGATTGCAGCTTCTACTAATTTCACAGTTCTATTAGATACAATCAGCACTGTAACATAAAGTTTATTTAATTTTTCCATAATCTTTTGTATCCTTTGTTTTCTCTATTTTGTATTTCTTTCTCCATACTCGTCTCTCCATATACACTCATCTGTGATATTAAAAATGACTGCTCCAACCCCATTTTCCTTATTTTATCTAACCAATTATAAATCATTGTTTTAGAATAAACAGGATTTCCATTTTCGTCTATTTTTCTTTCAAGTGCACGTGCTATTAATGCATACTCATTTTCTAACTTTATATCAAATACTCCTTGATCATCTGTATTTATGGATGTCCAAATTTGAGAAGAATTATTTAATTTTTCTTGATCAAATGTTAATCCTTCATTATAAAATTGAGTAATCGGATGTTCATCATATCTAGAAAATGTTCCAATCATAAAATTAGAAGATGGATTTGTTTCGATTCCTATGCCACGTTGTGCTATTTCCCATTGCATCTTTCTCTGAACTTGCTTAACTGCTTCAATATACGTTGGTTCTATCCGTTTATCTATTTTTATTCCCCCTGCCCTGCGTACATCTGCATTATAATGATAAAAATGATATAATATAACTACTTCATTTCGTTCTCTTACTGAAAATTCTTCTGGAAACATTCTATTTATTCCATGTAGTTTATACTGACTCCTATCACTATGATCATTATAATAATATCCTTTCTCATATAATTCTGGATTATCTCCCCGAATTTTCCATGAATCATAGTAATCATGAATATCAAAATTCATATTACCTTTATGTCCCATCTTTCCCATTCTTTTCTGAATTGATTCAATATAATCATTATCCATATAACGTGTATAAATTTCTTCAAAATATCTTCTATATTCAGTTTCTAGCCAATCTTTAAAGTTGTCTTGTCGAGGAATATCATATCTGATAATCGCATGATAAAGCCAAACAATATTATCCAAATAGTCTTGCTTTGTAAGAGATATAATATAATTTTTTGATTTATACCATTTTTTAACATCTATCCCTAAAGCTAATGCATGTCCAATTCTATCTCCACAATCCATATTCAAAAACAAAACAGCCTCATCAATTGCTCTCAATCCATCTACAACATCTAAAAAATCTTCTCCCACATGATAAGTCATTCTAAGTTGTGGTATTTCTTTATAGCCTTCTTCTGTATAATTAAAACTAGTATCTTCATGAAGCGTTCGAAATGCTTGTGCAAAAACTTCTGGTCTACATCCTATCTCCTGAGCTGCTGCATCAATGCCAAGTACTCTTTCTGCAATATCTGCATATTTTTCTCTTAATTCTAGTATCGCTATCGTTTTTCTATGTACTTCTTCTCTAAGATTTGCATGTCTAAAATTACAATAAATATTATTTTGTTTTTTACTTTCTGAATCTTGTTTTTTTATAAAATGAAGAACATAATAATAATTATTTCTAAATTGATTATGTGGATCAATCGCTTTATCCAAAAAACGAATCTCTTTGCAAAGTTTTTCTGCAGTATCATATGGAGAAAATCTTACTTCTAATTTTATAACATTTTGTTCAAAACAACTAGCAACAGCCATTTGTGCTTTTATCTTCTCTAAAACTTTATCCCTCTCAAAACTTCCAGAACGCTTTTGATAAATTGAAAAGTTTTCAAATCCTACCCATTCATTTGATTGAACCATTTCTCCACGTATTTTTTCTTTAATCCTAAGATATACATAAAACCAATTGTATACATTAAGTCTCTCTTGTAATTTTCTATCTTTTACACAACGAAACATTTCATATAAAAACTTTCGTTCTCCTGATAAAATATGATTATGATTATGCAAAGAACTATTATTTTCTTCTACATAATTTAACATATAATCTACTTTATCAACATTAATTCTTGTATACTTCATTTCATCAATGGCTTTTTGTATCTGATCAATCTGGCTTATCAAGATTTCATAATGCTCTAAATAAAATGCCACATTTTTCTGCATACCTTCATTCCATAATTTATAATACATGTCTTTTGAAAAAACTTTTCTACATTTTATAAGCTCTATTTTCCCTTGTTTTTCCAAACTATATTTAAGCAGTTTTTCTAACCCCTCTGTCTTTATCGAATCCGAAAACTCTACATTTTTTGCATAAATGTTGCGTAATATATAACTATATTTTTTTAATTTATCATGTTCTTCCACATAGTCTATTATCTCATTTATATTCGAAAACAAGATTTCTTTTTTTCCATCTATCTCAGCTATTTTCTCTATCCATGGAAAAAGTAATCTATGTTCTATGTAATATCTTCCGATTGCAATTTTCTGTCCTGTCAATATGGCACATAAATATACTCTAATTAAAGCTGCTTGAATACAACTTTTTTTTAAATCATTTTCAAAATTTTCTTCTCCTCCAAACATATACATTGTTCTTGCATTGTTATCTATTTTTCTAAAATCGTCACCTCGCTCTATTATATCTACATGATTCATCATCCAAATCCAAGAAATATAAAAATACGGTGCCGATCCCCACAAATGAAAATGATTTTCTGCCATTCCTTTTCTCGTGAGATTTTTTAATTGCACATTATTATGACCTATTACAATAGGCCAATCAAAATTTCTACACTCCTGACCTCTCCGTAAATCTTGTGCTGCCTTAAATGCTGTTACAAAAATTTCTTCACCTAAATCTTGTGCCATCATCCTCCATTTTAAAATATTTTGATAATGCACCAGAATCTCATTATTTTTTATTACAAGCATTTTTTCTGCTAATAGAAAAATTACATCAAATATAGAAATTCCACTGATATATTTTTTATTAGCAAAAAATTTTTCATATTCTTCAAAAGAACTTTGTACGCTTTCTAAAATGTTTCCAGTCTCTGTATAGTGGTTCAGTTGTCAAGACAAAAATCTAAGACTTTCATAATGAACTGATAGGTTGATAAGTTACTGTATCTGTAGAGACGTACGTAGGATGAACTAGTTTTCTTTACAGATAATTAAGCTACATATGACATCAACATTGCAGGATAATAATATTCCGCTGGTGTGTGATAATCCAATGTAGAATGATATCTTTCAAAGTTATAGGTGTGAACATATTGTTTGATAGCTGCTCTGGCTTCTTTGATATTATTATATTGTGTCAGGTAAGCTTCTTCATACTTAAAACTTCGAAACCATCGTTCGATCATG
>CABIYF010000067.1 GCA_902362875.1 Eubacteriaceae bacterium | reverse complement strand
TTAACTTTTCTACTCAAAAAAATACCCCCTTTCAGGAAACAAGTTTTTATTATTTTACTTGTCTACCTAAAAGGGAGCATATCAAAATCTGGGTGCTTTCAAATATTGTTTATTCTTACGCATAAAATTATTTTAACATTTTCTCGATAAGATTAAATATCCTCGATAAAATCACGAACATATCACTAACCATAGTAAAAACCAAATAATAAGTAATACAGCTTCCATATATACTATATTTCTTTGAAAACATCATCACAAAACACATAAACAAAATAATGATACATATAAATATTTCAAACATAATAATATGATACGTTTCATTAATCAATTTTTTATGATTCTCAGACTCATTGTTTACTATTCTTACATTTTCGACCAACTCTTTCTTCATATCTGGTAAGAATGTCAAAAGACCAAAAAACAATGCAGTTACAACGGTTATAATAATAGTAATCATATTAATAGTTTTTTCTGTTATTAAAGACATAGAAATAGCAATTTTAGTTGGTACTATCATCAATAAAAGTTTAATTATAATAAAACTTTTACTGTTAAATGACTTTATATATTCTTTTATAATTCTATTAAAGTTAAAATACGTCATATCTGTACATTTTGATAAAATACATATTCCAAGTAACACCAGAAGGATTACAATACATGGATCACTCACTATTCCATGTATTTGTTCTATTATATTCTGAAATTTGATTTGCATTTAGCATCACCTTTTATTCCCTCACTGCTTCTAAATAATCATATACATTTTGTTCTATTAATTGTTTTACTGAATTATGCGTAGGATGTCCATCTACAATTTGCAATTCCTCTATCGGTAATTCCATTGTAATAACTATTCTATCCAAATTTGTAATATTTAACGTTTTTGTAACACTACCAATATTAAATTCCATACGCAATTCATCATAATCAAAATCATCTATATTGGCTATTTCTCGAATTCCATTTCTTCCATTTATAAAACCTAAAATAGCTTCTCGTTTACGTTCAATAACACCCGCCAAATTAGAAAATATCCTTTCTTCTTTAATATTTATTCCTTCATTGGCCCCTAATCGTCTATTAGTATCTGCTGGTGCTACATATCTCAGGAATCTCAATTTTTTCAATGAACCAGAATTCATAATAGTATTTATAAACTGAATAGGAATCATTGGTGATATTTCGAAATTTATACCTTGATAATTTTGCCTTAAAAAAGATTTAAATCTGTTTATAAAATTAGTCTTCATTCCATATCGACCTTCCGTTTGGAATCCAATAACTCCATGATTTACATTTCCTTCAGAATACATGAATCCAAATGAAAATGGCAAAACTTCTGCATCTTCTCTATTTCGATTTTTTATATTCCCAGTAGTTGTATCAATCAACTCACTCACAATTCCAAAATCACCCGTTTTTACTCTACCGGACACAAATTTATACAACGCTTGTCCTCGTTCATTTTGTCGTGTATTTTTTTCTATTGAAAGAATAGTAAAAATATTTTCTGATTCTATATCTGTATCGTATGTATTATGATATTGATTTGCAAACTCATCTACAATATCCATAAAATCATGACCTCTCAAATTATGTAAATTCGTTTCTTCTACATTATTATCCTTAACATGAAATCCATAAATTGATAACCCTATTTTTTTCATTTTATTCCTCCGTGTAATCATCATTTTTTATATTTTATCACTGTTTTATATGTTAGACTACTTATTTCAATAAAAAAATTAAACTTATTACACGCCAGAACATTTGTTCTTTTATACTATATATAATTTTCATAAAAAATTCAATAATAATACATAAAAAGAACACTCTATCTCTAGAATGTTCTTCCAACATACCTTATTTAATAAATTCTGAAAGTCTTTAAGTATTCTCCGATTCATTTATGTATGGAACAATATCTTCTGCTACCATTGGCAAAGTTTCAGACTCAGTATCTGTATAAGTAGTAACAGTCTGAACATCTGAATTCTCTTCAAAATTTTCTACTTGTTCCATAACTTTACTAAATACTTCTGGACTATATTGAGGTGGATAACCATTTTTTACAAGACAAATTTTAATATCAAGCTTAAGCTGATTTCGAACATTCTGATTATTTAGCCAATCAGCAAAAGAAGATTTTGTATCAATAATCTCTTTAACTTTCTTTGCCAATCTTTTGCATTTATTATTTATAACTACACCATCTATTTCTTCATCTTTACCATATTCAAAATTATGCTGTTCTCGTAATGATACCAAAATATCATAAAACGCTTTTTCTTCAAAAGTTAATCCAATTTTACGGAAACTTTCACGGCTTTCATTCATTTGACGAAGTATTTGCAATGCTTGTTCTGTAGCATTTTTTATAATATCTTCAGATGCCTGTTCTTGTGTAGTTCCCGCTTCTTCAGCACTAACATGTTTTCTTCTTTCATGATATGCCTCAATTGTTTCTTCTAGCATTTTCTGATATGTCTTTGCTGCAAACTTATTAATTTTACTGTATTCCTTGATCTGCTTGCGAATCATTTTTATAAGCAATTCTAGCTTAGTTGCAGGCATTTTTACATCAGATAGCTTTTCAAAATACTCTGGACTAAATATATCTTCCTCCTCCCCAGCATCAAGAACACTTTCTACTTGATTATAACGCAAAGCCTCTTCAACCATTTTAGAAACAGTACGATTCATACTGTCAGTGTCAAGTTCTGTTGTTCCACTCATTTTGCGAACAAAACCGGCAATTGCCATAAAACATTGTGCCAATGCAGATTCGCTGTCAGATAAATTACCTGATGGTTGAGCAATATCATAGCCAAGACGCATTCTTCTAACAGTCTTTAAAAAATACGTTCTAAATGATACCTTTTGCGTACCGCTTTTCCCTTCAGAATTTAATTCCTCCATGGAAGAAAACACATGTTCCGCAGCTTTGGTAAGCAAACGATAGCGTTCTACAGGATCTCCGTTTGTATTTAAAAATGGTTTTAAATCGTATCCTGTAAACATAGCCTTTAGAACTTCCAGTTCTTCTCTAAATACTTCTGTAGCTTGTTCCACATCATCTTCGGTAGGTGCAACCGATGTATCTCCGCCATAAATTTTCATAGCTTCACGCATATTATCACGAATTCCGATATAATCAATGATCATACCAAATTTCTTTCCCTTATAAACCCTATTGACACGGCTAATTGTCTGAATAAGCAGATGTTTTTTCAAAGGCTTGTCATTATATAGATAGGTAAGACATGGAACATCAAAACCTGTAATCCACATATCAACAACAATAACTATACGAAAGTTAGATTTTTCCTGCTTAAAAGCAGCATCTAATTTTTTAGAACGTTTATCATTTTTTACGCCTCCAAGATAGTTATACATATCTTCCTTATCATTTTTACCTACACTAGCAACCATAGCCATAAACGGCATAGGATTTAATTCATCAAGCTCCTCTTTAGTAACAATCATATCATCAGAAGTCTTCTTTTCTTCAAACCATTCCGGATATTTATCCCTGAACTTCAAGAGCAACTCATAAGCAATTTTTCTATTAGAACAAACAACCATTGCTTTTTGTATTCTATCAGGTTCTTTTTCACAAGCAGAAACATAATGATCATGAATATCAACGGCAAGACGTTCCAAACGTGAGGGTTCTCCAAGAATAATTTCCATAGAACTCATAGCCTTTTTACTTGCTTCAATATCTTCCTGAGTAGCACCATCATCAGCACAAGATTTATAATAAGCTTCAATCTCTTTAACCTTTTTTGTATCTAAAAGGACTCTTGCAATTCTCGGATGATATTTGATAGAAACGGTAAGCCCATCTGCAACAGCTTGGTCCATGGTATAACGGTCAATCTCATCACCAAAAGTTTGATAAGTTTCTGCAATAGGCGTACCAGTAAATCCGACAAATGTAGCATGTGGAAATGCCTCTTTTAATACCTTTGCATATGGCTTAGAAACTATAGCTTTCATATTTTCATCAATATCTTTGCTAAATTGAATTTTTTTGGAACGTTCTAGCTGTGTTCTATGTGCCTCATCAGAAAAGCAGATAATATTGTGACGTTCATTGATAAGTCCAATTTTATCATCCTTTCGATCACAGAATTTTTGAATAGTACAAATATAAAAGCCGCCACTTTCTCGGCTACCTAGTTCTTGTCTAAGATTATCTCTGCTCTTAACAATAGAAACTTCACCTAGATTTAAAAACTGATATGTAATGACCTTTGTCAATAGTAAATTAACAGAAATCACAACAAATTTTTATTTTATTGTTTCTGAAGACATCCAGAAAGAGTTCC
>CABIYF010000066.1 GCA_902362875.1 Eubacteriaceae bacterium | reverse complement strand
AAAGGTCGTGGCGTACAGTCCCCGTGGCTCGCTATCTCACAAACGTATCTGTCTGCTTTATTCAGTTGTCAAAGAGCTGTGGCGAAAGCGTGTTGCTTTCATGTAAAAACAGGTGCAGAGCAGGAAAGAGGGGATTGAACCAATCATGCTCTGCGGTTACTGCTTGTTATTCTTCTTCGATTTCTAAGGCAATATCAAACCCTAAAATCATTTTAATAAGTGCTTCTCTGATGAGTCCCTTTAACTCCATATCTACAACAATATAAACATTGCCGTATTCATCATAGAGTGGACGCAGACAGCACTTTGATATGTACGGGTCATAAAATGCCAGTATCTTTTCAATCGCTTTTTCGTCCCCGTCCATTGCCTGCGAAAGCAAATAGTAGGACGGCTTCTTCATTGTGTGTTTCATTTGCTATCATTTCTCCTTTAGTATTTTTTTCATAAGCTCTAGTGAATTGTGTCGGTTTTGAAAAACACCACTTCTTGAAATATTTTGTCTTTTTGCAATCTCGGTATCGCTCATTTCCAAAAAATAATACATCAGCAAATTTTCTCGATTACGCTCAGACAAATGTTTCAAGGCTTCTGCCAGTTCATCATCACAAATACGAATATCACTACCGCATACATTGAAAATCGTATAGTCCGTATCATAGTCGTCCCAGACAGCCAGACTTTCTACAACGATTTCTGGAAGTTCACAAAAAAGCGTTTCTTCCTTTTGTCGTCGCTTTAATTTCTTCTGATAGTCCTTAACAACATGTCGGACAACTTTCTTCAAACAACTTTCAAAACGGCATTGAACTGTTTTCTGGAAGTCAGACGGTTTCATCAATCGCACCCCCTTTCCGTTACGACGTGAAAAGTGGTTATCCCTCTTTCCGCACCATATAGGGAACGGCAGGTGTGATTTGCTAAGTTGAAACCGAAAAAATTTAAAAATTTTTTTAGGCATGAAAAAAGCCCGCACAAAACATATAGTTTTATACGAGCTATTAAAGCTATAAAATATTCAGTTTTTAATAAAAAGCTGTTAGGTAGTGTATGATTGTATAGAATTTCGCTTAAAATGTTCCATAATACAATCCCCCTTAAAGCACCTTAATAATGTTAGTGTAGTTTTGAAAGGAAACTGTTATAAAAATCAAATCACATATTTTTTCCACCTATGCCAATTAAAATAAATAATCATCAAAAAGTAATATAATAATATAACTTGAAAGTCTAAACATTATAACTGTTTTCTATTCATTACAGTAATACTTACAATCAAACAAATAACGACCAATAAAATAGTTATAAGGACTGCAATTCCATAATCTTCAATAGATTTAGTACCAATCAGCAAAGAAGCACTTTCCATTAGAGTAGTCGGAGTGTATTTCCAAGCTTTAGGAAAAAAGCTAATAAGATACACACCTAGAACACTGCCACCAGTCCCTAAAAGCACTCCCGTATAACTTTTAACAAGAACGGAAAATAAAACAATAAGACCTATTATCCATACCCCAAACAACCACCAATGTACCATAGCAGGCAGTAGTCCAACAGCAATACTGTTATCCCAAAAAAATGCGTTATATCCATAAGTTACAGCAAAGCATAACAAATACCCAATCGTCCACATTGTAAACATCACAAAAAATTTTGCAAATACTACTTTATAGCGAGATAGTCCTTTAGTTAAAATAAGTATAAGAGTATTTGTTTCATATTCCTTTGTAAATATTCCGCTATACAGAAACACAAATACAATTAACGCAATAGGAATGTTTTTGAAAAACTGTGTCCACGACGTAAGAGCATTCACTGTAACTTCTGTAACCATCATTCCCTGTTCTGCCAAAGAATCAGAAAGCGTTTCTAACATCCACGGCGTAAGTTTTGCAATTGCTGGATTCATAATGCCAAAAATCAAAAACAGAATACAGAAAAATGTAAGTTCTCCACTTCTGATACATTCAAAAACTTCTTTTTTTAAAAAAGCAATAAACGATTTCACTTTGACACCACCTCCATAAATAGAGATTCTAGTGAGGGTTCAACACGCTCGATTTTAGAAATTAATATTTTATGTTCTGTAATAAATTCAAGCACTTCAAACATTTTAAATTGTTCGCCCAAGAATAAAAGAGTATCTTTTGCGGTTAATTGAGCGTCTGTGAATACACTAGAAAGATATTCAGCGTCGTCTGCTTTTATTGTTTCCACAATAAATTCGTGTGAAGAACACACATTTTTTAAATCGGCAACTGCTCCTTGCATAGCTATTTTTCCATTATTTAAAAAAGCAACATCTGTGCAGATTCGTTCAACATCAGATAAAATATGTGTTGAAAACAATACCGTTGTCTGTTTTTTGGAAGAAAGTAGAATATCAAGTATCTCCTTTCTTCCAATCGGGTCGAGTGCAGAAGTCGGTTCATCACAAATCAAAATTTTGGGGCGTCCAAGAAGTGCTTGTGCAATCCCAAGTCGTTGCTTCATTCCCCTTGAAAACCCTCTAATACGATGATTTTCTTTGGAAAGACCAACAAGAGTTAAAAGTTCATCACTTCTTTTTTCAATGTCGTTTTTTCCCATTTCCAAACTTTCTCCACATAATCTAAGATATTCTCTTGCTGTCATAAAGGAGTAAAACTCTGGAACATCAGGAAGATACCCAATATAACGATTAGTTGCAGTTTGTCCGTATTTTACCCTTTCACCAGATACAAATACTTCACCCCTGTCCGACTTTAGAAGCCCTAAGATTATTTTCATTGTTGTTGTCTTGCCAGCACCATTTTCCCCTACAAAACCAAAAACACTATGTTCGGGTACAGATAAATTTAACCCTGTCAAAACTTCTTTATCCCCAAAATGTTTCTTTAAGTTTGTGATACGAAGCATATCCACGTTAAGAATCCTCCTTCCCAAGCAAGAAATAAAGGATAGGTCCAATAAATTGCATACCAACAATCACAACAATAAGCCATAAAGTACGATTACCTCTTTTATAGCTCTTATGAGTTAGAATATGATAAAGTGTATACGCCAGCAGGGCTAATTCTGAGATTACTAACGGTACTAAAAACGGTAAAAATTCAGTAACATTATTCATTATTTTTTTCCTCCTCTCGATAGGTTTCAACACAAAAACCATGATATCCACAACTGGTACACGTCAGTTTTCTGAGCGTCATGGAATGATTTGAAAAAATAAACTCTTTCAGATGAGGTTTAAATATCTCATGACACTGTGGACAGATATATACTATCCTTTTTGATAAAAATCGTATTATAAAAATTGCATATGGAATCGCTACCAAGATATATCCCCAAAATAACCACTGTATTCCAGTAGTAATCCATAAAATAATACTAACCCACTGAATTATATTTAGGGGAATACCTGTTATCAACAGAACTGCGTGTAACTGCTTCATTTTCTTTTTGTTTTCCATTGCATAAGCTATATCTCCGATTGATTCAACAGAGAAATTTTCTATTCCTTTCAGTGCTTTCTTTATGCCCTCTAGCATAGCAAGTTGCTCTTGTCTTTCTTTTACTTCATTTTGAAGAAGTTGCTCTTGCTTTTCAAGCAAAACAGAAATAACACTGCTAGGATTACTTTCAGATAACAATTCTCCTATGCTTTTAATTGAAATACCTGCATCACGAAGAAAGCAAATGATTTTCAGTTTTTTATAATCATCTTCTGAATAAAGTCGTCTGCCACCTTCAGAAAGTTCACTAGGTATTAAGATACCACGTTCATCATAATACTGCACTGTTCTAACAGATACTCCACAAAGCTTTGCTATTTCTCCTGTCGTATATTTTGACATAGCCTTTTCCTCTTTTCTGTTTTCATTTTATGTCATTACGTAGCGTTACAAGCAATACGTTACGTGGGGTAATTTTTTAAACTTAATGTTCTATCACATAGTTTATACTGCAAATCCGCTTCGCAGGAAGCGGGATAAACATTTAAACCTTTGTCTTTTGGGTAATCTTATAAATATATTCTTCTGGCGTAGGACGTTTATTTCCAAAATACTTTTTGAAATTTGCCTGCACCTCTGGGTCTGTACTGTTCATAGCTTCGTCAATCGTTGCTTCAATATCAGCCCGAACATCAGCAAATGATACACTGCCAGCTTTTGCACCAGCTTTCAATGCTTTTTTTATATCACGTTTTTTTAGCCCTATCATGGTATCACTCCTAAATTCAATCGTCTATTACTGTAAAAAATAGTGTTCTATTAGGTGGAATTTGATTGCAAAGAATTGTACTTAAAGCTTTCCATAATGCAAGCCCACTTAAAGCACCGTATCAATGTTGGCATGGTTTTCAAATTACTCTGAAAAATTATGAACTGTTCCTTTTGGAAATGTAATGGTCAGTCTTGTATATTCTTTTTCCGTAGAAGCAATATCCAATTTCAAGCCCAACCTATCGCATAATTTTTTCGATAGATACAGTCCCATACCCGTTGCATTTGCCTTGTTTCTATTTGAACCCGTAAAACCTTTTTCAAATACACGGGATAAATCAGACGCTTTTATTCCACAACCATTATCTTCAATCACAAGCAATATATTTGTACCATTGTCTTGACTGTATATCGTCAGTTTATTTTCTTGCTTATCAAAATACTTAATCGCATTTTGCACGATTTGAGATAGAATGAATGTCAGCCATTTTTCATCAGTATAAATGACATTTTCTATGTCATGGATATTGATAATTG
>CABIYF010000065.1 GCA_902362875.1 Eubacteriaceae bacterium | reverse complement strand
CGTGCTGGACGAGCTATGCAGGCAGGCGTTTATTTCGTTACACAATCTTCTGGGGACGTGTCAAAGGAAAGTCTGAAAAACAATATCGGCTTAAAATTCGCTTTCCGTTCTACTGACATCAACGAGATAAAACAGACCTTAGAATTTTTCGGTATCGACAAGGACGACGAAAACAACCAGAAACGGCTTCGTGATTTGGAGAACGGACAATGCTTATTGCAGGACTTATACGGGCGTGTCGGTGTAGTACAGATACACCCAGTCTTTGAAGAATTACTACACGCCTTTGATACCAGACCGCCCGTACAGAGAAATGAGGTGGAGTGATGAAAGAAAGGATAAAAGGTGCGTTCACAAAAAAGAAGATTTTCCACTTTCTCAAAATGGCTCTGTTCGTGGTGGCACTTTCCCTTATCCTGCTTTCACTTCTGGGGACGGTGGCTCATGCGACGGGGCTTGTGGACGATACCATAAACGCAGAAAATCTTTACTCTAAATATCCGCTGTCGAATTACCAGCTTGATTTTTATGTGGATAATAGCTGGTCGTGGTTGCCGTGGAACTGGCTGGACGGGATTGGAAAATCGGTGCAGTACGGGCTTTACTGCATTACCAATTTTGTCTGGACGATAAGCCTTTATTTAAGCAATGCTACGGGCTATGTGGTGCAGGAAGCCTATAAGCTGGACTTCATCAATGATATGGCAGACAGTATCGGAAAGAGCATACAGACCCTTGCAGGTGTAACCGAGAACGGCTTTTCTTCTACGGGCTTCTATGTTGGTTTCCTGCTTCTCATTATCTTAGTGGTGGGAATGTATGTTGCTTATACGGGACTGATTAAACGGGAAACCAGCAAGGCACTTCACGCTGTTATCAACTTTGTGGTGGTGTTCGTGCTGTCCGCTTCGTTTATTGCCTACGCTCCCGACTACATCAAGAAGATAAATGAATTTTCATCAGACATCAGTACCGCTTCTTTGGACTTGGGAACAAAAATCATGCTCCCTAACTCTGACAGCGAGGGCAAGGACAGCGTGGACTTGATACGGGACAGCCTATTTTCTATTCAAGTGGAACAGCCGTGGCTACTTCTGCAATTCGGTAACAGCAACACAGAAGAAATCGGGACAGACCGTGTGGAAGCTCTGGTATCAGTAAGTCCAGAGGACAAGGACGGAAAGACCAGAGAGGAAGTCGTGAAAACAGAAATCGAGGATAACGACAATAATAATCTGACGATACCGCAGGTGGTAAACCGTTTAGGTATGGTGTTCTTCCTCTTGTTCTTCAACTTGGGGATAACGATATTTGTATTCTTGCTTACGGGCATGATGTTGTTTAGCCAGATACTTTTTATTATTTTTGCAATGTTTTTACCTATCAGCTTTCTACTTTCCATGATACCCAGCTATGAAAGCATGGCAAAGCAGGCAATTGTGAGGGTGTTTAATACCATAATGACACGGGCAGGAATAACGCTCATTGTAACGGTAGCGTTCAGCATTTCCAGTATGTTTTATAACATTTCCACAGATTACCCGTTTTTCATGGTGGCGTTCTTGCAGATAGTATGTTTCGCAGGTATCTATATGAAGCTGGGCGACTTAATGAGTATGTTCTCTTTGAACGCTAATGACAGTCAAAGCATGGGACGCAAGATTTTCCGCAGACCGTATCTGTTTATGCGACATAGGGCTAGGCGTATGGAAAGACGGCTTGCTGGTGCGGTTACTGCTGGCGGTGTTGCTGGTGCGGTGGCAGGTAGAACGATTTCAAACAGAAAACCGACAAGGAACACAGCTACAAAAGACAGTCGGGGCAATACCACTTCCAGCATGGGACAGCGTGCAGGCTCAAAGGTGGGTGCTGTCTTAGATACGAAAAATAAAGTGAAAGACAAGGCAAATGCTGTCAAAGAAAATATCAAGGATATGCCGACACAGACCTCTTATGCGGTGTATTCCGCAAAGGAAAAGGCAAAGTCCAGCGTATCAGACTTCAAGCGTGGCATGGTGCAGGAACAGCAGTCCAGACAGTCGGGACGCTTAGAAAAGCAGGAACAGCATAGACAGAATATCGCTGATAAGCGTATGGAGCTTCAAAAGGCACAAGAAGCAAGACATAGAAAGACGGACGGATCAGCGACAGCGGGAGCTACCCGTCCCCATGAGCGACCAGCCACAGCTTCAACCATTTCAAAGCCGAGTGCGGAAAAAATGCAGGAAGTCAAACGCTCTGCCACATCGACCACTTCAAAGATAAGTGAGCCAGTCAAGACGAATGTTGTAAAAGAGCGTCCGTTATCTTCTGGTGCTTCTGATAGAAAAGCGACCCAGCCTACACAGACAGTACATAGGCAGAATGTAGAAAAAGTGGTATCGCAGGAAATACGCCAGAATTACACAAAAGACCGCAGGACAAAGGTTCAGCAGACCCAGAACATCCAGAAGAACCAGCAGACCACAGAGAAAACCCGTAACCTTGTAACGAAGAAAGGACAGAAGAAAAAATGAAACTGAAACATATCGCTCTCATTGGCAGTCTGTTTCCTATCCTCTTTTCTCTGGTGCTTTTCTTTGGTGTCCTCATTAGTGCGGACAGCGACGACGAGAACAGCAACTTTTCTTCCGGCATTACGGGTATGAATTTATCCGCAGAAGTCTTGAAACATCAGCCTATGGTGGAAAAATACGCCAGAGAATACGGTATTTCCGAATATATCAATGTGCTATTGGCTATCATTCAAGTAGAAAGTGGCGGTACGGCAGAAGATGTTATGCAGAGTTCAGAAAGTCTTGGTTTACCGCCTAATTCCTTAGATACGGAAAGCTCAATCAAGCAGGGGTGTAAGTATTTTGCGTCCCTGCTTTCTTCCTGTAAAAATCAAGGTATCGAGGATTTGAATGTAGCGATACAGTCCTATAACTATGGCGGTGGCTATGTGGGATATGTGGCAGGAAAGGGAAAGAAACACACCTTTAACCTTGCAGAGAGCTTCGCCCGTGAGAAATCGGGTGGAAAGAAAGTAACCTACACCAACCCGATAGCCGTTGCGAAGAACGGGGGTTGGCGGTATCAGTATGGCAATCAATTTTACGTCGAATTAGTCAATCAGTATTTAACTGTTCCGCAGGTATCGGGAGAGCTGGCACAAAAGGTAATGAATGAAGCGTTAAAATATCAAGGCTGGAAATATGTGTATGGAGGTAGCAATCCCAACACTTCTTTTGACTGTTCGGGGCTGACGCAATGGTGCTATGGAAAAGCTGGTATCTCCTTACCGAGAACGGCACAAGCACAGTATGACGCTACCCAACATCTGCCACTCTCGCAGGCAAAGGCTGGGGACTTGGTATTTTTCCATTCTACCTATAACGCTGGAAGTTATGTAACACATGTCGGTATTCTTGTTTCGCCGACACAGATGTACCACGCAGGAAATCCGATAGGATATGCAGATTTGAGTAGTAGTTACTGGCAACAGCACTTAATCGGTGCAGGACGAGTAAAACAATAGAAAGTGTCTAAAAATAATTAAGTTTGACAATATGAGAATAAAGTACGACATTTTCATAAAAAAGTGTGACAATATTTATCACAACGAATGGCTGATAAAAAAGTATGACAACCACAAAGCAAAAATCATAAAAAAGCCTGACAATATCAGGATAAATACCATAGGTGGCAATGTCATAAATCAGAACGTGGAATCGTCACGCTGACCAGCTTGGAGTGCAGAGCATTTCATGCTTTTCTATTGTCAAACTATTTTATCACAAAGGCACTTGTAAATGTAAGACTTTATTATGAAAGGACAGAAAGGACTTGAAAAATATGTTTAAGAAGAATGAGAAACAGACAGAAACTATCAAAGAACCAAAAGAAAAAAAGGTGCGTACTGTCAAGGTAGGCACACATAAGAAAACCGTGATTGCGTTGTGGGTGGTGCTTATCGCAAGCGTGAGCTTTGGGGTATATAAGAACTTTACCGCTATCGACCAGCACACCACGCATGAGGTAGAAACCATACAGCTACGCCTTAACGATACCAACGGGATAGAAAATTTCGTGAAGAATTTCTGCAAATCCTATTATACATGGAGCAACAGTAAGGAAGCTATCGAAGCAAGGACACAGGCAATCAGCCGTTATCTGACAAAGGAATTGCAGGACTTGAATGTTGATACTATCCGTACTGACATTCCGACCAGCTCCACGGTTACAGACGTGATTATCTGGGATATAGAACAGTCTGGGGAGAACGCTTTTACTGCTACCTACGAAGTAGATCAGCAGATAAAAGAGGGCGACCAGACAAGGAACGTATCAGAAACCTATACCGTGAAAGTCCATGTAGACGCTGACGGGGATATGGTAATCATACAGAACCCTACCCTCGCTCCTGCTATGGAAAAATCCAGTTATGAACCAAAGGCACAGGAAGCCGACAACAGTGTGGACGCTGACACTGTAAATGACGCTACGGCATTTCTGGAAACATTCTTCAAGCTGTACCCTACCGCTACAGAAACGGAGCTTGCTTATTATGTAGAGGGAAATGCCCTTGAACCGATAAATGGGGACTATCTCTATTCCGAGCTTGGCAATCCCGTGTTTACAAAGGACGGGGGCAATGTGAAAGTCAAGGTATCTGTGAAGTTCATTGACAATCAGACAAAGGCGGCGCAGGTATCACAGTATGAATTAACACTTTATAAGGATAGTAACTGGAAAATATTATCCAATAATAAATAAAAAATGAAAGGAGCAAAAGCTCCTTTCGTATGAACTGCTACCCGTCAAGTAGACAATAGAAAAAATAAAAAATATTTCTGCCATCAGTTTTGAATCTGGTGGCAGTTTTTATGCCGCCAACA
>CABIYF010000064.1 GCA_902362875.1 Eubacteriaceae bacterium | reverse complement strand
TTTCAGTACCTTAGAACGCGAGTTATCGAAGGAAAGTTCGCGAATCAGCGACCGTTCAAAACAGCGAGCAAAATTTCTGGTCTGGATCCTCTATGTTATTATTTCGTTTTTCTCATATACAATTACACGACTTGTTCAAATTACAATTTGGCTTCGCGTCGTCTCTCCAAATTAGACACAATAATACTACAACTAGCATCCCCAGTAATATTAACAGTCGTACGTCCCATATCAAAAATACGGTCAACTCCTGCGACTAACGCGATACCGTCAACTGGTAGTCCTACAGATGTTAATACCATAGCCAGCATAACCATTCCTGCTCCTGGAACTCCTGCTGTTCCGATGGAGGCGAGTGTTGCTGTTAAGATGACTGTCAACATCTGTGATAATGTAAGATTGATTCCGTAGCAAGATGCAATGAAGATCGCACAAACTCCCTGATAGATTGCAGTTCCGTCCATGTTGATCGTAGCTCCTAATGGAAGTACGAAGGATGCGATCTCTCTGTCTGCTCCTAATCCTTCTACACATTCTAAGTTGATAGGAAGCGTTCCTACGGATGATGCACTTGAGAATGCAAACATGATGGCTGGAAGCATCCCTTTGAAGAACTGGATTGGACTTATTCCACCCATTGTCTTTACTGCTGCGGAATAAACAAGCACTGCATGTACAATGTAGCAGATATATGCTGCTAATAATACCATGGCTAATGATCCAATGATCATGGCTCCATTTTCTGCGATAACTGGACATAATAAGCAGAATACACCGATTGGTGATAATTTTAAGATCATTTCCATACACTTCATGAAAACTGCATTCAGGTCATTAAATGCTGTAACCAGACGATGGTTCTGTTCTTCTCCGATCAGGATGATTCCGAAGCCGAGTAAAACTGCCATTACGATAACCTGTAACATATTTGCCTCAACCATTGGTGATACAAAGTTTGATGGGAAGATATTTACCAGTGTATCCATCAGTGATGTTGTTTCTCCCATTTTGTAAGACAGGTTTGTTGTTGCGATGACTGGGAACATTCCCTTGAAGAGATTTCCTCCGATCAGACCGATCGTGATCGCAAATGCTGTTGTACACATATAATATACAACTGTTTTTAATCCGATAGATCCAACTTTCTTGATATCACGCATGGAAATGATACCGCACATGATGGAGAATAATACGATTGGAACAACAATAAATTTTACAAGATTTAAGAAGATTGTTCCGAATGGTTTAATATACGTGTTTGCAAATGCTGCATAATTCTGCATCAGAAGTCCTGCTGCGATGGCTAAAACTAATGCGATGAAAATCTGCATGGCCAAAGATAATTTTTTCTTTTCTTTCATAGTGTCTCTCTTTCTAAACTCACGATTTATTATATTTCATAAATTTAAACCCAAAAATAAGGCATTGCCCCATTGCAATGCCTTATTTTTGCATTTTTCCTTGATGATTTTATCATAATCGCCTGATGAAATCAATATATTTATACTTGGCAGACATGATAAAACTTCTTGTTATTACATTTGAAGTGAAAGCAGATCAACTCTGCTTAATGGTCTTGTATAATAGTATCCCTGAATGAGGTCAACACCCCATTCTTTTAACAATTCAACTTCTTCCTGTGTTTCCACACCTTCAGCAACTACTTTATGTCCGAGATTCTGCATGATTGATACCATATTCTTGTATAACAGCGCAACCTGCTGATCCTCACAGATTCCATGCAGCATAGAACGATCTAATTTCACTGTTGAAAATGGAAGTTTCAGAATCGTGTTCAGATTTGCATATCCAGATCCAAAATCATCCAGACAAATCTCAATTCCAACAGATTGGAAGTCGCTGATCGTTTCATATAATTCCTCACTATATTCTGTCGCAACGGTTTCCGTGATCTCAAACTGAAACCAACTGTATGGAAGATCATATTCCTTAATGATCATAATGAGTTCCTGGCTGTACCCTGGTTTTAATAATTCCAGCGGTGAGAGATTAAATTTGACACTGTCTATACGTTTCATAAGTTCTTTATGACTCTTCATGAAACGACAGACTCTGCGGAATTGCAATTTCCCAAGCTGGATGATCTGTCCATTCTTCTCTGCCTGACTGATAAAGATATCTGGCGGAATCATTCCCAATGTTGAATGTTTTAACCGGCTGAGTGCCTCCATCGTCACATAACGTCCGTCTTTTACAGAATACAGCGGCTGATAATATACCTCAAATAAATCATCTTCAATCGCTGTGTTCATATATTTCTTTACATGCTGTTCATACAGGAATCCCTGTCTTGTTTCCTCGCTGTTCTCAATCAAAGTTGTCTTATCTGACTTCGGTTTTAATAAAATCAGATATTCCAGATATGCTAACATCATATCACTGTCAACAAGTTCCTGCACATCTGTGATTCCACAAATGGTTGCTGAAAAATCAATCCTCTCATCACCCACATGAAATGGCGTCTGAAATATCTTCAGCACTGCTTTTTTTGTTTTCTCATAATCTGCTTTATTCATTGAGAATATTAAAAACTGGTTTCCATGAATACGAAAAATATAATTTCCAGCTATAATCTGCTTCAATTCTTCTGCCACATCGATCAACAGCTGGTCTCCAACACTATTCCCATACAGTTTATTCACCTGTTTTAATTTCCACATACTGATCTGTAATACATCGAATTCTTTTGCCCGTTTCATCTGTTCTGGAATCCACTGGTTCAAATACCCCTTGGCAAATACACCTGTGAGACTGTCAACAACTGTCTGTGGGTTATATATTGTCCAAAATACAATAAAAATTCCAATTACCAGTCCAAATTCTGTTAACAGATATTGCTGATAAACCGCCTCGATCGCTGTACATGTAAAACCGATCAGAACAAATTCCCATACGGCATGAAGTTCATTTTCTCCATATTCATCACCATGAAAAACAAAATTCCACATTGCCAAAGCAACAAAAAACATTGTATGTATATAAATTCCTAAATACCATGGTCCATATAAATACTCACCTTGCGCATTACAGTAAAAAAACTGGCCGAAAAAAATATTGGCGATCACCAGAATCTCTGTGATTATGACTGGAATCAGTGCCAGCTTAATATTTCTTACCTTAATTCTTTGATCACAATATCTCAAGATCTGTGTCAATCCATAAAATGTATATGGAACCAATATCTGTAATGCATATAAAACCGTGGTAAAAACAATTACCCATGAATTATATGCTGGATTTCTCTGTTCTATTAAAACACAGGTAATCAAATCAGAAACGCTGCAAAGCACAGCTTCAATAATAAAAATCCAGAAAAGTTTTCCGCTGACTCCTGTTAATCGTTTATATCTTACAAAATGTACCAGAAGAACTACGAGGAAAATGAATCCTGCAATTAAAAAGTCCATATTATATTGAATCATTCTCCTCACCTCTTTCAAATTTATTATATCACTCTGCCATTAATTTGGGAATCGCAAAACATGACTTTGTCATTCTGATTCGTTATTTTAATATAAAATGTATTGCTATACTTAACTGAATCACTAAGATTGCCGGAATTCCAAGTTTAAAATACCATTTTCTTACCTTATGATGAAAGATGGTCATTCCAATAAAAGCTCCGACCGATCCTCCGATCACTGCAAGTCCGATTAGCTTTTTCTCCCTGACTCTCCACTGCCTCGTCACTGCTCTCCATTTATCCATGCCGTATAGAGCAAACGTTATGACATTAATGAGGATCAGATATAAGTGTATATATGCTGATTGCATCTTAAAGTCTCCTCTTTTGTTAAATTTCCTTACAGTATTATAAAGAAAAAAGTGGTCTGTGACAATCCATAATAATTGTCTTAAGACCACTTTTTTATATAACTTTCCTGCTAAAAAGAATTTGATTTATTTACCGCAAAATCTTTCTTTTGCTCTTACAACTTCCTCCACATGCTTGGCAACAGTCGTACAGCATCCTCCAACTGCACTTGCTCCTGCTTCCATGTAGCTGTATGCATATTCTTCAAAAGACAATGCGGACTGCTTTCCAGACCAGATCTTCTTCACTGCATCATATTCTTCCCCGCTGTTTGGATAAACGGCAATTGGAATCTCACAGTTTTCTCTGATATTTTTGATCAATCCTGTGATATATTCTGGTTTTGTACAGTTAATGCCGATCATTTTTAAATGAGGATGTCCTTTGGCAAATGTTTTTGCACATTCTGCGATCGGTGTTCCTTCACAGATAATATTTTCGTTTAAACAAGAAAAGCTGATCCAGTAATCATATCCATATTCTTCTGCGATCTGTGCTTCGATCTGCGCTTCTTTTAAGGATGGAACAGTCTCAAATAAGATGATGTCTGCTCCTGCCTCATGTAATAATTCGACTCTTCTTTTATGAAATTCCTTTAATTCCTCGTCGGTAATACCATAGTTTCCACGGTATTCGGATCCATCTGCTAAATATGCACCATAAGGTCCTGCTGCTCCAAGACATAATGGCCACTCTCTTCCGACTTCACGCCCTTCTTCTTCCCACCATTCCTCTCTTGCTTCACAAAAGATCTTTACGGCACTTCGGATCAGATTTTCTGCTTCTTCCAGGCTGTATCCATTTTCCGTAAGTCCCGGAATTGATGCCTGATAGCTGCATGTGATTCCTAATACGATGATCGCAAATAATGGTTTGATCCCAAATGCTTCTTTTAAGGAATTTACTACGGATTCTGTCTGAACACAGCATGTCCATGGTCCAAGTACAAAACAACAGATCGCAAGTAAAAATGCTCCCTTTTTCCATCCAAGAGCGTTCTTCATAACGAAAGAACGGTCACACATGTATTCGTCCATAGAGACAATATGTAATGACCCCCAAGTTTGTAGCATCGTGGATTTACCTGTATACTATGAATTGGAAACACATCAATGGTAACAGGGATTACCGCAT
>CABIYF010000063.1 GCA_902362875.1 Eubacteriaceae bacterium | reverse complement strand
AGGCTTAACATTTTTGACCCCTGTTTAAAATCTTGAGTTAATTATCTCAGATTACTTTAGGATTTTGTAGAGAACACTAATTTACCGTTTACAGATATTCAAACAGTATGGAGACAATTTAACACTTGCAGAATATTATTATATAAAAAAGGGACGTATAGGGGAATTACGAAGTTGGATGGATCAAAATTGGAATGTGAAAGAACAAAAAATTAAGGAATCCCCAATATATGAATCTATAGTTAATTTGAATTTTCCATTAATATATACAACAAATTATGATCAATGTTTAGAAACTGCATTTAGAGCATGGAACAAAAAATACAAGAAAATAGTGGATGTTGATGATTTAGTTGATGTAGAGGAAGGAGTTCCTCAAATAATAAAGTTTCATGGAGATACGATTACAGATGACTCAATTGTTTTGACAGAGAGTAGTTATTTTTCGAGATTGGATTTTGAATCACCACTTGATATTAAATTACGTTCAGATATGCTTGGAAAGTCAATTCTTTTTGTTGGATATAGCTTATCAGATATTAATATACGTTATTTATTATATAAGTTAGATCGAATTTGGAAAAATAGTAATACAAATAAGCGACCAACATCTTATATATTTTTACCAACTCCAAATCCGATTCAAGAGGAAGTACTTAAAAATAGGGGAATAATTCCAATTGTAGGAAGTGGTATTAATAAAGTAGAAAGTACAGAAGAGTTTTTGAAGAGTCTTTTATAAAAATTATTTTAACAATTTTACAGATGAAAGTTTTCGATTTTTTATAAACGGGATTACAATTTATTTCACCTTTTGAAAAATGAACCTGTTGTATATAAAATATAATTCGATAATTAGAATTATATTTTTGTGTAATATAAAGTAGAAATTTAGTTAATGAAAGTTAAGATAATATATATATAATGAGTTAATGTAAATTGCGGAGCCAAAAAGAATTTGGCTCCGCTTCCTTTTTTGGAAAAATGTTAATTGTATATATAAAGGTGATGAATCATAGGTTGTTAAATTTTTTGGTAATAATAACATGTGATTTTAACAAAGATTTACATTTACAAAGGGGAAAAAGAGATGAATAGAAAAGCAAAATTAAAGATTAATAAGGGTGAAGAATTTAAAATTGCAATCAAAGATATAAAAGATGGAGATACTATTTTTTATGATCAATATAAACAAGCACTAAGAATGTTGGAAACGATTGTTAAAACTTCACATACAATACAGGAAAAAGAACAGAAAGATAAAGAGGAAAATAAAAACTGGCAAAGTGAAGATTATGAAAATAATATTATTGCATTTTGTGGGGAAAGAGGAGAAGGAAAGAGTAGTGCCATGTGCACTTTTATAAAATCGTTGATTAGGTAAACGGTAAATTAGTGTTCTCTACAAAATCCTAAAGTAATCTGAGATAATTAACTCAAGATTTTAAACAGGGGTCAAAAATGTTAAGCCTTAACTTTTTTGACTTGTAAAAAAGTTTGAGTCTTAACATTCTTGATTTTTTTAGGAGGCGATATAGTTTATTGTTTGTGATCTCTCAAAATGTCCATGATATGATTTCACTTGTGTCCAAGGATTGATCATTTCAATGTCCACACAGCTCTTGAATATCTATACCTTGATTAGTATACTATCCTTATTAACAGAAAAGGAAAGGTTCCAGAGACCCTCCTGCAAGATCGTCCTCTGGAACCAAGGTTTTGCAACCATGTATATTGTATCAGTTTATACCCGTGTAGGGCAACATATTTTTATCTGAGAGTAATGAATTTCTATGTCCAGTGTGTCAAAAAGGACTTTTACTGTTTCGTGATTACTGCAAACGGATCATCCGTTCAGAAGATGGAAGCCATGAATGGATCATGATCCCAAGACATCAGTGTGATAATCCAAAATGCAGAAAGATCCACCGGATGCTTCCTGATATCCTTGTTCCATATAAACATTATCCAGAAGAAACGATCTCCGGGGTTTTGGATGAAATCGTTGGACCTGATGATATGGATTCAGAAAACTTTCCATCTGAAAAAAGCATGGAACGCTGGCATCACTGGTTCATCTTTAACCGGATGAACATGGAAGGACATATAAAATCGATCGGTCATCGGATCCTGGGATATGAAGAGGAACTTTTATCTTCCACGATGTCATTACTCTCCCATATAAGAAGTTCCATTCCTGATGTCTGGCTTAAGATCATCCTTCGTTATATTTATAATTCGGGAAATACATTACAGGCATTTTACTGACTTTGATTTCACTGTCCGTGTCAGATGATTGTATGATGATCCGTGAAAGGAGGTTCATATGATCATGAACAAAACAGAAAAATTTATCAGAGAACAGAACCGCGATGAGATTGCACTGCAGAAATACAAGATGATCGCTCCTCTTCTAAATGAGGATCTGGATAGTGTTGCCGCCTGTGAACTCCGTAAAAAGGTCGCTGATCAAAATGATATATCAGAACGTACTTTGCGTCGTTACCTCAATGCCTATCGGAAAGAAGGGTTTCATGGATTAAAGCCGGCGGAAAGGATCCGGTATCGGAAAGATCTCATGCCGGATAACTATGAAGAGATCCTGATGGAAGCAGTCCAGCTCCGCCGTGAAGTACCGAAAAGATCTATCGAACAGATCATTCAGATCCTTGAGATGGAGGAAAAAGTTGCACCTGGAGTTTTAAAACGTCCAACACTTCAGAGACATATGTATCAGGCTGGATTTGGATCTGCACATATGAATGTTTATCAGGAAGCAAGAAAAAGTTCGTCCAGACGTTTTTGTAAACCACACAGGATGATGCTCATACAGGGAGATATCAAATATGGTCCACGTCTTCCTATTGGTAAAAATGGTACCATGGTTCAGACGTATCTTTCATCTGCTATTGATGATCATTCAAGGATGATCCTGTTTTCGAGATTTTACGATCATCAGGAAGAGTCGATCGTGGAAGATACTTTCCGTAAAACGATCCTGAAGTTTGGACATTTCGACCAGTGTTACTTTGATAACGGATCGCAGTATACTGCAAAACAGGTAAAACTGTCTCTTGCAAAACTGTCCATCAAAGTTTCCCATGCACCTGTCCGAAGCGGAAAATCCAAAGGTAAGATTGAAAAGTTTCATCAGGTTGTAGATGATTTCATTGCAGAAGCAAAGGTAAAGAAGATACAGACTCTCAAAGATCTGAACCATTACTGGGAGATCTTTCTGGAAGAATACTATCATAACCGGGCACATGAAGGAATCCGTGAGTATTATGAGAGCATTGGCACAACTGTTCCGAAAGAAGGTATCTCACCATTACAGGAATTCAATCGTGACACAAGGCCATTGACATTTCTTGATACAACAGTTGTCGGGGAAGCTTTCCGTCATCATGAGATACGTAAAGTTGATAAGGGTGGCTGTATCAGCTTTCAGGGACGTAAATATGAAACGAAAACCCAGCTGATCGGAAGAAATGTTGAGATATCCTATGATCCTGCGGAGCCACAGATCATAACAGTCCGTCATGAAGGGATCGAATCATTTCAGGCAGAGCCTCTTCAGATCCAGGATTATTGCAATGCACCGCGGATCCTTCCAGATCATATGCAGGAAACTGTACCAGAAACATCCCGCTTTCTGGATGCACTGGAGAAAAGATATGCAGAATCCGTAAAACGCCGGGCAGATGCGATCTCTTTTGGCGGTTACAAAAAGGAGGTGTCTGATCATGTATAGAGAATTCTATGGTATGAAACACCAGCCTTTTTCCAGAAATGTACCACCAGAAGATCTGTATGAGTCAAAAGCAATGACAGAAGCACTCGGAAGACTTGCATATGTTGCAGACCGTCAGCTGTTTGCAGTTGTGACAGCTGATGCCGGATGTGGAAAATCAACTCTGATCCGTAAGTTTGCATCAAGTCTGCCGAAAGAAAAATATATCTTTTTATATCTGTCTGATTCAAAGCTGACACCAAGATGGTTTTATAAAGGGATGCTTGATCAGTTGGGATTAGAAGCGAGATTTTATCGAGGAGATGCCAAAAGACAGCTGCAGAAAGAGATCGAGATCATACGTGGAGTTCATGGACAACGCGTGGTGTGTGTGCTGGATGAAGCACATCTTTTAGAAAAAGAAACGATCGAAGAATTCCGATTTCTGCTGAACTATCGTTTTGATTCCGTAAGTCCTATGGCACTGATCCTTGTTGGACAGACAGAATTATGGGAAGACAAGCTCCGACTGAAAAGATATGATGCAGTAAGGCAGAGGATCGATATCAACTGTGTTCTTCCTCATCTGGACAGAACAGAAACGGAAAGATATATCAAGTCTCATTTGAAATATGCAGGTGTTGGAGAAAAGGAACTGTTCAGTCGCAGAGCAATGGATGAGATCTTCCGGATATCCTCAGGAATCCCAAGACTCGTTAACAGGATCTGTGAAAAAGCATTGATGTATGGATACCAGCAAGGGCTGAGGATCATAGATGATCAGGATGTTCTTTATGTCAGTGATCATGAAATGCTCAATGGTGGTGAACAGTTATGATGATCCATTATAAATATCCTGTTGTGAAGTTTTTTGGAGATGATCCAGAAGATACAGAAGTCATAGAAAAAGCTGGAAGGATTGAAACGATAAAAACAGATCAGGAACCATATGAAGCTGTCATATCCGCAGAAGGATCGCAGTTTCATATCATCTTTGGAAGCCATCAAAACGGATCATTTTTATGTATACCCGGATGGCATACAGGATGTGAACTTTCCTGTATGGATGATGTATTTTGGAATCATGAATCTATTCTTGGAAGTGATGAACGGTTTGGGTATGAAAATGCTACAGCAATAGCCTATGCACTGAAAAAATTAAATTTGATTATTAAGTAAAAATATTTCTGGGGCTAAAAGCCCCAGAAAATCAAAAGCATGTATGGACATTGAAATGATCAATCCTTGGACACAAGTGAAATCATATCATGGACATTTTGAGAGATCACAAACAGTTTATGTCAAAAACAACTTTAGTCACGCAACAGGTTCAATTGCAGGAATGGTTTCAGATGATGCAGGAATCCAAAGGACGACCT
>CABIYF010000062.1 GCA_902362875.1 Eubacteriaceae bacterium | reverse complement strand
ATTGAAATTTTGCCGTCGTTTTGAACGGTTCGCAGCTAGTTTGGTGCGCTGTTTGAGCGAAGCGAGTTGCGCAAGGAAAACTAGCGAATCAGCGGCCGTTCAAAACGGCGTGCATAAATTTCCTGGTCTGGATCTTTTATACTCTTATTTTGTTTTTCTCATATACAATTACACGACTCCCATTCAAATTACAATTTCTCCTCAATCGTAGTAATATTTTCCGTATCTTTTTCGTTATATATTACTGTACCAAAAACTACCAGAAGCATATTAGCAACAATAACAGCCAGCAATATAGCTCCAATAACTTTCCATATTCTCTTATGCCGTCTATTCTTAACAGCTAATTGCTCGCTGATCTTCGCAAGCTGCTTTGCTATTTCATTCTTATCTGTTTCTTCTTTTATTTCACTGCCCAATAATTCACTCACGTTAATCTCTAATACATCCGCTAATTTTGATAATGTATCTGCATCTGGTACAGATAATCCTTTTTCCCATTTGCTGATGGTCTGCCTGACTACGTGAATTTTGATTGCCAGTTCTTCTTGTGTATAGCCTTTGGTTTTTCTGATTGTTTTTAAATTCTCACCAAACATATTTATTGTCTCTCCTTATATTTTGATGTATTGAATTTACACCAAAATACAACATTGCGGCAAGCAACACAAGTTAACATTACTTTTTTTCATATCTTTTTCCCACAATGCTGACAATAATCTGGTGAAAAACCTCTCCAATCTAATGCACCTCTGCAATAAGGACATCGGATAAAACAAAATGCTACGATAAATCCAATGATATAAATAGCCATTCCTACTCCCATGATTATTTTTTGTAATATTTCATCTGGTACAAGAGCACCTAACACCATAACAATGCTGCCTATGAGCAAACATAACCAATATATTTTTCTTGCTTTTCTATGATCCATATGTGTATTTCCTTTCATTTATCTATTTTGAAATACATATACCATATATTAACTTATAAATCAATCTACTTTACTTAATTTTAACATTTTCATTTCATTGACATTTATATTTATTTTTGGTAATATATCCCTTGTAAATATTTTACAGTGTATATGTTTATAATACGACTAACAAAATAAACGGCCAAATTGACAGAAACATAAGGAGATTTATTTGGCAGAAAAATTAAAGGATAAATTCAATGACGAAGAGTTAAAGATCAGAGCAACCAGTGATGAAAAAATAACAGTAAAACTAACAAATAACTATGCATTTCAGAAAATATTTAAAAACACTAAGATTGTAAAAGGATTTCTAATGGCATTATTAGATCTAAAGGAATACGAAATCAAAAAAATTGAAATCACAGATCCATTTACATTGGGAAAAAATAATGAAGAAAAAGAAGGAATTCTTGATATCAAATTGATTTTAAACCAAAATAGAAAGATCAATATTGAAATGCAAAATACATATCAGGATGACTGGACAGAGAGGAGTCTCTTTTATAATTGTCGAATGTTCACAGATGGATTTCAAAAAGGTCATCCCTATGGTGAACTTCCGCCTTGTATTCATGTAGGAATCTTAAGTTTCAATCAAATGATAAGCCCAAATTATTATCACAAAATCAGCTTAATGGATGAAAAAACAAAGGAGATCTATAGTAGAAAATTTCAATTTCATATGTTAGAATTGAAGAAACTGGAAAACGTAAAAGAGAAGCAAAAAAGGAAACCTTTATATCAATGGGCAAAACTGATAGCTGCACAGACATGGGAAGAGCTGGAGCAGGAATCTAAAGGTAATAAATATATGGAAAGGGCGCTGGAAGAGATGATAAAGATCAGTCAGGATGAAAAAGAACGATATCTGTATCTAAGAGAAGAGATGGCAGAGAGTGACAGAGTTAGTCAAATACAAAGTGCGCAGAGAATTGGACATGAGAAAGGGCGTGTGGAAGGAAAAAAAGAGGGAGAAATATTAAAGTTAATTTCATTAGCTCAAAAGAAAATTTTGAAAAATAAAACTTTATCACAAATTGCAGACGAATTAGAGGAGGATGTAATTACAATAGAACCTATTTACAAATTAATTACGGAAAACCCTGATAAAACTAAAGAGGAAATTTATAAGATGTTAGAGCTGTAATTTGAAACGATAATCGGTTCAAATGTATATGAGAAAAACTAAAAAATCCAAAGAAATTTTGCAGAAATCCTATTTATTAAGATTTAAAAAAGTTCATGCTGACTTTCAATGTCATTAACAGAAAATAAAAGAAATTTAACAGCACCGATTTGTCGAGATGTTTGAAACATATTTTTACCTTCTGATCATCAATTCGTATATTAAAAACCAATACCGTATAACATACACCCCTCCGTCTTGAAAATCTTAAATTGTAGTCGGGAATGTCTTCAGGTATTCATAAAAACATAAATAGAGATAGATGTACGAAATGATAGAAATCCATAGGTATTTTTGCAGGGTCGCAGCGAACTTGGTTTGCTGTTTGAGCGAAGCGAGTTGCAAAAGGAAAGTTCGCGAATCAGCGCCCTGCAAAAATGCCGTCAATGGATTTCGTTTTTCGTACACCTATCTCTATTTATGTTTTTATGAATACTCGATACATTATCGTCGTACAAATCAAAATTTCTCTATATACTCATACAATTCCAAATTCGTACTTTCATTCTTCTCTTCAATTTCCACATACTCTGGAAATGGCAGCCCCTTCGGACATTCTCCGCATAGATCAACACCAATGATCTTTTTATCTTTTAAGAAAAATTTCAAGAGATCTTTGAGCATGCGAAGCGACATATGTCCCTGATTCCAGTTTGTTTCAATATAATGTTCATCCAGAACATCTTTATCAATGGATATATAAAATGGAATATCCGTTATGATCTTGTTAAGTTTTTCTTCTCCTTTTCCACTTCTTAATTCTTCCGCAGAAAAAATCACCAGTTTTTCCTGATTCTTCAGGTGAAGCTGTTTGATATCTTTTTCTTTTGCACCAACTAAAATCAACTGCACCAGATTTTCATTTTGCTCTAGTACCTGTCCTGCCCAATCGCCACAACTAGTCATTCCTTCGATCATTGATTCTTGCATATCCGTATGGTGGTCATATAAAACAAGAGAAAATTTCTTCTGAATCTTATCTGTCATAAACTTAGTTATATAGTGGTAATTTCCAGAATCAATAAAATGAATTCCATGAATCCCATGTTCATCAATTCTTTGCTTTATTTTTTTCTCTGCCTCCTTTGTACAATATAGATCGCTTCCTGAAATATCGGAACAATCAATATGAAGAAGATTGCTTTCTTTTTCGATATTTTTATTCATGTAAATATGTGTGAAATCTAAAATGTAATTTTCACTTCTTGTCATGTTATTCACCCTTTATCTTCTAGTATTTTCAAATTTATTTCTGAAATTCCTTCCGCAAAATCTCTTTCGGTGCCTCAATCTGATTTGCCAGTGTATGCTCTGTCAATTCTGACAGTATCTTTAGCTTATTATTAATCATTGGGCGCATACAGTTTGGAACGTGTTCTTGATGGGCTCTGTGAATTGCCACACATTCCTTACAGTTTCCATGATATCTGCAGGCTTTTTGGCATGGGCAGTGGTCTTTGTCGGCATATTCTTTTCGAAACTGTGCTGCGAATTCTTCTTGTAATCTTAAACCTTCTGCTCGGTTTCCTCTATGGAATTCTGCCATTGCTGCAATTTCTTTTTCATTTTGTTCGATTTTCATAAACTCCGTATGCTCCTTTATCTGTATGTCTTTTCTCCTAATTTGTATTATAATAAAATAAATGGGATGATACCATGATAAATAAAAATATTATGTAACTAGAAAAGAGATGATTAAAAAAATGAAACGAATTGATTTTGAAAATGGCTCAGTCACCAAGAATATCTTTGCGGCGGCACTCCCTATGCTGGTTGCTCAGATTTTAAATTTACTATATAACATTGTAGACCGTATCTATATCGCACGAATTCCACATATTGGAACTGCTGCCCTTGGTGCTGTTGGACTTTGTTTTCCGCTTGTTGTGATCATTACCGCATTTGCCAACCTGTTTGGAAGCGGTGGTGCTCCGTTATTTTCTATCAGTAGAGGTCAAAAGAAAAATAAGCAGGCTGTTCATATCATGAATACTTCATTTACTATGGTTTGTTTTAGTGCTGTCGTATTGATGATGATCGGACTTTTCTTTGCACGCCCACTTTTAATATTATTCGGAGCTTCCCGTGATGCTCTCGTGTATGCTTTTCCTTATATGATGATCTATCTGATCGGTACACTGCCATCTATGATTGCAATTGGAATGAACCCATTTATTAACGCACAGGGATATTCAACGACTGGTATGTTTTCCGTTGCAATTGGTGCCGTTGCCAACCTGCTGCTTGATCCACTATTTATTTTTGTATTAGGATTCGGTGTACGAGGTGCTGCAATTGCAACTGTGATCTCACAATGTCTTTCCGCTTCTTTTGTATTATTTTTCCTTGCAAAAAAAGCTGAATTAAAAGTACGTTTTCTTCACAAAAATGAATTTTCAGAGAGCTTAGAATATGCAAAAAATATTATCAGCCTTGGAACTGCTGGATTTATCATGCAGCTAACAAACAGTCTGGTGAGTATTGTCTGCAATAATGTACTTTCTGTAACAGGCGGCGATATTTATATCTCTGTCATGACGATCATATCCAGCGTAAGACAACTTGTAGAAACACCAATCTACGCCATGAACGAAGGCGGCTCCCCAATCCTAAGCTACAACTACGGTGCCAGACGCCCCGCCCGTGTACGAAAAGCAATGATCGTTATGGCGTCTATGATCCTATGTTATACAGCCGTTATGTGGAGTATCATCATTCTGGCTCCAGATACATTGATCCGTATATTCAGCTCAGATACCTCTCTTGTAAAAGACTCTGTTCCCGCACTGAATCAATATTTTGCTGCATTTATCTTTATGGATCTGCAGTATATCGGGCAGACTGTATTTAAATCATTAAATAAAAAGAAACATGCGATCTTCTTCTCACTGCTTCGTAAAGTTGTTATCGTTGTACCATTGACTTATTTTATGCCTTATATGTTGCATATGGGAACTTCTGGAGTGTTCTTGGCAGAACCGGTTTCTAATGTGATTGGTGGGGGGATTTGTTTTGTTACTATGCTTTGTACGGTGCTGCCGGAGTTAAAACGAATGGAGGAATTTTGATTTGAAAGGTAGTCGTTAATGTTATATGAGATAGAAAGAAGCTAAGCACAAATATTTATCATATATCGGTGGCAACACGCAGATTTTAAGAGCGTTTTTTACAAATCGCTGATCCGCGCCTGTTCCTTTGATAACTGATATGTAATGACCTTTGTCAATAGTAAATTAACAGAAATCACAACAAATTTTTATTTTATTGTTTCTGAAGACATCCAGAAAGAGTTCC
>CABIYF010000061.1 GCA_902362875.1 Eubacteriaceae bacterium | reverse complement strand
TCGCAGGAAATTGAGCGGATAAGCGACTTGTCAAAAACACGTGCAAAATTCTCTAGCTGCTTTTCCAGACCATTATTTATTTTTTATCATATACAGAAAGACTTCAGTTGGCCGATCACACAAAATCAGAATTTAATCAGACTCCACCTCACAAGTAAATCCCGCATCCGTAATCGTCTTAATCGTATCTTCAATTCCCTGTCCATCGGCAGTCAGATACCCGGATGCAAAGATAGAATTTACAACAGTCAGTAGTTCTTTTTCTCTTCCTTTAAAATAAATTTCACGGCCAGCGGCGCAGCGGATATCAGATGTTGGGACCATTAATCTTGCCAGACATAATACTTTCAGGCCGTATTCAGGTGTTAAATTTGAAGTATCTCTATCCTGCAAGGGTGTTCCTTTGATTGGAATTAAGAAGTTGATAGGGAGTGCTTCTGGATTGATTTCTTTTAAATCAAATAGCATATCAACAACATCTTCTTTACTCTCACCCATTCCGATAATACCACCGCTGCAGATTTCGAATCCAAGATCCTGCAGCATATGAATGTTGTTTACACGCTGTTCATATGTATGTGTTGTGCAGATATTTGGGTAATTAGAACGGCTTGTGTTCAAGTTATGATTGATACGGTCTAATCCAGCTTCTTTTAACATTAAAGCCTGTTTTTTTGTTAAGAATCCAATAGAACAGCATAAATGTGTACCTTCTTCTTTCATTTTACGAATCTTACCAGCCAGTTCTTCAATTTCTTCATCGCTGAACTTCATACCGCTTAATCCGATACAATGACGGGAAAGTTTATTGTCATGGACGAATGTGTTATCTCCGTATAATTTTTCATCGTCGACCCATTTATATTTTTCAATATCTGCATGGGAACGGCAGGACTGGGCGCAGTAGGCACAGTTTTGGGAGCAGTTTCCGCTTCTGGCATTTGTTAAAAGGTGAATGCTTACATGGTTTCCTTTATATTTTTTACGAAGCGCTCCGGCACGTTCGATCAGTTCATTTAATTGTTCATCGGGTGTATTTAAGATGGCGATTGCTTCTTCACGGGTTAAATTTTGCTCTGAATTCATATAATATGTACCTTCCTTTGTTCAAATTCAAAATATCTTATTAAACTGAACTTTAGCATGAACATAAATTATTGTCAACACAATAAGATATTCTAGTTAACAATAATAAGATAACCATTGGTAAAATTGTACAAAAATACAAGATAAAAATAGAGCAGAATGACGAAAGTCAAATGTAAAAAGTTAATAAATAAATGTTGACATTCGTTTTTATTCTCTGTATAATACTAAAAAGTTAGGAAGCTAACCATTTTTAAAAAGAAAGGGATGAGTGAATGCAGGATATAAACGATAAGATCAATAACATGCACATGGGAAAACTGATCCATATGTTATCACATGAGATGAAAAGAAATCATCCGATTGACAAAGTGATCCAAGATGACCTTACGATCATGCAGAAACATATTTTAAAGTTTATCTTGTTAGAGACAATGCATAGAGATCTTTACCAAAAAGACATCGAAGAAGAATTCCAGATCCGCAAATCAACGGTCACAGGATATGTGCAATTGATGGAGAAGAACGGATATCTGACAAGAGAAAGTGATAAAGAAGATGCCAGAAAGAAACGTCTGGTACCGACTGCAAGGGCAGAGAAACTAAGAGAGGCAATCTTAGAAGATATCAAACAGAATGAAAAGTTGTTAGAAAAAGGAATTCCTGCCGAAGATGTCACGACATGCAAGCATGTTTTATATCATGTATTACAAAATCTAATAGAAAAACACAAGGAGGAAGGAAATGAATAAGACCCTATTGAAATCAGTCCGAGAATATAAAAAACAATCCATACTTGCTCCAATCTTGGTAATTCTTGAGGTACTGATGGAAGTTTTGATTCCGATGGAGATGGCAAATATCATTGATATCGGAATGACAAGCGGAGATTTACATTATATTATCCAGCGAGGAGTGATCCTGGTTGTTATGGCAATGTTATCCCTGTTTTTCGGAATTTCAGCTGGAAATATGGCAGCCGTTGCAGGGGCTGGATATGCCAAGAACTTAAGACACGATATTTTCTACAAAGTGCAGGAATTCTCATTTAAGAATATCGACCACTTTGCAACATCAGGACTTGTCACACGTATGACAACAGATATCACAAATATCCAGATGGCATACATGATGAGTATCCGACTGCTTGCAAGAGCACCGATCATGATCATTTTATCATGGGTGATGACATTAAAATACAGCGTGACTGTAGCGTTACTATTTCTGATCGTCATTCCATTATTAGGTGGAACACTGATGTTTATCGCAAAGAAAGCTCACCCACATTTCATCACTGTATTTAATGAATACGATGTATTAAATAACTCCGTACAGGAAAATGTCAATGCATCCCGTGTTGTCAAAGCATTTGTAAGAGAAGATTATGAGATTGATAAATTTCATGGAATTTCTAAATTTGTATACACACTATTTACAAAAGCAGAAAAGATCGTTGCATGGAACTCACCAGTGATGCAGTTTACGATGTATATTGTTGTTCTGATTCTTGTTGCGATCGGTGGAACAGGAATCATCCATGGAACAATGGGAACTGGAGAATTAACAAGTATTATTGTATACGCACTACAGATCATTGGTTCTCTGATGATGGTAACATTCGTATTCGTTATGATCATGATCGCAGAAGCATCCACAGATCGTATCACAGAAGTCTTAGAAGAAGTCCCAGAGATGCAGGATAAAGCAGATGCGGCAACAGAAGTCAAAGATGGAGAGATCATCTTTGATCATGTGAATTTCAGCTATGCAGGAGAAGGCGGAAATCTTTCCTTAAAAGATGTCAATCTTCATATCAAATCCGGACAGACGATCGGCATCATCGGTGGAACAGGTAGTGCAAAATCTACATTAGTTCAGCTGATCCCAAGACTTTACGATGTCACAGAAGGATGTGTCAAAGTCGGTGGAGTTGATGTTCGTGATTATAACTTAGAATCATTAAGAGATCAGGTATCCATGGTACTCCAGAAAAATGTATTATTTACAGGAACAATCTATGACAACATCCGCTGGGGTGATGAAAATGCATCTGATGAAGAAGTTCAGAGAATGTGTAAATTAGCACAGGCAGATGGATTCGTAAATGAATTCCCAGCTGGATACAATACACAGATCGTACAGGGTGGAAATAACGTTTCCGGTGGACAGAAACAGAGATTATGTATCGCAAGAGCGTTATTAAAGAAACCAAAGATCTTAATCTTAGACGATTCCACAAGTGCGGTTGATACAAAGACAGATGCATTGATCCGTAAAGCTTTCCGTGAAGAAATTCCGAATACAACAAAGATCATCATCGCACAGAGAGTATCTTCCATCGAAGATGCAGATCAGATCATCGTCTTAGATGACGGTAAGATCATGGGTGTTGGAACATCCGAAGAATTATTAAAGACAAATGATATTTACAGAGAAGTCTATGAATCACAGGTGAAAGGAGGAGAAGACGATGAGTAAAGGACCAGAAAAGACGATCAACAAAAATACGGCGAAGACAGCAAAACGTCTTTTGAAATATGTAACAGATACTTATAAATTACAGTTTATTCTTGTATTTGTCTGTATTTTCATCAGTGCAGCAGCTTCTGTATCGGTATCTTTATCATTGAAATTTATGCTCGATGACTTCATCCTTCCTTTGGTTGGACAGAGTAATCCGGATTTTACAAACTTTTACCATGCAATGATTGTTCTTGGATGCATCTTTGCAGCAGGTGTCATTGCAACATTTATTTATACAAGGATGATGGTATTTATTGGACAGGGTGTTCTAAAACGTGTCAGAGACGATATGTTTGAACATATGCAGACATTACCGATCCGTTATTTCGACCAGAATACAAATGGTTCTATCATGAGTTTATACACAAATGATACGGACACGTTAAGACAGATGATCAGTCAGGCAATTCCGCAGGCATTGATGTCATTTTTCACGATCATTGTAACATTTATTTCTATGTTAGTATTAAGTCCGATTTTAACGATTCTTGCAGTTGTCGTTATCGGAATCATGATCACGGTCACAAAAGCAATCGGTGGAAACAGCGGAAAATACTTTATCCGTCAGCAAAAATCATTAGCCGATGTGACAGGATTTATCGAAGAGAGAATGAATGGACAGAGAGTTGTCAAAGTCTTTAACCACGAACGTAAATCAGAAGAAGAATTTGACAAGTTAAATGAATCCCTGTTTGAAAGTGCTGCAAACGCCAACAAATATGCAAACATCATGGGTCCGGTCGTAGGAAATATCGGAAACCTCCAGTTCGTATTAACAGCAGTTTTAGGTGGAGTGTTAGCCATCGAAGGTGTCGGCGGGATCACATTAGGTGTTATGGCATCCTACCTTCAGTTTACAAAGAGCTTCACACAGCCATTTATGCAGGTAGCCCAGCAGTTTAACTCCATCGTTATGGCACTCGCAGGTGCAGAGAGAATCTTTGCATTGATCGATGAAGAACCTGAAACAGACGAAGGATATGTAAGATTAGTAAATGCGAAGAAAGATGAAAATGGAAATATCATCGAATGTAAAGAAAGAACAGGAATGTGGGCATGGAAACATCCACACTCTGCAGATGGATCTATAACTTACACAGAATTAACAGGAGATGTAAGATTTGAAGATGTAACATTTGGTTACAACGAAGACAAAACAATTCTTTATGACATCAGTTTGTTTGCAAAACCAGGACAGAAACTGGCATTTGTAGGATCCACAGGAGCCGGAAAAACAACGATCACAAACCTGATCAACCGCTTCTACGACATCCAGGACGGAAAGATCCGCTACGACGGAATCAACATCAAGAAGATTAAAAAAGACGACTTAAGACGTTCCTTAGGAATCGTATTACAGGATACACACCTGTTCACAGGAACGATCAAAGACAACATCCGCTATGGAAACTTAGGAGCAACCGACGAACAGATCTACGAAGCAGCAGAATTAGCCCACGCAGACCAGTTCATCAAAATGCTTCCAGACGGCTATGACACAATGATCACAGGAGACGGAGAAGGATTATCCCAAGGACAAAGACAGTTACTATCCATCGCCAGAGCAGCCGTAGCAAACCCACCAGTACTGATCTTAGATGAAGCAACATCAAGCATCGATACAAGAACAGAAAGCATTGTACAGCGAGGAATGGATAACCTGATGAAAGGCAGAACTGTATTTGTAATTGCCCATCGATTATCTACGATCCGAAATAGTGATGCAATTATTGTACTTGAACATGGTAAGATCATTGAACGTGGAGATCATGAAGATCTGATCAAGAATAAGGGAACTTATTATCAGTTGTATACTGGTAAACTTGAATTGTCTTAGAAATTCTGATTTTGTGGGCAGTTGGCCAACTGGAGTCTTTCTGTATATGATAAAAAATAAATAATAGTCTGAAAAAGCAGCTAGAGAATTTATGCACACGTTTTTTACCGATCGCTTAT
>CABIYF010000060.1 GCA_902362875.1 Eubacteriaceae bacterium | reverse complement strand
AGCGACCGTTCAAAACGGCGAGCAAAATTTCTGGTCTGGATCTGCTATGCTATTATTTCGTTTTTCTCATATACAATGAACGACTATCCAAATTACAATTTATTAATTCGCTCAATAACTTCATTCACCTTCTCCACAATCACTTTTTTCGCCCCACAAAACAATTCCAAAACAACAGCTTTCTTCCGATACAAGAACAAAATAATCCCAAGCAGGACTACAACAGGAAGTCCCCATTTCAAAGCGTTCATCCAAAAGCTGGCAGTCGTACTGCCGTGATAAGTTGCTTGAAAATTGTTTCCAGTCAATTCAAAATCACATAGGTCGTGAACATTTTCGTCTGAATTGATCAGTGTTGAGATGGTTTTTGTTGATGTATTTTGTTTTGTTTTGTCCTTTACATTTTCTGAAGGTGTAAGTGATACGGAAACGGATTCTTTTGGATTTATAGATGCAAAAATGTAATGTCCAGATAATTCTTCGTCATTTACGTTTGAAGGCAGTACGATTTTGTCTGAAAAATCTACTTTTTTACCGCCGGTTAACGAAAAATGTTCTTTTGCATTCATGCTGCTGTTTTTAAATAATGCTGAAAAATCTTTATTGCAATCGGTTACGCTTCCTTTTTGTATAAAAGACAGAGTGACAGTTTGCTTGCCGCTTACAGTCACGTTGCTGATGGTGTTTCCTTTAAATTGTTTTTTCAAAATAGCTAATTGACGATCGGTGATTATTTTTTTGAAAGAAAGAGAAACTTTGCGGCGGATGTCTTTTGGTGTATTCCATACAGAGGCGATTTCGTATTTTGTAATCGGCTGTGTGATAGAAGAAGCAAAGTTGATTTCTTTTTCTTTGATCTTGCCATGAAAAATCTGTTTTTCATTAAAAGTATAAGTAACAGGGATACTTCCTTTGTTGGAAAGGAAATTCGATACATCTATGGATTCCTTATAATTGATCTTAAGCTTAAAGGGGTTATCCTTGCTGCAGGTGGAGCTGTAAGTTCCAAAGGAGTTCTTTGAGTGAAGAACAGCTCTTGTTTTTTGCGCAAGATCGGAAAAATTATGGGCAGTAAAGCTTACACATAAGATTTTCCCATCGGAAGTATTTTCCCATGTAATATCATTTCCTGAGAAATAAGAGCGGATCTTGCCGGAATTCTGGTCTAAGGTTTTCTGTGGAATATTAAATTTGATTGTTCTAGTAAGTCTGCCAGATGTCTGGGATGTTGTATCAATATGAATGGATGATAATGGAACATAAGTCATTTCATCGATATTAATCTTATCTTTTGTCTCGTATGTTTTGCCAAGGAAAGAAATCTCTGTTGTCTTTAAATCCCATAGATCAGAGGAAGAGTCCTTATCAATATATTTTCCTTCGTACAAGGCTGTGTAAAGCCATGTCATAAGATCTTTGGATGTAAAATTTTCCTTGTAAATAAGACCATTTACAAATGGAGAGTCTCCATATTCATAAGTGATCACGGGTGAAAAATTGAGAAGACCGCTGACTTTCTGCTTGTAATCATCAAGAGATGAAAAACGAAGGTAAAATGTATAAGTATCGTTTCCGGCATCAGAAGATGATGTATAAGTAAGAGCATCCGGACAGGATTCTTTGATCAGATTATTGAGATCTTCTTTACTTCCCTTGAAATAAGTATGAAAATCGCGGGAAGAAAAGGTACAAGACATAGTTCTTGTACCTGAAAAGTCTTTGTTTAGTTTTACTTTGCTGCTTAAGTTTACCCCGCATCCGCATAAGAGAAGCAGGGACAGCAGCAAGCTAAAAAGAAAAACTTTTTTCTTCATAAGGTTCTCCTTATTATTTGAGATCAGCTAAATAAGCATCATTGACCGCAATAACTTTCTCCATTGCATCATGTCCTGGAGCTCCGATCGTATTACGTTTTTCAACACATGTTTTCATGCTGATCGCTTCATAGATATCTTCTTCAAAAACAGGGCTGATTTTCTTGTATTCTTCTAAAGAAAGATCATCTAAAGAAATCTGTTTATCGATGCAAAGAAGTACAAGCTGTCCAACAATTCCATGAGCATCACGGAAAGGTACACCATGATTTACAAGATAATCAGCAGCATCTGTTGCGTTAGTAAATCCGTGTTTTGCACTGTCTTCCATCTGTGGTTTATTAAATGTCATTGTCTTCATCATTCCGTTAAATAAAGAAATACATCCTTTGACAGTGTCGATCGCATCAAATGTAAGTTCTTTATCTTCCTGCATATCTTTGTTATATGCCAGAGGAATTCCTTTCATTGTTGTAAGGATGGAAGTTAAAGCTCCATAGACACGTCCTGTCTTACCACGAACTAATTCAGCGATATCAGGATTCTTCTTCTGAGGCATGATACTGCTTCCTGTGCTGAATCCGTCATCGATGGATACAAATTTATATTCGTTAGAGTTCCAGATAATAATTTCTTCGCTGAAACGGCTTAAATGCATCATGATCGTAGATAAAGCGGATAAAAGCTCGATCACATAATCACGATCAGATACAGAATCCATACTATTTAAAGTAGGACCATAGAAATCAAGCAGAGAAGCTGTCTGTTCACGGTCTAATGGATAAGTAGTACCTGCAAGAGCACCAGCTCCTAAAGGACAGTAGTTCATTCTGTCATAAATGTCGTTTAAGCGGCTGTAATCTCTCTTGAACATTTCCATATAAGCTCCGACATGGTGAGCAAGAGTGACTGGCTGTGCTTTCTGAAGATGTGTAAATCCAGGCATAAATGTATCAATGTGTTCTTTCATGATACCATGAAGTGTTTCCATTAATTCTTTTACTAAACCTTTGATCTCAACAACTTCATCTCTTGTATAAAGTTTCATATCTAAAGCGACCTGGTCATTACGGCTTCTTCCAGTATGAAGTTTCTTACCAACATCACCGATACGATCAATCAGGTTCGCTTCTACAAAGCTGTGGATATCTTCATATTCACTTGTAATCTCAACGGCACCAGTCTCGATGTCATTTAAAATACCATTCAAACCATCGATGATCTGATCACGTTCTTCTTCCGTTAAAACACCAACACTTGCAAGCATCGTAACGTGTGCAATACTTCCGCGGATGTCCTGTTTATAAAATTTCTGGTCAAAGGAAATAGATGCGTTAAAGTTGTAAACTAACTGGTCTGTTTCTTTTGTAAAGCGACCGCCCCATAATTGTGCCATAAGTGTTTTCCTCTTTTCTGTATATATTTTTATTTTTTGTCATAAAATCAAATGAATTTACTTTTTCTATTTTACATGAAATGGGGGTATTTTGCCACAAATTTTTAAAATCAAAGGAAAAATTGTGTAATTCTTAAGAAAAAACAAATAAGATTCTTTTTTATATGAAAGAATATGCAAGAAGAAAATAACGCACAATAAAAGAAAGATAGAAAAACAGGCGGTGGCTATGAAAAAAAGATATCAAATAGAAAAATATATGATTTTATTTGCAATCGGTGGAATGGCGTATTTTCTGCTGGAAGTTTTAGTGCGAGGATATTCTCATTATTCCATGTTTTTATGTGGTGGAGCATGTTTTCTTTGCTGTGGTCTTTTAAACGAAAATGTAAAAGTTAAAATGAGCTTTATCAGTCAGATGGTTTTATCGTCAGTGATCATTACAGCACTGGAATTTGTTACGGGGTTGATCGTGAATGTATGGCTGAAAATGGATATTTGGGATTATTCCCACCTTCCATACAATTTTATGGGACAGGTCTGCCTGCTGTATTCAGTCCTCTGGTTTCTTGTTTCAAGTGCTGCAATCGTGCTGGATGATTTTTTGAGATATAAATTATTTAATGAAGAAAAACCACATTATAAGATCTTTTAGGATAGGAATAAGAAGGGAAAGCTATCGACATTTTTGTGAAATTCTGCTAATCTAATATAGGTATAAAAATAGATTGGAGGAACAACAAAATGAAATTTACAATGGGAAGAACAATGAAGATCGTTGTTGCGGTTCTTATCGTAGCCGTCATTGCAATTGTTATGCTTTCACCATATTCTTTTGAAAAATATACAGCATCATCCAAAATGATTCAGGTTACATCAACTGATACTGTAACAAAAGATGCGAACGGCAAAAAGAAACAGCAGGTATATTCATTTAAGAAAGATGATAAAAAATACACAGAGATCGTAAATGTACTAGATCAGTATTCCTATCATTTTACAACAAAAACACTGACAAACTCATCACAGATGAGCACATCAAGCAAACCTCAGATGATCATGCTGTTCGGAAATAAGATGTTGGTGGTCAGTGATTCAGGAGAAATCTTACTGGATAACCATGTATACCGTATGGGATATTCTGGAGGCAAAGATGCAAAAAATATGATGAAAAGCATTAACAAGATTTTAAAAAAATAGATAATGGAGGAAGACACCATGGGATTTGAACGCCTTTATAAGAATTTAATCGACATTATCAAGGAAGAACAGGCAAAGCTTGGATTTCGAAGAGAAAGCATACGTTTGTATTATCCATTAAGCTCATTAAATCATTTTTTTGAGACAGAAGATACAGAAGAACAGATGAAAACCAGAATTTGTCAAATGCCAGAGTTTATCAAAGAAACTTTAGGAGACATCAAAGTTACCAGCAAAAAAGAAAGATTTTGTTTTCATATTCCAGAAGAAGGAAGCAGTTATGTACATGAAAACACAAAGCCCAATGAGTTTATCAAAGAACTGGTAGAGATTGTTGGAAAACACGGATGTAAAATGCAGGATATCATTGCACTGTTTCGACAGTACAATAAAGATATATCGGTAGAAGAAATAAGTAATGGGGAATTTGACTATCTGATCTGTTTTCCAGAAGGACATGAAGATTCCTATTATTATTGTTTCCACGATGAAGGATGTCATATCATCTATCATCGTTTTTTACCAGCAGATTATGAGGATTTTGATTTTTAATTTATAAGATACATGATACATAGAGGAGGAACAGGTTATGAGCGAATTATTAGAAGTGATCAAAACAAGAAGAAGTATCAGAAAATACAAACCAGATATGATACCAAAAGAGATCATTGATAAGATCGTAGAGGCAGGAACTTATGCCGCAACAGGAATGGGACAGCAGTCACCAATCATTCTGGCAGTCACAAACAAGGAAGTCAGAGATAAAATGTCCAAATGGAATGCCGACATCATTGGAAAAGACATTGATCCATTCTACGGAGCACCAGTAGTATTAGTAGTTCTCGCCGACAAAAACCGCCCAACAGCAGTCTATGACGGAAGCTTAGTGATGGGGAATCTGATGTTAGAAGCACACGAACTTGGAATCGGAAGCTGCTGGATTCACAGAGCAAAGGAAGAATTTGAGAGTGAAGAAGGAAAAGAACTTTTGAAATCTCTGGGAATTGAAGGAGAATATGTCGGAATTGGACATTGTGTGTTGGGATATGTAGATGGAGAATATCCTGAAATACCGGTACGTAAGGAAAAATGGGTGTATCATATTAATTAAATTGTAATTTGCGACGATAGTCTTTGGTTAATGTGTCAGAAATAAGATAACAAGAAATATTTATAATATACCGGTGGCAACACGCATATTTTAAGAACGTTTTTTACAAATCGCTTATCCGCGCCTGTTCCTTTGAAAACT
>CABIYF010000059.1 GCA_902362875.1 Eubacteriaceae bacterium | reverse complement strand
CGTGCTGGACGAGCTATGCAGGCAGGCGTTTATTTCGTTACACAATCTTCTGGGGACGTGTCAAAGGAAAGTCTGAAAAACAATATCGGCTTGAAATTTGCCTTTCGTTCTACTGATATTAACGAGATAAAACAGACCTTAGAATTTTTCGGTATCGACAAGGACGACGAAAACAACCAGAAGCGACTTCGTGATTTGGAGAACGGACAATGCTTATTGCAGGACTTATACGGGCGTGTCGGTGTGGTGCAGATACACCCAGTCTTTGAAGAACTGCTACACGCCTTTGATACCAGACCGCCCGTACAGAGAAATGAGGTGGAGTGATGAAAGAAAGGATAAAAGGTGCGTTCACAAAAAAGAAGATTTTCCACTTTCTCAAAATGGCTCTGTTCGTGGTGGTACTCTCCCTTATCCTGCTTTCACTTCTGGGGACGGTGGCTCATGCGACGGGGCTTGTGGACGATACCATAAACGCAGAAAATCTTTACTCAAAATATCCCCTTTCCAACTACCAGCTTGATTTTTATGTGGATAATAGCTGGTCGTGGCTTCCGTGGAACTGGCTGGACGGTATCGGAAAATCGGTGCAATACGGGCTTTACTGCATTACCAACTTTGTCTGGACGATAAGCCTTTATTTAAGCAATGCTACGGGCTATGTGGTGCAGGAAGCCTACAAACTTGATTTTATTAACGATATGGCAGACAGTATCGGAAAAAGCATACAGACCCTTGCAGGTGTAACACAGAACGGCTTTTCTTCTACGGGCTTCTATATCGGTTTTCTGCTTCTCATTATCTTAGTGGTGGGACTTTATGTTGCCTATACGGGACTGATAAAAAGAGAAACCAGCAAGGCACTTCACGCCGTTATCAACTTTGTGGTGGTATTCGTGTTGTCTGCTTCATTTATTGCCTATGCTCCCGATTACATCAAAAAGATAAATGAGTTTTCATCAGACATCAGTACCGCTTCACTTGACTTGGGAACAAAAATCATGCTCCCCAACTCTGACAGCGAGGGCAAGGACAGCGTGGACTTGATACGGGACAGCTTATTTTCCATTCAAGTGGAACAGCCGTGGTTACTCTTACAATTCGGGAACAGCAACGCAGAGGAAATCGGGACAGACCGTGTGGAAGCTCTCGTATCGGCAAGCCCAGAGGACGAGGACGGCAAGACCAGAGAGGAAGTCGTGAAAACAGAAATCGAGGACAACGACAACAACAATCTGACGATACCGCAGGTCGTGAACCGTTTAGGCATGGTGTTCTTCCTATTGTTTTTTAACCTAGGGATAACGATATTTGTATTCTTGCTTACGGGCATGATGTTATTTAGCCAGATACTTTTTATTATCTTCGCTATGTTTCTGCCTATCAGTTTTCTACTCTCCATGATACCGAGTTATGAAAGCATGGCAAAGCAGGCAATCGTAAGGGTGTTTAATACCATAATGACACGGGCAGGAATAACGCTCATTGTAACGGTGGCGTTCAGCATTTCCAGTATGTTTTATAACATATCTACGGACTATCCGTTTTTCATGGTGGCGTTCTTGCAGATAGTGTGTTTCGCTGGTATCTACATGAAGCTGGGCGACTTAATGAGTATGTTCTCTTTGAATGCTAACGACAGTCAAAGCATGGGACGAAGAATTTTCCGCAGACCATATCTATACTTGGCACATAGGGCTAGACGTATGGAAAGACGGCTTGCTGGTGCGGTTACTGCTGGCGGTGTCGCTGGTGCGGTGGCAGGTAGCACGATTTCAAACAGAAAACCGACAAGGAACACAGCTACAAAAGACAGTCGGGGCAATACCACTTCCAGCATGGGACAGCGTGCAGGCTCAAAGGTGGGTGCTGTCTTAGATACGAAAAATAAAGTGAAAGACAAGGCAAATGCTGTCAAAGAAAATATCAAGGATATGCCGACACAGACCGCTTATGCGGTGTATTCCGCAAAGGAAAAGGCAAAGTCCAGCGTGTCCGACTTCAAGCGTGGCATGGTGCAGGAACAGCAGTCCAGACAGACGGGACGATTGGAAAAGCAGGAACAGCATAGACAAAATATCGCTGACAAGCGTATGGAGCTTCAAAAGGCACAAGAAACAAGGCAGGCACAGCGAAAGGCTGACGGATCAGCGACAACGGGAGCTACCCGTCCCCATGAGCGACCAGCCACAGCTTCAACCATTCCAAAGCCGAGTGTTGAAAAAACGCAGGAAGTCAAACGTCCTGCCACAGCGACCACTTCAAAAGCAAGCGAGCCAGTCAAGACAAATGTTATCAAAGAGCGTCCATTATCTTCTGGTGCTTCTGATAGGAAAGCGACCCAGTCTGCACAGCCAGTACATAGGCAGAATGTAGAAAAAGTGGTATCGCAGGAAACACGCCAGAATTACACAAAAGACCGTAGGACAAAGGTTCAGCAGACGCAAACCGTCCAAAAGAACCAGCAGACAACAGAGAAAACTCGTAACCTTGTGATGAAGAAAGGACAGAAGAAAAAATGAAACTGAAACATATCGCTATCATTGGCAGTCTGTTTCCTATCCTCTTTTCTCTGGTGCTTTTCTTTGGTGTGTTGATTAGTGCGGACAGCGACGACGAGAACAGCAACTTTTCTTCTGGCATTACGGGTATGAATTTGTCCGCAGAAGTCTTGAAACATCAGCCTATGGTAGAAAAATACGCCAGAGAATACGGCATTTCCGAGTATGTCAATGTGCTATTGGCTATCATTCAAGTAGAAAGTGGTGGTACGGCAGAAGATGTTATGCAGAGTTCGGAAAGTCTTGGCTTACCGCCCAACTCTTTAGATACGGAAAGCTCAATCAAGCAGGGGTGTAAATATTTTGCGTCCCTGCTTTCTTCCTGCAAAAATCAAGGTATCGACGATTTGAATGTAGCGATACAGTCCTATAATTACGGCGGTGGCTATGTGGGATATGTGGCTGGAAACGGGAAAAAGCATACCTTTAATCTTGCAGAAAATTTTGCCCGTGAGAAGTCGGGCGGTAAAAAAGTAACCTACACCAACCCGATAGCCGTTGCGAAGAACGGGGGCTGGCGGTATGGCTATGGAAATATGTTCTATGTGGAATTAGTCAATCAATATTTGACTGTGGCACACTTTGATAATGCGACAGCACAAGCGATTATGAATGAAGCGTTGAAATATCAAGGCTGGAAGTATGTGTATGGTGGCAGTAACCCGAACACTTCCTTTGATTGTAGCGGACTTGTGCAATGGTGCTATGGAAAAGCTGGTATCTCCTTACCGAGAACCGCACAAGCACAGTATGACGCTACCCAACATCTTCCGCTTTCGCAGGCAAAGGCTGGGGACTTGGTGTTTTTTCATTCTACCTATAACGCTGGTTCGTATGTAACCCATGTGGGAATATATGTGGGAAATAACAAAATGTACCATGCAGGCGACCCGATAGGATATGCAGACCTAAGTAGTAGTTACTGGCAACAGCACTTAATCGGTGCAGGACGAGTAAAACAATAGAAAGGACTTGAAAAATATGTTTAAGAAGAATAAGAAACAGACAGAAAATGTCAAAGAAAAAAAGGTGCGTACTGTCAAGGTAGGCATACATAAGAAAACCGTGATTGCGTTATGGGTGGTGCTTATCGCAAGCGTGAGCTTTGGGGTATATAAGAATTTTACCGCTATCGACCAGCACACGACCCACGAAAAAGAAATCATTGAGCTTCGCTTGCAGGACACCAACGGGATTGAAAATTTTGTGAAGAACTTCGCAAAGTCCTATTACACATGGAATAACAGCAAAGAAGCGATTGAAGCAAGGACGCAGGCAATCAGCGGTTATCTGACAAAGGAATTGCAGGACTTGAATGGTGATACAATCAGAACGGATATACCAACCAGCTCCACAGTTACAGATGTGATTGTGTGGAGTATCGAACAGTTGGGAACGGACACTTTTTCTGCTACCTACGAAGTAGATCAGCAGATAAAAGAGGGAGAACAGACAAGCAATGTGAAAGCAACCTATACCGTAAAAGTCCATATAGACGCTGACGGGGATATGGTAATCGTTCAGAACCCTACCCTTGCACCAGCAATCGAAAAATCAGACTATGAGCCTAAGACACCAGAAGCAGACGCAAGTGTAGACGCTGATACTGTAAACGACGCTACCGCATTTCTGGAAACATTCTTTAAGCTGTACCCAACAGCGACGGAAAAAGAGCTTGCTTACTATGTATTGGGAAATGTGATTGAACCTATCGGCAGGGACTACATTTATTCTGAACTGGTAAACCCTATCTTTATAAAGGACGGCGACAATGTGAAAGTCAAGGTTGCGGTAAAATTCATTGATAATCAGACAAAAGCGACGCAGGTATCGCAGTATGAGCTTGTGCTACATAAGGATAGTAACTGGAAGATTGTAGGATAAATGATATAGCGTGCATTTCCTATCAGATTTGCACGCTTTTACAAAACGACAAGAAAACTGTGCAAAAATATTGACTTGTAATGACCGAATGCTATAATATAAATGACAAGTGTACTTGGTATTATTTGAAAGGAGCGTTATATAATGGATAAAGAAAAAATACTATCACAAAACAAAAAAGAGAATCTATATCTTGATGAATACGAAAAACATATTAAACTTCAAGGGAAATCTTTTGGCTTAATGTTTGTTTTATTTATCTGCATTTTAATTCTTTTCATTAAAGCAGTTTGTAAAGAACCTTACTATGACATAATGACAATTATTGGGTCTGTGGCATTTGGCTCTATGGGTTATGAAGCACATATTTCAAAAAATAAATCCAAATTTGTTATTGCTTTATTCTTTCTTCTATTTACGGGGTATTACTTTTATAAATTTTTAATGGTAGGTTTATAGAATGGACGAACATTTAATTTTGCGAAACAGATTAAAAACTGTACGAAAAGAAAAAAAATTATCACAAACAGAATTAGCTGAACTAGTCGGGGTTTCTCGGAATACAATTAGTTCTATTGAAACTGGACAATTTAATCCAACAGCAAAATTGGCATTAGTGCTTTGTATAGCTTTAGATAAAAAATTTGAAGAATTATTTTATTTTGATTAAAGGAGAGAACGATTATGGAATTAGAGGAATTGATTGTTGAAATAGTTATAGGATTGTTTTTACTTTTTACATCTTATCAAATAGGAATAAAAGAGAATATTACTTTATTACATGGTTATCATTATACACAACTTGACCCTAAAGATAAAAAGGTGTTTACAAAAAAAATAGGAATAGGCACTTTACTGGTTAGTATTGGTATTCTTGTTATGCCGATTATCAATTTAATCTCTCATTCTGAATTAGGCTATTACATAGGTCTTATTTTGATTGTTGTAGGAGTGTTTTATATCATATTCATCATTGTAAAATACAACGGAAAACTTATTAGCTTTAAAAAGTAGAATTGAGGTATGAATATGATAGGACTGAACAAAAGAGATATAAAAAAGGCATTGAAAGCTGGTGCAAAGGCTGGCGGTGTATCATTGGCTGATGTTCGGGCGGATATAGAAGCTACGATTGATAAAGCTATTAACAGCACCGACCCAGAAGTGCAGGCAAATTTCAAAAAGTATTTTGGAAATAAACGCCCTACACCAGAGGAATACATTTATACCAT
>CABIYF010000058.1 GCA_902362875.1 Eubacteriaceae bacterium | reverse complement strand
GAACTCTTTCTGGATGTCTTCAGAAACAATAAAATAAAAATTTGTTGTGATTTCTGTTAATTTACTATTGACAAAGGTCATTACATATCAGTTTTCCAAGATTTATGAATATATGAATCATCTTGGTGCCCGTTACAAGTATCACTGTTACCTTGTGATGGTCACGATGGAAACGACACCGGATTATGTCATGTATATTGAAAATATCGAGCATGCCCTTGATTGTATGGAACAGGCGATCCGCCAGAAGATCCGTAAGGTTGATGTCTGTACCCGTTATAGTTCCATGCAGTATCTGATCATTTTGTTTGAAGCTGATGAGACAAAGATTCCACAGGTTATGGATCGTATTTTTATTGAGTATTATAAGTTGTACAGCAAACATCATTTTGAACCTAGCTATGAATATCTTCCGATCATGATCGAGGAATCTTCTGGGTCGAAGGAAACCATAACAACAGATAAATAATATCGATCAATCCTACATATTTAGACAAAAAGGAATCTCTTGCAATGATCATTACAAGAGATTCCTTTTTTATTTATATCTTTCTTTTTTATGCATTTTCTGCTGTTTTGCTGTCCTGTGCGATCAGCTGTCCTGCTCCATAACAGATTGCTGCTACAACCATACCATTGATCGAAGCAATTCCCCATGTGAAGACATTGGCAACGACTGCCCCTAAGATCACACCGATCACGGCAAACCAGTTGACAGTTCTTTGTGGCACCCTGTCTTCGTCATATGCCTTCTTATTCATAAAGTATGACATTACAAGGATGATTCCGACTGGTGGTAATGTACAGTTTAAGACATTTAACCAGTTACAGAAGTTATAATACAGCCATACGGATAATAATGTTCCAACGATTCCTGAGATCAGTACCATTGGTTTCTTCTTCTGCCCAAAGATATTCGCAAGTCCAAGCCCTGCGGAATATAAGGCGTTATCATTTGTTGTCCAGATATTTAATCCTAATACAAGGATTGCCATATAGAACAGATTCAAACGAATCATAACTTCAAAGATGTCATTTCCACCAACGAAGATGTATGCGATCGCTCCAAAGAAAAACATCAGGGAGTTTCCGATAAAGAATGCTACAACGGTTGCGATTGTTCCTGATTTTGCATCTTTTGCAAAACGGGCAAAGTTTGGTGTTGCTGTTCCACCAGATACAAATGATCCGATCACCATTCCTGCTCCTCCAATGACTGTGATCGATCCACTGGATACTGCAAACTGATCAACGATCGTTCCATTTCCCTGGCTGACTGCCATAACCATAGCAACGGTTCCAAGAATTGCAACTAATGGTACTGCAATATAGCTGATGACTGTCAGGGAATCAATTCCAAAATACGCAGAAGCTGTCATACATCCACCTGCAACTAAAACCAAGATCCATTTTGCGGCTTCGCTTCCGCCAAAGATCTCTGCGGATACTGGAATCGCAAACATTGCAACTCCGACTCCAAACCATCCGATCTGTGTGAAACTGATCATGGCTGATGAAATATAGGAACCTTTCTCTCCAAACGCTCTCTTGGATAACAGATCTAAGCTTAATCCTGTCTTTGCTCCGACATATCCTAATAATCCTGTATAGATTCCAAGGATGATTCCTCCAAGAAGCAGGGATTTGATAAATCCATAGAAATCAAGTCCTGCTGCCATCTGCTGTCCGACCCACATACTTGCTGAGAAAAATGTGAATCCAAGCATGATCATAAACATTGTCACAAACCCTTTTCTGCCTTCTTTCGGGACAGCTTCGTTTGCGTAATCGATATCTGTTGTTGTATTTTTATTGTCTTTCATTTTCTTATCCTTTTCTATCCTTATGCATCTGTCGTCATTAAATCATATATTTTTTGAGTGCTGACTTGAATTCGTCGATTCTCTGCTTTGCTAACTCTTTTAATGTGATATTCTTCATGCTCTCAATATATCCCTGTTCCTGACGATACAGCCATTTTGTCTCTGGCTGTGGAATCTGCTGATAGTGATTCTTTTCAATCCAGTCTTCATAACTGATTGGTGTCTCATATCCAAGTTTCTCATCTAATAATTCTTTGAAATCAATGATATCTGCACGATCTCTGATTCCTTCCCAGAATTCTAAGACTTCTTCGATATGTTCATGAATCTCATAACGTCTTGCGCCACCATCATAAATGATACATTTTTCAAATAAAGGAGCACACATGGATAGTGTTTCTCTTCTGAATTCTGGTGCAATGATTCCGTCTTTCCAGTAAAAATCTACATCTGGAAGGTTGATTCCTGATACACCTTTGTCTTCATAAGTGCTGAAGACACCTTCATAATATACGGTAATAAATCCTTCAAAGTCCGGCCAGAATTCACGGATCTCTTTTGTAAGATTTTCAAGGATCGTGATTCCTTTTGTTCCACCCATTGTAAAAATGATGATATTGCGAAGTTTTGCGTTATTCTTTCTATAGAAATCTGTGACATAACGCAGGCAGTGGATCAGTGTCTCCCCACTTGCAATGATATCTCCGATCATTAAAGTACTGTCTGGTACCATGGTAAGTTTGCTGTATTTGATCTCAAGTCCGGCAATCTCTTCTTCTCTGAATACACGTTCACTTGATAAGAAGCTGATATCATGAACTCTAATATGTTCTCTGTAACAGCTTTCTTCCAATGGATAATTTAAGGCACCTCTTAAAATGGATAAGATATTTGCTGTTGTTACTTTCTTTTGTTCTTTTAAATAATAAAGCATCTGAGATGTAGACGGAATCAGGCAGTTGTATACCTCGTATCCAACGATCTCTGGTGTGTTTAGAAGCTTTCTTGTCTCGGCTTCCGAAACTACATAATATTCATTTAAATAATCTGCCCCATCGAGCTTATAACATGCTACACCCTGCTCATCAAACTCAGGCACTAATCTAACTTCGTTCCAATTTGTCATCTTTGAAATTCCTCTTTTCTAATTCGCCGTTTATAAATACACATTCTACAAGATGATAAGCTGAAATGTACCTGTTTGTCAATCGTAAAATTTAAATAAAAACAAACGCCACCAAGCGTGAATCCTGTTTTGCATGATTCTCCGCCTGTGGCGTAATTAACTTATAGATTATTAAATATGAAATAACTGAATTAAAACAAGTCCAGAAAGTCCATAATATGTGATAACTGCGACTAAATCATTGATCGTTGTGATCAGTGGACCGGATGCTACCGCCGGGTCAATATTGATCTTATGGAAGAACATTGGAATGATCGTTCCTACAAGGCTTGAAATCACCATTGCTACGATCAATGATACTCCTACGCATCCTGAGATCAGGAAGGAAGAAAGCCATGCATAATGTTTAAACATATGAATGTAAATTCCTAAAAATGCTAATGCCATAATTGCTAAACTTGCTCCATTTAAGAATCCGATCTTCATTTCTTTGAATAATAATGCGATCTTTTTCTTTCCTGACAGGTTTTCATCCATTAATACACGGATTGTTACAGCTAGTGACTGTGTTCCAACATTTCCTGCCATATCAAGAACTAAGGACTGGAAACAGATTACAATCGGTAACACGGCTACAATAGATTCAAACATTCCAACGACAGAGGATACTGCCATTCCAAGGAACAACAATGCAATCAGCCATGGGAGTCTCTTCTTCATACTCACGATCGTTGGTTCGTTTAAATCTTCCTCTTCTGTTAAACCAGCAAGTTTTGCATAGTCATCTCCCATCTCGTCATCGACTAATTCTACGATATCGGAGGATGTTAAGATACCTGCGATCTTTTTGTCCTGTGTAAGAACTGGAATGGAATCTTCTTCGTAATCTGTTAAGACTTCCATACAGTCACTGATCTTTTCATGTTCATAAACATAAGGATAAGAACTGCTTATGATGTCCTGCAGATTATCATGTTCTCTTGCGATGATCAAGTCTTTCAGATCGATCGCTCCTGCAAAGATTCCGTTGTCATCTGTCACATAAAGTGTCTGGATATTATCATGTTCTCCTGCCTGTTTTACAAGGGTACTCATTGCCTCACGAATCGTTACATCGTTTTTTACCACGATATAATTATTCGTCATACAACTACCGATCTGGTCTTCTTCATAAGATAACAGTTTCTGAACATCTTCTTTTGCATCTTTATCCAGTCTCTTTAGCAGCTTGTATTTATCTTCTTCACTTAATTCCTCAAACAGATCCATCGCATCATCGGAGTCCATGTTTGACACGACTTTCGCTGCCATATCAAGCGGCATCTCTTCCAGATACTTTCCTGGTTCTTCTTCAATATAAGCAAAGATTTCTGCAATATCTGCAATGTCTAAAATGTCATAAATACATTTTCTGACTGTTTTATCTGATTCTACGATCGCATTCGCAATATCTCTTTCATGATATGCTGCGATCTTTTTCTTTAATTCTTCTTTATCTTTCGTTGTCTGTACAATCTTGATTAATTCTTTTGCATAGTCTGTTCTATGCTGGTTTCTTGCATTTCTCATGATTTTCCTCCTTCTTTTTCCCAGATATGGTTGCAAAATACCTGTATCTGGGCATAAAAATACACCGCTTCAGATTTTGATTCCTAAAGCAGATCACATACTGTGTTGTGATGTAAAGGACTTTCTGTTTCGCGGTGTATCAAAAAAGGACATCATAATACAAATGCTGTTGTTAGTCTATCTTCACAGACAGCAGCATTCGTAATTTATGCTTCTTTTGATCCCGCATACAACTTCGTCCTATACGATCGCAACTATCCATGAACATACACCTCCATTCGTTTCTTTGCTGATGTCTCTCAGCGTTCTTTGTTTTTTCGTTCTGGGTTATGTTATCAGATTTTTCTGATATCGTCAACCCAATTTACGTTTATTTTACAAAGTTTCCTATTTTTCATATTTCTTATATCTCATTTTACTCACTCTCAATTAATCTATCTGGCAGATACTTTCTACTTTAACACTTCCCCCCCCCATCTGTTCCACAAAATATTTACAGATTGCAAGTCCAATTCCTGTTCCTTCTTTGCTGTGATTCTTCCCATATCTCCATATAAGGTATTCGGAAGATTCTCACAAATGTGATAATATATCGGCACCTTCTGCCTGATATTTCTTGCATTGATGATCGCTGTCATATCCTGGATCAACTGATCTGTTTCATACTCCTGCTTATTCTTTTCTAAATAACGGTCTCTTTCGCTCCATGGAATTTCTACGAATTTGGGCTGATATCCAGCACGTTTACATGCTTCTTTCGCAATATCTGCATCAATTCCTGCATAATTTCCATTCCGATCAATATAAAAAAATGGTTTTAAGATATCAACTCCGATCCTGATCTGTGGCAGATCTTTCTTGGCGTTTTCTTTGCTGGATGATTTTTTCGTACATCCTGTTATGATCAGGATTATTGTACTTATACTGAGAATTATCATTATCTTTAAATATTTTCTCATTTGTTTTCCTTCCTATAAAATAACGAAAAAAAACATCCTTATTACTAAGAATGTTCGAATTTCATTATTAAATCTATATATAAAGGATATACCTTCAAAACAACATACAAGAACTATTCTACATCTTCCACACTCTAGCCTTCTTTGGTTAAAGCCTCGACCGATTAGTAACAGTCAGCTCCATGCGTTACCGCACTTCCACCTCTGCCCTATCTACCTCGTCGTCTTCAAGGGG
>CABIYF010000057.1 GCA_902362875.1 Eubacteriaceae bacterium | reverse complement strand
AACTTTTCTACTCAAAAAAATACCCCCTTTCAGGAAACAAGTTTTTATTATTTTACTTGTCTACCTAAAAGGGAGCATATCAGTATTTTATTTTATTGGTGCTTTATCCATTTCATATCCATATATTTTATAATCTTGACTATATAGATTTGCTAAAGAAAAATAATCTCCTGTAGGTAAAAATTCACTTCTATCAATACTGTGTTGTGTCAACAATTTAGATTCATTTGTATTGTTAATATTGGAAGTTATAATTGCAGTATGGTCTATATCTCCATCTTTGGTAAAGTCTACTGAAATTACATCTCCTGCTGTAAGTAAATCTGATGTTTTTGCTATACCAGCTCTGGATTCCCAATGCTGATAAAAATTATTAGCTCCACCCCATGTATGTGATGGCTTTCCATTATCATAATACCAGTTTTTAGATTGTCTATGTGGTAAAATCAATCCTGATTTTCTATATTGAAAACCACCATAACTTAAACATTGTGAAACAAAATTTGTACAGTCGCTCCAACCTCTTCTTATTGCAGACTGTCCCTCTGCATTTTCATCTAAATCATTGTAATCATTAGAATTAAGGTCTTGCTTATAATAATTAGCATAATATGGAAAATCTGTATTATTTGTTCTATTCCACCATTGCTTTGCATATTGAGTAGCTTTATTAGAAGAGTACCCATTTGATTCTCTATTATCACTAGGAGTTATTTTGTTAGATAATTCAGTTGAACTCTTACTTATTGGTAATAACAATTCAAGTTCTTCAGAATTAAATTCTTTTTCTTTTAAACAAGAAATGATTTTTTTATTAGACTCTGCATTTTCATAAATATCTATAAATTCTGCAAATTCCGCTAGTTTATCATTAAGTTCCTTATTAGTAGAAGTTGGTATAGCATAACCTTTAATATATTGTTGAAATTCATAGTTATCTAAATCCGCTACAATACCTAGTGCACTAGCTTTTTCTGCTATGTAGTTATACGCTTCTTTATACTTAATAAGAGCTTCTTCTTTAGTGATTGTTGTTTCAGGAAACAAATTGATTTCCATTCCTTGATATGTAAATTCATTGAATAATCTATATTCATTATTATAGAACATAGAGCTCTCTATACATTCTTGTAAATCACTTGGATTTTGACTACTTGCATAAACAGGACTACCTAATGTAGTAATGATAGTTGTAATCAATAAAACTGAAAACATTTTTTTCATAATCATTACTCCTAATTTCTATTTTTATTTAAACTTATGACTTTATTACATTCACTAACAAGCCTATCATCATGTGTAGCTAAAATAACGATTGCCCCATTTGAAGCACATTCTTTTAATAAGCTAATCACGATTTGTCTATTTTCAGAATCAAGAGAAGCAGTAGGCTCATCAGCATAGATAATAGAAGCATTTTTTAATATTGCCCTTGCTATACCTATGCGTTGCTTTTCTCCACCAGAGAGTACGATTGCTAGTTCAGAATCTCTACCATTTAAACCAACTTTATCTAATATGTTTTTCACAGCTTTACTTTTAGCTTTTGACTTATCTAATGTAATGTTATATGCTACAGTTTCATCTTCGATAATTCCATAATCTTGATAAATAAATGTCGCATATTTATGCCAAAATTTCGTTTTATCCTTATCGTTCCACTTTGAAGTATCTTTGCCATTTATCAAAATAGAACCACTTTCTATTGGCTGTATTAAACCTAAACAATTTAATAATGTCGTTTTTCCACACCCAGAAGAACCTGTGAGAGCTACCATATCTCCACTATTCATTGTGTCTGTGATATTTGAGAAAATGCGTTTTCCTTTGATTACAACGCTTATACTATTCATTTTAATTTCCATTTTTACACCCCATTTTTTACTCATTTCTTGTTGCTACTTTGTAAAATGCTTGTCTAGTACATATATGATAAGCAACAAAATTACTCAAGCAATATAAAATCAAAATAATAACGCTCACTGATAAAACTGTAATAATTTCTGGTCGTCTTATAACAAAAGAAATTACTGCTCCAATGATTACCGTGATTATCGCAATAAATGATTCATGCACAAAGGTTTGCATTATTATTTCTTTGTATGATTTTCCGAATGTATGTAACGTAAATATTCGTTTTCTGTTTTCGCTTACCCATAACTGTGCGGTAAGAATACCTGCAAAAATCATAGATACAAAAATTAGAATACAAGCTATCACATAGAATACAGCTTCTTTTGCAAATTTTTGAGCTTGTGATAAAGCAACATCAGCAATAGTATCTATCGAAACAACGTAATCTTTTACAGGTGTTTTTGCTAATTCAGTTCTCAATAAATTTTCATCTGGAAAAACAACATTACCACTTGAACAAGCAGGTAACATAAAACCTAATGTATTTAATGATTGTACTGGATTATCCACTAATATAACTAATGGATTTTTAGCTTGTATAGTGCTTCCACCATAGCCAACATTTGGCGGTAAAGCTAAAAATTTATCTCCGCTAAATTCATAGAAGTTAATTCCGCTAGGCTGGATTTCTTCTGTCTTAGTCCATAAAGGCATTTGAACATTTATAAAGTCCTGTAGTGGTTTATCTAAATCGTTCAATTTAATTTTATTCAATTCTCCACCACTTTTATTTTCTTCTATTCCAATATCAAAAGAATCAACCCATGATTTATCAGTAACTATTATGTGGTCGTAACCACCGTATTCTTCCTCACTTAATTGTATAGATTTATCAATAGATAAAGATAAGGATAAATTATCGTTATCTGCCATATTTGCAAAAAAATCATCAACATATGGCAACATTTTATCTGTACTTAATGAATCTAAATCGCTGAAAGATATACTTACAATGCTTTGCATATTTTCCCATAAAGAATACTCATTAGATAACTGCTGTAAAATGTAAGCAGATGTTATGGTGCTTGGTACTATCAAAAGAGCTAATATTATTGACATAATTCTAGTGCCAATACTGAGCATTCTGAATTTTTTGAAAGGAATTTCTCTTTTCGCAAGATGTTCTGTTTTTGGTTTGACAATCATTGAAATACCGAAACTAATCAATGCTGAAATAACAACCAATACCAATAGTGTTATAATATCCTTAGATAACAATAATGTAATTTGTTTAAAATCATTAGTAATTCCAATATATACCCAAAATGCTATGAGTGAAATTAAATAACTGCATATAAACATTTTTGATAGTGTTAATGTATCTTCAATATGAATTTTTTTAATGTCTACTCCACTCAATAATCTTATACTTCTTCCTTTTGAGTGTGAAATAAACCATGTCAATAATACTGAAATGAATAATAATAATACTGTTAAAATAACATTTCCAACACCATTATGAACTAAATTGTAATACAAACTTTTTATAAACGATACTTTTCTCAACCATTGAATAGTAATTCCGTTATCATTAGCCCAGTTTTCTATATCCTGTTTAAAATTCTGATTTCCCTTTACTGCATAATTTCCATATAAAGGTCTATTACCAATATCTTTAGATGAAATTAACTTTCCCTCTAAACTTGAATCTAACCATTTAATATTATCATTATCAATAATAATGTCAGAACTTTTTGGTTTCTCATCTCCAAAGTAAATGATGTCTTTTTTATTTTTATATTCATCACTAGGAATAACAACTTTTACTAAAGTAGCATTGTGCTTATTCGTGATATTATCTAACTCTGAAATAAGTTGTTCTTTCGTAGTACCAGTTTCAGCAATATTTAATACAAGTTGTTCTGTTGTACCTAAAGGTAATTGCTGTTGGTCATTCATTAAATTCTGAAAGATCATAATGAATGAAAATAAAGCTAAAATAAAACTAATCAATCTAATGCCATGTTTATTCATAAAAATATCAACTCCATTATCCTATTCATTAAATAAAATAGGCTTCGATGACAAGCACCGAAGCCTAAAATCTAATTTGTCATTTAAGCTATCAAACAATAAATATGATACTTAACTAACAAACACGATAGAAATACTGGTCATTAGAATCAGATTGAATAGCCCATAATTCAGCGATAGATTTCTTACCTGATGCAGTATTTACTGAACGTGATGTCTTACCATTCAACTTAACTGTTGAACCATGACATCTATTAACTGTGTAGTAAGAACGAACTTTAGCATTCCAGAAACCGTATTGCCATGTTCCACCTTCACTTGGATATTGGTACAATGGTCCATATGCCAACCAACAAGTTTCAACTCCTTCTGGATTACCACCAATCATACCTTCAGTCCATGTGCCATTTTCGTCCTCGTAAGTTGTCTTTACGATTCCATTTTGTGCGTCCTTGTCGCCTGTGTCATTCGTCGCTGCCATTACTGGCGTAGCTAACATCATTGAAGCTACCATGCTCACAGCTGCTAGTTTAGTGAATAAAGACTTTTTGTTTAACATGACCATTCCTCCTTTTGGCTCCTTTATTCTACACCTTTATGATAGTCCTAAACCACTGAATTGTCAATATCTAACAATATGAAATTATAAAAAAAATAAACGCTTTCATAAAATGACGAATTTTGTCAATTTAATGCTATAATTATATAAATAATGCACAAGCATTTGTTAAAAATTCTACAATCTTAAAGTGATTATAACTATCTATCAAAGCATAGAATCAAATAGAAAAATATTTTATATTTATATTATTTTTTCATTTCGACTGTTTTCGCTCAATTTTTTTGATGTGATAGATTATAATTTTAATGTAATATGTATCGTTTATATTTTTTTACAGGAGATTGGTTACAAATGGGAAAACATATTTTAATTGTACACTAAATAAAGTTATTGATAATGATACAAACTTTCATTTTTATAGTTGTTTTAATATCCCAAAAATTTTAATAAATACTTTTAAAATTGTCCGCTACAACAATTTGTTTTGTACGGACTTTTTTCATGCTCAAAAACTTTTTTTCACTTTTTTTGAAATTAGGTTAGCAAATCACACCTGCCTGTACAGTGTTGGTGCGGAAAGGGGGATAAAGATTCTCCGCTTTGTGCAGGGAGGAGGTGTGAACATGAAACCGACTTCTTTTGAAAACGCAATTCGCTTACAGTTCGATACGCTAATGAAAAAAGTTATTGACGGAATCATAAAGAATTATGAAAAAGAATTAGACCGACGGTCTAATCGTGAAATCCCGTTTTGTGAACTACCAAAAATTGTGGTTAATTCCTTTCCTGTTTTTGATGATTACGAACTTGATGTAACTATTTTTGATGTGTATGGAATGGAAGCCCGAGTATCGGGTAATGAACTATGTAAAGCGTTACAACAGTTACCAGAGAGAAAAAGAAATAATCTCTTAATGTTCTATTTTCTTGACATGAGTGATACAGAAATTGCAGAACTTCAGCATATCTCAAGAGCTGGTGTATTTAAAAATCGTCAAGTCGCTTTACATAATATGAAAAAAATTTTACAGGAGGAAAAGTAGATGGGAAAAGCTGTTGCAAAATGCCCTCCTTACCGTTTAATTGCTTCTGTAGCAGACGGGGACGAAAAAGCAATAGAAAAAATGCTTCAATTCTATGACGCTTACCTTTCAAAGTGTTGTCTTCGTCCTTTGTATGATGAATACGGAAATCTTTATATTGCTGTTGATATGGAACTGAAAGGACGTATTCGTGAAGCAATGATAAAGAAAATGAGAGCATTTGAAGTAAACATTAAATAATGATTATATCGGGATATGATTTGCCAAAACCCTCTTTCCTGTCCCGATTTAAAGATTTGTCAATCTATAAAAATCTGTTGACTACGACAGATTTTTATAGGCGGACAAGCCTATTGTTCTTTGACAACTGAATAAAGCAGACAGATACGTTTGTGAGGTAGCAAGCCACGGGGACTGTACGCCACGACCTTTCCAAAAGAAAGCGAGCGACCCACGCAGTGATCCGAGAGCGACCGTTGGAAAAGTCGCTTTGCCACGACCTACCCTCACAGAATAATGATACGTCCGCATGGTGCGGTTCTGCCCACAAGAATGGGAATAGTTGAGATACTAACGGAGCTTTCCAAAGCCGTCTGCCTGCTTGTAAAAAATGACACACAGTAAAGGGGGTGCATAGATTATGAACAATACTGATGTGCCTATCTGGGAAAAATATACGCTGACGATTGAAGAAGCGTCCAAATACTTCCGTATTGGCGAAAAGAAATTGCGTAAATTAGCCGAAGAAAATATTGACGCTGGCTGGGTTATCGTGAACGGTAATCGTATTCAGATTAAGCGAAAACAATTTGAAAAAATCATAGATACATTGGACGAAATCTAATGTCATTGAGCCGTAGATATGGTATAATAA
>CABIYF010000056.1 GCA_902362875.1 Eubacteriaceae bacterium | reverse complement strand
CCATATCTCTGTGTTGCAAGGATATTTCCATCGGTTCCGATCAGGTTCTGGGATGTCTGGCTGTTCTCTCCATCGGTTGTGTAAGAAACTACTCCGTCCTGATAGTAATAGTTCGTTGTTTTGCTTCCTTCCACTTTCTGGATCCTCTGTCCGTCTCCGTTATAACGGTTCTGCTGGATCACAGCTGTTTTTCCGTCTTTGTCGGTGACCGCTACTTTGCTCAGACGGTTCTCTGCATCATAAGTATAAGATTCCGTCTGTCCTGTCTTTGTGTTTTTGACATCCGTCTGGTTTCCATTGGCATCATAGCTGTACTGGCGGACTTCGTCAACTGCGGTTCCTTTTTCTTTTGTTGCTGTCTGTAACTGATCCAGTCCGTTATAGGTATACGCTGTCTGTGTGGTTCCATCATCTTCTTTGGTTCTGTTTCCAGCTTTGTCATAAGTATAGGTAACGGTCTTTGTCTTGTCATCGTTCTTATGATCGGTTGTCACAGTCTTTGTCAGTCGTCCGAGTGCATCATAAGTATAAGCTTTTGTCTCATTGACTTTATCTGTATCTTCTTTCGGATAGTTATTGACTTCTGTTTTCTCTGTGATATTGGAATTCTTGTCATAACTGTAGCGGTAGGATTCCATCACTTTGCCTGTCTCAAGGTCTGTGTAAGTCATCTCTTTGACACGGTCAAGGCTGTCATAAGTGTAGGCTTTCTTCACTGCCTGATCACTGCTGTTTAACAGATCTCTGTAGTCTTTGATCTCTTTGACTTTGCCATAGCTGTCATAAGTATAGCTCCGTACTGTCTTTTCTGTACTGCTGTCTCCTGACTGAACTTCTCCTTTGATCTTTATCAGCCATCCGTTCTGGTCATATTCATAGGATAACGCATGAACTCCGTTCTTTGTCGTTGGATAAGTAACCTTTGTAAGCTTTCCATCACTATCATAATGATATCTGATCTGATGTGCTTTGATCTCATCGGCTGTCGGTTCGTTTTCCTGACTTAATTCTGCATATCCTGTGGTCTGTCCTCTGCGGTCATACTGATATTCTGTGTAACGAATCGCTGTTTCCTCTGCTCCGTCGATCTGATAGTCAATACTTTCTAACAGTCTGTCGTTGATATCATAGCTGTAGACCGTCTTTAAGGTCTTCTCTCCGATACTTTCTCCTGCTTCCCCTGCTTCATAGGACTCTGTTTTGATCAGGCGGTTCTTCCTGTCATAATCAAATGTCTTATAACCGCCGTCTGCATAGGTTTCCCTGATCTTGTTTCCGTTTGTGTCATAACTGTAAGCTGTTGTGATCTGTTCTTCTCCGTCTCCAAGATCTGTGGTGCTTTCTGTCAGTCCTGCCTCATTTGTCACTCCTTTGTTGACATGTCCGTTGGCATCTTTGACACTGGTCGTGGTCTTTCCATCCGCTCCCATATCATAAGAAATGCTGTTGCTGATCGTTTCGTTTCCATTCTTTCTGCTCACACCTGTGACACGGTTCTGGTCATCATAAGTATAGGTTGTGACATTTCCGTTTCCATCGGTCACGGCACTCTCATTTCCATTGACTTTGGTTGTCTGTACCTGAAGATCTTTATAGGTCTTTGTGTCTGTTTTCTGGCTTCATAAGTTCTATAGGCACTTGAGCACGTTCATTAGAATTATTATGATGTAAATGCCTATCAAAATCATTAATCTATGATAAAAATTTATCTTTTTATCTGAATTTAACTTTTTTAACAATATTTTGTATATAATTATATATATAATAACCAAAATTATCAAAATATCATTTCCAAATATTTGTGTTATATAAGCTATTAGAATCAATCCACCTATTTCTATGAAAAAATTAACTAATTCTAATTTTAAAAAATTTTTTTTGTTTTCTATATTTCTATACTTAATTATTCTACATAATTCATATAAAAATAATATTATTATCCAATCCATTATTTCATCAAAATTATTAATACTCAATTCATCATCTCCTAACATAATACTTTGAGCATACATTTGAAATATTTATATAAAAATTCAAAAATATACTTATTGTGCTTATATATTGTTTCAAACTTACAATAACAATCACTCCCTTGAAAAGTATAATTATATTATTATATTTCTCGAGGGAGTCTTTTGTTATTTATTTTTATAACTCACATTTTTAATTCCATCAAAAATGAGTTCTTCTTTTTCTTTTAATTTTTCCATATTCACTATTTACTTTTTTATGCTGTTCTCCCCCGGCTTTCATGGCACTAAATCCTTTCTTTATATTTGAAACTATTCCTCCTTTAATCTGACTTTTTTTCTTTTTTTTCAATGTATTTACTAAAAAATCTTTTATTTTATCTATAATATATGATGGTATGACTTTTCCTGCTGCTTTATTTAATTCTGTTATTACACCCATTATCTTATTTGTTACTGCTGCTACTGAAAAGTCTTCTGCAAGTTTCATTGCTGCCCAAGATAAATGTCTTTGTGCTTTTATAGAATATTGGCGTTCTTTTCGTATTGCTGATTTATATGCTTTCAAATGTTTATCCTTCTTTTGTTTTGCATATTCTATGCTTCCTAACACTCCAAATTTTATAGAATTACTACTATCATACCAATATCTTCCCCATAATTTTTCACGAACATATGTATGTCCACTAGGATCTACATATCCTATCGGATCATTACTGCAATAAACATATAAATGCCATGTATCTGGATCATCAATTTCTCCTCTATAACTATCCTCCGTCACAAACCGTCCATCTTCCGGATTATAATACCTTGCATTCAGATAATACAGCCCTGTACTCTGGTCATAGATTCCACCCGTATAACAAACCTCATTCTCTGCTTTATTATCTCCGTTGATCGTTGTCTCTCCAAAGTCTGTATACCGGTATGTTGCATCGGCACTTCCATCTTCTTTTACAAGACTTGTGGTACTTCCCTGGATATCTTTATGATACAACAGATAGTCCGTATGGTCACTTCCATATCTCTGTGTTGCAAGGATATTTCCATCGGTTCCGATCAGGTTCTGGGATGTCTGGATATTATCTCCATCGGTTGTATAGGAAACTACTCCGTCCTGATAGTAATAGTTCGTCGTTTTGCTTCCTTCCACTTTCTGGATCCTCTGTCCGTCTCCGTTATAACGGTTCTGCTGGATCACGGCCGTCTTTCCGTCTTTGTCGGTGACAGATACTTTACTTAAGCGGTTCTCTGCATCATAAGTATAGGATTCTGTCTGTCCTGTCTTTGTGTTTTTGACATCCGTCTGGTTTCCATTGGCATCATAGCTGTACTGGCGTACTTCGTTAACTGTGGTTCCTTTTTCTTTTGTGGCTGTCTGTAACTGATCCAGTCCGTTATAGGTATAGGCTGTCTGTGTGGTTCCATCATCTTCTGTGGTTCTGTTTCCAGCTTTGTCATAAGTATAGGTAACGGTCTTTGTCTTATCATCATTCTTATGATCGGTTGTCACAGTCTTTGTCAGCCGTCCGAGTGCATCATAAGTATAGGCTTTTGTCTCATTGACTTTGTCTTTCTCTTCTTTTGGATAGTTATTGACTTCTGTTTTCTCTGTGATATTGGAATTCTTGTCATAACTGTAGCGGTAGGATTCCATCACTTTGCCTGTCTCAAGATCTGTGTAAGTCATCTCTTTCACACGGTCCAGGCTGTCATAGGTGTAGACTTTCTTCACTGCCTGATCACTGCTGTTTAACAGATCTCTGTAGTCTTTGATCTCTTTGACTTTTCCATAGCTGTCATAAGTATAGCTTCGTACCGTCTTTTCTGTACTGCCATCTCCTGACTGGATCTCTCCTTTGATCTTTGTCAGCCATCCGTTCTGGTCATATTCATACGCTAAGGCATGAACTCCGTTCTTTGTCGTTGGATAAGTAACCTTTGTAAGCTTTCCATCACTGTCATAATGATATCTGATCTGGTGTGCTTTGATCTCATCGGCTGTCGGTTCGTTTTCCTGACTTAATTCTGCATATCCTGTTGTCTGTCCTCTGCGGTCATACTGATATTCTGTGTAACGTACAGCTGTTTCCTCTGCTCCGTCGATCTGATAGTCAATACTTTCTAACAGTCTGTCATTGATATCATAGCTGTAGACCGTCTTTAAGGTCTTCTCTCCGATACTTTCTCCTGCTTCCCCTGCTTCATAGGACTCTGTTTTGATCAGCCGGTTCTTCCTGTCATAATCAAATGTTTTATAACCGCCGTCTGCATAGGTTTCCCTGATCTTATTTCCGTTTGTGTCATAACTGTAAGCTGTTGTGATCTGTTCTTCTCCGTCTCCAAGATCCGTGGTGCTTTCTGTCAGTCCTGCTTCATTTGTCACTTCCTTGTTGACATGTCCGTTGGCATCTTTGACACTGGTCGTGGTCTTTCCATCGGTTCCCATATCATAGGAAATACTGTTGCTGATCGTTTCGTTTCCATTCTTTCTGCTGACACCTGTGACACGGTTCTGGTCATCATAAGTATAGGTTGTGACATTTCCGTTTCCATCAGTCACGGCACTCTCATTTCCATTGACATCATATGCAGTCTCATGAATGATCGTATCTTTTCCTGTGGTGATACTGTCTCCATCGACAACCGGCTGGCTGATCGTATGGGTTGTTTTTCCTTCCTTATTGTATAACGTCAGGGAGATCTTTCCTTCTCCATCGATACTGCTTCCAAGTGTGACCGCTGCGATCTCTTTTCCATCTTCGGTAAAGACATGATCCGTATAGATACCGCTGTTTAAGGTACGGACTGTATTGCCTGCATGGTCTGTCCATGTCTTGTCTGTCACGGTTCCATTGACTTTGGTTGTCTGTACCTGAAGATCTTTATAGGTCTTTGTTCCTGTCAGGGTATGGATCACGGCAGTTTCATATCCATAAGAAGTTTCCGTTGTTTTTGTCTTATTGTCTGCTTCTTCCTTTGTGGTAATTACACGGTTTCTGTTATCATAAGTATACTCGGTTGTAACCCCTGCACTGCTTGTCTCTGATGTGACTGCGCCGTTTGCATCATAGCTCTTTGTCTCTGTCTGACTTGTCTTATTTCCTTCCTGATCTGTCAGGGATCTTTCTGTTTTTATGACACGTCCCATAAAGTCATAAGTGGTTGTTGTCACTTCTCCTGTATTCTGGTCCGTACTTGAAACTTCTCTTCCCATTGCATCATAGGAAGTTGTATCTTCCTGTGTCACTTCTCCCTGTGTGCTGGTTAATGTCTCACTGACTTTGTGGTCTGCTTCTTCTTTCTGTGTTGTCTGTTGGGAAGTTAAAGCTCCATCATCACTCTCTGACTTAACATTCTCATAGGACTTTTCTTCTTTGACTTCCCCATCCTCATCATATGTATACTCTGTCCTGGTATCTCCGATATCTTCATACTCAAGGATCGTATTTCCATGATCATCGTAATCATATGTTGTGTCTGAAGTAGTTTCTCCCTCACTGTTTTTGATCACTTCTGTCTGTGCAAGACTGGATTCTTTTCCTGTTCCATAGGTTGTAGTTGTTACCTGCCCTGTCTCATCCACTTCTTCCACTACGTTTTCGTTGCTGTCATAGGATGTTGTTGTCGTTACTTTTACATCATTCTTAAAGTTTACCTGATTGTTTTCCAATGTCTGATAGCATACGGTTGTCTCAGTTCCTGTCTGTAACAGCGGATTCTCTGCGTTCTCATACTGATATGTCGTTTTGATTCCGTTTTCATTTGTGGAAGATAAGAGCTTTCCGCTGTTTTTCTCATAGGTCATGGAATCTTCGGATATCTTTGTTCCGTCACTCTTATGAAGGGATACTGTGGTTGTTCCATCCCCATATGTGATCTGCTGGTATTCTCCGTCTGGCTTTGTAAAACGGACTGCCTTTTCCCCTTCATATGTAACGCTGTAATCATTTCCCTCTGCATCCGTTATGGTTGTCATGTGATGTTCTTTATCGTAAGCATATGGTTCCTGTACAGACTGGGTTCCGTCCGCTGACACATGGGCTGCATTAGTAAGATCTCCTGCCGTGTCGTAGGTATACTGCATCTTTGTTCCATCTGCAAGTTCGATCTCTTTTAACAGGTTCTGGTCATTATACTGCATCTTAAGGGACTGGTTCTTGTCTGTTGTCACCGTCTTTAACAGCCCTGTTTCATCCATCTCATATAACAGGAAGTTTCCGTTTGCATCTTCCTGTGAAACCATCGTTCCATTCGCATCAAACCGTGTGATGTTCTGGTCCTTATCCATGAGTGTCCACTGATAGGAAATGGTCTTCTTTACCGTTTCCTGTGTTTCTCTGGCTTCTGTTTTTTCTTCCAGTTCATAAGTCTTTTCCTGTTCTTCCGGTTCTTCTTCCAACGTATATTCTTTGGTTTCTTCACAGGT
>CABIYF010000055.1 GCA_902362875.1 Eubacteriaceae bacterium | reverse complement strand
CCAGAGGATATAGAGTCGGTCGTCGGAAAGCCAGACGATATATGAATGAAATGGACATTCATCCAATCTATCCTAAGATGAATCTGTCTAAGCGTATGCAACAGGCAAAAGTCTGTCCTTATCTACTCCGCAACGCTGTCATCGATAAGCCAAATCAGGCATGGTCCATTGACATTACATATATCCCGATCAAACACGGATTTCTGTATCTGACTGCAGTGATCGACTGGTACAGCCGATGTATCGTCGGATGGGAAGTAGATGATACTCTTGATACCCGAATGGTGCTCAATGCATTAAATAAAGCATTTAAGATAGCCAAACCTCAGATTTTGAACTCAGATCAGGGATGTCAGTTTACCAGCCAGCAATATATCGATTTTGTAAAAGAAAATGGTATCCGTCAGAGCATGGATGGAAAAAGTCGTTGGGCTGATAATATCATGATCGAACGATGGTTTCGAAGTTTTAAGTATGAAGAAGCTTACCTGACACAATATAATAATATCAAAGAAGCCAGAGCAGCTATCAAACGATATGTTCACACCTATAACTTTGAAAGATATCATTCTGCATTGGATTATCACACACCAGCGGAATATTATTATCCTGCAATGCTGATGTCATATGTAGCTTAATTATCTGTAAAAAAAACTAGTTCATCCTACGTACGTCTCTACAGATACAGTAACTTATCAACCTATCAGTTCATTATAAAAGTCTTAGATTTTTGTCTTGACAACTGAACCACTATAGATCATCATGGATTATTCCATTCATGATGCAAAAGAAGCAGGATTTAATAAAGTAGTCTTTATTATCCGCAAAGACATTTTCAAGGAGTTCGAAGAGATCATTGGAAACAGGATCAAAGAACAAATCGATGTAGAATATGTATTTCAGGAGCTTGATGATCTGCCAGAAGGTTTTGAAGTACCAGAAGGAAGAACAAAACCATGGGGAAGAGGGCAGGAAGTCTTATGCTGCAAAGATGTAGTGAAAGAACCATTTGTGATCATCAATGCAGATGACTATTATGGAAAAGAAGCATTTGTGAAACTGCATGATTTCTTAGTATCCGGAGAAGACCTTGGAAGAGAATTTACCATGGGGATGGGCGGATTCATTTTAAAGAACACATTAAGCGACAATGGGACAGTGACCAGAGGAGTCAGCGTTGTCGATGAGAATGGTTTATTAAGCCAGGTACATGAGACAACAGGAATCGAAATGGGAGAAGACGGACAGATCAAATGTCATAACGAAGAAGTACAGGAATGGATCAGTCCAGAAGATAAAGTATCAATGAACATGTGGGCAGGATATCCAGAATTTTTAGATTTCCTAGCAGAAGATTTCAAAGATTTCCTTGCGAATGTGGAAGAAGGAGATTTAAAGAGTGAATATCTGTTACCGAATATCGTGGACAAGCTTTTGAAAGAGGGAAGAGCGAACGTGAAGGTGTTGGAGACACAGGATCGTTGGTTTGGAGTTACATATAAGGAAGATAAAGAGACTGTGCAGGAGGCTTTTAGAGGATTGATTGCTGATGGGGTTTATGCGGAGAAGCTTTGAGAGTAAGAATTGTGGAAAAAGTAATGTTTTAAATGTATTACTTTGTTTATAATGTATGATTGCTTTAAAATGGAAAAAAATAGAAAAAATATTGCATAAATAAAAAAATATTGATATCATAAAGTTATAATTAGTGGACATATTATATAAAGGGTATTACTTTTGTAATTATATCTTCATGGAGATTTAAGAATACTAAATTTTTTATGATATAATAACAGAAATATTAAGTATTGAATTCAAGTAAGAAGGAGAAATATGAAAAAGATAATCATAGTAACTAAAAAGGCATATATTATATCAAGAAAAAAACAATAGAAAGCTGAGGGAAAAGATGGAAAAATTATACTCAGTTCGTATTATAAGAAAGGAAAATCAGGTTGTTCAAGGTGTATATATCAAAGAATTTTGGATGCTTTGCGGTGTATATGTGAATGAGTTCATTATAGAATATGATAATACTTCAATAGATAATGATATGGTTGATTGTAATATTTTTTTAGATGAAGATATTATGGATTTAGTTGAACTTGAGTCTAAATATAAAATAAATATTGTAAAAGGACAAATAAAAGAAGATTTATCTAGTAAAGATAAAAGAAGAAAATTTGGACGACGAATTGAAAAAGATTTATTAAAAATTCCATTGCTTTTAGAGTGGAATAATGAATGGAAGGAAGATTTTAAACAATTATACAATGCATTTGTAGATTCTGATTTTGCGTATAATAATTATTTAACGCATTTATTTTTAAATCAATTTAGTGAAGAAATGAAGTTAACACAACTTGAAGTTTTAAAGGATTGTTTAAATAAAATATATGCTAGTAATCAAGCTATAGAAGGACTTGTACAACGAAGGTTTGCATATTTTAATTGTGCTAGAAAGATTAACAGAGTAAACATGTCATTTGAAGGAAGAAGAGTATTTGATGATGAAAAATTGATGAAAGTAACACATCAAATGTCAATTGAAGATATAAGATTTACAATGGGAGATGTATTGGCAGGATTGATTGGTGTAAATAGAAAAGATTTATGGGAAATTGGGGAAATGCATCTACAAATGGCATTGGCAAAGGAATTAGATAATAAATATAGTGCATTTATTTATTATGCGTTGGCTCATTATTATGAAATTAATCAGCAAAATGAAAAACAGGCTTGGGAATTATATAAAGAGATGAAAGAAATAGCACCAGAAAATTATCGTATGCTTTTTAAACATGCAGCACAAGAGTTTCGAGAAAAAAAACAATTGCAATCTTGGCAGTCGTTTTTACATCTATATAATAATATAGGAAATAGGATATGTAAAAAATGGTTTCAGCCATTAGAATTAGAATACTATTACAAGTGTGCACGAATATTAAGTAAAATTCCAGAAGAGATTGCAATAAGAATGGGAATACCGCATATTAATGAGAGAGAGATAGAAAGAATAGAAAGAAATTATTTTTTGCAAAGTAATTTTATGAAAAAATTTCTTTTTAATGATAATTTAAAAGAAATATATATATGGTATTTTATGAAAAAAATGAAGAGTCACAAGATAAGTGATATTATAAAATAATATTTATATATCATGCAAGGGGAGAGGATAATATGGAAGATGAACAGAAGAAAAAGGAATATCTAGAAGCAGCTGTTATTTCAAAATTTTATCATGGTGAAGTTTGTGAAAATAGAAATTGCTTTGGGAAGTCATTTTTTAGGAGAGTGTATAAAAGATGCTATATGATTATTCAAAAACAGATAGAATTACAACTTGAAAAAGGAGAATCGGAATATAAAGAAACAAATGATAATGTGATAATATTTATGGGGCAACGAGGTACGGGAAAATCTTCAGTAATGCGCTCTTTTATGAAGTCGTTATTGGAAAATAGTAGTGTAAATGATGAATATGGTGATTTTATTGTTAAATTACCCAAAAGTAATAAGAAAATACGTTTTATAGGAATTGATTCTATTGATGCTTCTTTACTAGAAGAACAAGAGGATATATTTGAGGCAATCCTTGCTAAAATGTTCAATGAATTTTTAAAAGATAATGAAAATATAAATTCAGAATCACTCACTTATGAAAAAAGAGAATTATATCATATGTTTTCAAGTATTTATAAAAAACATTTAAACATTAAACAAAGAAATATGGAAGATATTTATTCATCAGAGGCAGCAATAGCTAATCTTCGAGATTTGGCGAGAAGTGTTGATATTAAGCAAGAATTTGAACAATTAATAGAAAAATATATTCAAGTTAAGAGTTATCGAGAATATGAGTATAGTGAACGAGATAGATATGAGACATTCTTGGTAGTATCTATTGATGATATAGATATGAATGTTGAATCTGGATTTGAAATTTTAGAAAAAATACAACGTTATTTAAAGGTAAAGCGTTTAATAGTTCTTATTGCTGTTAATCATGAGCAAATTAAGTTATGTTGTCAGAAACATTTTCAGAGTATTATTTCGAATAGTAGAGAAAGAAATATAGATGACTTAAATAGATACATAAATCATCTTTCAGATCAATATATGGAAAAAGCTTTACCCTCTTATTCAAGAGTTTACTTACCATCTGTAAAAAAAATGGACTATGATAAGAATCATACGGTTAGAATAGAAGACAATCATAATCCTAAAAAAGTATATTCTATTAAACAAAATATATTTTTAGAAGCATGGAGAAAGACAAAAGTTCGTTATGACACAGAAGGGAAAAAAAGACATTTTCTTGAACCAGAAAGTTTAAGAGCGTTAAATAACTGGAAGATATATAGAATGTATATGCCAGAACTAGGAAATGAAGCATCAGAGGAATTTTTTGAAAATTTAGATTTTAATCATAGAAGAGCTATGGATGATTTATTATTTCGCTATGCAGATGAGGTTTTACAAAGTACTGAAAGTAAAATGTTCATAGCTTTAAGTGAAGAACATATTGCTACAAGAGGAAGAAAAATTGTAACTGAATTTTTATATAATTATTATAATCAATATGAAAATAATGAAGAAAAAATAAATTATTCTAAAGGAGATTATAGTAAATTTGGGTATAGCTATGGAGAATTATTACGTTCAATTTATTGGATAGGAAGAACACATGTTTACGATAAAAAGTTAGTTTATGCAATTTTAGAAATGTATTCTTTGACGTTAACTAAAATTTTTTATCGATATAAATGTGAATGTAATTTTGAAAAAATAACTGAGTTAAAAGATCAAAAGGATAATTCAAATTATAAGATTTTAAAAGAAATCATGAATGAATCTGTAGGTGGGAGTTGGTCTAAATTTTTAATACCATGTTTAGATAAAAACATAGTAGAAATAATACAGATAAGTCCAATTGTAAATTATTATTTTTCTGGATGCGCTAAAAATGTTTTAGATAAAGAAATAGATTTAAGTAAGGTTAGATTTAGTATATCGAAAGAAACAGAAGAGCTAATATATAACTTGAAAATAAAAAATGATAATTTAAAGAATTCTAAAAAAATATTGACTCAGATTGTTGAAAATATGGAATGGGAATTTTTGTTAACTTTATTTCTGTCAAATGGAGAATGGAAACTAAGGAGTAATAAGAAAAAAATTAAACAGAAAATTGAAGAAAAGATGCCATTTAAAGTAGAACAAAATGAGAATCAAGATATTGATACAATACCAGAAGGTATTATAGAACAGATGAATAACAGCAATGTAACACCAAAGGAACTTATAGAGCAGGAAGAAAATAAGAATGAAGAATTATATTTAATAGGAAAATCAGACTATAACATCATGAATTTTATAAATAATATATTTGAATTTGATGAAAAATTAAGATATTTTATAAATCAGTTAATTGAAATGATGGGATTGAATTATCCAAAAGATATAAATAAGATTATAGACGAAATAATAAATGAAATTGTCAAAAAAAAGAAAAGTTTTTATACGCAAATGTATGAATGGAGCATAAATTCAGGTGGAATGGTAGTTCCAATATATGCTATAGATATATATTATAATATGTTTAAACGACTTATACGAGATCAAAGGTTATTTCATCAAAATGTAATTAAAACAAATGAATTGTTCGAAATTTTAATAGTACTTTTAAATGAAATACAAGAGGCTTTGGAAAAAAATGATAAAGCTTATGAAGAATTAGAATTTTTAGATGAAAATAATCAATTTTCCTATATTTTTAGAACATGTCCATTTGTTAAAAGGGTTAGAAATGCTAGTCAAGAAGAAAAAGAAAAATATGAAAATTACATTGAAAGTTTAATTGTTAAAGAAGAAAATAAAGTAAGAGATTTTGAACAACAGATGTTAGATTTAATGTTGGTTTAAAAGAGAGAATATCTAATGGATGAATTAATATACATATTAAAAGTAGTATTAAAACGTTTGCCATATCAAAATTTTATGAGAGAAGGAAAAGAAGCGGCTATAAATATAAGTATGGATATATTAGCTAAAGAAATACATAAGTATATGGCGAATCATAGTGATACAGTATAATGGTCTCATAAATTAAGACACTTTTTCGGACAGATCTTAATGAATCTGATATACTTAAATCAATACATAAGAAAGGATTCAGTGTCATGTCCAGAAAAAGAAGAAATTTTAGTGCAAAATTTAAATCAGACCTTGTGATCGATCTACTCAAAGGAGAAAAAGATCTCAATACCTTAGCAACAGAAAACAATATTCAACCAAATCTTCTCCGTAACTGGAAAAGAGAATTCTTGAACAATGCTTCTGCTGTGTTTGACGACAAACGTGAGGAAAATCTCAAGGAAAAGCTTGTCGAAGAACGCAAGGAAAAAGCTGAGTATGCAAAAAAGGTTGGTCAGTTAACCATGCAGGTGGACTGGCTCAAAAAAAAATCTGAAGAAATTTGCGGACCTGACTACGAGAGTAAATTTAGTCCGAAACCTTTTGACGACTAAAGAACTTCCTGCTTCTGTTGGTGCAAGCTTACTTGATATCAACCGTACAAGTATTTATTACAAAGGATCTCCAGTATCTGATGATGAACTGGCATGTAAAGAGATCATTGATCATCTCCATACGGATAATCCAACCTGGGGTGCAAGACAGATGTCTGCACAATTAAAAGCCAGAGGATATAGAGTCGGTCGTCGGAAAGCCAGACGATATATGAATGAAATGGACATTCATCCAATCTATCCTAAGATGAATCTGTCTAAGCGTATGCAACAGGCAAAAGTCTG
>CABIYF010000054.1 GCA_902362875.1 Eubacteriaceae bacterium | reverse complement strand
CCCCTTGAAGACGACGAGGTAGATAGGGCAGAGGTGGAAGTGCGGTAACGCATGGAGCTGACTGTTACTAATCGGTCGAGGCTTTAACCAAAGAAGGCAGAGTGTGGAAGATGTAGAATAGTTCTTGTATGTTGTTTTGAAGGTATATGATATAATATTTATAGACCTTATAATAATCCTCGATAGCTCAGTTGGTAGAGCACACGGCTGTTAACCGTGCTGTCGCTGGTTCGAGCCCGGCTCGGGGAGTTTCGTAGTATTTAAGATACTGCACAGACCGTGAAGCGGTCAAAGAATAAGGCTCCATGGTCAAGTGGTTAAGACACCGCCCTTTCACGGCGGTAACACGGGTTCAAATCCCGTTGGAGTCATCTTTTTTAATAAAGAGCATATAATTTAATATGGCGTCGTAGCCAAGTGGTAAGGCATGGGACTGCAACTCCCTGATCACCAGTTCAAATCTGGTCGACGCCTTTTAGAAGCACTATTTTTAGTGTTTCTTTTGTAATTTAATATCGCGGGATGGAGCAGTCTGGTAGCTCGTCGGGCTCATAACCCGAAGGTCGTTGGTTCAAATCCGGCTCCCGCAACTCGATAAAGACTTTAGATTATATCTAGAGTCTTTTTTATATCATAGGAAATTTCGATGAAATCCCCTATGATACAAAAAAGCCCTCCGGGCAGGATCATACTACGTGAATAAAAAAGAAATAGTATAAAAAATTTCCATAACATAGAAAAATTTTATACTATTTCTTTTGCGTTTATGTACATTTAAATTAGAGAAGCCAAATTAAAGTCTATTTAACTGGTTGATTTTCTTTTTAACATTTTCTTTTTCTTCAACATTAAGTAAAGGTGAAACACATAAATACTTACTCTCATCCATATCAATAGGAACTGTAGAGATGATAAGATCATACTGTTCCAGATTCTCATCATGCAGTTTATGTAGAGAAATAATCTTCTTTACATCTATTTCAGAGAATTCACGTTCCAGACGGCTTCGAAGCATCTTAGATGATCCAATACCAGTGGAACAGACAACTAAAACAGAGATAGAATGTTTGCTCAAGGAATCCATAGATGCAATAAAGTAAATGACAATATAACCAATTTCATCTTCTGGGATTTTCACAGATTGAAAAACATTTCGAAAACATTGTTTCACAATTTCATACAGCTTTGGATTGGACTGATAAATATCTTCAAGCATTGGGTTTGCGACCGTAATACCGCTTTGAATCCGCTCCATAGCCATGTTGATATGTAATAAAAGATTCTCTGCCAGATTCTTATCCTGACTAAAAGGAAATTGAAATTTTTCTTCAATTTCTTTGATCAGACAGCTGATATGATCAAGATTCTGAAATGCAGAAATCTGTTGACTCAGTTCATAATGAGTGCGGCCAACATATAGGTGGATCATCCAATGAAAATAGTCTTTCTCATTTTTGTAAATTTCAATATTAAAGTTGTGTTTTAATATTTTTAAAATGTCCTGACGAAACTGTTCTTCATAATCTGTGTCAGATTCCTGGATTGTTAAAGATAAAAATTCATCCTGATCTTCAATATTGGAATGCCGTTTAATAAAAACAGTCATAAGCAGAAGAAATTCCTGAAGTTCTTTATCAGAAATATTCAGATGACGTTTTCGGATCACTGGCTGCAGTTTCTCGTACAGCATTTTTAAATCTTCTTCATAATGAAATGTTTTTAAAAGGTCAATAAAAGGATTTGGACGAAAATTCGTGTCTTTTATCCAGTCAAAAAAAACGGCTGGAGTAATATTCTGAAGTAAAACATTTACAAATAAATGACGTTTAGGAATTTCCATTCCAGTCAGCCTTACACCTTCGCTTTTCTTAGTCTCGAAGGTAACATTATGCCCCTGAAGTTTATCTTTCAGGGCATGATAGTCATTGCGGACTGTCTGTGAAGAAGTATTCAGATCAATGGCAAGAGATTGTGTTTTAATGTAATCGTCCTCATTTAATAAGGACAAAAGAATGATATCAACACGTTCTTTGCTAGAGTAATTTTGTTCTGTTTTTACTTCTTCAAATGCGTTGTTAAGACGTTTAATATTATAAAGTGATCCAAAGATCATAAAACCTTTTCCAGAAGAATTATCTAACGATAGATCATAAGATTCCATGATCTGCGTAACTTCGGGAATCTGGCGGTAAATAGTTCGCTCTGTAACATTTAACTTTTTGGCAAGAGCCGCTACAGTCAGAGGACCATTTGCATTCATTAAATTTTCAATAATTTCTTTTGAACGATCTGAGATAAGCATAACTCACCTTTTCTTTCTAAATGATTTCTCCCTGAATATCAGATTGAAGCTGGTCGATCAATTCGACAATCTGATCCAGAGGGATATGTTCAACCATAATTTTATTATAAAAATAAGTGACACGTTGGGCAAGAGGTTCTTCTCTTTTGATTTTACATACATTTTCCATTAAATTCAGTAAATCTTCATTTTCCATAAATGAAAGTGCGAGAGCGATTGCAAAAGATAAATATACTGGAGTAATATTTTCATTTTCACAACTTCTTGCGGCACCGACAAGGCGGTCAGAAGGTTGAAGCTTTCTGATTGGATCACGTGCAACTCTTGAGACGGTATCTTTTAAATAACAATTTTTAAAACGTTGTAATAAGTCATTGATATGTGCGTTTAAGTCATGAAATGGAATACGATATTTCTGTGTTAACATCATAGCGCTTTCCATCATACAGCCACGGACAATGTGTTGAATATAAATGTCTTGTGCAGCCTCATGAATATACGTTTTATTTTGTAATTTCCCTAAAAATGCAGTTGTTACATGTGCCATATTGTGGACATAAAGTTTACGTTCCAGATAATAATGAAAAGGCTCATAAGGAATAATTTTTGAGTATTCAGGGATTGAGCCTTTAAAAGCGGCTTTATCAACCGGAAGAAAATCATAAGGCTCCACGCGGACTGCCAGAGGATGTTCGTTCGCAGGAATAAGATCAGGGTCTGCGGGCGGCACCATTCTTCCAATGGAAGTTTCAACAAGACCTATCGTCTGTTCAAATAAGGCATATTTATCTTCAGGCAGGGCAGCTAAAAGATATTGCCGTAGAAGTACATCTGCATCCATCAGGTTTTCACAGATTAGAATATCAAGAGTGTTGGAAGAGTCCTGATTCCAGCGTTTCATAAGACCTTGTGCAATGACCGGTGCTACTTTCTCAAGAACAGCAGCACCAAGGGCTGTCGCCATGATATCAGCATCTGCAATTTCATTACTGACAGCCTCAGGATCTTTTCCATCAATAGCACGGATATTCTTTATCCAGTGGACAGGTTGTTCCTGGTTCATAATAATCTGTGGATATGTTTTTTCTTGATTAATGAGCTGGATGACATCATCATTTACATCAATAAACACAACTTCATAGCCGATTTCTGAAAATAAGGCACCTATAAAGCCTCGGCCAATGCTTCCGGCACCATACATAACAGCTTTTTTCATGATTTCATTTCCTTTACATATTAATACTAAGATAGCGTCAAAGACTAAGGAAATAATATCCTTAGCCTTTGATGACAGTTTTCAGGGCAATTATAATTCGTTTTTTAATCTCTCAACCAGCTCGTCATATTCTGGAGCTTTTAAGTAATTTGAGATAGATAAATGTTGTTTGTTAGGCTGTGCAGCTTTCGCTGTTCCTGTTAATTCTACATGAGTGATAACAAGGTCAGCATCGTCAGGAATCTTAGAGATTGCTGTATTGATAACTTCAATTGGAAGATCAGCAGCTTTTACTTTTTTCTTTAACGCGGCAGCTGACATTGCGGAAGATCCCATTCCAGCATCACATGCAACGACGATTTTCTTAATGTTTTTGATATCAACACCGGCAACTCCAAGGCTGCTGTCATTTGTTACGGCTGCTGTTTCAGAAGATTCAGCGGAAGATCCCATAGCTTCTTTTGGAATTACAGATTCTCCAAGAGAAGTATCTCCACCTTTTGCTACCATACGTTTTACGAAAATAGAGTTTAATAAGAATGATACAACACATGATAAAACAACACTTAATAAAACTCCGAACATACAGTTCTTAGGTGACAGGGCGACAACTGAGAAGATACTACCTGGGGATGGAGTTGCAACAGTATCAACATTTAAGAAGGTAAGAGTTCCTGTTCCAACGATACCACCGGCGATCATACCAACGATTGTTAATGGGTTAGCGAGTACATATGGGAAGTAAACTTCATGGATACCACCGAAGAAGTGGATTAAGATCATTCCAGGTGCAGCTTCTTTCATTTCTCCTTTTCCGAAGAACCAGTAAGCTAATAATAATCCAAGACCAGCACCAGGGTTTGGTACTAAAAGGAATAATGCAGAATGTCCTAAAGTTTTTACCTGTTCATAACCAATTGGTCCGAAGATACCATGGTCTAATGCGTTATTTAAGAATAATACTTTGGCAGGTTCAACAAAGATTGCAGATAATGGTAATGCATTGTGAGCTACAATCCAGTTTACACCATTTGTTAATACAGTTGTTACAGTTTCCATAACTGGTCCGAATACTAACATAGCGAAACAGCAAAGGATCGCACCGATAATACCAAGTGAGAAGTTGTTGACGATCATTTCAAATCCTGAAGGGATTTTTCCATCAACAGCCTGATCAAATTTCTTGATGCAGACACCGGAAATAGGTCCTAAGATCATGGCAGCCAGGAACATTGGAGTTCCGTCAACGGCTACGATCGCACCCATGGTAACGAGGGCACCGATAACTCCACCGCGGTCACCACCAAACATCTTACCACCAGTATGTCCGATCAGAATTGGAAGCAAGTAATTTAAGATTGGTGTGATCAGTTTTGCCAGTTTGGCATTAGGTGTCCAGCCTGTTTCCAAAAAGAATGCAGTGATTAATCCGAATCCGATAAAAGCTCCGATATTTGGGATAACCATTCCAGCAAGAACGGAACCAAATTTCTGGAGTTTCTGTGAAATGCTAGTTTTCTCTTTCATTTTTACAACTCTCCTTCTTCAAAATAATGTTGATTGATCATATCAATGAATTCCTGTTTTGAAGAAGCATTTAAAAATTGATCGCATTTTTCCGGAGTTAGTAAAATATCAGTAATCTGCATCAGTTCCTGCAAAGGATCTTCCTCACGGCTTGCGATGCCGATTACCATAGTTATCATAGTGCCGTGATAAGGAACACCATTGGAAATCTTAAGAATACTGATTCCAGGGCTTATGACACAATCAAGGGTATCTTCTGTGCCATGGGGAATCATGACTCCAAAGCCAATGTGAGTGGAGTGTTCCTGTTCACGTCGTATCATTCCGTCAATGTACGGTGGTTTGATACATCCACACTGAACAAGGAGATCACCTGCTTTGCGGATAGCTTCTTCAATTGTAGTACATTCAAAATCCAGACAAATATGTTTCTGGAATTCATCGTTTAGAAGTTTGCTGGCCATGCGCCCTCCTTTTCTTTCTTGTTACACATAAACGTTTATTACGGTTATTATGATAACTCACGAGTTGTATGAAAATCAATGCACACTAATGTCATATTTTTCAGGATTTGTTGTGACATTATTTTGTTTGATTGCATTTCTTTTTTGGTTAATTGTTACAAAAAATAGAAGCATTATATAGAAAGCTTATTTACATTTTCCAGTTGAATTACGAACGATAAGTTCCGGCTCATATTCCATTCGCATAATGTAATGATGCTTTGAAGTGATGTTTTTTTGTGTATTTTTCTTATAAATGATATCGACAGCCTCTCGTCCTTTGGCGAGTGAAGCATGCTCAATAGTTGTCAAAGAGATCTGCGGCATGGCGGATAAAGCAATGTTATCAAAACCGCAAACAGAGAAATCGTTTGGAATGCGGTATCCATGATCAGAGATTGCAGCCATGATCCCAAAAGCTGTCATATCATTATTTCCAACAAAGGCAGTACAGTCTGTATGTTCATCTAAAACCTGGGAAGCCATATCATATCCATTCTGATATTCAGAGTTATCTGCGGAGTATCTTCCATAGGCAGCGATCGTTGGAGATTTAACTTCGATCAGTTCTGGATCTAATCCGTGATCTTTATAACAGGAACGAAGTCCGGCAAGTCTGTGAATACGGCCGATCTCCTTTGGACGGATAGGTGCAGACACATAAGTAATCCGTTTATGACCGAGTGAGATCAGATGCTCGGCGATGATATATCCTGGCTTTTTACTGTCAAGTTCAACTGCATCAAAACGACAAGAGTCAGGTTTGTCTCCGATCGAAACGACAGGAACCTGTTTCGATAAAGTATTTGCCAGAGTGATCTTTGTTGGTGGATATAGAGAAATAACTCCGGCAAGTTCAAATCCGGAGAGGAGATTCAGATATAACTCTTCCTGTGAAACATCTCTTAAGGTATTAACCGTAAATACAGTATAACCATACTCACGTGCCCGTTCCGTGATAGAATGAATGATCATGGAATAATACCCATTAGAAAGCAGAGGACAGATGACAATGATACTCTTTGATAAAGCCTGTTCTTTCTTTTTAACGCCAGCAACCGGTTTCTTATAACCAAGATCCTTTGCACCCTGTCTTACTTTATCAATTGTCTCTTTTGAAAATGAAACATGCGGTTTATTACTTAAGATCATAGAGACTGTGGACTGTGATACACCAGTGTATTCAGCAATATCTCTAGTTGTGACTTTGTTGCGTTTTCCCATAATATTACCCTCTTTCGTGTATAACATAGCTTAACCTGAATTATTCATGAGCAAATAAATTTGCTCATGGTGTGTAATTGTTTTTGGATCTGTTTCAAATGTGTTCTATTTTACAAAAATACAGTCT
>CABIYF010000053.1 GCA_902362875.1 Eubacteriaceae bacterium | reverse complement strand
TAATGGTATAAATGTATTCCTCTGGTGTAGGGCGTTTATTTCCAAAATACTTTTTGAAATTTGCCTGCACTTCTGGGTCGGTGCTGTTCATAGCTTCATCAATCGTTGCTTCAATATCCGCCCGAACATCAGCCAATGATACACCGCCAGCTTTTGCTCCTGCTTTCAAGGCTTTTTTAATATCTCGTTTTTTAAGTCCTATCATAGTATTACCTCATCATAATTTAGCGAATGTTTTAAAAATGTTTTTCAAAATGTTTATACAGAACAATCCCTAAAAATGTTTGCAGTAGGAATAACCCAAAGATAACTCCTATAATCCAAGCTTCAATATGAAGTAACGCAAATACAAACGCAACAAACAAGTACACGAAGGTCATTATCTGATACACTAAAGAACCAGCTTTCATTCTTAAAAATACTTTTCTTTCATCAACATTATTGATGTGATTTTCTCTATTTATATTTTCCAATTTTTCTTTATTTTTTGGCATTTCATAATAACAAATTTTCAATAATTGAACACCAGAAGCAAAAGCTAAACCAAGCCCTATTGCATAAAAAAGTGTAGAGTAGTAGTCAGTATCAATAACGAAATATCCAAAACATATAAAGATTATGCCTATAATAATTTCAATGATAAATGGTAATTTTTTCTTCATTGTTAATTCCACCTTTCAAAAGACTACATTTTCTTATCTAAATAACGAGCTGTTATAACCCATGTGATTTGTCCGATAGCAATAACTCCTACTATCGAAAAAAATACAACTTTACTCATATATCCCATAAAGATAAGAGCAAATAATACAAGAACCAATAATGTAAGTGTTACTTTATAAGCATTCGCAAGAGAAGCATTAGTAATTGCGATATTTCTTTCATCATTTTCTAATATTTGCATTTCTTTTGTCGGCTTACTGAATATATCACACCCCATTAAAATCAATATTATTCCAATAAGTGTTGTACCATAGACAACCAAATCTGGACGAGGTACAGGTAATAGTTGATGTACTCCTAAACCATAAGTTAGTAAACCACCTAAAAGAACTATTACACCGACAAATAATTCTACTTTTTGTATCTTATGCTTCATTTACTTTCCTCCTCATAAATAAAAATTTCTTCAATGCTCATTTGAAAGTACCTTGCAATTTTAAAGGCTAACATAATAGAGGGATTGTAGCGTCCATTTTCTAAAGAGCCTATTGTTTGACGAGATACTTCAAGAGCAGTCGCTAAATCTTCTTGTTTAATACCTCTTTGTTTTCGTAATTCTTCTAAACGATTTTTCACAACATACCCCTTTCTTGAACGAATGGAAAGTTTACTTTCCTTTTCTAATCTTATGATACTCCTGCGAGCAAAGAATGTCAAGCAAACTTTCCATATTTTATTAACCTACAATCTTCCAGTTGCTATCCTTATGTAATACAAGCTCATACTGCGATACTTGCGTCGCTTTTGTCTGATTATCAAGGAACTTCACGGCAACCTTGACTTTTACATTGTCGCCGTCCTTTATAAAGATAGGGTTTACCAATTCAGAATAAAAGTAGTCCCTGCCGATAGGTTCAAGCACATTTCCCGATACATAGTAAGCAAGTTCTTTTTCTGTAGCTGTCGGGTAGAGCTTAAAGAATGTTTCCAAAAATGAGGTAGCGTCATTTACGGTATCAGCGTCCACGCTTGCGTCTGCTTCTGGTGTCTTTGGCTCATAGTCTGATTTTTCGATTGCTGGTGCAAGGGTAGGGTTCTGAACGATTACCATATCCCCGTCAGCGTCCACATGGACTTTCACGGTATAGGTTGCTTTAATTGCTGTTGTCTGTTCTCCCTCTTTTATCTGCTGATCTACTTCGTAGGTGGCAGAAAAAGTGTCCGTTCCCGACTGTTCGATATTCCACACAATCACATCTGTAACCGTGGAACTGGTCGGTATATCGGTTCTAATGGTATCCACATTCAAGTCCTGCAATTCCTTTGTCAGATAACCGTTGATTGCCTGCGTTCTTGCTTCAATCGCTTCTTTGCTGTTATTCCATGTGTAATAGGACTTCGCAAAGTTCTTCACGAAATTTTCTATCCCGTTGGTGTCCTGCAAGCGAAGTTCAATGATTTCTTTTTCATGGGTCGTGTGCTGGTCGATAGCCGTAAAATTCTTATACACCCCGAAGCTCACGCTTGCAATAAGTACCACCCACAACGCAATCACGGCTTTCTTATGTGTGCCTACCTTAACAGTACGCACCTTTTTTTCTTTTGGTTCTTTGATAGTTTCTGTCTGTTTCTTATTCTTCTTAAACATATTTTCAAGTCCTTTCTATTGTTTTACTCGTCCTGCACCGATTAAGTGCTGTTGCCAGTAACTACTACTTAGGTCTGCATATCCTATCGGGTTGCCTGCATGGTACATCTGTGTCGGCGAAACGAGAATACCAACGTGTGTTACATAACTTCCAGCATTATAGGTAGAATGAAAAAACACCAAGTCCCCAGCCTTTGCCTGCGAAAGTGGAAGATGTTGGGTAGCGTCATACTGTGCTTGTGCCGTTCTCGGTAAGGAGATACCAGCTTTTCCATAACACCATTGCGTCAGTCCCGAACAGTCAAAAGAAGTGTTGGGATTGCTACCGCCATACACATATTTCCAGCCTTGATATTTCAACGCTTCATTCATTACCTTTTGTGCCAGCTCTCCCGATACCTGCGAAACAGTTAAATACTGATTGACTAATTCCACATAGAACATATTTCCATAGCCATACCGCCAGCCCCCGTTCTTCGCAACAGCTATCGGGTTGGTGTAGGTTATTTTCTTTCCACCCGATTTCTCACGAGCGAAGCTCTCTGCAAGATTAAAAGTGTGTTTCTTTCCTTTTCCTGCCACATATCCCACATAGCCACCGCCATAGTTATAGGACTGTATCGCTACATTCAAATCGTCGATACCTTGATTTTTGCAGGAAGAAAGCAGGGACGCAAAATACTTACACCCCTGCTTGATTGAACTTTCTGTATCTAAAGAGTTAGGTGGTAAACCAAGACTTTCCGAACTCTGCATAACATCTTCTGCCGTACCGCCACTTTCTACTTGAATGATAGCAAGCAGTACATTGACATACTCGGAGATACCGTTTTCTCTGGCGTATTTTTCCACCATAGGCTGATGTTTCAAAACTTCTGCGGATAGGTTCATACCCGTAATGCCAGAAGAAAAGTTGCTGTTCTCGTCGTCGCTGTCCGCACTAATCAACACCCCAAAGAAAAGCACCAGAGAAAATAGGATAGGAAACAGACTGCCAATGAGAGCGATATGTTTCAGTTTCATTTTTTCTTCTGTCCTTTCTTTGTTACAAGGCTTCGGTTTTTCTCTTTGGTCTGCTGGTTCTTTTGGACGGTTTGCGTCTGCTGAACCTTTGTCCTGCGGTCTTTCGTGTCATTCTGGCGTGTTTCCTGCGATACCACTTTTTCTACATTCTGCCTATGTACTGGCTGTGCAGGTTGGGTCGCTTTCTTATCAGAAGCACTAGAAGATAACGGACGTTCTTTGATAACATTTGTCTTGACTGGTTCACTTACTTTTGAAGCTGGAGCTGTGGCAGGACGTTTGATTTCCTGCATTTTTTCCGCACTCGGCTTTGGAATGGTTGAAGCTGTGGCTGGTCGCTCATGGGGACGGGTAGCTCCCATTGTCGCTGATCCGTCAGCCTTTCGCTGTGTCTGCCTTGCTTCTTGTGCCTTTTGAAGCTCCATACGTTTGTCAGCGATATTCTGTCTATGCCGTGCCTGCTTTTCCAAGCGTCCCGTCTGTCTGGACTGCTGTTCCTGCACCATGCCACGCTTGAAGTCGGACACGCTGGACTTTGCTTTTTCCTTTGCGGAATATACCGCATAAGCGGTCTGTGTCGGCATATCCTTGATATTCTCTTTGGCAGCATTTGCCTTGTCTTTCACTTTATTTTTCGTATCTAAGACAGCACCCACCTTTGAGCCTGCACGCTGTCCCATGCTGGAAGTGGTATTGCCCCGATTTTCTTTAGAAGCCGTATTTTTTCTTTCGGCTCTCTTTCCAGCAACGGCACTTCCAGCTACCGCACCAGCGACACCGCCCGAAATACCGCCAGCACTTACCGCCCTTGCAATACGGTGTTCCATACGCCTAGCCCGATGTCGCATAAACAGATACGGTCTGCGGAAAATTCTTCGTCCCATGCTTTGACTGTCATTAGCGTTCAAAGAGAACATACTCATTAAATCGCCCAGCTTCATGTAGATACCAGCGAAACATACTATCTGCAAGAACGCCACCATAAAGAACGGGTAATCCGTGGAAATGTTATAAAACATACTGGAAATGCTGAACGCCACCGTTACAATAAGCGTTATTCCTGCCCGTGTCATTATGGTATTAAACACCCTCACGATTGCCTGCTTTGCTATGCTTTCATAGCTCGGTATCATAGAGAGCAGAAAACTAATAGGCAAGAACATAGCGAAAATGATAAAAAGTATCTGGCTGAACAACATCATACCCGTAAGCAAGAATACAAATATTGTTATCCCTAAATTGAAGAACAGTAGGAAGAATACCATGCCTAAACGGTTTACAACCTGCGGTATCGTCAGATTGTTGTTGTCGTTGTCCTCGATTTCTGTTTTCACGACTTCCTCTCTGGTTTTTCCGTCCTCGTCCTCTGGGCTTGCCGATACAAGAGCTTCTACACGGTCTGTCCCGATTTCCTCTGCATTGCTGTTCCCGAATTGCAGAAGTAGCCACGGCTGTTCCACTTGAATAGAAAATAAGCTGTCCCGTATCAAGTCCACGCTGTCCTTGCCCTCGCTGTCAGAGTTGGGGAGCATGATTTTTGTTCCCAAGTCCAAAGAAGCGGTACTGATGTCTGATGAAAATTCATTTATCTTCTTGATGTAATCGGGAGCATAGGCGATAAACGAAGCGGACAGTACAAACACCACCACAAAGTTAATAACGGCGTGAAGTGCCTTGCTGGTTTCCCGTTTTATAAGTCCCGTATAGGCAACATAAAGTCCCACCACTAAGATAATGAGAAGCAGGAAACCAACATAGAAGCCAGTAGAAGAAAAACCGTTCTGCGTTACGCCTGCAAGGGTCTGTATGCTCTTTCCGATACTGTCTGCCATATCATTGATGAAGTCCAGCTTATAGGCTTCCTGCACCACATAGCCCGTTGCGTTAGATAAGTAAAGGCTTATCGTCCAGACAAAGTTGGTAATGCAGTAAAGCCCATACTGCACCGATTTTCCAATACCGTCCAGCCAGTTCCACGGAAGCCACGACCAGCTATTATCCACATAAAAATCAAGCTGGTAGTTGGAAAGGGGATATTTTGAGTAAAGATTTTCTGCGTTTATGGTATCGTCCACAAGCCCCGTCGCATGAGCCACCGTCCCCAGAAGTGAAAGCAGGATAATGGAGAGTGCCACCACGAACAGAGCCATTTTGAGAAAGTGGAAAATCTTCTTTTTTGTGAACGCACCTTTTATCCTTTCTTTCATCACTCCACCTCATTTCTCTGTACGGGCGGTCTGGTATCAAAGGCGTGTAGCAGTTCTTCAAAGACTGGGTGTATCTGCACCACACCGACACGTCCGTATAAGTCCTGCAATAAGCATTGTCCGTTCTCCAAATCACGCAAGCGTTTCTGGTTGTTCTCGTCGTCCTTGTCGATACCGAAAAATTCTAAGGTCTGTTTTATCTCGTTGATGTCAGTAGAACGGAAAGCGAATTTTAAGCCGATATTGTTTTTCAGACTTTCTTTTGACACGTCGCCAGAGGATTGTGTAACGAAATAAACGCCTGCCTGCATAGCTCGTCCAGCACGAACCAGCTTATTTGATAAGGTTTCGCCTTGTGCCACATTTAAGAACGCCCACGCTTCGTCCAAATCGACAATCTTAAAAATACTTCTGTCCGAATGGATAAAATCAAGGGCAAAGGTACTAATCACAATCAGCATAGACACCGACAATAATTCAATGGTCGTGTATTCCTCAAAGGTCGTGTCCTTATCTGGTAATACTAAGTCCGCTACTTGAATGATATTGAGCTGGTTATCCAGACTGATAGCATTTTCCACCGTACCGTCTGAAAACAGCAGGTGTGCAAAATCGTAGTCCGTGAAACTGTCGATATGGTCTGCGATATTTCTTGATATGGGTGTATCTTCACAGCGTAGCTCTTCTATCACATGGAGCAAGCCCCGACTGTCGCTCTGGGTAACGGAACGAACCGCTTTTCGTAACACGGGGAATTTTTCGCCGTCCCTAGAGGAAATACCAGTAAGGAATGTCAAGATGTCGATTGCCAGACTTTCAGCGTCTTTGACATTCTTCATAATCACAAATGGGTCAAGAAGTCCTGCATTGTCCTTGTCGCTGGTAAGGTTTACGATATTGATTTCATGGGCGATTTCTGGAAGCGTTTCTTTCCAGTTGCCACGCTCTGATTTTGGGTCTAAGATAACCGCTTGTCCCCCAAAGAGAACCGAATAATACACCAGAAGATTGTTGCAGAACGACTTCCCACCGCCAAGCGAACCGACAAAAGCAGAAGCTAACGCGTTGGTAACTGTACCTTTCACACCTTGACTGGCAAGGGACGGTTGCAGGTACACATTTCTTCCCGTATCAACGGAATAGCCCATATAGATACCCGTAGTTTCCCCTAACTGCTGGGTCGCACCAAAGCCAAGCCCTGCCAAGAAGTCTGATTTTACATACTGCACATAGTCATTGATATATCGCTTGCTGGCAGGTAAAAATTCAGAATGAAGCCCCAGCATATCCCCAGCAGGACGCACCAGCTTTACATTGAGGTCGTCGTAAAAGTCCTTGACTTCATCACAACGGCGTTTCAGCTCGTCAAGATCGGGTGCAGACATCCG
>CABIYF010000052.1 GCA_902362875.1 Eubacteriaceae bacterium | reverse complement strand
CTCATATACACGGACGGCTATTCAAATCACTACGGGTATGTATGGGGAACGGTGTTGGCTGTCAATTTTGATATTTGCAAACGGGCGATTTAAGGAATTAGTAAACTACTGTTTTAAATTTCTCAAACATCTCGACAAATCGGTGTTTATGAATTTCATTAAACTGTCTGTTAATGAATATAAAAATTATCAGCCAATACCGTTTAACATACACACTCTGTAGTGGTTTGAATAGTGTTCCGTTGTATGAGACAGTCATAAGATAAGAATCAATATTTATAATAAACCGGTGAGCAACGATTAGCATATTTTAAGTGCGTTTTTTACAAATTCGCAGCGCCCTGTGGTTGATTGTTTGACTGTAGCTGCGGGCATTTTGGCTTGCAGCCAAGGAGTTATCAAAGGAACAGGCGCGGATCAGCGATTTGTAAAAAACGCTCTTAAAATATGCGTGTTGCCACCGGTTTATTATAAATATTGATTCTTATCTTATGACTGTCTCATACAATCTAAACAACTATCCCTCTAGTTGCTTTCCAAGAAACCCAGCCCCGATCCGGGCCACCATCAATTCTTTTTCTGTAAGTTCCTCCTCAATCGAAAGGATACAAACAAACCCGACTGCATCTCCCTCCGAGATGATCGTAGCCAGGCATACATACTGGAAAACTTCAGGAAAATCTGATATAAAAGGGAAAAAGTCTCCGTTTTCACGATCCATTAATAGATTTTTGCGTTCCGACAGTGCTTCTTCAGCCTTTTCATGTAACAGCTTTCCAAGTAACTTTTTCGCATTAGGGCCGGCGGCAGCGATTACGGAATCCTGGTCGCAGATACAGATTGTGTGAGGAATCTGTGATGCGATCGATTCGGCGCATTGCTGGGCGTTGTTTCCCATTTCTCCGATCGGGGAATATTTTTTTAAGATAATACTGCCGTCTTTTTCTGTGAATATTTCCAAAGGATCGCTTTCTCTGATATGCATGGTTTTTCGTATTTCTTTCGGTATAACGATCCGGCCAAGGTCATCGATTCTTCGTATAATACCTGTAGCTCTCATTTTTTATGATCCTCCATGAGTTGATTTTTTTTCTTGTATGTCTGTAGTATTTGTAAAATCATTGGTTTTATACCCGGATTATGGTATAATATTTGATTAACAAAGAAAAGGAGAATTACTATGAAATTTCATACACAATTAAAGGCAAATGATATATTTAAATTTTCATTAGCATACACATATTCTGGGTTTCAGCTGATCCTGACGATTGCCATGATCGCACTTGGAATATATATGTGTATTACAGGAACTGGTGCGGCAGATGGACAGTCCAATATGATATTTGGAATTGTTCTGATCGGATTATTTGTTGTGGTTAATCCGCTGATGCTGTATGTAAAAGCCAAGAAACAAGCAATTGAGAATCCTGTTTATAAAATGAAGACATATTATACATTAAATGAAGATGGTATTTTTGTAGAACTTGGAGAAGACAGTGCAACGATCGAGTGGGCAAGAGTTTTAAAGATTTCTCATGTTATGGGATTAAATATTCTGTATACAGGAAGAAAACAGGCATTTGTATTTCCAGATTATGCACTTGGGGAAGATAAAGATAAGATGTTATCTTATATGAAAGAACATATGAAAGCGGCAGAAAGAACCCTGAAGACACCTGACGGGCAGGACATTTCAAAATATTCAAAAGCATCTGTGAAAGAAGACAATGAAGAACAGGATGAAAAAACAGAGAAATAGAAGGAGAATTATAAGATGATCGTACAAAGTTTTTGTGCAGAGGATACTTATGAGATCGGAAAGAAGATCGGGCAGGAAGCAGTTCCTGGGCAGGTTATCTGCTTATATGGAGATCTTGGAGTAGGAAAGACTGTATTTACAAAAGGTCTGGCAGATGGTTTAGGAATTACAGAACCAATTCAGAGTCCGACATTTACGATCGTAAGAGAATACGAAGAAGGAAGACTTCCGCTGTATCATTTTGATGTTTACCGTATTGGGGATATCGAAGAGATGGACGAGATCGGATATGAGGATTATGTATATGGAGAAGGAGTCTGCCTGATCGAGTGGGCAAATCTGATCGAAGAGATTCTGCCAGATCATTATCAGAAGATTACGATCCGCAAAGATTTAGAAAAAGGATTTGATTATCGAGAAATTGAGATGGAGGAACAATAGATGAAATTATTAGTACTGGATAGTTCTGGACTGGTAGCTTCTGTGGCACTGATCGAAGATGATCGTCTGATCGCAGAATATACGACAGGGAATAAATTAACACATTCTCAGACATTGCTTCCGATGCTGGATGAAGTGATCAAGAGAACTTCATTTGAGATGGAAGATATTGATGCAATCGCAGTTGCAAAAGGACCTGGATCATTTACAGGACTTCGTATTGGCGCTGCGACAGCAAAAGGACTTGGACTGGCACTCGATAAACCGATTGTACCAGTGCCTACAGTAGATGGACTGGCATATCAGTTATTTGGAACATCTATGATCATCTGTCCAATGATGGATGCCAGAAGAAAGCAGGTATACACAGGATTTTACCGTTTTGAAGGCAGTGAAATGAAAGTGTTAAAAGAACAGTGTGCACAAAGTGTAGAGGATACACTTGACCAGCTAAAAGCATATAATGAACCAGTTATTTTCTTAGGAGATGGTGTGCCTGTATACCATGATGAGATTCTTGAGAAGATGGGCAAATCAGCTGTTTTTGCACCAGCACATGCAAATCGTCAGAGAGCAGCGGCAGTCGGTGCCCTGGCACAGGTTTATTTTGCGCAGGGAATTTATGAGAGTGCAGATGAATTTGTTCCAGAATATTTAAGAAAATCTCAGGCAGAACGTGAGAGAGAAGAGCGGCTTCATGGACAAAAATAGTGCATCAGCAAGAGAATGGCATGTAAGGAAAGCAGTTCCAGAAGAATTAAAGATGGTAGCAGAGATTGAAAGGCTTTCATTTAACAGGCCATGGAGTCTTGAGAGTATAGAATCATTTTATTATAGAAAAACAAGCGACATCTATGTATGGAGAGACAGAAACCGTATCAGCGGTTATATCATTGCAGAACATGTTCTGGAACAGGCAGAGATACATAGGATTGCAATTGTTCCATTTATAAGGAAAATGGGAATAGGAACCCTTTTGTTTCAGGAATTTGAACGAAGATACCGCAAGCTTGGGGTAGAGACGATCTATCTGGAAGTAAGAGAATCGAATGAAGCAGCCAGCCAGTTTTATTTAAAGAATGGATTTGAAGAATATGGCCGCAGAGCAAAATATTACAAAGATCCGATAGAAGATGCTGTGCTGATGTTTAAGGATATTTCTGCGAATGACCAATCATTACCACTGGATTCTTCTGATGAGCCTTCTTATAATGAAGAATATAAGGAGGAGAATGAGATGAAGTGTAATGTATGTGGTCAGTTATTAAAGGATAAATCAGATTATATAGAAGTCAAAAAAGAATGGGGATATTTCTCAGATAAGGATACACAGATTCATGAATTTAAGATTTGTGAAAGATGTTATGACCGTATCGTAAAACAGTTTGAAATACCACCAAAAGTAACTGAGAAGAGTGAGATATTATCATAAAAGGTGATTTATGTTAGATGTATGTTTACTGGGAACCGGCGGAATGATGCCGCTTCCGTACAGAAGATTAACCGCGTGTATGACAAGATTTAACGGACATAGTCTGTTGATCGACTGCGGAGAAGGAACACAGGTAGCGATTAAAGAACGCGGGTGGAGTGTGAAGCCACTAGACGCAATATGCTTTACACATTTCCATGCGGATCATATCAGCGGCTTGCCAGGCTTATTATTGACTCTTGGAAATGCAGAGCGTACAGAGCCGCTTCTGATCATTGGACCAAGGGGGGTGGAGAAGGTAGTGAATTCCCTGCGAGTGATCGCACCAGAACTGCCATTTCCGATTGAATTTTATGAATTAAATGAAAAAGAGCATGTAATACAGATGGATGGCTATAAGATAGAAGCTTTTCATGTAAAACACAATGTACCATGCTATGGATATAATATGATTATTCCAAGAGCAGGGAAATTTGACCCTGTCAAAGCAAAGGAAAATGATATACCGATGAAATACTGGAACAGACTCCAGAAGGGAGAAACTGTGGAAAGTGAAGATGGGCGTGTATTAACAAGCAATATGATCCTTGGAGAACCAAGACCAGGAATTAAACTGACATATTGTACAGATACAAGGCCTGTTCCGGCAATTTCAGAACATGCAAAGAATGCAGATTTATTTATATGTGAAGGTATGTACGGAGAAGAAGGAAAAGAAAAGAAAGCAAGAGAATATAAACACATGACATTTTACGAAGCAGCTCGTCTTGCAAAAGAGGCTGATGTAAAACAAATGTGGCTGACACATTATAGTCCGTCATTAGTACGAGCTGAAGAGTTTATGGGGAAGGTGAAATCTATTTTCCCAAAGGCTAAGGCGGGTAAAGACGGTAAGACAATAACATTAGACTTTCAGGAAGAATAGGAGAATACGATGAGCGATAAGATTAAGATTCTGGCAATCGAATCTTCCTGCGATGAGACAGCGGCAGCAGTTGTTGAGAATGGAAGATGCGTAAAATCCAATATTATTTCATCTCAGATCGAACTGCACAAACTTTATGGAGGAGTTGTCCCAGAGATTGCCTCAAGAAAACATGTAGAGAAAGTAAACTTTGTAGTAAGAGAAGCGCTGAAAGAAGCAGGAGAGACTTTAGACAGTATTGATGCGATCGCGGTCACATATGGACCGGGTCTGGTTGGTGCACTTTTAGTAGGGGTGGCAGAAGCAAAAGCACTTGCGTTTGCTAAAAATAAACCGCTGGTAGGAGTACATCATATTGAAGGACATATTTGTGCTAATTATATAGAGCATCCAGATTTAGAACCACCATTTTTGTGTTTGGTTGTTTCAGGAGGACACACACACCTTGTAGATGTCAAAGATTATGGAAAATACGAGATCATTGGATGCACGAGAGATGATGCAGCAGGGGAAGCGTTTGATAAGGTGGCACGAGCTATCGGACTTGGATATCCAGGAGGACCAAAGATAGAAGCTCTGGCAAAAGAAGGAGATAAAGATGCAATCGCATTTCCTAGAGCTAAGGTTAATGATTCTAAGATGGATTTTAGTTTTAGTGGACTAAAATCATCTGTGTTGAATTATTTGAATAAATGTGAAATGAAAGGTGAAGAAGTAAATCGTGCAGATGTAGCAGCATCTTTTCAGGAGGCTGTTGTAGATGTGCTGAGTTCTCATGGAGTTGAAGCAGCAAAAGAACTTGGATATAAGAAACTTGCAATTGCAGGTGGAGTCGCATCTAATGGTGCATTTCGTGCCAAAATGATCGAACGCTGTAAAGAAGCAGGAATTGAATTTTATCATCCATCACCAATCTTTTGTACAGATAATGCAGCGATGATCGGTGTATGTGGATATTATGATTATATGAATGGTGTGAGAAGTGGTTTAGATTTGAATGCGGTGCCAGGATTAAAGATCGGTACCAGACAGGGGTAATACATGGAAGAAAAAATTGCGGCAATCGTTTTAGCGGCAGGAGAAGGAAAAAGAATGGGAAGTGGGATTCCCAAACAATATATGCTGATCAAATCAAGACCTTTGGTGTATTATGCCCTGAAGGCTTTTGAAGAGAGCGCTGTAGATGAAGTCATTCTTGTTACAGGAGAGGATGAAATAGACTATTGTAAAGAATATATTGTAGATCGTTATCATTTTAATAAGGTGACGAAGATCGTGCCAGGTGGATGGGAACGATATGCCTCCGTTTATTTTGGACTTGAAGCAATTGAAGATGCAGATTATGTATTGATTCATGATGGAGCACGTCCGATGATCAATGCAGAACTTGTACAAAAATGTATATACTATGTTAAAAAATATCGTGCGTGTGTGGTAGGAATGCCATCAAAAGATACGATAAAAGTTGTTGATCAGGAAAATTATGCAGTTCGTACACCGGAGAGAAAAACGTTGTGGCAGGTTCAGACTCCACAATGTTTTGAATTTGATCTTGTAAAAAAAGCATATGAGAAAATGATGGAAAATGATGATGGGAAAGCGACAGATGATGCAATGGTAGTAGAGACATATGGAAATGTCCCTGTGAAGTTGTTTGAAGGTGGTTATGATAATATTAAAGTTACAACACCGGAAGACGTAAGACTGGCAACCAATCTGGTACGTGTAAGAAAGTTGTTTCATAAGCTGCACATGCTGCACGATAAGCTGATCTATATGCAGATGAAAGCTTATAAAAAGCGGTTTAAAGAGAAAAAACAAAAAAAATAAAAAAACTTTGAAAAAAGTGTTGACATATGTATTCTGGTTTGGTATTATAAACAAGTCGTCGCGTGAGACACACAAAACGACAACAACAGAATACGTTATGGAGAGGTATCGAAGTGGTCATAACGAGGCGGTCTTGAAAACCGTTTGTCCGCAAGGGCGCGTGGGTTCGAATCCCACCCTCTCCGTTCATCATGAATCCATGATGTCAACCCTTGGAGAAGTACCCAAGTGGCTGAAGGGGCTCGCCTGGAAAGTGAGTAGGTCGTTAATAGCGGCGCGAGGGTTCAAATCCCTCCTTCTCCGTTGGATATTTCATCCAAGAAACTTTTTTGAAAAAAGGCTTGACAAACAAGAAAGAACATGATATGATTTAAAAGTTGCTGCGGTTCTTATGAAGAACGGGCCAACAAAATAAATTAAAAAAGTTCTTGACAAGCCAAGAACTAAGTGATATAATGATAAAGCTTCTTATACAAAGCAGATCACAAAAAGATCTTTGACAACTGAACAATAAGACAACCTTGAAAATTCTAATGAATTTTTCAGATGATTTTAGTAAAAATCAACGAACGTTCTTTATA
>CABIYF010000051.1 GCA_902362875.1 Eubacteriaceae bacterium | reverse complement strand
CTCATATACACGGACGGCTATTCAAATCACTACGGGTATGTATGGGGAACGGTGTTGGCTGTCAATTTTGATATTTGCAAACGGGCGATTTAAGGAATTAGTAAACTACTGTTTTAAATTTCTCATACAAATCCCAACGACTACCTTTCAAATCACAATTGCAATGATTGCCCCAAAATGCTAAGATATAAAAAACACACCCAAGGAGAATACAAAGCAATGGAAGAAAGATGGGACATTTACGATAAAAACAAACAGCCAACCGGACGTACAATGAAACGAAACGACTGGACACTAAAAGACGATGAATATCATTTAACAGTTTTAGGAGTCATCAGAAGAACAGATGGCAAATTCCTGATCACAAAACGTGTTATGACAAAAGCATGGGCACCTGGATGGTGGGAAGTGTCTGGGGGTGCGGCGCAGGCTGGTGAGGCTTCTTATGATGCTGTGCTTCGTGAAGTAAAAGAAGAGACAGGACTGGATGTCAAAGATGCAGAAGGCGGATATATGTTTACATATAAGAGAGAGAATCCGGGGGAGGGTGACAACTATTTTGTTGATGTTTACCGCTTTACACTGGATATCGATGATAAGGATGTAAACTTCCAGGAAGCCGAAATTGACGGATACATGTTTGCAACGATTGATGAGATCAAAGCATTTGCTGAAGAGGGAATTTTCTTACATTATGACAGCATAAAAAAAGTATTTGAATAAATGGAAAGAATTGTTAAAGAATAAGACCATCGACTGCATTTGGTGTGGATTTTCGATTGATGGAAGGACCAAGCAGTATCAATGGACGATACCATATCTAAGATGTGAGCAGAAAGTTGTTGTGCGTGCGGATAGTGGAATCAAACATTTAAGTGATTTAAAGGGTAAAAATGTTGCAGTACAGGTAGATACGAAAACAGAAGAATATTTTTTAAAACAACAATCATCTGGAAAACCATAAAGAATTATTAAAGTTTGCCTGATTACAAGAATCCTTTGTTATCAAGTGGCAGATCAATTAAGCACAGATCAATATAATACATCATTTTCAGTGCTGATGCAGAATAATACATTTCATAAAAATCCAAAAATCTTTATAACAGATGGAGATAAGATTTTAAATATTCTGACAGATCTGTTGGTCGCACCGAAAGATAAAGAACGGTTTGAACAATTTATCCGGCCGGATAATATATTAGAGAGAATGAGATGTAAAAAAGAAGTTATTTCTTGTATATATCAGGACATTCAAGACAGATGGTATATCACATATATCGTTCCAGCACAATATCATGAAAATGGTGATGTCAGAACAGTTCTTATAGCGTCAAGAGATATTGATAAGCATCAGAAGAATGAGCCACGATATCCGTACCCCGATCAATGGAATTCGTGGAATGGCAACACTTGCAAAACATCATCTTGGTGAAGATGACAAAGAAGAAGAGTATATTAATAAGATCATAACATCAACGGATTATCTTTTGGATCTGGTAAATGACGTATTGCAGATGAATAAGCTCGAATCAGGTAAGATTTATCTTGAGAATAAATCCTTTGATATGAGAATGATCGTAAAAGAAACAGTGGAACTTTGTAAGATACAGGCGGACAAGCAGGATATCAGAATGAATCTTAAGGAATTGCATACAGAGCATGCACATCTGATCGGAAGTCCATTGCACGTGCGGCAGATCGCACAGAACCTGATCACCAATGCGATACGTTATAATCGTGCGGGAGGAACAATTGAATTTACGAGTAAGAAGGGAGAAGGAACCACATTTGTTGTAACGATTGCAATGACAGCCAATGCATTTATTGAAGATATCAATCAAAGCAGGGATGAATGAACATTTTTCAAAACCATTGAATATGGAAAATGTGATCAAGACAATCTGCAAGTATAAAAAGAAATAAAACAGAAACTTTTATGCAAAAGAAAAACTGGGGTGAAAAGATGCAAGACAACAAACAAACGATGGGACAGATAGAAGAAGAAATCAAGAAATTTAGAAAGCTCCTAGAGACATATCTAGAAACAGCAGATGGGGAACATATCAAAGAGTTGATCAACTGCATGGACAGTGGATGGTCACTGGATGAGGCACAGCATGACAAGCTGATTGATATGTTTGTCAATTATAATGATAAATTATATCGCGATGCAGTCAGTGATGCATACAACCGCCGTTATTATGAAGATGAATTAAAAGAAAAGAAGATCAATGCGGGAGTGGCATTGCTTGATCTGGATGATTTTAAGCTTTATAACGATACCTATGGACATAGTGCAGGAGATATGGTTTTATACACTGTTGTTGATGTGATCCGCAAGAATATTCGTAAATCAGATAAACTGATCCGCTTTGGCGGGGATGAATTCCTGTTGGTAATGCCAGATATTGATGAAGATACATTTACAAATAAACTGGATACGATTCAGGAAAGAGTTCATTCAGAAAGAATTCATGGATACTCCAATCTGAGATTATCTATCAGTGCAGGCGGGGTGATGTGTATTGGTGAGACGATTGGAGCAGCAGTCGAACGTGCAGATAAACTTATGTATCAGGCCAAGGTCAATAAAAATCGTGTAATTACAGAGAGAGAGGCAGAGGATGGATCTTCTGTGATAGACAAACAAAAGATTTTGATCGCAGATGATTCAGAGATGAACAGGATGCTTCTTGCAGAAATGCTTAACGAGGAGTTTGAGATCGTTGAGGCTGAAAATGGTCAGGAGTGTCTTAAGAAACTTCAGAAATACGGCAAGGAGATTTCGGTTGTACTGCTTGATATCATGATGCCGGTGATGGACGGTTTTGAGGTATTAACCTATATGAATAAGAGTCGATGGATAGAAGATATTCCTGTGATCATGATTTCCAGTGAAGAATCCGTAACCTATATAAGGAGAGCCTTTGAATTTGGAGCATCCGATTATATCAAACGTCCATTTGACGGGAAGGTTGTTTATCAGAGAGTTTTTAATACGATCAAGTTATATGCAAAACAACGAAGATTAATATCCATAGTATCAGATCAGATTCATGAAAAAGAAAAAAGCAATCAGATGATGGTACAGTTATTAAGCCAGATCGTTGAATTCAGAAATGGAGAAAGCGGACAGCATGTGCTTCATATCCAGACACTGACTGAACTTTTATTAGATTGTCTGGTACAGAAGACAGACAAATACGAACTTTCCAGTGACGAATGTTATCTTATTTCAACGGCATCTGCGGTTCATGATATTGGAAAGATCGCAATTGACGAGAAGATTTTAAATAAGCCGGGGAAACTTACCAAGGAAGAATTTGAGATCATGAAGAAGCATACATTGATCGGTGCAGAGATGATCGGAAAGATGGAACAGTTTAAAGAAGAACCATTGATGCAGACTGCATATGAAATCTGCAGATGGCATCATGAGAGATATGATGGGCATGGATATCCAGATGGATTAAAAGGTGATGATATACCGATCGGAGCACAGATTGTGGCATTGTCAGATGTGTACGATGCTCTTGTTAGTGAGCGTGTTTATAAATCAGCCTATACGCATGAAGAGGCAATGAAAATGATACTGAATGGAGAATGTGGGGCGTTTCAGCTGATTCTTCTGGAATGTCTGCAGGATATTCAGGATGATATCCTGGAAAAGATTCATTACAAATAATAAGAAAGAGAATTTATTATAGTATGTGGGGAAAACAAGATTATGAGTTCAACAGCAAAACGCAGTAAATATGAAATTGACATGTGCAATGGCACGATCATGGACAAACTGATTTCATTTTCGTTGCCGTTGATGCTGTCAGGAATCCTGCAGCTGATGTTTAATGCGGTCGATATTATTGTGATTGGAAGATTCAGTGGAAGCCGGTCACTGGCAGCCGTTGGATCTACAACAGCACTGATCAATATGTTTACCAATTTATTTATCGGAATATCTTTAGGTGCGAATGTATTATCAGCAAGATTTTATGCAGCGGGCAGGGACAAAGAGATGTCAGAGACGGTACATACAGCGATCACACTGGCGTTGATCAGTGGAATTTTGATGGTGTTTGTAGGTTTGATCTTTGCAAAACCAGTGTTGGAATTGATGGATACACCAGACGATGTCATTAATCTTTCAACACTTTATATGAGAATTTATTTTTTAGGAATGCCGTTTTTTATGCTCTATAATTACGGTGCATCCATCTTAAGAGCCGTGGGTGACACAAAGCGGCCGTTATTTTTCCTGATCATAGCAGGAATTGTGAATGCAGGGCTGAATATGTGTCTGGTGATCATCTTTCATCTTGGAGTAGCAGGAGTAGCGATCGGAACTGTGATCTCACAGCTGATCTCAAGCGTTCTTGTATTACGCTGTCTGTATCAGTCACAGACAAGCTACCAGTTGCGGTTTTCGAAATTAAAGATCAAAGGAGAGTATTTAAAACAGATATTTCAGGTTGGAATTCCGGCAGGAATCCAGAGTACAGTTATTAATTTTTCAAATGTACTTCTGCAGTCATCAGTAAACTCCTTTGGATCGATCGCAATGGCTGGATATACAGCGGCAAATAATATTTTTGGATTCCTGTATGTGACAGTCAATGCGGTAACACAGGCATGTATGAGTTTTACAAGCCAGAATTATGGTGTTGGAAAATGGAAACGAATGGACAGGGTATTGATCGACTGTCTGATCCTGTCATTTACAGCAATGATGATCCTTGGGAACAGTGCATATTTCTTTGGACCAAAATTGCTAACGATCTATACAAGTAATCCGAAAGTTATTCAGTGTGGAATGGATATTCTATTATATACAACAGTCACCTATTTCTTATGTGGATTTATGGATCTGTTTCCGGGGGCATTACGTGGAATGGGACGTTCTGGTGTGCCGATGATCCTTTCTGTTATAGGAACTGTTGGAACGAGAATCGTGTGGATTTTCTGGATCTTCCCAAGCCATAGATCACTAGATATTTTATTTATTTCTTATCCGGCATCATGGATCATAACAATCATTTTGCAGGTTATCTGTTATTATTTTGTAAGGAAACAATTGTATGGCAGACAGGCGGTGCAGGCATAAAGAAAATAATATACAAAGATAATATATTAAAAAATATCGTATGTCAGAATAATTTAAATTTACTGACATACGATATTTTTGTTTCTTCTAAAAACGCCTGCTTTATTTTTTCTTCTTTTTAGGAATATGAACTTCAGGAATTGCTACATTGTCGTAGAGGATAGAATGTTTTTCTTCTTTCTCCTGTTCCTGTTCCTCAATATGTTCTTCTACCTGATCGAAATCCTTTGTATGGATTTCTGGGATTGCAACGTTTTCACTTTTCATTTTGTATTCTAGTTTTTCTCTGACTTTTTTTCTTATCTCATCGCGTCTTTTTTTTCTTCTCTTTTCAAACATTTTCATCGTCTCCCTTTAAGTTTATAGAAAATTGATAAAAAACGTAATTACCAGACTGTTTAAGAAGTCTGCAAACAAACTACCGATCAAAGGTACCAGAAGGTAAGCTTTGACAGATGGAACATAACGTTCACAGATGGCCTGCATATTCGCCATGGCGTTTGGAGTGGCACCCATTCCGAAACCACATACACCAGAGGATAATACAGCAGCATCATAGTCTCTTCCCATGATATTAAATATTACGAAATAAGTAAAGAAGAACATTAAGATTGTCTGTCCTGCAAGCAATGTGATCAGTGGAAGTGCAAGGTCTGCAAGCTGCCATAATTTCAAAGTGATCATGGCGATTCCTAAAAATAAGGACAGGCTGATACCACCAATATCGTTGATCTCACCCATATAAATAGTAAATTTTCCAGAATACTCACCGATGTTACGCATACATGCAGCAGCGATCATGGCACCGATATAGATAGGGAAAGTCATTCCAGTCATGGAAAGTAACTTGGAAATGATCGTTCCGATACCCATGGCAATGATCAGCTGGAATACAGCAGCTGGATACATGCTTGTATGACGTTCATGTTTCTTTTCTTCTTCTATTAAGAGGCTGTCATCTTCAGGGACAGCAGTCTTTAAAAGATCTTTCTTTTCGATCAGACGTTTACCGACTGGTCCACCCATGATACTTCCTGCGATCAGACCAAAAGTTGCAGCAGCTGTACATAAAGTGCTGGCACCCTTTACACCAAAGTCTTCAAGAACAGGGCCGAAAGCACCGGCAGTTCCGTGTCCACCGATCATAGGGATGGAACCTGTACACAGACCAACTAAAGGACTGATATGAAGTACTTTGGCAAGCCCTACTGCAAGGAAGTTCTGGCTTACGATCAGAGCGATCACAAGGATCAGAAAAACGATCAGGGATTTCCCGCCGCTTTTTAATACCTTTAAGTTTGCCTGAAATCCAACAGATGTGAAGAAGAATACCATACATACTTCCTTCAAAATATCATCAAATGAAAATTCAGCAATTCCTGTTACAAAGCAGATACAGGTAAAAACTGCAAAGATTACACCACCGATAACAGGAGCCGGGATACAAAATCTCTCCAAAAGTGCGATTCTGTGTTTTAAAAAGTTTCCTAACATCAAAACGACTACGGCAACCGCGATCGTTTGATACATATCTAGTTGTATTGTCATTTATTTACACCGCAGCGGATTAATTGCTTCCTTTCTCTGTATTTACTGTGATTCCATGTTGTTTGTAATAAGCAGCAGCACCATCATGGAATGGAATCGTGATTCCCTCAACAGCAGTTTTCTCATCAAGAGAAATATCTACAGGGAGTGCATACTGAATCTTCTGTTCATTTTCAAACAGAATCTTTGTAATTTCTTTGACCGTGTCTTCAGACAGTTTATCGCTTGCAAGAAGCACCGCTTTTACACCGACTGTCTTAACAGCCTGTGTCTGATTTGTGTAAGTGTTTGCAGGAATGGAGTATTCCGTGTAAAACTTGTAAGATTTCTTCAGACGGTCAATACCTTTCTGATCAAGGCTGATAAAACGGATCTGACGCTGTTTTGCTAATTCATTGATCACAGTTGTCTGCACTCCTGCAGTACAGAAAAGAGCATCAATATCACCGGATTTTAATTTCTTTGCAGCATTGGTATAATCAAGATTCACTTCATCAACAAGCTTTTCATTCAATCCGTAAGCACTTAGAATCTGCACAGCATTCTGTTCTGTACCAGATTCCTCTTCTCCAATACTGACTTTCTTTCCTTCCAGATCCTCAACAGATTGGATAGAAGAGTCAGCAGGCACAACGATCTGGCATGCTTCTGTATAAAGGGAAGCAACGGCACGATATCCCTGATATTTTTTGTCATTTTCAAAAATACCAGTACGCTCGTAGGCATCGTTGATCAAATCCATCTGGGCAACTGCCATCTGTATATAATCTTTAGACAGCAGACGAAGGTTCGCAGCAGAACCCGCAGTTGTTTTTACTTCGATATTATAGTCTTTGCTTTTGGATGTAACAAGGTTTGCAAATGTATCACCAAAAACCTGATAAGTACCACCAATACCAGCAGAACCAAAACGGATCTTGCCAGCATTCACCCCGCATCCAGTCAGGCATGTGCAGATCATAACTGCAACAGCACAAAGAATCGTAAGTTTCTTCTTCAAAAATATCACCTCTCATTATTTATTTGTTCTTAGGCGTTTGCGAAACGCCATAAGCCGCATAAATACGGCCTTTTTTGTTGTCCAAAAGCAAATAACTCCTCACTGGATATGGTATAATAG
>CABIYF010000050.1 GCA_902362875.1 Eubacteriaceae bacterium | reverse complement strand
TTGTGATTTCTGTTAATTTACTATTGACAAAGGTCATTACATATCAGTTTTCAAAGGAACAGGCGCGGATCAGCGATTTGTAAAAAACGCTCTTAAAATCTGCGTGTTGCCACCAGCTTATTATAAATATTTCTTGTTATCTTATTTCTGTCACATATACGAAAGACTACCTTCGCAAATCAAAATTTTAAGAGTGTCCTTTTGTTCATCTTGTGATATACTATATATAACAAAAACGAAAAGGAGGAACACCTATGCGAATGTACGATCTCATTTTAAAAAAGCGGCAAGGAAACACCTTAACAAAGGAAGAAATACAATGGATGATCCGTGAATACACCGACGGAAAGATTCCAGATTATCAGATGTCGGCGATGATGATGGCGGTTTGTTTTCAGGGGCTTGATAAGGAAGAAACTTATGAGCTTACAATGGCAATGGCACAAAGCGGTGAGATGTTAGATCTGTCAGGAATCGAAGGCGTAAAAGTAGATAAGCATAGTACGGGAGGGGTCGGAGATAAGACTTCTCTTGCGTTGACTCCGATCGTTGCGTCTCTTGGGATTCCGGTGGCGAAGATGTCTGGAAGGGGACTTGGACATACGGGTGGTACGATTGACAAATTGGAAAGTATACCTGGATTCTCAACACAGCTGACGGATGAACAATTTGAGGAACAGGTCAACTCCATTGGTGTTTCCATCATGGGACAGACGAAGGATCTGGCACCTGCGGATAAGCTGTTGTATGCATTGAGAGATGTGACGGCAACGGTGGATCAGATTTCTCTGATCGCAAGCAGTATTATGAGTAAGAAACTGGCAGCTGGTGCAGATGCGATTTTGCTGGATGTAAAGACAGGCAGCGGAGCGTTTATGAAAGAAGAATCAGAAGCTGTAAAACTGGCACAGGAAATGGTTGATATTGGAAAAAGTGCTGGAAGAAAGATGACAGCGGTGATCACGAATATGGATGAACCGCTCGGAATGGCTGTTGGTAATATTTTAGAAGTCAAAGAAGCAATTGATACACTCAAAGGAAATGGTCCAAAAGATTTTACGGAGCTGGTAGAGACACTGGCATCCCATATGCTGATTCTTGGCGGTATTGCAGAGAAGTTTGACGAGGCTTTATCGATGGTAAGAGGTGCGGTCAGAGATGGAAAGGCACTTGATAAATTTAAACAGTTTGTTTCTGCACAAGGCGGAGATACAAGATATATAGACCATCCAGAATTGTTTGAACAGGCCCATATAATAGAAGAAATACGATCAGAGCAAGATGGATTTGTTGAGCGTATCAACGCACAGGAGATAGGAATCTGTTCATTAATTCTTGGCGGTGGAAGAGAGACGAAAGACAGCCAGATCGACCCAGCTGTTGGATTAGTATTTTCGAAGAAAGTTGCTGATCCGGTGAAGAAAGGAGATCTGCTGGCGACAATTTATGGAAATGACGAAGAGAAAGTCAAACAGGCAGTGAAGCATTTTAAAGAGAATTTCCATATAGCAAAAGATCAGCCAGAGAAACCACAGATGATCAAACAAGTATTATCTTAAATCAAATTGCATAAAATGATTAAAAAGGAAGATATCCATGAAAAAATGGAGATTTTGTATCATTTTATTTTGCATGCTATCAATCATACAGACAGGATGTCTTAAAAAAGAGGAAAATGGACAAAGACAAAAGGTAACATATGTTGTATGCAGAAGGAATGTAGTTCCAGTTCAGCTTGGGAAACTGATCGATCAGGAGAAACACGGTACATTTCATTTTACATACACAACAGGAGATTTTACTTATTATGTCATAGGCTATGGGAGACAGCCGGGGAGTGGATATAAGATTAAAGTAAAAGAATTTACACAGGATCAGACACATATTTATCTTGATACGACACTGATCGGGGTTACAAAAGAGCATCAGAGAAAGGGAACATCTTATCCGTATATCATACTAAAGAGCCAGTTTTACGAAAAAGATGTGATTTTTCACTAAAATTATAAAAAGTTTAGAATAGTTTTATTGATTTATAAAATCAGAAAACATATAATGGTGCTTATGAATCAAAGGAGGAGCTGACATTTGAATAATCAACAGAATAATAAAAATGATAAGAATGACAAAGATAATAAGAAAAGAAATGCCAAGTATTTAGCCATTTTTCTTGTAGTTTCTATTATTGGAACAATCTTTTTCAATTCTATCATAACAAAATGGCGAAATGGAACCGAGACAACGATTTCATATAATAAATTTGTCACAATGGTTGATAAGGATCAGGTAAAGAGTGTAAAAGTTACAGACACTCAGTTAAAAGTGACACCAAAGAAAGAGGGAAATCCTTTTTATAAAACAACTTATACAGTGCAGAGAATCAGTGGTGACTATGAACTGGTCAACCGTCTGATCAAGAGCAAGATCGCATTTGAGCAGGAACCAGAAGATCCGATGGATACGTTCTTATCCGTAGTGATCAGTCTGATCCCTACGCTGCTGATCTTTGGATTCCTTGTCATGATGATGCGAAGAAGCAGCGGTATGATGGGAGTTGGAAAGTCCAACGCGAAAGTATATGTTGAGAAGAAGACTGGAGTGACATTTGCAGATGTTGCGGGTCAGGGAGAAGCGAAGGAAACACTGACAGAGATGGTAGATTTCCTTCATCATCCAGAACGATATACAGAGATCGGTGCCAAACTTCCAAAAGGTGCATTGCTTGTAGGACCTCCGGGAACTGGTAAGACATTGCTTGCCAAAGCAGTAGCCGGAGAGGCAGGAGTTCCATTCTTCTCACTTTCAGGATCTGATTTCGTAGAGATGTTTGTCGGAGTCGGTGCATCCAGAGTCCGTGACTTATTTAAACAGGCACAGCAGATGGCACCATGTATCATTTTCATCGACGAGATCGATGCGATCGGTAAGAGCCGTGACAATGGAATGCATGGTGGAGGTAATGACGAACGTGAACAGACACTGAATGCTTTATTAGCAGAGATGGATGGTTTTGATACATCCAAAGGTATTATTATCCTTGCAGCAACGAACCGTCCGGAAGTTTTAGATAAAGCCCTTCTTCGTCCAGGACGTTTTGACCGTCGTGTTATCGTAGAACGCCCAGACTTAAAGGGAAGAATCGAGACATTAAAAGTACATGCCAAAGACGTTAAGATGGATGAGACTGTTGACTTTGAAGAGATCGCACTGGCAACGAGCGGAGCGGTAGGTTCTGATCTTGCCAATATGATCAACGAAGCAGCCTTAGGAGCTGTCAAAGCAGGAAGAAAAGCTGTTTCACAGAAGGATTTATTTGAGGCGGTTGAAGTTGTTATCGCTGGTAAAGAGAAGAAAGACAGAATCCTTGGAGATGAAGAGAAACAGATCGTTGCATACCATGAGGTTGGACATGCGCTTGTTATGGCATTACAGAAAGAATCCGAGCCAGTACAGAAGATCACGATTGTGCCTCGTACAATGGGAGCACTTGGATATACAATGCAACGCCCAGAAGAAGAAAAATATCTGAATAAGAAAGATGAGATGTTAGCAGATCTTGTATCATTCTTCGGTGGACGTGCCGCAGAAGAAGTGAAATTCAACACGATCACAACGGGAGCTTCCAACGATATCGAACGTGCGACAGCGATCGCGAGAGCGATGGTTACACAGTACGGTATGTCAGAAGAGTTTGGCCTGGTCGGACTGGAATCTATCACGAACCGATATCTTGACGGACGTGCCGTTATGAACTGTGCAGAGACAACAGCAGCCAAGGTTGACGAAGTTGTCATGAAGATGTTAAAAGAAGCTTACGCCAAAGCAGTCACATATATTCGTGAAAATATGGACATTCTTGACGAAGCAGCACAGTTTTTGATCAAGCGTGAGACGATCACAGGAAAAGAATTTATGGAAATCTTCAACAAATACAAGAATCCAGCAGAAGAGTCTGACAAAAATGTATCAGAGACAGCAGAAAAAGATGCAGAAACTGAAAAAAATATTCAGGAAAATGTTGAAGTTGAAACAACAGAAACTGAAGCACCACAATCAAAAGAAGTTTCTGAAACAGAAGTAAAAGAAGATTCTGAGACTAAGACAGAAGAAGCGAACACATCAACATTTAGCACAGGATATGCTCAATGGGTTGAAGATGATGATGAAGAATAATTCATCAGGATTCATAGAAAATACAATATCAATACAATAAGAAAATGCGGAGACGATCAACTGAAAGTTTCCGCATTTTTTCCATATAGCTGATATAAAAGGATGCCGAAGATAAAAGATACATTCTATCTCCAGCGGATCCAGTTATGGCCTTAATCCCATTCCACCTTCCAAGGTGAGAGTTTCCCATTTCTTAAGTGATTGGACAATCATAGCAGATAAATTGTGCGAAATTAAGACGCAATTTCATTAATTATCTGACGATTTTGTTAATTTATTAATTAACGAACTTCTATAGAAAAAAGCTATGGTTAACATAGAAAAAGTAATATAATGACATTTCTTTACAGTGAGAAAATATCATGTTAAAATTTAACATAGCAAATTAATCAGAAATAAAAACAGGAGCATAGATATATGAAAATATCAGAAATCTTAAAAAATAAACGAACAATCTCATTTGAAGTATTTCCACCAAAGAATAAAGATGGAGATATTTCATCTATCTACAGCACAATTGAAGGATTGAAAAAATTATCCCCAGATTTTATCAGTGTTACATACGGTGCGGGTGGATCCACAAAAGGAAAGACAGTGGAGATCGCATCAGCCATCAAACATGAATATGGAATCGAATCCGTGGCACATTTAAGCTGTATTTCATCTACAAAAGAAGATATCAAATACGAATGTGAACGTTTAAAAGAAGCAGGAATCGATAACATCTTAGCATTAAGAGGAGATTATCCAGCAAATGCGACAAACTTCGATCCAGAGAATCTGGAATTCCATTATGCAAGCGAATTAAATGAATTTATCGGAGAACATTTTCCAGGACAGTTCTGCTTATCTGGAGCATGCTATCCAGAGACACATCAGGAAGCGGATGGATTTAAGAAGGACTTAGAAGCATTAAAGAAAAAAGTAGATGCAGGAGCAGAATATTTAGTAACACAGATCTTCTTTGACAACAATTATTATTACAGATTAGTCAGAGAAGCAAGAAAGATCGGTATCACAGTTCCAATCCTTGCAGGAATCATGCCAATCACAAATGCAAAATCACTGATCCGTACTACAAAGATGTGTGGATGTACAATCCCATATCAGTTATCAACAATGATCGAAGCACATTATGATAACCCAGAAGCAATGAAAGAGATCGGAATCAATTATGCAACACAGCAGATCATTGATCTTATTACAAATGGAGTTGACGGAATCCATATTTACACAATGAACCGCGCAGAAACAGCACAGCGTGTATTCGACAGTATTCCAGCGGTACTGAAAGAATTAAACTAAGAATGAATTAAATTAAGAAAGATTTAGATTAAAAAAGATTTAGATTAAGAAAGAATTAGATTGAGATGGAAATGGATTTTCAGATCGTAAGAGAAAATGCTTTGAGATATCTTGGATATCGAAGTCAGACCACCATAGATGACAAACTCGTATTTGAGGGACTGACACCGGAAATTTCGGATCTTTTGAATGAATGTATGGATGAGATCAAACAGATTGCACAGCCCAAAGTGATCGTGAAGAAATTTAAGATTGCAAAAGATCCACTAAGACTGGAAGAGTCAGGGGATGAGATCATAGGAGAGCAGATGGCAGACATGCTCAAAGATTGTGAGGAATGTCTGCTGATCGGCTGTACTCTTGGAATAGCAATGGAACGAAAAATCAAGTTTTATGCGAAGATCAACATGACAAAGTCAACCGTCATGGATGCCGCAGCGAGTGCATATCTGGAAGAATATTGTGACAGATACGAAGAAACACTTGGATTTGACAACCGCACATATCGTGCCTGTCCGGGATACGGAGATTTTCCGCTTGAATTTAACAGAAGGATTGCTATACTATTAGATATATCAAAGAAGATTGGAGTTACGATCACGCCAAATAATCTTTTGATTCCACAGAAGTCCATGCTAGGACTGATCGGAATCGGAAGTGACAAACGAAAGAAATCATGCGAGAATTGTGTGATGAAAGAAGACTGCCCGTTTAGAAAGAGAGGACAAAGATGTTACAGGAACGATTAGGGAAGAACCTATTAATATTTGATGGAGCGATGGGAACACAGCTTCAGAACGCAGGATTAAGTGCGGGAGACATTCCTGAAGAATTAAATATTGACCGTCCGGATTTATTAAAGACAATTCATATGAATTATCTGAAAGCAGGTGCTGATTTTATCACAACAAATACATTTGGATGTAACCGCTTAAAGATGGAAGAAGCAAAATATGAAGCGAAAGATATGCTGTTGGCAGCAGTAGAGAATGCAAGAGCTGCAAGAACAGAAGCCGGAAGAGAAGACGATTCCTATATTGTACTTGATATCGGACCGATCGGCCAGCTGTTAGAGCCGATGGGAACTTTAACATTTGATGAAGCATACGACATTATTCTTGAACAGGTGGAAACAGTTAAAGATAAAGTGGATCTTGTTTTATTCGAGACGATGAGCGACCTTTACGAAGTAAAAGCAGGGGTGTTAGCGGTCAAAGAACATACAGATCTTCCCGTATTTGTCACAATGACATTTGAGCAAAATGGAAGAACTTTATCTGGAAATGATCCTGAAACATTTATTAATGTAGTAGAAGGACTGGGTGTCGATGCACTGGGTGTCAACTGTTCTTTAGGACCAGACGAATTAAAACCGATCATCGATGAGATTTTAGAGAAAGCCAGCATTCCAGTCATGCTGCAGCCAAACGCCGGACTTCCATGCTTGGAACACGGTGAAACACATTACCATGTAACACCAGAAGAATACGTGGAATCCATGAAAGACTACATGGCAAGAGGAGCAGCGATCGTAGGTGGATGCTGCGGAACAACACCAGAATTTATCGAGAAACTTGCCAAAGCAGCACCAGATACGGTTGCTGAGAGAACGGTGGAGAAGAAAACAAGAGTATCAAGCCAGACACAGACCGTTACATTCGGTGATCATGTCATTGTCTGCGGAGAACGATTAAATCCAACTGGTAAGAAAAAGATGAAAAAAGCGTTATTAGAAGAACGCTATGATGAACTTGTAGTAGAAGCAGTCAAACAGTCAGAAGCCGGGGCGGAAGTATTGGACGTTAATGTTGGACTTCCAGGAATTGATGAACCAGAGACAATGAAACGAGTCGTACGTCTGTTACAGGAAGTCATCACACTCCCATTACAGATCGACAGCTCCGAAGCCGATGCGATCGAGAAAGCCTGCCGTTATTACAACGGAAAGCCATTGATCAACTCCGTCAATGGAAAAGACGAAGTTATGGAAAAGATCTTCCCTATTGCTAAAAAATATGGTGGAGTTGTCATCGGACTAACTCTGGAAGACGGAATTCCTCTAAAGGCAGAAGAACGATTTGAAATCGCAAAGAAGATCGTCAACAAAGCAGCCGAATATGGAATCGGCAAAGAAAATATCATCATTGACTGTCTGACACTGACAGCATCCGCTCAGCAGAAAGAAGTAAGAGAAACACTTCGCGCGATCAAGATGGTAAAGAAAGAATTAGGTGTACATACAGTCTTAGGTGTATCAAACGTATCCTTTGGACTGCCAAACCGTCCACTGTTGAATCGAACATTTTTAGCATTAGCAATGGAAGCAGGACTGGATCTTCCAATTATCAACCCATTAGATGCAGAACTGATGGGAACGATCGATGCATTCCACGTATTATTCTACAAAGACGTGGACAGCCAGATCTATATCAAAAACCAGTCCAAAGACAAAGAAGCAAAACTAGCCACAGCAGCGGCAGCAACGAACTTCACATTAAAAGACGTGATCATTCACGGATTAAAAGATGAAGTAGAAAAGGTTACAAAAGAAGAACTAAAAGACAAAGAGGCACTGACTCTGATCAACGAAGTCATCATCCCAGCATTGAACATTGTAGGAAAAGACTATGAGACAGGAAAGATCTTCCTTCCACAGCTGATCCAGTCCGCAGAGACAACAAAGAAAGCTTTCGAAGTAGTCAAAGAAACCTTCACCGCAAATGAAGGAGAAGAAAAAGGACCGATCATTATCGCAACCGTAGAAGGAGACATCCATGATATCGGAAAGAATATCGTGAAAGTTGTTCTTGAAAGTTACGGATACAAGATTATTGACTTAGGAAAAGATGTCAAAGTCGAAAAAGTAGTAGAAGCCTACAAAAAATACCATCCAAAAGCCATCGGACTAAGCGCCTTAATGACAACAACCGTTGCATCAATGGAAAGAACGATCCAAGCATTACACGAAGCAGGTTGCAGCGAACCAATCTGGGTCGGAGGAGCTGTGGTTACTGAGGATATTGCACAGAATATTGGAGCAGATTATTATACGGAAGATGCTATGGCGGCGGTTAATTTGCTGGAAGGTATTTTGTAGAGGAAAAATTGATTTGTAAGATGCTTACGCTGAAGGCTGAGCGGTTTACAAATCAAAGGGATTCCAGACAGAGGGGGTGTATGTTGTACGGTATTGGTTGTAAATTAAGGAATTGGTAGACGAAAGATTAAATTGGAGATGCTATAGATGTCTCTGAAAGCGGAAGTGTTTTAAACGCTTTCAAACATCTCGGCAAATCGGTGGTGATCAATCTCTTAAACCTTTCGTTAGCGAATACAAAAATTATCAGCCAATAACGTTTAACATACACACCCCATAGTGATTTCGATAGACTTCCGTTTTATGTGACGGAAATAAGATAACAAGAAATATTTATAATAAGCCGGTGGCAACGATTAGCAGAT
>CABIYF010000049.1 GCA_902362875.1 Eubacteriaceae bacterium | reverse complement strand
ATTATGCTGGCTTCTATAACAAAGACAATCTCCCTGCCGAAGCTACTCGTACATGGGTTACAAAGACAATCGCTGAAACAGACAGCAATGGGACAACTCATTACATCACAAAATTAGCGGACGCATACAAGGTATCTGGCGACAGCTTCTATATGCAGGACGGTAAAGCGGTTCTTCCACTTGGAACGCTAACTGTTGAGGAAACAAAAGCTCCAAACGGCTACTTGTTAGACGGTGCATATATGCAGGCTGGCGATAAGTCCGAACAGATTAAGGGCTTATATGTAACACAGATTACCGAGGACGGCGACCTTGCCGTATTAACTGGAAGTAACCAGTTTTCCGTATCTGACAAGGTTATCCGTGGCGGTGTAAAAATTCAGAAACGAGATTTAGAAACGGGCGATACAAAGCCACAAGGAAGTGCCACTTTGAAAGATACTGCTTTTGACATCATTTCCTTAAATGATAATTCTGTTTTGGTTGAGGGCAAGCTATACAAGAAAAATGAAGTCGTAAAAACTATTCGTACAGATATTGAGGGTATCGCTTCTACTTCTTCTGACCTCTTACCTTATGGAAAATTCCGTATCGTTGAAGGTGAAGCTCCCAACGGTTACTTAACTGACGGTGCAAAACCGATTGATTTTGCAATCACAGAAAATGGAAAAATCGTGGACTTAACCGACGAAGCCCATTCTATCTATAATCAGATTAAGCGTGGAGATATTGAGGGTGTAAAAATCGGTGCAGGTACACACAAGCGTCTTGCTGATGTTCCGTTTAGGATCACAAGCAAGACGACTGGGGAAAGTCATGTTGTAGTAACTGATGATAACGGGCAATTCTCCACTTCTGCTGACTGGGCTTCTCATAAGCACAATACTAACGCAGGCAAGACCAGCGAGGACGGTGTGTGGTTTGGAACTTCTGAACCAGACGACAGCAAGGGTGCGTTGCCTTATGATACCTACATCATTGAAGAAATGCGTTGCGACAGTAACAAAGGTTTTGAACTTATCCCACCTTTTGAAATCGTGGTATCAAGAAATAATCTTGTGATTGATTTAGGAACGCTGACTGATGAATACGAAAAAGAAATCTCTATCCATACCACAGCGACCAGCAAGGACGGCGAAAAGACTATCCTTGCAGGAAAAGAGGTTACAATCGTTGATACTGTCAAATTAGACGGACTTACAAAAGGCACAAAATATCAGCTCAAAGGCTGGCAGATGTTAAAGGAAGAAAACGCCGAACTTATCATTAACGGGAAACGTGTAGAAAACGATTATACCTTTGTCGCTGATGATGAAGAAATGAAAGTGGAAATTTCCTATACATTCAATGCGTCTGCTTTAGGTGGCAAGAACCTTGTTACCTTTGAAGAATTGTATGATTTAAGCAATCCAGACGAACCCGTGAAAGTTGCAGAACACAAGGACATTGCGGACGACGGGCAGACGGTACTTATCACAGAGCGTATCATCAAAATTCATACGACTGCTACCGACAAGGACGGCAACAAAGAGCTTGAAGCTGGAAAAGAGGTAACAATCATTGATACCGTAACCTTAGAGGGCTTAGAAGTCGGTACACAGTACAAACTTGTGGGCTGGCAGATGTTGAAAGAAGAAAATGCAGAGCTTCTTATCAATGGAAAGCGTGTGGAAAGTGATTATACGTTTACCGCTGACAGCGAAACTACGAAAGTGGAAGTTGCCTTTACCTTTGACGCTACTTCTCTTGACGGCAAACAGCTTGTAACTTTTGAAGAATTGTACGATTTGAGCAATCCAGACGAACCGAAGAAAGTTACCGAGCATAAGGATATTGAGGACAAGGGACAGACGATTACCTTTAAGGAAAAACCCGAAGTCCCAGAAGAACCCGAAACACCACCGACACCAGAAAAGCCTAACAGACCTAGCGACAGTCCCAAAACGGGCGACAGTACAAATGTAATGGCTTTTATCGTGATGTTGCTTGCGTCTGCTGGTGGATTGGCTGGAACATATCTTTACAAACGCCGTAAAATGAAGAAATCATAAGGCGTAACGGTATGATGAAAGAAAAATCACGCTCTCCGCCGAAGCTGTCAAACGGCAGACTTCCGCTTATTCTGGCTTGTCTGCCAACAACCTGCAAGAACACGGATAGTCAAGGGTGCGAAGCATTGATTTTACCCTTTACTATCTGGGGGATTGCTGGTACTTCCCGAACCGCCAGAATAAGAAATCACAATCAATTAAATTATCAAATAAATATAGAAAGAAACGAGGTAAAACACTATGGAAATGAAATATGTCGTGCCAGATATGGCACAGTCTTTTGGAACTCTTGAATTTGCAGGCGAAAGCGACCATGTTTTTGACAGAGATAAAGATAACCGCAGATTTTTCGCAAGAAGAAGCTATAACCTTTATTCTGACATACAGAAAGGCGAAAATGTTGTGGTGGAAATTCCTGTGCAGGCTGGCGAAAAGCATTTCAAGTATGAACAGAAAGTAAAACTTGTCAATCCGAAGTTATACGGCAGAGGTTACGCAATCGGGGATATGGGACATACCGATTATGTGTTGCTTGCTGATGATATTGTAGCAGTTGAAGAAAAGTAAAGGAGTGAAGCATTTATGAGATTATCAAACGGGTTTGTTATTGACAAAGAGAAAACATTTGGAGAATTAAAGTTTACAGCGGTGCGTGATGTGTTCTTGCAGAATGAGGACGGGACACCGAGTACCCAGCTTAAAAAGCGTATCTATGATTTGAAGTGCAGTCTGCATGGTGGAATTATCCCCGTGTCTGTACCGCCCGAAGTACCGTTAAGGGAATTTCCGTACAATGCAGTCGTGGAGCTTGTCAATCCCGTAGCCGATACGGTATCAAGAAAGACGTTTGGTGGTGCAGATGTTGACTGGTATGTAAAGGCAGAGGATATTGTATTGAAGAATAAGGGAAATCAGAACGCAGGCAATCCACAGAACCATACACCGCAGGGACAGCCGAAAAAATAAAAATTCTCCTCATAGGTTAGAAAAATAGCGGTACTCTCCCGTTAGTAGATTGCCTACCTTATCGTAAATGGTTAAAATAACGATAGGAGGTGGCACAAATGTATCAAATCAACAATGAAAAATTCGGACACTTTTTAGCCGAAGTGCGAAAAGAAAAACAAATGACACAAAAGGACTTAGCAGATAAGTTGTTTGTGTCGGATAAAACAGTTAGTAAATGGGAACGTGGAAACAGTATGCCAAATGTTACATTACTTATCCCTATTGCTGATGTACTTGGTATTACAGTAACAGAACTTTTACAAGGAGAAAAATTAAAAGAGAACAAGACATTAAATAGTGATGTGGTAGAAACTCTTGTTGTAAACTCGTTAGACTTGTCGTTGCGTGATACAATTCGTCAACGAAAAAAGAACTGGATATTTGCATTTCTTATCTCAATCGGTGTGGTAGTTATAGAAGCAATATTATTAACTGTTTCTGGAATTTCCATAGAACAAATGGGAGATAGTTTGTATATATCTTTGTTAATGCTTTTGTTTGCAAGCTGGCTTTGCATTTTTGCAAAAGAATTATTACCGACATATTATGATACAAATAAAGTTAATTTTGTATCACAAGGAATTTTCAGAATACACATGGCAGGGCTATCTTTTAATAATGCAAACTGGGGATATGTATTAACAGTATTTAGAGTATTTACATTAGGAACTGCTATTCTATATCCTATTATTTGCTATATCAGTTTTTTAGTTGGTGGTATTTCATTATGGAATACTGTAAAATATCCAGCTATAATTATTTTGCTGATAGGAATGTTAGTAACAACCTATATCGTTGGAAAAAAATACGAATAATGATATAAGCAGTTAGTCTTAGGATTGACTGCTTTTTTGTACCCAGAAAGGAGTGATTGACTTATGCATAAGATTTGGAATAAAGGACACCGTATCAGAGCCAGCGACAAGCACCTTGTCTACCACTTTTCCATAGGGACGCTTCTGTTTGTATTTGTGGCGGTTCTTCTGCTACTGAATATAAAACAGCTCATGCGTACCGATTGGGAGCATTTCATCTTATTAGAAAACGGCTTGACGCTTTCCCCTTACAACTTCATAACCATACTGATAGCGACTGGTGTTTGTGCATTGGTCGCTTTTCTGTATTACCGCTTCGGTTACGACAGCTTCAAGAAGCTCCTGCACCGTCAAAAGCTGGCACGAATGATACTGGAAAATAAGTGGTATGAAGCCGATACCGTACAAGACAGCGGTTTTTTTACTGACCTGCAAAGCAGATCAAGGGAAAAAATCGTCTGGTTTCCGAAGATTTATTATCAAATGGAAAAGGGACTGCTTCATATCCGCTGTGAAATCACGCTGGGAAAATATCAAGACCAGCTTTTACGGTTAGAGGATAAATTGGAAAGTGGCTTGTATTGTGAGCTGACCGACAAGACCCTGCATGACGGCTATATCGAATATACCCTGCTTTATGATATGATAGCGAACCGCATTACTATTGATGAAGTACGGGCAGAAAACGGCTGTCTTAGACTGATGAAAAATCTTGTCTGGGAATATGACGCACTCCCTCACGCTCTGATTGCTGGTGGGACGGGTGGCGGTAAAACCTATTTTCTGCTGACGCTCATTGAAGCCTTACTGCATACCAACGCTGTCCTTTACATCTTAGACCCGAAGAACGCTGACCTTGCAGACTTAGGGACAGTTATGGGAAATGTGTATCACACCAAAGAAGAAATGATTGATTGCGTCAATGCCTTTTATGAGGGTATGGTACAGCGAAGTGAGGAAATGAAGCGACACCAGAACTATAAGACGGGCGAAAACTACGCCTATCTGGGACTTCCACCCTGCTTTCTTATCTTTGATGAATATGTGGCATTTTTTGAAATGCTGGGGACAAAAGAAAGCGTGAGCCTACTTAGCCAGTTAAAGAAAATCGTTATGTTAGGGCGACAAGCAGGTTATTTTCTTATCGTTGCCTGCCAGCGTCCAGACGCAAAGTATTTCTCGGACGGTATCAGAGATAACTTCAATTTCCGTGTGGGACTTGGGCGTATCAGCGAATTAGGTTACGGTATGCTGTTCGGTTCAGATGTAAAAAAACAGTTTTTCCAGAAGCGTATCAAGGGGCGTGGCTATTGTGATGTAGGAACAAGTGTTATAAGTGAATTTTACACGCCTTTAGTTCCGAAAGGACATGACTTTTTGCAGACTATCGGCTCTCTTGCACAAGCAAGGCAGGACGGGACGGCGACGTGCGAAGCGAAAGGCGACGGCACGGACTAGCCGTTGCTGGTGTGGCGTAAGCCACGCCAGCAGGTAAAACCCCTCGGTATCTAACAGAGGGGTACGTTTGCAAATAGACAATAGACAAAAAACATAGGAAACATAAGGCTTCTGGCATGATTTTCTAGCAAAAATCGGCTGTGAAGTCGCCTTAAAAAACTTCACACTTGACAGATTGGGGGTATGGTTCTGAATGAAGAACAATGGATAAAAGAATTACGGGAGAAACGGATTGCTTACGGTATCTCACAAGGAAAGCTGGCGGTGGCTTCTGGTATCACAAGGGAATATCTCAACAAGATAGAAAGTAGAAAAATGAAGCCGTCAAAGGAACTTCTTAATACTCTGCATAAGGAACTGGCAAGGTTCAATCCAGAAGCACCGCTTACCATGCTGTTTGATTATGTGAAAATTCGTTTTCCCACATTGGATATACAGCACATCATCAAAGATATATTAAAACTGAATATCAATTATATGCTCCATGAAGATTACGGGCGTTACAGCTATACGGAGCATTACTCTTTAGGGGACATCTTTATTTATACTTCGGCTGACGAAGAAAAAGGTGTCCTTTTAGAGTTAAAGGGGCGTGGTTGCAGGCAGTTTGAAAGTTACCTGCTGGCACAGCAAAGAAGCTGGTATGACTTCCTCATGGACGCACTCATAGACGGGGGCGTGATGAAACGTATCGACCTTGCTATCAACGACCATACGGGCATTTTGGATATTCCAGAGCTTGCGGAAAAATGCAGGAAACGGGAATATATCGGAAAGTCCAGAAGCTATAAGTTTTATCAGTCGGGCGAGCTTATCAAGCACAGAGAGGACGACAGAGAATATATGGGACGTACCCTTTATCTTGGTTCGCTGAAATCAGATGTGTATTTTTGTATCTATGAAAAGGACTATGAGCAGTACGTCAAGTTAGGGACACCGCTTGAAGAAGCCGACATTATCAACCGTTTTGAGATACGGCTTCGCAATGAACGTGCCTATTATGCAGTACGGGATTTGCTGACCTATTATGACGCAGAGCAGACCGCCTTTTCTATCATCAACCAGTATGTGCGGTTTGTTGATGAAGAACCAGACAAGCGGAAAAATGACTGGAAACTCAATGACCGCTGGGCTTGGTTTATCGGCGATAACAGACAGAGCTTGAAGCTGACGACAAAGCCAGAGCCTTATACCTTAGACCGTACATTGCGTTGGGTACAAAGGCAGGTAGCACCAACCTTGAAAATGCTGAAAAAGATTGATAAGGGAAACGGTACAGACTACATGGAAACAATCGAACAGCAGGCAAAACTCACAGAAAAGCATGAAATGATAATCAAACAGCAGACGACCCCTGCAAAAGATTTGGTGGAAAGTTAGGAGTGATAAAAAATGTGGGTATTATTAAAAGACTTCCTGCTGGTATCTATGGGAATGGGTATCGGTGTGGTCTTGATGTGTATTTTGAATGTCGGCAAAGAAGCTGACTATGAAATGAAACAATTAGAAGAAAGCGAGGACAATTAAATGAATTTCGGACAAAATTTGTATCAATGGTTTTTATCAAACGCACAGAGCTTAGTGCTTATGGCGATTGTGGTTATCGGTATCTACTTAGGGTTCAAACGTGAGTTTTCCAAACTTATCGGTTTCTTGGTAGTTGCCTTGATTGCTGTTGGCTTGGTGTTCAATGCTGGCGGTGTGAAAGATGTACTGTTAGAGCTGTTCAACAAGATTATCGGTGCATAAATTTTTATTGTGATGTTGTTAATTGGGTGATATAATATGGATATAAAAATACAACTTTAGGAAGTGATATTTTATGTTAGGATTTAGTATAATGATGTGGTTTGTTTCTGCTATCCTTATATTCGTGAGTATTTCTTTATTAAAGGGAAATTACTCTTTTGTTCATGGTAAAGTATTTGATACTACTGATAACAAAAAAGGATATGCAAAAGAATTAGGAAAACCTGTTTTATTCGTAGGGATTGGTATTTTAGTATCTGGGGTAATTGCGATTATAGTAAAAAATCATTCTATTCCTACCGCAGTTTTTTTCTTGGCAATTATAGCTGGTATTGCTGGACTATGGCTACACAAAATACAAAAAAACTTCCGAAAATTTTAGTTTCCAAATTTATATTTATATGCAAAGCAGTTGGTCTTAGGATTGACTGCTTTTTTCTTACCAAAATTTCAGATTGGAGTGATGAAATGAACGATATTTTTAAGGATATGCAGGCAAAAATCGGCTGTGAGTATATTTCCGACCTGCCCTCTTACAAGCGTAAGGTGTGGCATGAAATGAAACGACTGAACCCTGCCAACTATGAAGAAAGACAGTTAGAAGATTTTTCAAAGTATGTGTTTGGTATGTCGTACCAGACCTTAAAAGATGTGATGAAACAACAGAAAGGACGTGAGGAACAATGCAGGAAACAAGGGTGCTGGTGGAAACGAGAGGAACAACTGGCGAAGAAACAATATCATACTGGTTCGACCTGCCGATAGATGTTGCCGAGTTTGAAGAAAAGTTAGGTGTCGTTGCAGAAAGTGGGGATTACCGAATTATCGAAAAGGTGTTGCCTTATGCTGATGAAATCCACGAACATACAAGCGTGTACCAGCTCAACGAATTAGATTTTATGTACCGCCAGCTTTCAAGTGATATGCAGGAAGAATATGTATCACTACTTACGGTGTTTGAGAATTTAGAAGCACTTTATATTTGCAGGAACGTGATTACCGTTTATCCCGACTGCAAAAGCATGATAGATGTTGCAAGGCAAAAGCTGATGAACGACCCGACGTTCAAACATTTATCCGAGGACTGTCAAGAATACTATTTTGACTTTGAAGCCTACGCTTCTCACTTGCAGGAACACGGGAAATTTTTAGTAACAGAACACGGTATCTTTGAACTGCCAGAGTAGGAAATGAGGTGGTGCTTATGATTGATGATATGGCGGTTTATATTGCTAATCTTGGAAAATACAATGAGGGCTATTTAGTCGGTGCTTGGTTCACGTTCCCCATTGACGAGGAAGATGTGAAAGAAAAAATCGGCTTGAATGAAGAGTATGAGGAATACGCAATCCATGATACCGATAACTTTCCCATTGCAATTGGCGAGTATGTTTCCATTGAAGAACTTAATGAGATGTATGAAATGATAGAGGAACTTCCCGACTATATCGTAGAGTGTCTGGACGAATTTATCAGCCACTACGGGACACTGGAAGAAGTCGTGGAACACAAGGACGATATTTATTATTATCCCGACTGTGAAACCATGACAGACGTTGCCTGCTACTACATAGACGAATTGCAGGCACTTGGGGATATTCCACCCAGCTTACAGAACTACATTGACTATGAAGCTTACGGGCGAGATTTGGATATGGGCGGTTGCTTCATTGAAACAAGCCGAGGTATGTGCGAGATACCATACTAACGCTGGAAGATCAGCGACAAGCATGGTTGCTACTGACAGCGTATTTCTCTTTTAAGGGACAGTCTGAAAATGGCTGTCCTTTTCCATTTAGAAACTTACGAAAGGAGCTGAAAGAACTTGAAAAAGATTAAATCTTATACGGGTATCTGGAACGTGGAAAAAGTCTTATATGCAATCAATGACTTTAACTTGCCCTTTCCCGTTACTTTTACACAGATTACATGGTTTGTGATTACGGAATTTATCATCATTCTGTTTGGGGATAT
>CABIYF010000048.1 GCA_902362875.1 Eubacteriaceae bacterium | reverse complement strand
CTCTTTCTGGATGTCTTCAGAAACAATAAAATAAAAATTTGTTGTGATTTCTGTTAATTTACTATTGACAAAGGTCATTACATATCAGTTTTCATGATGACGATCTTAACACTTGGAAGCCTTCTTCCTTGCGTAGGTATTGCAATCTTATTAAAACAGGTAGCAAACCGTCCGATCGATATTCTGATCTTCATGTTTGGATTTACATTAGCAGCAGTTATGGGATGTAACCTTGTAGCAGCAGCGATCATCGGTGGATTTATGGCATGGATCTACTATCAGGTAAAAGCAAATGCAGCAAAACATGTTGCAGTAGCAGCTGATGATGACTTTGAAGAAGAGGAGGATATCTAATATGGCAGCGAAAAAATTATCTAAAAAAGCGTTAAACAAATCCTTCTGGTTATGGTTTCATGGACATTTAACATGTTTTACATATGAACATATGCAGACATTTGGATATATGTGTTCTATGTTGCCACTGATCGAAGAATTATATGACAGCAAAGAAGAACAGAAAGAAGCACTGACAACATATTCTAGTTTCTTTAATACAGAGCCACAGTTAGGTGGATCGCTGGTAGTCGGAGTCACAGCTGGTCTTGAAGAAGCAAGAGCAAACGGAGAAGAAGTAGATGGTGACCTGATCAATGGTATCCGTGCCGGATTAATGGGACCATTAGCAGGAATTGGAGATTCCATCGTTGTAGGAACATTGATTCCGTTATTATTAGGTATCGCACTTAGTATGTCAACAAATGGAAGTCCTTTAGGAGCTGTATTCTATATTGTAGCATGGAACTTAATTTCTGTACTTGGAATGCGTTTCTTATACTACAAAGGATATAATCTTGGTGAAAAAGCAGTTGCTCTCGTCGTCGGTGAAACCGCGATGGCCATACGAGAAGCGATCATCATGGTCGGAACAATCGTAATCGGTGCAGTAGCAGCAACATGGATCAATATTACAACATCTCTTGTTATCGTTAAGAAAGCAGCAGGAACGGAAGGTATTACATTACAGAGTTCTTTAGACGGAATTTATCCTAAGATTTTAAATGTAGTATTTGTATTACTATGCTGGTGGTTAATGAGCAAGAAGAAAATGTCTCCACTTGCTACAATGGCAATCATGTTAGCAGTTGCATTCGTGGGTGTATTAGTTGGATTCTTTAACCCAGGATTAAGCTATTAATCATAAGTATAAAACCTCTAAATAAAGAGTGAAAATAGTTTCGGTGCGAAACATTGAATGGCAATTTAAATGTTTTGCATCGAGACTTTTTCGCATATAAAATGAGATCATAAGGAGATGAAAAGTTATGGAAAAACAGCGGATACCAGCAGATTTTTTGATCGGAACATCAAGCAGTGCATGGCAGATTGAAGGATGTGCAGGAAAAAAAGAAGGACAGGAGAGCTGGGCAGAACTTTTTTATAATACAAATCCAGAGATCTGGTATGACGATGTAGGACCCAAAAAAGCAAGTGATTTTTATCATCATTACAAAGAAGATATCAAAACGATGGCATCTTTTGGAATGACAGGATTTCGCTTTACGATCCAATGGGCAAGATTTATGAAAGACCCAATTGCGGGAATTGTAGATAATGATGCCGTGGAATTTTACAGAGATGTCATCCATGAAATCAAGAAAAATGGAATGAAACCAGTCATATCACTGGAACATTGGGATATTCCAGCAATATTATTTGAAAAATATAATGGATGGGTTGGAAGGGAGACAGTATATCTTTATGAACAGTATGTAAAAGCAGTATTAAAAGAATTTCATAAAGAAGTAAAATTATGGTTTGCCTTCACAGAACCAAATATTCCAATTGATAACGGTTATATGGATGGAATCTGGTACCCATTTAAACATGCACCAAAAGAAGCATATCAGGCACATTTTCATAAAATCCTCGCGACAACCAAAGCAGTCAAAGCAATCAAACCATATAAAGAAGATGGATGCAGACTCGGAGTTATGTTACATATGACACCAATCTATGCAAGAAGCGGAGAAGCAAGAGATGTACAAGCAGCCTACTATGCGGACTTATTTCAGGTAAGAATCTATCTCAATCCATACTTAAAGGGAGAATTTCCACAAGAATTATTAAGAAAATTAGAAGAACATGATTGCATGTTTGCATATGAACAGGCAGATTTTGAAGATATCAAAAAATACCGCATAGATATGTTAGGAATCGATTACTATTTCCCAATCCGCGTCAAAGCAAGAGAAACAGCATACGACAAAGATGTATTCCATCCAGAATTCTATTACGAACCATGGGAAATGCCAGGCAGAAAATATAATGCCGACAGAGGATGGGAGATTTACGAAGAAGCTGTTGTGGATATCGGAATGAGGATCAAAGAAGACTATGGAAACATTCCATGGTTTATCAGTGAAAATGGAATCGGAATCGAAGGTGAAGACAGATACCGAAACAAAGAAGGATACATTGATGACGACTACCGTATCGATTTTCTAAAAGGACATTTACAGAGAGCCTTAAAAGTAAGAAATATGGGATCAAACTGTTTTGGATATTTTGTCTGGTCATTTGTAGACAATCTGTCAGCAATCAATGCATTCAAGAATCGATACGGATTATTAGAATTAGACCTCAAAACAGGAAACAGAATTCCCAAGAAATCGCTGTATTGGTTCAAGGAAATCATGAAAGACAGAGAAGTATGAGACAAAAAGTTGGAAAAGTTGCAAAAATCTTAAAAAAACGGTTGGAAAAGTTGCAAAATCATCAAAAAATCGGTTAGAAAAGTCAACAGACTTTTTCCAAGCAACAATTCCAATACCCTAAATCAAAGAAAATTTCCAATATATATCGGGCAGGAACCGTATGAACACGTCTGCACTTAGCGAATGGATGATCGTAAGATCGTTCATGAGCTTAGTACAGCTACGTGAGAATCCGAATGAGAATGCGTTCCTGCCCGATATATATTGGAAATTTTCATCCACAGCCTAAAGGGTAGCCACAAACAATTATTTATAATAATCCTTCGCAATAAATCGAGCCACACTATCTGTATCATTCTCCTCAATCACCATATCCGCCATCTCACGAATCTGCGGCAATCCATTTTCCGGCACATAACATCGATCAGACAATTCAAGCATCTCCACATCATTCACATTATCCCCAAACGCAACAATCTCATCAATGTCATACATCTCCTTCAATTTCAAAATTGCAGAAGCCTTCGATACAGATTCCTCACAAATTTCAATAAAATAATTTCCAGTATAAATATCCTTCGTGATCGTTGCCTTAATTCCATCAACAGAAGCGGAAAGATCAAGAATACGTTTCGTCTTTTCATAAGAACCATATCCAACATAGAAAATCACTTTGCAGGAATCTGCCATTTCAGATAAAGAAGCAAGATCTTTTTTGAATGTATGATACATCGGTCCACGTTTTTTAATGTAAGCCTGATCAGCTTCATCAAAAAGTCCTTCATATAGAAGATACAACTCCTCATCGACCAATCCATAAATAAAAGAAGCAATCTTATTTTCATCAAGAATCTTCTTTAATTGAAGGACACGGTCAAAAGGAATATCAGAAATTACATCATAATGTTTTTTCTGACAGTTATAGATACAGCCGCCTGTATTTAAAATGACAGGAATCGAAAAATCAACGCCAGAAACTCTTTGATCAAAAGCAAATAAGTTTCTAGATGTTGCAATACTTACTTTCGCTCCGTCTTTCATTACTTTATTTAAGATATCACGGCTTTTATCACTGATATGACCATCAGAAGCCAGTAGTGTTCCATCAAGATCCGAAATATATAAGGTCTTTGTTTTCATAAAAATGAATCCTTTCTTCTTAATTAACAAACTTTTTTCACTATATATAAGGATAATACAAAGATAAAATGTTTGTATTATCCTTACAAGCAATATTATACCGCTCAAAACGACCGCAGTAAACCATAAAAATCATAGAAAAACACATAAAACGAACAAAAACACAAAAATAAAATAAAAAACCAAACAAAAATAAAAAATAAATGTTTACAAATGTTCGGAAGTATGGTATAAAATAATCAGGAGGAAAAAATAACACACAAAAACAAACAAATCACCCAGTGTTATTTAGAAACAAAATGAAAAAATTAACAAAAAAAGCAGCCGAAATGACAACAAAAGAATTAGCAGCTTACATCGATTACTCCGTATTAAAACCAGAATTTACAGAAGAACAGATTATAGAATTAACAAAAGATGGAGTAAAACTTGGATGTGCAACAATCTGTATCAACCCAGGATATATGGAATTATGCGAGCCATATGTAAAAGGAACAGAAACAATGTTATGCCCAGTAACAGACTTCCCATTCGGAACAAGCTCTACAAAATCTAAAGTTGAACAGATTGAAGACGTAGCAAAATATGACACAGTGAAAGAAGTAGACGTTGTAGCAAACTTTGGACATATCCGTGAAGGAAAATATGAAGAAGTAACAGCTGATATCAAAGCTTGTGCAGATGCAGCTCACAAATATGGAAGAGAATTAAAAGTAATCTTCGAAACAGATGCATTGACAGAAGAACAGGTTCGTAAAGCCTGCCATTGTGCAATGGATGCTGGAGCTGACTTCGTTAAGACAAGTACAGGATTCTTAACAGGATTTGATGCACACGGTGCAACACCAGAGATCATCAAAGTAATGCAGGAAGAAGTCGGAGACAAATGCAAAGTCAAAGGAAGCGGATGCATCCGAACAAGAGAACATTTCTTACAGCTGATCGACATGGGAATCGACAGAATGGGTGTTGGATACCGTTCTGTACCAGTTGTATTAGACTTAGACAGATAATAAGCCTATGAATAAAGAAATTTCTGATGCATTTAACTGTATCATAGAATTTCTGGCGGTAAGAGATATAGCGCAGATGTCAAAGGATGCCCTCAAGCAAGCTTACGGGGCATCTGCGGCAGATGTGATCATTGCATTAGGAAGCGACCTTCCAGTTGTAGCCGAGACAGCCTGTGAGCTTTACAAGGCGGGATACGGCGAGAAATTAATGTTTTGTGGGGGAATCGGACACTCAACGATTAATTTAAAGAAGAAAGTTGCAAAGATCCTTAATGTAGATATAGATCGATTACCAGAGTCAGAAGCCGAAATATACGCATGTTTAGCAAAAGACAAATACCAGATTGAAAGTTCATCCATTTTCATGGATAAAACCTCAACCAATACATCCGAAAATATTAAAAATGCCATACAAATATTTAACGATCATACAATAAAACATCAAAATGTGATCCTGATTCAGGATCCAATATTACAAAAAAGAAGTTATGTAACAGCATTAGATTTGTTCAATAATAGTCAGAAGATCATAAATTATGCTCCAATAATTCCAAAACTTAACCCGGATGGAACCCTTCAAAATGATACACCATATCTATGGGAAGGAAAGAGGCTTTATGAGCTGGCATTAGGCGAAGTCTACCGGCTTCGTGATGATGAGAATGGGTATGGACCAAATGGAAAAGGATTTTTAAGACATGTGGATGTGCCAGAAGAAGTAAATCGTTCGTTTGAAATCATTGCAGACAAGATGCCAGAATATCTTGCCCGCTGTCAGTAAAAATAAACTGAACATCAAAGGAAATGTATCTTTGTGTTCCTTTTTGTTCGAAAGTAGGGTAAAATGAAAGAGAATAATAAAGGAGCAAAAAAGATGATAGCAAGCGAACGTTATGAAACCATATTAAATCTGATTCAGGAGCATGGAATCGTGAAAGTCAAAGACCTTGCGAAACTTATGCAGGTAACGGAGACTACGATCCGGCGCGACTGTGAAGAACTGGAACATCAAGGTAAATTAATCCGCGTTCATGGCGGAGCCAAAGGAATCAACCAGAATAAGATCGTTTCAAACCGTGACGAGAAGAATGTACGGGATCGAACGGAATTCTCAGAGAGCAAAGAACTCGTATGTAAGAAAGCAGCATCCTTTGTGAAAGAAGGAGATTGTATCTTCCTCGATGGTATCACAACGGTTGTTCCGATGGTAAAATATTTAAAAGATAAGAATATCAAGATTGTTACTCACAATTTTCTGGTTGCAGAGGCATATCAGAATCTAAGCTGTCAGGCGGAATTATTTTATCTGGGAGGAAAATACATTCCAGAATACAACATGTCAGCAGGACCAGTAACGATTGGGAATCTCTCAAGATTTAACTTTGACTATGCATTTTTAGGCTGTGCAGGCGTAGACTTAGAAAAGGGCATGAGTTATACGACCGAGACAGAGACAATGATGGTCAAAGAAAAAGCAATGGAACAGTCAATGAATAATTATCTCTTGATTGACTCTTCCAAACTATCGGTCAAAGGATTTTACAATTTCTCCAAGTTATCAGACTTTGACGCGATCATATGCAATGAATTTGAAGGAATGGATGGTGTCGAGTTACCAGACAATTTCATCGTAGTTCCAACAAATGAAGCGTAAAATAGTAGTGTTCAAAATATAAAAGTGTAAAGAATAAGAAGGTAAAACGATAGTTGAGGTTTTACCTTCTTTTTTGAATATAGAAAAATATAGGGATGTAACATACAAATAAAGAAAAATATTAAAAAGTTGCTTACAAAAGATCCCCTTGCCTGATATCAAGAACTTTCATCTCATGAGCAATCGTATTTAAAACCTTCCGTTTATGAAGACTCCAAGCAGGAGCGATCAACAATTCTTTCGGTCCATCCCCAGTCAATCGATGAATCACAATCTCAGGGCTAAGATTCTCAATACATTTCAAAAGCAGATCCACATAAGAATCCAAAGTGAAAACCTCAAATGGATGTTCCTCATAATAAACCGCCAGATCCGTATTCTTCAAAATATGCAGCATAGAAAATTTCACCCCATGAATCGGAAGATGATTTAAATAACGAACCGATTCAAGCATCATTTCATTAGTTTCTCCAGGAAGTCCAAGAATCAGATGAACAACTGTCAGCACCCCGATCTTATGAAGATTCAATATCGCTTCATCAAAGCAAGACAAAGGATATCCACGCCGAATAAAAGAAGCAGTATCTTCATGAATCGTCTGTAATCCAAGTTCCACAAACACAGGTTTGATCTGATTTAAACGCTCAAGCAGGTCAAGAACTTCAGGAGGCAGACAATCAGGTCTGGTACCGATCGCAAGAGCAACAATTCTTGGATCATTGATTGCTTCCATATATAAAGATTCCAATTTTTCAATGGGTCCATAAGTATTTGTAAATGCCTGAAAATAAGCAATATACTTGCCATCCTCAATCTTTTTAGAAACCATCTCAATCCCAGCAGTGATCTGATCCGTTACAGATAAGCAGGATGAAGAAGCGAAATCTCCAGATCCTCCTTCACTGCAGAAAATACAGCCGCCAGTTCCAAGTGTTCCATCTCGATTTGGACATGTAAAACCGCCATCTAAAGATACTTTATAAATTTTCTCACCAAAATAATTTTTTAAAAAGCTGTCAAACGAATAATAACGTTTCCCGTGCCAATTCATAAGATCATAACTCCTAACTACAAGTTTGTTATATACAAGATAGCATGAAAAATGTGGAAATTCCAGTGATTTTAAGTTACAAAATGTTCATAAAACTATTTTCAGATCAATATTTACTATGATTGACAGTGTTTCCTACAAAAGAGTATAATATTTTATGTCGAATTATGTCGGAATTAAATATTATCTACATAAGGAACGGGGAATGAAAATCCCTTTTCTATTTATATCGAAAAGTTTGTATTTAACTTATCATGTAAATAGGAAAAGGGATTTTTATTTTATATTCTTTGTTCACTAATTGTTAGAAGATACTTCCTGATAGGTATTTAAATCTTTTGGAAGTGAAACAGTAACAGATTTTCCAGGATTATGATAAATAAGATCCATTTTCAAAGTTATTTTTCCAACTTTATTACTGTTACTTTCTATTACCATTTTAATGGATTCTTTCACTGGAAGATCTTTGTCATTGAGTGTCTTTTTACCAGACATGGAAGTAACCTTTATAGAATCACTGCCGCCTGTGATCGTAGACATGGAATTCGTGATATTCTCGACATATTTGTTTAATCCATCACTGTTAATGCTGTAACTGATGACATTGTTACCGTCTTCTTCACTAAGTTTAAGATCCTTATAATATTTAATTGGCAGAGTTGTCTGTCCTGTTGTTGAAGAAATCTGTTTCTGAAGACTGGCAATATCCATTTTCATTTTTTGTTTTGTACCATTGGCATTCATGTAGTAATATCCATCGGCATAATACATTTTCATGTCAACATTCTGGCCAAGCATATTAATAGTAGAAGACATTGCCATTTTTAAATTATCATCTTTGACTGTCTGAAGTTTCATATCAAAATTCATTTTAAAATTAATATTAGATTCAGATCCATTTTTTCCAGTTTCAATCGTATAGGATGCATTTCCATTAAAATCAGCATCTTTTAAACTGCTGCTTTGTTTCAGTGATGACTGCATAATTTCTTTGGCTGTTCGCTTTTTCTGGCATGCTGTAATTGAAAAAAGCAGAATGCAGGATAGAAGCAATGCACTGAATTTTTTCATTTTTACTTTCATAATAAAATCCTCCATAAAAGAGTTGATAGTTATATTTATAGTTTACCATAAATCTATATTTGACACAAAAATTTATAAGAATTAAACTAAAAGAAATGAGCAGAACGGAGGTGCCAAAAGTGAAAAAAACAGTATATCTGACATCGAAACAGGATGGACTCAAATTGCATGTATTATTAATGGAACCAGAAGGAGAACCAAAAGGAATCGTACAGATTGTCCATGGAATGGCAGAACACAAAGAACGATATGAACCATTTATGGAAATGCTGTGCAAACACGGATACATCAGTGTGATACACGACCACAGAGGACACGGAAAAAGTATAAGAAAGGAAGAAGATCTCGGATATTTTTATGATGAAAGCGGAACCGCTATCATTGAAGATGTCCATCAGATCACTCAATGGACAAAAGAACGATACGGAAAACTTCCATATCATTTATTTGGACACAGCATGGGATCACTGGTAGTACGTTGTTATTTAAAAAAATACGATGATGAATTAGACTCACTGATCGTATGCGGAAGCCCCAGCGAAAACAAAGCAGCAAAAGCCGCAGCATTGATGGCAAAGGCAGCATGCAAAATGGGAGCACACAAAAGAGGCGACATCTTTCAGAAAATGGCGTTTGGTTTATACGGAAAAATCTTAGAAGAAGGAGAGTCAGAAAACGGCTGGATCAGCTACAACAAAGAAAATGTAAAAGCTTACGATGAAAATCCACTGGACGGATTTGTATTCAGTAATAATGGATTTTTGAATCTGTTTTTATTAATGGATGAAACATATAATAACAAAGGCTGGCAGGTAAAACACCCATCCCTCCCAATTTTATTTATCGCAGGAGCAGATGATCCATGTATCGGTTCAAAGAAACAATACGCCAAAGCTATGACAACGTTGAAGAAACGGGGATATAACAATGTCAGAGGAATGCTGTTTTTGAACCGGAGACATGAGATTTTGAATGAAGATGGGGTGGAGAAGGTTTATGAGGCGGTGTTGTATTTCCTGAAATAAATTCTGATTTGAAGGGTAGTCGTTAATGTTGTATGAGATAGAAAGAAGCTAAGAACAAATATTTATAATATATCGGTGGCAACACGCA
>CABIYF010000047.1 GCA_902362875.1 Eubacteriaceae bacterium | reverse complement strand
TAATCGGTCGAGGCTTTAACCAAAGAAGGCAGAGTGTGGAAGATGAAGAATAGTTCTTGTATGTTGTTTTGAAGGTATATCCTTTATATATAGATTTAATATGAAGATTTAAGCATTCTTAGAGAATAAGGATGTTTTTTTTCGTTTAAAAGAAAAATTTAAAGATTATCAAGCAGCGATTGTAACTAGAATCATAAAATTTCTCATGCTATAATGAAGGAAGAATCAAACTGTGATCACAAAAGGAGAGAAACTATGATTGCAAATTCAAGATGTATCGCATGTAATCTTTCAAAAAGAGAACAAAAGATCCGTAAACATTCGGATGAAAAAAAGAAAAAAGAATTTATTCAGAAAGTTACTGGAATCTTATATCAATATGGAGATAAAGAATCAACACCAATGTTAGATAAGCGAATTCAGGATATTTATAATGAATACTACTATGAAGAAGAAACGGACTATGTAACACTAAAGCATAAATATAATCAATATATGTTAGAAAGAGAAGATGAGATCAGGGAATGCTTAAAGGAAACAAAGGACATAGAAGATTATATTAAATATGTATGTGTCGGGAATTACATAGATTTTGGTGTGACAGGCAATATTGATGATCAAATGTTAGAGAATTTATTAAATAAAGTCAATGATCTAAGCATATTGAGACAAGAAGTAAAATATCTGGAAGAAGAATTAAAAGAAGCAAAAACTCTTTTATATATCACAGATAATTGTGGAGAAATTGTTCTTGATAAGATTTTTATCGAAGAATTAAAGAAACGTTATAAAAATCTTGAAATCACAGTTATGGTAAGAGGCGGACTGGCAATTAATGATGCAACGATAGAAGATGCAAAAGAAGTGGGACTTACGAAGATTGTTCCCGTGATCAGCAATGGAGCTGCAATCACAGGAACCGTCAAAGATCAGTTAAGTGAGGAAGCAAGAAAATATCTGGACAGTGCAGATGTGATCATAGCGAAAGGAATGGGTAATTTTGAATCTATGTATCAGGAAGGAATTAATCCATATTACTTATTCTTATGCAAATGCGATCTATTTACAACGAGATTTGGTGTTAAGCTGTTTGATCCGATATTCTGCAAAGAAGAACGATTAGAAATACATAGTAAATAAACGGAAAGTAAATAAAAAGATGACTGCGTAATATCAAAATAAACCGCAGTCATCTTTTAAATTATAAACAGTAAATATAACTTATTTACAAATAAAATCAAGTACATTCTCTACCATTTCAGGATTTTCTCCATCTTCAGGATAAACTGCATATACCTTTCTCTGATTAATCTCATGATTCAAAGGGAGATACACAAGATTAGATTCCATATCATTCGAAGAATTTATAGAATCAGTATCTAAATCAGGCACAGACAAGCTGCTAACAATAGACACATAATGAGGATGCTGAAGGATCAATTCCCGCTGTAACAAAGAATTATAACAATAAGTAAATTTCGAAGGCGTCATATTGGAATGGAAGAAAAGCTTTTGTACATATTGATCCCATAAGTTACCATCCTGACACAGCAAAATTGTCTGATCTTTGATATCATTCAAACTCAAAGTTCGACGGAAAGCAAGCCTGTGGGAAGAAGAAAGCGCCACATACAAAGAATCATTTGCAACCCATTTCTTCTGATACCCAACGGGATCAAAAACATCCTCATACAAAATCGCCATATCAGATCGTTTTGTTGCCAAAGCATGAAAAGCCATCGTCTGATCATTTGGAATGATCAAATCCAGAGAAATTCCATGATCGCTAAAATCCCTATGTAATTCCTTTAATCCAGATTGAAAAGAAGCAAGGCTGAACTGCCTGGAGTAAGTAATCGTAAATCCTCTTCGGTTCTGATTTATTGTATCTGCATTTTCCATACAACTGGAAACAAGCTCCAAAATTTTTTTCGCGCGAGTATACACTTCCTGCCCTAGAATATTCGGATAAACTCCCTTTTTCGAACGATTTAAAAGCAAAACGTCAAGCGAATTTTCAAATTCCGTGATCGTATAACTTAAATTGGAAGGATACATATTTAAATTTTTTGCAGCTTTTGCAAAATTGTTCGTCTCGCATACGGCAACAAAAGCCTGAAGTTGTTGAATTGTCATAAAAGTCTCCTTACAAAATATTTTTCAAATGCTCCGTCAGCTCATTTTTATAGACGGTACATAAATTTAACATATAATCCGCATTATAAGTCATCGATTTCTCATCCGGCCAGCACATATAGATCGGAAAACGGTTTGCCTCACAATCAATGGAACAAAATACAACATCATTTCCAAGGGCATTGGCTTTCGGAATGATACCGATCGCATTGTACCAGCTGGCATAAGTAATAATTTCTTCGGAAGTATTGGCATATCTTATAATATTCGGTTCCACGTTCTCATAAGCAAAGATTTTCTTTAATGCATGATAGCAGGAGCTGTTTTTCTCATAAAAAATAAATGGTTCTCCGACAATATCAGAAATCTTAATTTGTTCTTTCGATGCAAGAGGATGAGATGCTGGAAGTACCATCATATATTCATGATAAGCACAGACATCATAATTTAACGATGTATCATAATCATACAAAAATGCCAGCTCAACTTCTCCGTTCTTTAACATATCAAGAACCGCATCACTGCTCACTGCAAGTTTCAAAATGACTTCCGTATCCTTCATATCCTTACGTTTATGAAAAATGTGCATAAGTTCTGGCATAAAAGATTCTGCGATCGAAGATGTTGTTGCAACGATCAGGGATTGTCCAGGAGTTGTACGAAGTTCTTTTACCTTATCTTCAAGTTCTGAACAGGAAGTAAGGATAGTTTTCGCATACTTATAAAAATGAATTCCTGCATCAGAAAGTACCATTTCCTGATTTTTCTTTGTGAAGAGTTTGACGTTTAATTCCTTCTCCAAGGCTTTCATCATACGGCGCAGATTCGACTGTGAAATATATAAAATTTCCTCAGACCTTGCATAATTTTTCGCTTTTACAAGACAGTCAAAGATCAATAATTGTTGAATTGTCACGGTTTTGACCTCCTTTATTTCTTATATAGTATCACATTCCAGATTGTTCGTCAGCAGATACAAAAAAATAGTCAGAAGAAAGATGTGCAAATTTTTGATTTACAGATTCAAGTTTTGAAAATTGAAAATACAAAAACCTTGTTATAAAATTAACACTGTCAAACCGATCGGAACAAAGTTGATTTAGGAGGATGAAAAATTGATAAAATATAAAGACAGAAAAACAGCAAAAAGAGTGATCTTTATCGTCATGTTTATCTGGACATTTTTTAACGGAGCGTATGCAAATATCAACGCACCATTGATCAGATCAATCGCAGAGGTTCAGGGATTTACAAATGAGATCATGGTAAATTACATTGCAACAATCACAAACTTAGCGATGGTAGCAGCAAATATTTTCCTTTCACTGATCGGTGGAAAGAAAATGAACATGAGAATCTGGGCAGTTGTCGCAGGAGTGCTGACAATCGGAGGAAGCGTAGGAGCAGTTCTAGTGAGTGGAAGCTTAAGCGCGATGATCTTCATGAGATTCTTTGTAGGATTTGGAGCAGGAGTTGGATGTCTGATCGCAGGAGCAGTTCTTCCATTCTATTTTGAAGGAAAGGAACTTGCAACAGTCCTTGGAGTCGTAACAGCAGGAAGTGGTTTCTGGGGATTTATCTTCTCTAACATTTCAGGAATTGTAAATGCATCTTTCGGATGGAAAGCTTCTTATATGCTTTATTTATATGCTATTGTACCAGTGCTTTTATTCCTAATCTTCATACCAAAAGAAAAATTTATCGAAGAGCCTGAAAAAGTGCTCGATAAGGCAAAAGAAACAAAGAAGGAAGGAAAAAAAGAAAGAGAATTAAATCCATCCGTTATCATTTATATTGTACTTGCATTCTTAGTATACTTAATGATCCAGCTGATGTGGTCTAACATTTCTACATGGATCGCTGAACCACCAATTAGTGCATCATTGGTACAGGTAGGACTTGCAGCAAGTATCATGCCACTTGCAAGTTTTATCGGACGAGCATTAAACGGACCTATTTACAACAAGATCGGAAGATTTTCCCTTCATTTATTCTATGGAATGTTACTTGCAGGACTGATCCTTGGAGTTGTAGCAACGACATTTAATTTATCCTTAGTTGCAATCTTCTTGGTAGGGGCAACGATGGGACTTGCACATCCAGTTGTGACTTTACTAGCAATCAAAACATCACCAAAAGCACAGGTAAGAGCACAGGCACTGATCCTTGCAGGCGAAAATATCGGAAACTTCTTCTCAACACAGTGGCGTGTATACATTAACAAATTAAGTGATGGAACACTTCGTTCGGCTTTCCATATTAATGCATATTTCGTAGCAGCAGTCTTAGTACTTTGCTTTATCGGAACATTCATCATGATGAAAATGGAAAAGAAACAGCAGTTAGCGTAAGAAAGATCAGAATAACAAGAAATAAGAATTATTACAAAAACTATTAAAAACAGGAGGAAAATTCATGAATCCATTTGAGAAAAACAGATTACCACATGTCGTATTTGGAGCAGGAAGTGCCAAACAGACAGGAGAAAAAGTAAAATATCTTGGAGCAACAAAATGTCTGATCGTAACAGATGAGGGCGTTATCAAGGCAGGACTTGTTGATGATGTATTAAAATCATTAGAAGCATCACAGGTTGAATATGAAATCTATGATAAAGTACTTCCAAACCCTCCAGATTATGTATGGAAGTTGCAGACGTATTAAGAGACAGCGGATGTGACTGTACGATCGCACTTGGTGGAGGAAGCAGTATCGATACAGCAAAAGCTGCCAACCTGATCGCAGCATTACCAGAAAAAATCGATTCCCTGCATGACTATGGTGCAACAGGAAGCAAGATGAAGACATCATTTAAGAGAAATGTAAAATTCATCGCAATTCCAACAACATCTGGTACAGGGGCTGAAGTTACAGCAAGTGCCGTTATCACAGATCCAAAATTAAATTTAAAATATAGTTTTATGAATGAATCTATGGTGACAGATTTAGTTATCATCGATCCAGATCTTACAATCGGAATGCCTCCAAAACCAACAGCATCCGTAGGGCTTGATGCCTTAAGCCATGCAATGGAAGTTGTGATTGGAGTAAAACAGAATGCATTCTCCACACCACTTGCATTTGACTGTATCGAAAGAATCAGAAAATGGCTGCCAATCGTATACAAAAATCCAGGAAATAAGGAAGGTAGAGCACAGTTATCTTACGCAGCACATATGGCAGAAAGTACTGGTGGTGCAGCAAACGGACATTGTGTAGCCCATGCGATCGGAGCAAGATATCATGTCGTACACGGACATTCAGCAATCATGGTAATTCCAGCACTGATCCGTCATCATGCAGAAGCATCTGCAGAAAATATCGCAAAATTAGCAGATATCTTCGCAGTGCCAAAGACAGGAACAGCCAAGGAAGTTGCAGATTATGTAGCAGATGCAGTGCTTGATTTCTACAAGAGCTTTGGATTCGAAAATTGCAAGAAGACATTAGAAGCAAACGGATTTGATGATGATGTTGATCAGTTCACAGAGAACTTAATTCCAGCAATCTTAGACGATTTCAAATCAAGAAACTGGGTACCACCAATTGATGGAGAAGAAGACAGAGAAAATCTGGTCAATGTCTGCCATATGATCTATAATGAAAAATAATATAAAAACAGTAAACGAAGGAAAAGGTTATGAAAAAATGGGATGAGGATTCAAGAACATATGATCCAAAAGAATTAAAAATAGAAGAAGACAAACGTTTTATACGTGCCAAAAAAGAGATGATACAGATCCATGTGCAATATTTTATTTTTGTGTTAGTTGAATTTATTGCCGCATTTTCTATCTACAGATTTTATCCGGATACCTATGTTTTCGGATTCCCATTCTGGTTTGTAACAGGTGTTATGATCTCCATTTTATTTTGGCTTTTTACAGTCAGCTTTTTGATTCATGGGATTACAGACTGTAGTTTAAGTGCAAGGGAGAAAGGAAATTATGATGAAAGGAATTAAACTTGGTGGATTTTTTATATCTGCAGGAATGCAAAATACGATATTGATTATATTTACAGTATATTCTGTTGCAGTGATCGCACTCGGAATGCTGGTACATTTAAAAAACAGAAAAACAAGCCGATTCTCCGATTTTTTAACAGGCGGCGGAAAATTAAATGTCATGGAAGTTGCCATGATCTCAGCCATGGGATCGATGGCAGGAGGAACGATGATCGCAGGACCGGGGCTTACAAGAAGTGTTGGATTTATTTATACACTGATTGCCATATCATACGCATTTAACACTTTTTTCTCCTTGGGAGCCTTTGGAAAGAAAATAGCGATCGTCAAAGAAAGAATTCATGGACAGACATCCGTTCATATGTTACATCACAGGTATCAGTCAAGGAACGTAACGATCGTGATCACTTTGCTGACGATCATCTTTTTGATGATCACAACAGGAGCACAGTTTTTAAATGCAGCAAGGATTTTCAGCCTGATCCTTGGTGATAAAGCTTACAGCATTGGAATGATTCTGTGCATCTTAGTGATCATTCTATATTCCGCAGCAGGTGGAGTGAAATCCCTTGCAAAAGTATGTGTCCTGCAAGGAGCATTCATGATCTTTTCTGTGATTTTCCTGATCGGTGTAACCTTACACAAAGTCAGTACAGACTTTGGAAGTGTCGCACAGGCCATGCAGTATCTAAAAAATGTCAACGATACCTTGGTAAGAGCAAATTCCTATACACTGCCACAAGCGATCAGTATTGCAATTGTATCAGGATGGGCAAATGCATTAAATCCATCATTTTTACAAGTGCCAATAATGTATGACAATACGAAAGTCATGAAAAGGGCAGCAGTGATCAGTTGTGGAATGGCATTTTTCACTTATTTGTTTATGACAGCAACAGGACCATTATCTTATATTATTAATCCGGGACTTTCCCACGCAGATTATTCCACCGTCTATCTGACAGCAAGTCTGATGCCAGGCTGGATGGCAGGAATCGTGGTATCTGCAATCTTTGCGGCAATTCAGTCATCGGTATCTTCATTTGTACTGGTCATTGCGGGAAGTATTACAAAAGATTTGTATGTAGACTGTTTTGGCGGCAAGGCAGAAGAGAAGAAATTAAAGCAGATCAATATGATCTTATTTGCAGTATTTTGTTGCCTTTGTGCATTGATCGCATTAAACCAGAATCAATTAGGACAGCTGCTTGTCATATTATCAGCCGGCGGAATCGCACTTTCCTTTGGTGTTCCATACTTTTTCGGAGTCTACTGGGGAAAGGCAACGGCAGCAGGTGCGTTAGCATCAAGTGTTGGCGGTGTTATCAGTTATGTATTCCTTTATTACTGCTCCTCCATGCAGTGGTATCAGGAGTATTTATGGAGTATCAATCCACTGATTCCAGCGTTGATCATAACGATTTTATTAATGGTCGGAGTTAGTTTAAAGACACAGGATCAGAAAGTTCCACTGGGTGTATACAGAGTATGGTTTTGTGAAGATTATTCGGAAAAATATACAAGAATCTAGAGAAAAAATATAACCCAAAGGTTTAAACTCAATAACAAAGCGAGACTTTATAACAGGTCTCGCTTTTTCTATAATAGTAAGGAAATAAGCAATATAGAAAATCTTTGCTTTATTGCGATAAATACCGGAGGGAAAATGGTAAAACAAATTGTTTTTATAAGCTGCTTTATTTTAAGTGTGTTAGTTACTGGATGCAACAAAAGAACAGAACAAAAAGATAATAATGTAAAAGTAATAAAACAAGATATTAAGAAGAAATCTAAAAAACAAGGTAGGAATTTTACAATGAAAACGAAAGTAAAAGATGTGATCAATGATCCTGCATTTAAAGGATATGGACGATTGATATTCCCAGCAGATATCAAGATTGAAGATGATCTGACATTAAAAAATATCGAAGAAATATTACCATGGTACAGTGAAATTAATCTGAAACGTACCGTGGAAATTGTAAATTACATGAAAAATGAAGTTCAAAATGGAAATCAGATTTTTTATGATATTTACACAGAGAAAGAAAAGAAAGAAGATTCAGACAAAAGAAATACAGGCGGTGGATTTATGTATGTTGCAGGAATTCATGACAGCTTCCCTCATGCATTGGAATTGTCAAAGAAAGGATATAATGCCTTTGCTTTAATCTATCGTCCAGGAGCACAAACAGCATGTGAAGACTTAGCAAGAGCGATAGTTTTTTTGTATGAACATCAAAAAGAACGGAACTGATGCAGAAATTCAAATATTTGATGGATTGACACATGGTTTTGGATTAGGTGAAGGGACTGTAGCTGAAGGATGGATCAACGAAGCAGTTCGCTTTTGGGAAAGGCAAGTAAAGTAAGATGAATATTTAAATATTTTGAAAGGAGGCAGGTATTAGAAGATGAAGAAGGTGTTCAGATCATGAGAATCCTTGGAAAAAACATGGCTTGGATGCTAAAAAGTATCGAGCTTGGAAAAGAAGCAGGGCTTAAACAGCCAGAAAAAGAAAAAAGAATCAGCACAAATTTTATTCATTAAATTAGGAAGGAGAGTTTTTAATGCATTATGACGAAAATGTAACAGGTACTGCGTTAGACAAAAAATATAAAGAGAATCAGCTTGATCAAATACCAGCACATGCGTCAGCAGATGGAATGATCTATTCTTTCTATGGACGGCTGAGTGTAGGAAATATGGATCCGAAATGGTTGAAGAAAGGAAATCTTCCACCAACATTTTATGTATATGGAACGGAAGATTCATTTTATGACCAGTTTGAAGAACAGTATCAGGTAATCAAAAAAATGGGGATTCGTACAAGAAAGATTGTATTAGATGGATGGCCTCATGGCTTTGGATCAGATGGTGGCTGGGTAAAAGATTATGCAGACTGGCTGGAGGATGTATTTAACAAAGACAGAAAGGAATGACATATATGACAGATTGTTCAGGCAAAAGAGATGTTTTATGAAGATATAGGATGGACATAGTATAAGATATATGAATTGAATTTGTAAGAAAGTTAAGTTTCTTACTATGAAATCTCATAGTAACTTGAATCATAAATTTTCAAATGTTATAATACAGTTATCGACATATGACGGAAATAAAATGCAACAAGGAGAAGATAATATGGCAAGACCAACAAGATGTAGAAGAATATGTATGGAACCGGCTTACGACAGCTTTTTCCCAGATGGACTCTTGACAGGAGAAGAAGTTATCATGACATTAGATGAATACGAAACGATACGTCTGATTGATCTTGAAGAATATACACAACATGAATGTGCAAAACAGATGAACATTTCCAGAACAACTGTAGCAGAGATTTATAGAAGTGCCAGATACAAAATGGCAGACAGTGTTGTAAATGGAAAGAAACTTCTGATCACAGGGGGGAATTATCAGTTTTGCGATGGCATGACATGTCCTTTTTGTAAAAAACACTGCAACAGAGCAGCAAATTCCGTCATCCAATCAAAGATTTTTAAAAAGGAAGGTAACAAAATGAGAATTGCAGTAACATATGAAGATGGAAAGATTTATCAGCACTTTGGACACACAAGCCAGTTTAAATTTTATGATATCGAAGATGGGAAAGTTACAGCTGCACAGATCGTTGATACAAATGGTCAAGGACATGGAGCTTTATCTGGTTTCTTATCACAGGGAGAAGTGGATGTACTGATCTGTGGAGGAATCGGCGGTGGAGCACAGAATGCATTAGCAGAAGCAGAAATCAAGTTATATGGCGGCGTTTCAGGAGATGCAGATGAAGCAGTGAATGCATATTTGAAAGGAGAACTTGATTTTAACCCGAATGTACAGTGTTCTCATCATGCACATGAACATTCTTGTGGAAGTCATCAGTGCGGAGAAGAGAAACATGGGTGTTCTGGAAATTAAATTGTAGTTTGAAAGGTAGTCGTTGGGATTTGTATGAGATAGAAAGAAGATAGGAACAAATATTTATCATATATCGGTGGCAACACGCAGATTTTAAGAGCGTTTTTTACAAATCGCTGATCCGCGCCTGTTCCTTTGATAACTTCCTCGCTGCGAGCCAAAATGCCCACAGCTACGGTCAAACAATCAACCACAGGGCGCTGCGAATTTGTAAAAAACGCACTTAAAATCTGCTAATCGTTGCCACCGATATATGATAAATATTTGTTCCTATCTTCTTTCTATCTCATACAACGGAAGACTATTCAAACCACCACAGAGGGTGTATGTTAAACGGTATTGGTTAATTATTTTTGTGTTCGTTAACGGAAGATGAAAGGAATTTATGAACACCGATTTGTCAAGTTTTTTGAAAAAAGTTTCAAAAATTTATTTGTAACTTGACAAACTGAAGTTTGGAAGTCTAAAGCCTTCCGTCTACGAAATCCAAAATTATCAGCCAATACCGTACAACATACACACCCGTAGTGATTTGAATAGCCGTCCGTGTATATGAGAAAAACGAAATAATA
>CABIYF010000046.1 GCA_902362875.1 Eubacteriaceae bacterium | reverse complement strand
ATAAGCGATCGGTAAAAAACGTGTGCATAAATTCTCTAGCTGCTTTTTCAGACTATTATTTATTTTTTATCATATACAGAAAGACTCCAGTTGGCCAACTGCCCACAAAATCAAAATTTCTACAGTTCCTTTTTCCCCCCATCCTATGCTATAATAAAAAAGGCTAATTGAACAATTATCATAATGCGACATTGACATTTGACAAACTTAGGGGGCGAAAGACCATGAAGATCAAAGGAGTCAGACTCTACGGAGTCAAAGATATACGTCTGGAAGAATTTGAAATCCCTGATATTGCCGAAGATGAAGTACTGTTAAAGATTGAATGTAATGGGATTGCTATGTCAACGCTAAAAGAGATCACTTTGGCACAGCGTCATTTACGAGTACCAAAGAATATTAAGAAGAAACCAGTACTGATCGGACACGAATTTTCAGGAACAATTGCGAAAGTCGGAGAGAGATGGAAGGATGAATATCAGGAAGGCAAGAAATTTGTGATCGTACCTGAGATTCCACTTCAGATTGAATCACCAGGATATTCTTACCCATATTTTGGTGGAGCAGCAACCTATTGTATTGTACCGGGAGACGTTATAGAGAAAGGATGTCTGATACAAAGAGAAACCGGTGCGTTTTATGAGCTTGCCCAGGCTCAGGCATTATATAGTGTAGTAAGCAGTTTCCACTCAAATTATCACAGTAAACAAGGATCGCATGACCATATATCAGGAATCAAGGAAGGTGGGAATACGATCATTCTTGGAGGAGCAGGACCTATGGGTCTGATGGCAATTCGATATGTGTTGGAGATGGAAAAGAAACCAAAGCGTTTAGTTATCACAGATACGAATCAAGAGCGTTTAGAGAAAGTAAGGAGAATCATTCCCGTTGAGGAAGGCAGGAGACACGGAGTAGAACTCTACTATATCAATCCATCGATGGTAACAGATTCTGTCCCAGTATTACTGGCAATGACAAATGAAAAAGGCTATGATGATGTCTTTGTTTATGCACCGCCCAAATGTGTAGCAGAGATTGGAAATCGTATTATGGCAATGGATGGCTGCATGAATATTTATGCAGCGACAGCGGATAAGAACTACCGGGCAGGAATGAATATTTATGGAAGTCATTATTTAAAGACCAAACTGATCGGATCTTCTGGAGGACTACGATCTGATATGGTCGAAGCACTTGAACTGATTGAGAATAAAAAGATGAATCCGGCAATAGGAATCACACATATTGGTGGAATCAATGCAATCGTAGATACGACTTTGTATTTAAAGAAAATGCAGGGATCTAAGAAAATTATTTATCCACAGATAGATCTTCCACTTACAGCGATCGAGGATTTCCGAAAGCTTGGAGAAAATGATCCTGTATTTACGCAGCTGGCAGACGCATGCAGTAATCATGGAGGGTTGTGGAATTCGGAAGCAGAAAGTATTTTGTTGAAGCATTTTGAAAAATAGGAAAAAGGATATATGAAGGAATGTAAAAACTTCATATATCCTTGTTATTTTACAAAATGTTTACATTTATTTGAAATTAGAATTTACATATATCTGATAAAATTTTTCAATGAACAAGGAAAATGCTAAAAGCAAAAGTATTAGGAGGTATATATGAAATCTAATTGGAGAAAACAAATGATGATCAGTGCATTAGCATTGACACTTTCTGCGGCAAATGCAGCTCCAGTATTTGCAAGTGCGGCTCCAGATGGTAAGACAAATGCAGCAGAAATTGCACAGACAATGGGAACAACGACACAGTGGAATCGTTGGCAGAAAGAATGGGAAACTTTAAAAAATGACTGGACACAAATTTCATTATCACCAGGAAGCAATGCAACAGAATTGAATTTTGCATGGTACACACCAAAACAGATAAATGATAATAATTCAAATGCAGATGTGGAAGCAAAAGTACAAGCAATTTCCAAAGATCAGAAGGATAGTAATGTTCCAAAACTGATCATCGGTGAAGGACGTAATATGAAAAATGCCAAAGTATATGAGGCAGAACAAACCGAAGTAAAAGATGAGCAGGACAGCAATGGTGAAACATATAATTCTAATAAGGTAACAGCAACAGGATTAAAAGAAAATAAAACATACTATTATAGTTATGACAACGGAAATGGATATACAAAACCGGCTGCGTACACAACAAAATCTACAAAAAACTTTTCATTTGCGTTTGTAGGAGACCCACAGATCGGATCTTCCAATGAATTAAAAGGAAAAGACAGTCAGGAATTTTATGATGCACAGTCAAATGCAGTAAAAAGTGATGCATTTAACTGGTCATCCACTTTAAATGCAGCGTTAGAAAAGACAGATAACAAGTTAAGTTTTGTCGTATCCGCAGGTGACCAGATTCAGACAACAAAGAAAAAATCACCAAACAAAGATGCATCAAAAAGTGAGATCGAGTATACTGGATATTTAAGTCCGGAAGCATTAAAATCTCTTCCAGTGGCAACAACAGTAGGTAACCATGATGCAGATAACGCAAACTATACATATCATTTTAACAGAACAAATGCCAGTGAACTTGGAAGTAATAAGGTAGTCGGTGGAGATTATTATTTCAAATATGGAAATGCCTTATTTATCATGTTAAATACACAGGATACAAATGTAGCAGAACATAAACAGTTTATTGAGCAGACAGTTGCAGCCAATAAAGACTGCAAATGGAGAATCGTAACACTGCATCAGGATATCTATGGTTCAGCAGAACATTCTAACGAGCCAGAGATTACAAATTTAAGATACCAGTTAACACCAATTTTTGAACAAAATGATATTGATGCGGTATTAACAGGTCATGACCATGCATATTCCAGATCTAAAATGTTATTAGGCGGAACAAAAGCCAATGATTATACAGACGATGAGTTTGATGCAGAATTAAAGAAAGATATGGATGCGGGTGAAAATCCAACAACAAGAACTGTAGCACCAGCAAATATCAAAAATGACAGCACAGATGAAAAAGACCAGAAATACTTATCATACCTTAAGAGTATCATGGATGAAAAAGCAATTGAAACTGTCAAAAAACAAGGAAGTTCTGTGATCAATCCAGAAGGTGTCCTTTATATGACAGCCGGTTCTTCTTCAGGAAGTAAGTATTATGATCTTGTACCAAGACAGCAGACATACATTGCACACCGTTGGCAGGAAGATGTTCCAACATATTCTGTTGTGGACGTGACAGAAAACAATTTAACGATCAATACATATCGTACAGACAATGATGAAAAGATTGACGAAACATTTTCTATCACAAAGAGCAAAGGAGATGTAGCATCACTCAACAAAGAAATTAAAGCAACAGAAAGTATTGTAAAACAGAAAAATACATATACAACACAAAGCTACAGAGTCTTTGAACAGGCACTTGCAGGAGCGAAGAAAGTTGCAGCAGATAAAAAGGCAACAAAGAGTGAAGTACAAAATGCATTAAAAGCTCTGACAAATGCAAAAGCAGCATTAGAAAAAAAAGTTGTAGTAGCAAAAGCATCTGCAACGCTGAAAGCTGGGAAAAAGAAAGTAACAGTTAAGATCAAAAAAGCATCTGTATCTGGATATGAGATTAAATATGCAACAAACAAGAACTTTAAAAATGCAAAGACAAAAAATACAACAAAAACTACTTATACGATCAAATCATTAAAATCAAAGAAGAAATGCTATGTAAAAGTTCGTGCGTACAAAGTAGTCAAAGGTAAGAAAATCTACGGTTCTTACAGTAAAGTTCTGAAAGCAACTGTGAAATAACAATGAAACAAAAACAGATGAAAAGAGTGTGTCTGCTGATCGCAGGCATTCTCTTTCTTCTGCTGTTTTTTTCTTTTTCTGGGATCAAGAAGACAAAACTTCTTGATACAGATGGAAGGAATTTTGAAAAAGCAGAAGTAACAAAAGTGATCTCTGGAAATTTATCCAATAGTGGAAGTGGCAAACAAACCGTAGAATTAAAACTTTTATCTGGAGATCATAAAGGAAAAACAATACAGGCAACAAGTTCCCAAAGTTATTTATTTGGTGCAAAATGTAAAAAGGGAATGAAAGTCATAGCGATCGTGAATGAATCAAATGGAGAATTAGTAGCGTCTGTATACAGTGTAAACAGAGGTCCTATGGTATGGCTGATGGCAGCTATTTTTGTGGCGATCGTGGTTGCAGTAGGTGGAAGAAAAGGAATATCATCAATCTTAAGTTTGATCTTTACAATGCTCTGCATCTTTTTTATTTTCCTGCCAATGATCTACAAAGGAATATCTCCAATCTTGGCAGCTGTTTTGGTGGTCGCATTTACAACGGTTGTTACGATGTGTATGGTCGATGGGATCACGAAGAAATCAGTAGCTGCAATGCTTGGAACGATCATAGGTGTCGTATTTTCGGGAGTTTTTGCATTGATCTTTGGACAAGTGACTTCGATCACTGGCTATAATGTATCGGATATAGAAAATCTTGTTTATGTCGGAGAAATGACGGATATCAAGATCGGGGAACTTTTATTTGCAGGGATCCTGATCGCATCCTTAGGTGCCGTCATGGATGTTGGAATGTCAATCGCATCGACGCTTAATGAATTAAAAGAACAAAATCCACAAATGATGTTAAAAGAATTATTTCAATCAGGAATGAATGTCGGAAGAGATATGATGGGAACGATGACAAATACATTGATCCTTGCATTTACTGGGGGATCGATCAACACATTAGTATTTATCTTTGCATACAATTATGAATACCAGCAAGTGATCAACATGTATTCGGTAGGAATCGAAATCATGCAGGGATTATCATCAAGTCTTGGTGTGATCATGGCAGTTCCAGTAACTTCTTGGATCGCAGCATTTTTATATAGCAAGAATCAAAAATAATAAAGAAAAGGCAGAAAATTGATCGGGTTTTCTGCCCTTTTCTTTTGGAAAATAAGATATTAGACTTTTCTCATCGAAACAGATATACTTAGATATAGATATTAAAAAAAGGATGAGATGATCATGGAAAAAAGAAAACACATCTGTGTCGGAATTCTGGCACATGTTGATGCTGGAAAGACGACGCTTTCCGAGGCAATTTTATATACAGCAGGTAACTTAAGAAAATTTGGACGAGTAGATAACGGAGATGCGTTTTTAGATACTTATGAACTGGAAAGATCAAGAGGGATCACCATTTTTTCAAAGCAGGCGGAAGTATCTATGGAAGACATGGATCTGACATTGCTTGATACACCGGGGCATGTGGATTTTTCAGCAGAAATGGAACGTACATTACAGGTATTAGATTATGCGATTCTTGTGATCAGTGGTGCGGATGGTGTTCAGGGACATACACTGACTTTATGGAGTCTGTTAAAGAGATATGAGATTCCAACATTTCTATTTATCAATAAGATGGATCAAAATGGAACAGACCAGACAGCATTATTAGAAGAACTGCAAGAACGTTTAAGCAGCGGATGCATTGATTTTGGAATGAAAAACAGTGATGAATTTTATGAAGCTGTTGCAATGGAAGATGAAATGCTGTTAGATCAGTATTTGGAATCAGGTGAGATAAGTGATGACCAGATTCGAAAAATGATCACAGAACGCAAGGTGTTTCCATGTTTCTTTGGATCAGCGTTAAAACTTCAGGGAGTGGAAGAATTTTTAAAAGATTTTGGATATTACACAGAAGAAAAAGAATATCCAGAACAATTTGGAGCGCGTGTTTTTAAGATCACAAGAGACGAGTCAGGAAACAGACTGACACATTTAAAAGTGACAGGGAAAGACTTGAAAGTGAAGACAGTGATCACAAACAGTGACGAGAAGATCAATCAGATCCGCATTTATTCAGGAGAAAAATACGAAACAGTGAATGAACTTGAAGCTGGAAGAATCAGTGCGGTGACAGGGTTTAGTGATACATTTCCGGGACAGTGCCTGGGTGTTGAGCAAGGTGGTTATGAACCAGTGCTTGAACCAGTTCTTACATACCAGATGATTCTGCCAGAACAGACAAGTGCAACAGTTATGCTGCCGAAATTAAGACAGTTAGAGGAAGAAGAACCAGAACTTCATATTATATGGAATGAAGAATTACAGGAAATTCAGGTTCAGATCATGGGAGAAGTCCAGATTGAGATTTTAAAAAGTCTGATCAAGGAACGTTTTGATGTTGATGTAGAATTTGGACAAGGAAATATTGTATACAAAGAAACGATCAAAGATATAGCAGAAGGCGTTGGACATTTTGAACCATTAAGACATTATGCAGAAGTACATTTGATCTTAGAACCATTGGAGAGAGGAAGCGGAGTTGTCATTGATACACAGTGCAGTGAAGATGTACTGGACAAAAACTGGCAGAGACTGATCCTGACTCATTTATTGGAGAAAGAACATAGAGGTGTTTTGACAGGGGCACCAATCACGGATATCAAGATCACACTGGCAGCAGGACGTGCACATCAGAAGCATACAGAAGGTGGAGATTTCCGTCAGGCAACGTATCGAGCAGTACGTCAGGGACTTCGTATGGCAGAAAGTGTTTTACTGGAACCATATTACAAATTCCGTTTAGAAATCCCACAGCAGATGGTGGGACGCGCCATGACGGATATTGAAAAGATGCATGGAACATTTGAAACTCCGGATACATCAAAAGAAATGGCTGTATTACAAGGCGTTGCACCTGTTTCGACAATGCAGGACTATCAAAAAGAAGTACTGGCATATTCCAAAGGAATGGGAAGATTATTTACAACATTAAATGGATATGATATCTGTCATAATGCAGATGAGATCATTAAACAATCAGGTTATGACCCAGATCATGATCTGGAAAATCCATGTGGTTCTGTGTTTTGCTCTCATGGTGCTGGATATAATGTGGCATGGAATGAAGTCCCAGACCATATGCATTTAGAAAGTGTTCTGGCGAAAGAAACTGTGGAAGAAGAATTGGATGAAATTACACAGCGAAGAGCGTATATCGAGGAAGAGTGGATTGATACAGATGAGATTGATAAGATTTTAGAGCAGACATTTTATGCAAACCAGCATAATAAAAGCAAATGGAAGAAAAAGAAAGCAGCAAGGATCGAACAGGATTACCATTCTTCAGCCGAAAAGTCATCTGTGAAACGCGATATGTCCAAGAAATATCTGCTGGTTGACGGATATAATATCATTTATGCCTGGGATGAACTGAAGGAACTGTTAGATACGAATGTCGATGCGGCCAGAGGCAAACTGCTTGATGAAATGAGCAATTATCAGGGAATGAAAGGCATGGAGCTGATCGTTGTGTTTGATGCGTATAGAGTGAAAGGGCATGAAACAGAGATCACAGATTATTTAAATATTCATGTCGTGTATACAAAAGAAGCAGAAACAGCCGACCAGTATATCGAAAAATTTGCCCATACACATGGAAGAAAATATGATGTAACCGTTGCGACATCCGATGGTCTGGAGCAGATCATCATCCGTGGACAAGGATGCCGTCTGCTTTCTGCAAGAGAATTAAAAAGAGATTATGAAGAAGCGAAAGCACAGATCAGAACCGATTATCTTGATAATCAGAAAACAGAGAAAACTTACGTTATGGATGGAATTTCATTAAAAGAGAAACAGCCAGAACATGAGGAATAATCACATAAAAATGGAGACGGTATCATGGGAAAAATATATTTAGAAGGCGCAGATAACGCCAGAGATCTAGGTGGTTTGAAGACAACGGAAGGTGCGGTGATCAAGGAGAAATATTTAATCCGCAGCAACCGTTTATCAAGAATCACATCACAGGACAAAAAACTCTTGGAAAATGAGTATCATTTACAGAAGATTCTGGATTTGAGAACACCAATGGAAGTAGAACAAGAACCGGATCTTGAAGTAACCGGATCTGTGTATGAGAATATTCCATTTTTTATGGAAAGCATGGTAGGAGTGAGCAGGGAACAGGAAACAAAAAAACAAATGTTACATATGGAAGAATTTCCTGAAATGTCTGATATTTATAAAATGATGATCAAAGAAGAATTCTGCCGAAAACAGATCGCACAGGCAGTCAATGAAGTCATGACGACAGAAAATGGCGCTGTTTTATGGCATTGTACCGAGGGAAAAGACCGCTGCGGTCTGTTATCAGCAACGATTTTATTTTTGCTTGATGTATCCGAAGATGATGTGATGGAAGATTATTTAAAGACGAACAAAGCTGCGATCACAAGAGTTGAAAAATTGAAAAAGAAACTTCACTTTGCAGGACTGCATAAAGAAAAGATCGAAAAGCTGGAAGGATATTTTGTGGCAAAAGAAGAATTTTTAAATGCGGCATTGCAAACCATGAAAGAGGAATATGGTTCAATCAACCAGTTTATGATCAATGGACTTGGAATTTCAATGAAGCAAAAAGAAGATTTTAAACAAAAGGTGTTGGAATAAGAAGCATTGGAGTGAAAAATGGAAGAAAAGAAAAAAACAATTGTAATGTTCGGGGATTCCCTGACAGATTATTTCCCGATGAAGAAATTAAAAGATATCGATGCTGAGATCATAAACAGCGGCGTTGCGGGAGATACGATCGCAGAGATGGGTGCAAGGCTGTCTTACGATGTATTTCCATACAAGCCAGATATCATCATCATGCAAGGCGGAGCCAATGACTTTTTAATGTCTTTATATCCGGGAGCAAAACCATTAGCAGAACGACTGATCAGACTGGCTTTAAGGATTCGAAAGCAGCTTTCACAGACAAAGATTTATATTGAATCCATGTATCCAGCATATACAAAAAGAATCGGGCTGATGCCGTCTTGGGCAGAGGGAAAATCCAATGGAGAAATTGAGAAGATCAATACGGAGATCAAAAAATTATGCGAGGCATATGATTTTGCATATGTGGATGTTTTCCATAAACTGATCGGGGAAGACGGGCAATTGTCCAGAGAATATACGGTGGATGGGATACATTTGCAGGAGAATGCTTATGATGTGGTAGCAGATATCATTTGCAAAATTTATGCTTGAGTTTCCGCAAAATGTAATTCTAAAATAGTTAAATTCCCCCAAAGTGCCAATCTGTCAAATTTTTGAATGAGATAGAGTGACAGGTTTGGGATTAGAGGCACTGAAATAAGCCCCGCCTGAACCGGACTTTGGGAGAACTATTCTTTTATCTATTTAAGCAACCAGCTTAAGGCAGAGTTGACGGTAAGCCGGACGTTTCGTCCGGAACCAGAGCCTGACGCCTTCTTTTGCATATGAAAGTATGCCGGAGATGCCTTTAGCCAGTCGGTAATAGCAGAAGAAAACTTTTTCCTTTACAGGATCTGCTGTTTTTATGATTGCAACCTTTAATGCATTTGATTCTGATTCCATCGAAATCATTGCCAGAAATGCCATGCATAAGGTGATATAAAAGTTAAGTGCATTGATTGCACAGAGCTTCCTCACACGGAAGTTTTCGAATTGGAACATCTGCTTTTTACAACGGAAGTATTCTTCAATTTTCCATCTGGAAAAATAGGTTCTTGCCACCTTGATTACGTCTTCTTTAGACTTTATTTCTTTATTGGTAGCAAGCATCATTGGATGCTCTGTAATGCCGTAAACCAGCACTAGATATATATTTTTTCTGGACGCCGTGATTTGGACTTTCACGTGGGAAAGATAAGCTTCATGGTCTTTTCCTTTGTAGAATACACTGGTTTTGATTTTACCTTTTCTGCGGTCGCGAAGTTCAGTGGCAGGAGTCCACTTGTTGTGATAAAGAAGCTTTCTTTTTGCTGTAAGACGGATAACGTATTCTTGTCCCAATTCGTCAAGTTTTAGGAACATCTTGTTATCGTCGTAACCACGATCCATTGCAAAGGTTGCTTTCCTAAAGAGTGTCGTTCCTTGTTCTATAGCATCAAAGGTAATCGTATTGGCAGATTTATAATCCTTTTCAGCGGATGAGTGTATTCTGGAAAAAATGCTGACAGGATGATTGTTGCCAGTAAGGACACATGCTTCTGTAACATGATATCCTTTTTTATATACGTTTTTTGAGGATGTACTCTCAGAGCCGTCTCTGACAATGCCAAGAGATTCAAATTTATAACCATCTGGTTTTACAACATCGCTATCATCAATGTGAATGACCGGTTCAGAAGGAATCCACTTTTTTAGCATCTGAAGATAGGAAACCGCAGCTTTTGCAGGGATACCTTTATCAAGGTGTCTGGAAAGACGGTCAACAATATTTATTTTTTTAGAGTCCTCGTGATGTAGGACGGATTTTGCGGACATTCAAAATAAAAAAGAATGTGGAGGTAACAGACAATGGCAAAATCATTATTTGAGGAACTGGGCGGCAAATACGAAAGGCAAGGGGATTATTTGATACCGTGCTTAACTGTACCCGCCGAAGAAGAACAGGCAATAGGCATCTGGGGGCAACGGCATTTAGATTATCTAAAACAGTACCGTAAAGTTACATACACCAATCTTCTTACAAGCGGCAGGCTAAACGCCTACCTTGCCGACATCAACAGACAGGCACAGGAACGCTTTGAAAGGCTCATAGAGGGTATGAAACAGGCACAGGGCATAACGGAACAGCTAAAGGCAGAAAACGCCTTAGAATGGACAGGATGCCTCAATAACATAAGGGCTTGTGCGAGGGAGATTGTGGAAAAGGAAATTATTTTTGCATAAACAGATGATTAGTGGCAGGGGGAAATCCTGCCGCTTTTTCTGCTTTAGTTTGTCAGCTTGACAAATAAAGGGTTAAGGAATATAATTAGATTCAGTATTATACAAGGA
>CABIYF010000045.1 GCA_902362875.1 Eubacteriaceae bacterium | reverse complement strand
ACGGTAACGGGAATTACTCTATTGCAGGTGCGACCTATGGTGTCTTTTCTGATAAGGACTGCACGAAACAGCTTGCCACCCTTACGACTGATGAAAACGGAAATACAGATATTGTAGAGGTAAAAGCAGGCACAGTCTATATCAAGGAATTATCCGCACCAGCAGGATATAAAGTGGATAAAACTGTATATTCTTTAAAGGTTGAAGTTGGAAAGACAGCAACCTTGAAAGTATCAGATACACCGAAAGTAACGGACACTTTGATTGAGCTTTTCAAGATTGATATGGAAACACAGAAAGACAATCCGCAGGGGAACGCTTCTTTAGCAGGTGCGGAATTTACATGGAAGTATTATGCTGGCTTCTATAACAAAGACAATCTCCCTGCCGAAGCTACTCGTACATGGGTTACAAAGACAATCGCTGAAACAGACAGCGACGGGACAACTCACTACATCACAAAATTAGCGGACGCATACAAGGTATCTGGCGATAGCTTCTATATGCAGGACGGCAAGGCGGTTCTTCCACTTGGAACGCTAACCGTTGAGGAAACGAAAGCTCCAAACGGCTACTTGTTAGAGGGTGCATATATGCAGGCTGGCGATAAGTCCGAACAGATTAAGGGCTTATATGTAACACAGATTACCGAGGACGGCGACCTTGCCGTATTATCTGGAAGTAACCAGTTTTCTGTATCAGACAAGGTTATCCGTGGCGGTGTCAAAATTCAGAAACGAGATTTAGAAACGGGCGATACAAAGCCACAAGGAAGTGCCACTCTGAAAGATACTGTCTTTGACATCATTTCCTTAAATGATAATTCTGTTTTGGTTGAGGGCAAGCTATATAAGAAAAATGAAGTCGTAAAAACTATTCGTACAGATATTGAGGGTATCGCTTCTACTTCCGCTGACCTTTTGCCTTACGGAAATTTCCGTATCGTTGAGAAACAAGCTCCCGACGGTTACTTAACTGACGGTGCAAAACCGATTGATTTTACAATCACAGAAAATGGAAAAATCGTGGACTTAACCGACGAAGCTCATTCTATCTACAATCAGATTAAGCGTGGAGATATTGAGGGTGTAAAAATCGGTGCAGGCACACATAAGCGTCTTGCTGATGTTCCTTTTAGGATCACAAGCAAGACAACGGGCGAAAATCATGTTGTGGTAACTGATGATAACGGGCAGTTTTCCACTTCTGCTGACTGGGCTTCTCATAAGCACAACACAAACGCAGGCAAGACCAGTGAGGACGGTGTGTGGTTTGGGACTTCTGAACCAGACGACAGCAAGGGGGCATTACCTTATGATACCTATATCATTGAAGAAATGCGTTGCGATAGTAACAAAGGCTTTGAACTTATCCCACCTTTTGAAATCGTGGTATCAAGAAATAACCTTGTGATTGATTTAGGAACGCTAACTGATGAATACGAAAAAGAAATCTCTATTCATACCACAGCGACCAGCAAAGACGGCGAAAAGACTATCCTTGCAGGAAAAGAGGTTACAATCGTTGATACTGTCAAATTAGACGGACTTACAAAAGGCGCAAAGTATCAGTTGAAAGGCTGGCAGATGTTAAAGGAAGAAAACGCCGAGCTTATCATTGACGGGAAACGTGTAGAAAACGATTATACCTTTGTCGCTGATGATGAAGAAATGAAAGTGAAAATTTCCTATACATTCAATGCGTCTGCTTTAGGTGGCAAAAACCTTGTTACCTTTGAAGAATTATATGATTTCAGCAATCCAGACGAACCCGTAAAAGTTGCAGAACACAAAGACATTGAGGACGACGGGCAAACGGTACTTATCACAGAGCGTATCATCAAGATACATACTACCGCTACCGATAAGGACGGCAACAAAGAGCTTAAAGCAGGAAAAGACGTTACAATCATTGATACCGTAACCTTAGAGGGCTTAGAAGTCGGTACACAGTACAAACTTGTGGGCTGGCAGATGTTGAAAGAAGAAAATGCAGAACTTCTTATCAATGGAAAACGTGTGGAAAGTGATTACACTTTTATTGCTGACAGCGAAACTATGAAAGTGGAAGTTGCTTTTACGTTTGACGCTACTTCTCTTGACGGCAAACAGCTTGTAACTTTTGAGGAATTATACGATTTAAGCAATCCAGACGAGCCGAAGAAAGTTACCGAGCATAAGGATATTGAGGATAAGGGACAGACGATTACTTTTAAGGAAAAGCCAGAAGAACCAGAGAAACCCGAAACACCACCGACACCGGAAAAGCCTAACAGACCTAGCGACAGTCCCAAAACGGGCGACAGTACAAATGTAATGGCATTTGTCGTGATGTTGCTTGCGTCTGCTGGTGGACTGGCTGGAACATATCTTTACAAACGCCGTAAAATGAAGAAATCATAAGGCGGTAACGGTATGAGGAAAGAAAAATCACGCTCTCCGCCGAAGCTGTCAAACGGCAGATTTTTGCTTATTCTGGCTTGTCTGCCTACAACCTGCAAGAACACGGATAGTCAAGGGTGCGTAAGCATTGATTTTACCCTTTACTATCTGGGGGATTGCTGGTACTTCCCAAACCGCCAGAATAAGAAATCACAATTAAAAAACTTATCAAATATAGAAAGAAACGAGGTAAAACAGTATGGAAATGAAATATGTCGTGCCAGATATGGCACAGTCTTTTGGAACTCTTGAATTTGCAGGCGAAAGCGAGCCAGTCTTTGAAAGAGATAAAAATAATCGCAGGGTCTTAGCCAGACGAAGCTATAACCTTTATTCTGACATACAGAAAGGCGAAAATGTTGTGGTGGAAATTCCTGTGCAGGCTGGCGAAAAGCATTTCAAGTATGAACAGAAAGTAAAACTTGTCAATCCGAAGTTATACGGCAGAGGTTACGCAATCGGGGATATGGGACATACCGATTATGTATTAGTTGCTGATGATATTGTAGCAGTTGAAGAAAAGTAAAGGAGTGAAGAATTTATGAGATTATCAAACGGGTTTGTTATTGACAAAGAGAAAACATTTGGAGAATTAAAGTTTACAGCGGTACGTGATGTGTTCTTGCAGAATGAGGACGGGACACCGAGTACCCAGCTTAAAAAGCGTATCTATGATTTGAAGTGCAGTCTGCATGGTGGAATTATCCCCGTATCTGTACCGCCAGAAGTACCGTTAAGGGAATTTCCTTACAATGCAGTCGTGGAGCTTGTCAATCCCGTAGCCGATACGGTATCACGAAAAACCTATACGGGTGCAGATGTGGACTGGTATGTAAAGGCAGAGGATATTGTGTTAAAGAATAAAGGCAACCAGAACGCAGGCAATCCACAGAATAATAACACGCAGGGACAACCGAAAAAATAGTAATTGATATACCTTTCAAAAAAAAGTGTTGTTCAATTAAAATATACTGTTGACATTCATAGTACTGTGTAGTACGATATACCTATCAAGAAAACAGTGAGGTGAACAACATGAACTTAGACAAATGGAAATCTCAAATAGTGCGAGGTACATTGGAATATTGTATTTTGCTAATGCTGGATAAAAAAGTATATTATGGGTATGAGATTTTACAAGAATTGAGCAAATATCCTATAATTACTTCTACGGAAAGTACAGTATATCCATTGTTAAGAAGATTACAAAAGGAAAATTATTTGCAATCAACTTGGCAAGAGTCCACAGAGGGCTTGCCACCTCGTAAATATTATTCATTAACACCAGACGGAAAAAATTATCTGGACGCTATGAATACTGAATGGGAAAATTTATTAAATGCTATGTCTGATTTGAAAGGAGAATAAAATTATGAATACTACATTTGAAAAATATTTAGACACTATTGATAAATGTTTGAAACCACTTCCAACTTCTGAACGTGTTGATATTGTAAAAGAAATAAAAGGCTCTATTTTAGAAATGGAAAGCGAAAATCTCTCAACAGAACAAATTTTAACCAGATTAGGAAAGCCAAAAGACCTTGCAAAAGCCTATCTTGGAGATTTACTTGCAAAGGAAAACGGTTTTAGCTGGAACAGATTTTTAACAGTTTGTGCTTTTTATAGCTTAGTAGGTTTTTCTGGATTGTTTGTAATACCTGTTTTGGTTATTGTTGCACCTACTTTTATTCTGTGTGGTGTTGCTTCTGCTGTATTAGGGATTATAAAATTAGTAGATTATTTATTACATTTGAATATTCCTTATGTAGATTATATTGGTTTTCAATTTGGAAATACAGCTTTAAGCCCTATTCCAGTATTTATCTTATCACTAATCACGGGAATAATCTTGTTCTTATTAGGACGAGGTGCATGGAAGTTATTGATTACCTATTGCAAAGGTATTAGTAAGACTAAAAACAATTTATCAATTTAATATGTATGTGTGTTTAAGCAGTTAGTCTATACGATTGACTGCTTTTTTCATATCCAGAAAGGAGTGATTGATTTATGCGTAAGATTTGTAACAAAGGACACCGTATCAGAGCCAGCGACAAGCAACTTGTCTACCACTTTTCCATAGGAACGTTTCTGTTTGTATTCGTGGCGATTCTCCTGCTATTGAATATCAAACAGCTCATGCGTACCGATTGGGAGCATTTTAGCTTGTTAGAAAACGGCTTGACGCTCTCCCCTTACAACTTCATAACCATACTGATAGCGACTGGTGTTTGTGCATTGGTCGCTTTTCTGTATTATCGCTTCTGTTATGACAATTTCAAGAACCTCCTGCACCGTCAAAAGCTGGCAAGAATGATACTGGAAAACAAGTGGTATGAAGCCGATACCGTACAAGATAGCGGTTTTTTTACTGACCTGCAAGGCAGATCAAGGGAAAAAATCGTCTGGTTTCCAAAGATTTATTATCAAATGGAAAAGGGACTGCTTCATATCCGCTGTGAAATTACGCTGGGAAAATATCAAGACCAGCTTTTACGGTTAGAGGATAAATTGGAAAGTGGCTTATATTGTGAGTTGACCGACAAAACCTTACATGACGGCTATATCGAATATACCCTGCTTTATGATATGATAGCGAACCGCATTACCATTGATGAAGTAAGGGCAGAAAACGGCTGTCTTAGACTGATGAAAAATCTTGTCTGGGAATATGACGCACTCCCTCACGCTCTGATTGCTGGTGGGACTGGTGGCGGTAAAACTTATTTTCTGCTGACGCTCATTGAAGCCCTACTGCATACCAACGCTGTCCTTTACATCTTAGACCCGAAGAATAGCGACCTTGCGGATTTAGGAACGGTCATGCCAAACGTCTACCATACCAAAGAAGAAATGATAGATTGCGTCAATGCTTTTTATGAGGGAATGGTACAGCGAAGTGAGGAAATGAAACGACACCCAAACTATAAGACGGGCGAAAACTATGCCTATCTGGGACTGCCACCCTGCTTTCTTATCTTTGATGAATATGTAGCATTTTTTGAAATGCTGGGGACGAAAGAAAGTGTGAGCTTACTTAGCCAGTTAAAGAAAATCGTTATGTTAGGACGACAAGCAGGTTATTTCCTTATCGTTGCCTGCCAGCGTCCAGACGCAAAGTATTTCTCGGACGGGATAAGGGATAACTTCAATTTCCGTGTGGGCTTGGGGCGTATCAGCGAATTAGGTTACGGTATGCTGTTCGGTTCAGATGTGAAAAAGCAATTTTTTCAGAAGCGTATCAAGGGACGTGGCTATTGTGATGTGGGAACAAGCGTTATAAGTGAGTTTTACACGCCTTTAGTTCCAAAAGGACATGATTTTTTGCAGACTATCGGCTTTCTTTCACAAGCAAGGCAGGACGGGACGGCGACGTGCGAAGCGAAAGGCGACGGCACGGACTAGCCGTTGCTGGTGTGGCGTAAGCCACGCCAGCAGGTAAAACCCCTCGGTATCTAACAGAGGGGTACGTTTGCAAATAGACAATAGACGAAAAACATAGGAAACATAAGGCTTCTGGCATGATTTTCTAGCAAAAATCGGCTGTGAAGTTGCCTTAAAAAACTTCACACTTTACAGATTGGGGGTATGGTTCTGAATGAAGAACAAGGGATAAAAGAATTACGGGACAAACGGATTGCTTACGGTATCTCACAAGGCAGGCTGGCGGTGGCTTCTGGTATCACAAGGGAATATCTCAACAAGATAGAAAGCGGAAAAATGAAGCCGTCAAAGGAGCTTCTGGAAACTCTGCATAAAGAACTGGCAAGGTTCAATCCAGAAGCACCGCTTACCATGCTGTTTGATTATGTGAAAATTCGTTTTCCCACGCTGGATATACAGCACATTATCAAAGATATATTAAAACTGAATATCAATTATATGCTCCATGAAGATTACGGACATTACAGCTATACGGAGCATTATTCTCTTGGGGACATCTTTATCTATACGTCGGCTGACGAAGAAAAAGGTGTCCTTTTAGAGTTAAAAGGGCGTGGTTGCCGACAGTTTGAAAGTTACCTGCTGGCACAGCAAAGAAGCTGGTATGACTTTCTCATGGACGCACTCGTAGATGGTGGCGTGATGAAGCGTATCGACCTTGCTATCAACGACCATATGGGCATTTTGGATATACCAGAGCTTGCGGAGAAATGCAGGAAACGGGAATATATCGGAAAGTCCAGAAGTTATAAGTTTTATCAGTCTGGCGAGCTTATCAAGCATAGAGAGGACGACAGAGAATATATGGGACGTACCCTTTATCTTGGTTCTCTGAAATCAGATGTGTATTTCTGTATCTATGAAAAGGACTATGAGCAGTACGTCAAGCTGGGGACACCTCTGGAAGAAGCCGACATTATCAACCGTTTTGAGATACGGCTTCGGAATGAACGAGCCTATTATGCAGTACGAGATTTGCTGACCTATTATGACGCAGAGCAGACTGCCTTTTCTATCATCAACCAGTATGTGCGGTTTGTTGATGAAGAAGCAGACAAGCGAAAAAATGACTGGAAACTCAATGACCGCTGGGCGTGGTTTATCGGCGATAACAGACAGAGCTTGAAGCTGACGACAAAGCCAGAACCTTATACCTTAGACCGCACATTGCGTTGGGTACAAAGGCAGGTAGCACCGACCTTAAAAATGCTGAAAAAGATTGATAAGGGAAACGGTACAGACTACATGGAAACAATCGAAAAGCAGGCAACCTTGAGTGAAAAACATAAAATGATAATCAAACAGCAGACGACCCCTGCAAAAGATTTAGTGGAAAGTTAGGAGTGATAAAAAATGTGGGAATTAGGAAAAGACTTCCTGTTGGTATCTATGGGAATGGGTATCGGCGTTGTCTTGATGTGTATTTTGAGTGTTGGCAAAGAAGCTGACTATAAAATGAAACAATTAGAAGAAAGCGAGGACAATTAAATGAATTTCGGACAAAATTTGTATCAATGGTTTTTATCAAACGCACAGAGCTTGGTGCTTATGGCGATTGTGGTTATCGGTATCTACTTAGGGTTCAAGCGTGAGTTTTCAAAGCTCATTGGCTTCTTAGTAGTTGCCTTGATTGCTGTCGGCTTGGTATTCAATGCTGGCGGTGTGAAAGATGTACTGTTAGAGCTGTTCAATAAGATTATCGGTGCATAGAATTTTATTGTGATGCTGATATGAGAATGGTATAATGTGGATATATAAAATTCTGATTTATGGGGGCGTTATTTTGAAGAAAGCAATGATATATGTTCATGGTAAAGGTGGAAGTTATCTTGAAGCTGAACAGTTCAAAAATATTTGTTTAGATTTTGATGTTTTTGGAGTAGATTATAATGACTATTTCCCGTGGATTGTAAAAAATAAAATTATGGAAGTCTACGATAAAATATCTGAAAAATATGACTACATATATGTACTTGCTAATAGTATCGGAGCTTATTTTACAATGCACACATTACAGAATTTCAAGATTGAAAAAGCATTGTTCATATCGCCTATACTTGATATGGAACAACTTATAGTAGATATGATGAGCTGGGCGAATGTGTCTGAAAAGGAACTTTCTGAAAGAAAAGAAATACCAACTGATTTTGGAGAAACATTATCGTGGGAATATCTATGTTTTGTTCGGGCAAACCCGATAAACTGGAAAACGCCTACTGAAATTTTGTATGCTGAACATGATAATCTTACATCACGTCAAACGGTAGATAAATTTATTGATAGACATTGTGCAAATCTTACCGTTATGAATGACGGAGAACATTGGTTTCATACTGACGAACAGATTTTCTTTAGAGATAATTGGCTAAGAAAAGTTATACAATAGAATTTAGATTTTATATCCACACACAAAGCAGTTAGTTTTAGGATTGACTGCTTTTTTCTTATCAAAATTTCAGATTGGAGTGATGAAATGGTGTCTATTAGAGCTGTTCAATAAGATTATCGGTGCATAAAATTTTATTGTAGTGCTGATATGAGAATGTTATAATATAAATATAAAGAAAGCGATAAGATTTTATTAGGGAGGGCTTATAATGAAATGTACAGAATGCAATAACACTCTACATAAGACAATAGGCGAATTTTCAATGAGTATTGACGGGAAAACTATAAAAGTGATAAATGCTCCTATTTTACATTGTAAAAACTGCGATTTAGTAGTTGTTGACGATGAAATAAAGAACAATGCAAAAGAATTCGCAAAAATATATTTATCCGATAATATTCTTGATTATGCAGAATGCGAAGCTGGAACTATGATACCAATAATGAATTTGCTTTTTTAATCTGATATTTTATCAAAGAAAATATAGGACGAACAATTTCATATCCATACACACAAAGCAGTTAGTCTTGGGATTGACTGCTTTTTTCTTGCCTAAATTTCAGATTGGAGTGATGAAATGAGCGATATTTTTAAGGATATGCAGGCAAACGTCGGCTGTGAATACATTTCCGACCTGCCCTCTTACAAACGTAAGGTGTGGCAGGAAATGAAACGACTGAACCCTGCCGACTATGAAGAAAGACAGTTAGACGATTTTTATAAATATGTGTTTGGTATGTCGTACCAGACCTTAAAAGATGTGATGAAACAACAGAAAGGACGTGAGGAACAATGCAGGAAACAAAGGTGCTGGTGGAAACGAAAGGAACAACTGGCGAAGAAACAACATCATACTGGTTCGACCTGCCGATAGATGTTGCCGAGTTTGAAGAAAAGTTAGGTATCGGTGCAGAAAGTGGGGATTACCGTATTATCGAAAAGGTGTTGCCTTATGCTGATGAAGTCCACGAACATACAAGCGTGTACCAGCTCAACGAATTAGATTTTATGTACCGCCAGTTACCAGCCGATATGCAGGAAGAATATACAGCACTTCTTACCGTATTTGAGAACTTAGAAGCACTTTATATTTGCAGGAACGTGATTACCATTTATCACGATTGTAAAAGCATGATTGATGTTGCAAGGCAAAAGCTGATGAATGACCCGACATTCAAACATTTATCCGAGGATTGTCAAGAATACTACTTCGATTTTGAAGCCTACGCTTCTCATTTGCTGGAACACGGGAAATTTTTAGTAACAGAACACGGTATCTTTGAACTGCCAGAGTAGGAAATGAGGTGGTGCTTATGATTGATGATATGGCGGTTTATATCGCTAATCTTGGCAAATACAATGAGGGCTATTTAGTCGGTGCTTGGTTTACATTTCCCATTGACGAGGAAGATGTAAAAGAAAAAATCGGCTTGAATGAACAGTATGAGGAATACGCTATCCATGATACCGACAACTTCCCCATTGCGATTGGCGAGTATGTTTCCATTGAAGAACTCAATGAGATGTATGAAATGATAGAGGAACTTCCCGACTATATCGTAGAATGTCTGGACGAATTTATCAGCCACTACGGGACGCTGGAAGAAGTCGTGGAACATAAGGACGATATTTATTATTATCCCGACTGTGAAACCATGACAGACGTTGCCTACTACTACATAGACGAATTGCAGGCACTGGGGGATATTCCACCCAGCTTGCAGAACTACATTGACTATGAAGCCTACGGGCGAGATTTGGATATGGGCGGTTGCTTTATTGAAACAAGCCGAGGTATGTGCGAGATACCATATTAACGCTGGAAGATCAACAACAAGCATTGTTGCTACTGACAGCGTATTTCTCTTTAAGGGACAGTCTGAAACATGGCTGTCCTTTTCTCTTTGAAGAACTTACGAAAGGAGCTGAAAGAACTTGAAAAAGATTAAATCTTATACGGGTATCTGGAACGTGGAAAAAGTCTTGTATGCAATCAATGACTTTAACCTGCCTTTTCCCGTTACCTTTACACAGATTACATGGTTTGTGATTACAGAATTTATCATCATTCTGTTTGGGGATATGCCCCCACTTTCCATGATTGAGGGAGCATTTCTCAAATACTTCGGTATTCCCGTTGCTCTCACTTGGTTTATGTCGCAGAAAACCTTTGACGGAAAGAAGCCGTACAGCTTTTTGAAATCACAGATAACCTATGCCCTGCGACCAAAAATCACTTATGCAGGAAAAGCCGTAAAACTGCATAAGCAGACCTTGAATGAAACAATCACGGCAGTAAGGAGTGTGAACTATGTTCCCGATAAAATATATTGACAATAACCTTGTCTGGAACAAGGACAATGAGGTGTTCGCCTACTATGAGCTGATACCGTACAACTATTCTTTCTTATCCGCAGAGCAGAAATTTATTGTGCATGACAGTTTTCGACAGCTTATCGCACAGTCCCGTGAGGGTAAAATTCATGCCTTGCAGATTGCCACGGAAAGCTCCATACGAAGTATGCAGGAACAGTCAAAGAAACTGGTAACTGGAAAATTAAAGGAAGTTGCTTACCAGAAGATAGACGAACAGACCGAAGCGTTAGTATCTATGATTGGGGACAATCAAGTGGACTACCGCTTTTTTCTTGGCTTTAAGCTCATGGTTACGGAAGAACAGCTCAATCTGAAGAACATCAAAAAATCGGCGTGGCTGACGTTCA
>CABIYF010000044.1 GCA_902362875.1 Eubacteriaceae bacterium | reverse complement strand
CCATTCAGGAGCTTAGTACAGCTGCGTGTGAGTCGAGCGAGAGCGCGTCGCAGACAGATAACCCTTTTTATAATATTCCACCAATAATTTTCGGCATCAACTACAAATCAAAATTTACTGAAACATATAGGAAAAATAAAATTCCTTAAAAGCCGAATAATTATTCCGAGAAACAGGAACATGCATCCCATTTTTTGTAACAAGCTGTGCTTTTGTAAATTGTTCAATATACTTCATATTCACAATATAACTTCTATGGCATTTAAAAAATCCTTTTTCCGTAGTAAATATTCCGGCGCAGTCGGAAAAAAGTTCCTTGATGTTGAGCTGGGTACCATTGGCGAGGTAAACGATAACTTCTTTATTCTGAGCTTCTAAACAGACAGTTTCATCTAAGGTAATATTACAGTTCCCGCCAGGGATCTTGGCGAGGAAGGTTTCTTTTTTCTTATTGAAGCTGGATAAGAATTCATCCATTACCTTGAAGAACTGATCTTTCTTTAATGGTTTCATCAAATAATAAAATGCATGGACATCATACGAGTCTACAGCGTATTCTCTTGATGAGGTCAAAAAAATAACGGGTACATTCTGATCGTGAATGCGAAGTTCTTTTGCCGTATCGATTCCGTTAAAAAGCGGCATGATCACATCTAAGATGATCAGGTCCATACAGTTTTTTTGATGTGAGCTGATGAGATCATCTCCGTTTGTAAATTCATAAATGGAAACAAATATATTATGTTTTTTCGCCCATTCTTCTACAAGATGGCGTGTTCCTTCAATAAAACATTTTTCGTCGTCACAAATACCTATTTTCACAATAAGCCTCCAATAATAATTCTTAAAATAAATACATGATCGGTCACAGAAAAATGGTATTGTCCATTCATCTGTTCCACATAATATACAATACTCTTAACACCAATACCGTGTCCTTCTTTTTTAGAGACAGGAATTCCGTCCACGAATGGTGGAATCGTTTCAATCGGATTTTTAAGTTCCAGTAATAGATGATCTCCTTTCATGGAAATCTTAAGATCTGCCCATTTATTATCCTGTGTCATTTTTTCCAAGGCGTGCATGGAATTTTCCAGTGCGTTTGATAAGACAGTACATAATGCCATGTCAGGACAAGGCAGTTTTTCCTGTGTTGAGATATTACATTGCAGGGAAAATCCCCGGGTTTCAAATCTCACTTTATAAATAGAAATTACAGAATTTAGTAACTCATTTTTACAATATCTTTTGAAATTCATTTTTTCGTATTCACTGTCAACTTCCCTGATATATTGAAGTGCATGTTCCATATGACCTTCCTCAAGAAATGCCTGAATAATATGAAGCTGGTGTCTCATGTCGTGTTTCATGATGGATAATTTCTTTTTGTTGTCATTTACATACTCGACTTCTTTTTGAACGCCCTGAAGTTGTAATTCCATGAGATTACTGTATTGTCGTATTTCCATTTTGTTTTCATATTCACGAACATAAAATAAAAGGAATAAAAGATAGGAAAGGCAAAAAGCAAATCCCATAAATTCTGTGATTGATTTATTGCCGGAATACAGTAGATTTGAAAATTTTGTTGCGGCGTAATCAAAAATGTAATAGCTGAATGGGAGCAGCCCCACAATAAAAACATCTCTTATTTCTTTATTCAGAAGGATTTCCATTGTATGGCAGAGCTTAAAACTTAAGATGTAGAATACAGCGGTTGTTGTTATGATCCTGACAATATAATAACCAGCAGTACTTCCGGTAATATCAAAGATGACGATTCCTGCCCAGTTACTGATCTGGCAGCAAAGATATGCAGAAAATACAGAGGTACAAGCCGAGATAAAACGATACTTATAATAAAGTATCAGAAAGATGATCAGAGGTATATGGATCAGTAATGGATAAATCTGTGTAGTGGCATTTTCTCCGATCAGAAGAAAACTGCTTAAAAATAAAGCTGCAAGCACAGAAAAGAAAAGGAGTAAAGTGACGATATTTTTGCGTGTCTTTCTCACTCCAAGAAAAAATGCAGAAACAAAAATTCCGAAGAATAAAGTTGTTGCATTATGCAAGATTTTTAATGTTGAAATTACTATTATCTGATTCATGGATTCCTCTTTTGTGTTATTTTATTTTGATTATACCATAGAACAAGAAGATACTAAAATTATAAAATAAAATTTATAATTTCTTTACAGTCATTTCATTGCTATCTAAGCCAGGTTTAGCGTATAATTGCTATTATACTTAAATGTGATATCTATAATAGAACAGATATCAAAGAAGGAGAAGCCTATGAGAGATAAATTAAACCAATTCATGCAGGGCAGATACGGCAATGACGATCTGAACCGCTTTTTAATGAAGATTATTTTAGCAGCATTTGTATTATCAATGTTTACAAGAAGAATCGTATTTGGCGGCGTTGTATCATTAAGCCGTATTTTTTACTGGATCGCATTAGCGTTATTGATTTATTGCTATATCAGAATGTTTTCCAGAAATATCTATAAACGATCTGAAGAAAACAGATGGTTCCTAAACAAGACATCCAACATGCGTGGTTTCTGGAGCAACAGAAAATATCATGCGCAGCAGATGAAGAATTATCATATTTATAAATGCCCGGGATGTGGACAGAAGATCAGAATCCCAAGAGGAAAAGGAAAGATTGAAGTTCGCTGTCCAAAGTGCCGGACAACATTTATAAAGAGGAGTTAAGATGTTTGGCTATATCATTGTCAATAAACCAGAGATGAAGTTTCGTGAATTCGATGTCTATCATGGATACTATTGCGGTTTATGCAGGAAATTAAAAGAACATTATGGAAAGTTTGGCCAGATTACATTATCATATGATATGACATTTGTTTTGATGGTCTTAACAAGTCTTTATGAACCAGAAACGATCAAAAGCAAAGAACGCTGTATCACACACCCATTTCAGAAACATGAGACAAGGGTCAATGATATTACAGACTATGTGGCACATATGAATATCCTTCTTACTTATTACAAATGCAAAGACGATTGGAAGGATGACCGGAAGTTAAAGCAGCTTGTGCTGGAGAAGATCTTATATCATAAGAGCGGATTCTCACGGAATTTTTACCGGGAGAAATGGAAGAAGATCAGTGATCTGCTAGAAGAACTTTCCAAAGAAGAACAAAAAGACAATCAGGATATCGACCAGATGTCCGGAATGTTTGGAAAGATCATGGCAGAGATCATGCTGTATCAGGAAGATGAATGGAAAGGACTCCTGTCACAGTTTGGATTTTTCTTAGGTAAATTTATTTATCTGATGGACGCATATGAAGATATTGAAGATGACCTCAAAGACAACAATTATAATCCACTGAAAGAACTGTACAAGAAGCCGGAATTTGAGGATATGATCCACCAGATCCTAACGATGATGATGGCAGAATGTTCCAGAGCATTTGAACAGCTGCCACTGATCGATGATATTGATATATTAAGAAATGTCTTATATTCCGGAGTTTGGTACCGGTACGAACAGGTGCGAGAGAAAAGAGAAAAAGAAAAGGAAGAAAATAATGTCTGATCCATATGAAATTCTAGGAGTACAAAGAGGTGCTTCGGAGGAAGAAATCAAAAAAGCATATAAAAGATTAAGCAGGAAATACCATCCAGATGCCAACCTTGATAATCCCAAAGCTGCAGAAGAGAAATTTAAACAGATCCAGCAGGCATATCAGCAGGTCATGAAAGAGAAAACAAGTGGCTACAGCCAGAGTGCCTATGGAGGTTATTCCAATCAGGGTGGAGGATATGCAAATCAGGGGAATCCGTATGGCGGTCAAGGCAATCCATATGGAAACCAGCAGGGTAATCCATACGGAGAATGGAATCCATTTGAGGATATTTTCGGCAATTTTGGCGGCTATTATACGAATGGTGGAGGACAGCAGCAACAGTCCACGACAGGATATGAAAAAGACACGCATTTAAGGGCGGCAGGCAATTATGTAAGAAATGGTTATTATCAGGAAGCAAGAAATGTTCTTGACGGAATGGAAGCATCCAGAAGAAATGCAAGATGGTATTACTACAGTGCAGCGGCCAATCAGGGGCTTGGAAATAACGTAACCGCGATGGAACATGCAAGACAAGCCGTTTCCATGGAACCAAACAATTTCGAATACCAGATGTTATTAAATCAGATGGAAGGCAATGGTTCATGGTATCAGCAAAGACAGAGTACCTACCAGAATCCATATGGAACTGGAGGAGACTGGTGTATGAAGATCTGTATGCTGAATTTAATGTGTAACTGCTGTTTTGGCGGCAGATACTGGTGCTGATCTTCAAGATATATGGCGTTAACACAACTGATGTTAACAGTATCAGGAGAAGCACGAACTAGGAGGTAAAAGAAACAATGAGCAAGATTATTGGAATAGATTTAGGAACAACAAACTCCTGCGTTGCTGTTATGGAGGGCGGCGTACCAGTTGTAATTCCGAATGCAGAAGGTGGAAGAACAACGCCGTCGATCGTAGCGTTTTCTAAAAATGGAGAACGTTTAGTTGGAGATCCGGCAAAACGTCAGGCGGTAACGAATGTAGACCGTACAGTGGCATCTGTAAAACGCCAGATGGGAACGGATCGTAAGGTAAAGATCGATGGGAGAAAATACACTCCGGAAGAGATTTCAGCAATGATCCTGACCAAACTTAAAAAGGATGCAGAAAGTTATCTTGGAGAAGAAGTGACAAAAGCCGTAATTACAGTTCCGGCTTATTTTAGTGATGCACAGAGACAGGCAACCAAAAATGCCGGTAAGATCGCAGGGCTTAGCGTTGAACGTATTATCAATGAACCAACATCTGCGGCACTGGCGTATGGACTGGACAAATCCGTTTCACAAAAGATCATGGTCTATGATCTTGGCGGTGGAACATTTGATGTCTCCGTGATCGAGATTGGAGATGGTGTTGTTGAGGTAATGGCAACAGCAGGTAACAACCATCTTGGAGGAGATGATTTTGACCAGAGAGTCATGAATTATCTGATCCAGGAATTTAAGAAAACAGAAGGAATTGATTTGTCAAGAGACCAGACTGCAGTCCAAAGAATAAGGGAAGAGGCAGAAAAGGCAAAAAAAGAACTGTCCTCATCTATGACAGTGCAAGTCAACCTTCCATTTATTGCAGTAGGAAATGATGGACCAAAACATATGGACATTACGCTCACAAGAGCAAAATTCGAAGAACTGACAGCAGATCTGATCGAGCAGACAGCAGGACCGGTACATCAGGCATTGGCAGATGCAGGAATCAGTGCAAGTGAACTTCACATGGTATTGTTAGTCGGGGGTTCTACAAGAATGCCTGCGGTGTCAGAGAAAGTGAGACAGCTCACAGGAAAAGAACCAAGTAAAAACATGAATCCAGACGAATGTGTGGCTTTGGGAGCAGCGATCCAGGGTGGAAAGATCGCCGGAGAAGCAGGTCTTAACGAGATACTGTTAATGGATGTTACACCATTGTCTTTATCTATTGAAACTGCAGGCGGAGTAGCGACAAGACTGATCGAGAGAAACTCTACGATTCCGACAAGATACAGCCAGATCTTTACAACTGCAATGAATTTCCAGACATCAGTAGAGATCAAAGTTCTGCAGGGAGAACGTGCCATGGCAAGAGATAATCAGGTACTTGGAACCTTTAAATTAAAAGGAATCAAGAGAGCCATGCGTGGAGTTCCACAGATTGAAGTTACATTTGACATTGATGTCAACGGAATCCTTAATGTATCAGCCAAAGATCTTGCAACAGGCAAAGAACAGTCCATTACGATCACAGCAAGTTCTAATATGTCTGATAAAGATATTGAACGTGCAATGCAGGATGCAAAAGCATATGAATCTGAAGATCAGGAAAAACGTGATGCGATCGAGAGCTATAATGAAGGAGAAAATATGCTTTACAGAGGCGAAGCATATTTAGCCCAGCACAAAAAAGAATTATCAAGAGAGCAGAAATCAGAATTAAAATCAGCGATCAGTGACCTGAAACATTCTATGAAACGTATCAAACCACAGAATATTACGGAAGAACAAGGCAGAGCGATCAAAGAAGCATCTGACCGCTTAGATCAATTGATCAGATAGTTTAAGAAGCAGTGACGAATCGAAGAATCAGTGGAATTTAAGCCACTGCGTGCAGTAAAAACAGAATAAAAAATACAAAAATGGGAAGATTAATGACTACAAAGCAAAGAAATGTAGTGATAAATCTTCTCATTTTTTGCTATGGACAAATGAGAAAGATAGGTGTATGATGCAGATAGTTAGTTAAGACTAACCTAAGGAGGAACCGATGAGATATCAAGTAGAATTAAGTCAGGTAAAATGGAAAAAATGTATGCAGATGCAGATGGCGATGCACTGCGCACCAGTCCTTGCTGGAATAAAGCCATCCAATGCAGTAACTCTCGACTACGTTGACTCAAAAGAATTAATTCAGTCACTTGCGGGAAGTGAGATCAAATGCGGACTGATCTATTCAGGTAATGGGAAATGTCTCTGGCTGCTGTATCGTGAACAGCAGGTCAACCAGTATCTGATGGATCCGGAAAACCAAAGATTTTTAAAACACTGCGGCTATTCATCCTTTCAGATTCAAAATATCCTTTATACACTTAAGAATCGTTACCGGCTTTACAAAGCAGGTCAGGCGGAATTTCCACATGAGCTTGGCTTGATTCTCGGATATCCATTATGTGATGTGATCGGATTTATCAAAAACCACGGACAAAATTGTTTATATTGCAGCTACTGGAAAGTGTATGACAACCTTTCACAGACAAAGAAGGTCTTTGAAGTTTATGATAAAGTCCGTTTCCAGATGGTGAAACTTGTGGAATACGGAAAGAGTTTTAAAGAACTCGTCGACATGTACACGAATTATCAGGTACCTCGGTATGCTTAGCTAAAATAAAAATAACACTCAAACAAACAAAAACAAAACAAAAAACAAAGACATTATTAGGAGGATAAGTCATGAGCGAAGTAATCGTTGCATTTTGGACAGGAACAGGAAACACAGCAGAAATGGCAGAATATGTTGCTGAAGGAATCAGAGAAGGTGGAGCTGAAGCAAAAGTTGTTTCTGTAGATGATATCAGTGCAGCAGATTTAAAAGATGCAAAAGTATTTGCACTTGGATGCCCATCTATGGGAGTTGAACAGTTAGAAGAATCTGTTATGGAACCATTTGTTGAAGAAGTCTGTGGATTTGCTTCAGGAAAAACGATCGGATTATTCGGATCTTACGGATGGGGAGACGGAGAATGGATGAGAAACTGGGTAGAACAGATGGAAGGTGCCGGAGCAACAGTTGTTGGCGGAGAAGATACGATCTGTCAGGAAGCTCCAGACGCTGACGCTCAGGACGAATTAAAAGCTATGGGTAAACAGCTGGCAGCAATCTAATTTACAAATCAAGGAATAAAAATAATCAGCCGGGCGTATGGATCATATGTCCGGCTATATTAAACACAGCAAGAGTTATCTAGAAGGAGGGAACATAAAATGAGTATTGTGATCATTGGAGGACATGACCGTATGGTACGTCAGTATCAGACAATCTGCAAAAAACATAATTGTAAGGCAAAGATCTTTACACAGATGCCATCATGTCTGAATAAGAAAATTGGGAACCCGGATTTAGTCGTATTATTTACAAACACAGTTTCACACAAAATGGTGCGCTGTGCGGTAAGTGAAGCAAAGAATAAAAATATTGAAGTCGTAAGAAGCCACTCAAGCAGTCAGGCTGCATTGACAGAGATTTTAGACCAGCATTGTGAAATTGCATAGAGAGAAAAACATAAAAACCCCTTGACAGTATTTTGAAGTTAGAATATACTAACAAATTGTAAAAGGAAATTAGTCTGTACTAACAAAAGATAGTCAGAACTAACATTGATAGACAAATAGATAAAACATAGAGAAAAGGGGAAGATATCATGCCTTTAATTATGGTTGGAATTGGAGAAACATGTACGATCCAGAGAATCGGTGGAAATGAAGAAACAAGAAGATTCCTGGCAAACCTTGGTTTTGTACAGGGAGCAGAAGTAACTGTTTTATCAGCAATCGGAGGAAATGTTATTGTAAATATCAAAGACTCCAGAGTTGCAATTAATAAGGATATGGCTAGACATATTATGGTGTAATATGCCTGTTATATTGCGTTTATCGGAACAAATTGTTTGAAGACAATTGTTTTATGAATGCTGAATAGATTTGAAGACAATGAACAATGAAAAGAAAGGAGATATGACCATGACTTTAGGAGACGCAGCAGTTGGAAGTACAGTTGTAGTTACTAAGATTGAAGGTGACAGTGCTTACAAACGTCGTATTATGGATATGGGAATCACAAAGGGAAGCGAATTATTCATCCGTAAAGTAGCACCTCTTGGAGATCCTGTTGAAATTACAGTCAGAGGATACGAACTTTCTGTAAGAAAGAACGATGCTCAGTGTGTGCAGGTTAGAGAAGCCTAATACATATGAGTTAGAAGTATCTAATAAAAGTTAGTAATATCTAATCTAGAAAAGCTATTATTTAAGAGGGAAGTAATTCCCCAGGGAGGTAAAAAGAAATGGCTATTAATATCGCACTCGCGGGTAACCCGAACTGTGGTAAAACTACCATGTTCAACGCCCTGACAGGAGCTAACCAGTATGTTGGTAACTGGCCAGGTGTTACCGTAGAGAAAAAAGAAGGTAAATTAAAAGGAAAGAGAAAAGAGGAAGACATCACGATCACTGACCTTCCAGGTATCTATTCTCTTTCACCATACACATTAGAAGAAGTAGTCAGCCGAGACTTCTTATTAAACGAAAATCCAGATGTTATCGTTGACTTAGTTGATGCAACAAACATCGAGAGAAACTTATATCTGACAACACAGCTGATCGAAACTGGTGTACCAGTTGTCATCGCTTTAAACATGGCAGATTTATTAGAAAAACGTGGAATCAAAATTGATGTAGAGCGTCTTTCTATGTTATTAAACTGTCCAATCGTTGAGACATCCGCATTAAAAGGAAAAGGTCTTGATGAAGTAGTAGAAGAAGCGATCAAAGTTGCGAAGAAGAATACCGTAGATCTGCCAAAAGAGATTTTCTCTAAAGACGTAGAGGCAGCAATCGCTGAAGTTAAAAATGTACTTCCATCATCTATTTCTGAAGATAAGAGAAGATGGTATGCAGTTAAATTCCTGGAAAATGACAGCAAAGTAGCAGAAAGCGTAGTACTTTCAGGAAATGGTGCAAAAGTAGTAGAAGATAACAGAACAAAGATTGAAAAAGCTGAAGACGATGATATGGAAAGTATCGTAACAGATGGACGTTATCAGTTTATTCAGAAGATCGTTTCCACTACAGTGAAGAAGAGCGGAGAGAAATTAACAATCTCTGATAAGATCGACCAGATTGTTACAAACCGTATCTTAGGTATTCCAATCTTCGTTGCAATTATGTTTGCAGTATACTATTTATCTATATCAACAATTGGTACTATGATGACAGACTGGGTAAATGATGTATTTGTACCTGAAATGCTTCAAAAAGGTGCAGAAAACTTATTAGCAGGAGTTGGTGCAAGTGCAGTAATTCAGGATCTGATCGTTAATGGTATTATTGGTGGTTTAGGAGCTGTCCTTGGATTCGTACCACAGATGGCTGTATTATTCTTATGTTTATCTATCCTAGAAGATTGTGGATATATGGTACGTATTGCATTTGTAATGGACCGTGTATTTAGACACTTTGGATTATCAGGTAAATCTTTCATTCCATTATTAATTGCTTCAGGATGTGGAATTCCTGGTATCATGGCATCTAAGACAATTGAACAGGATAATGACAGACGACTGACGATCATGACTGCAACATTCATCCCATGTGGAGCAAAACTTCCAGTTATCGCTATGATGGGTGGAGTTATGACAAGTTATGCAACAGGAAGTTATGAAGCTGGTGGTTTAGTTGCACCATGTATGTACTTTGTTGGTATCGTAGCCGTATTAATTGCTGCGATCATCTTAAAGAAGACAAAACCATTTTCAGGAAAACCAGCTCCATTCGTAATGGAACTTCCACAGTATCATATCCCATCTGCTAAGACAGTATTACTTCATGTATGGGAAAAATTAAAAGGATTCATCATCAAAGCCGGAACAATTCTGTTCTTAGCTTGTGTAGTTATGTGGTTCTTAAGCGGATATGGATTTGTCAATGGTTCATTTGGAGCAGTCGAAGATCCAGGAAACAGTTTATTAGCTGTGATCGGTGGAGCAATCGCACCAATCTTTGCACCACTTGGATTTGGTAACTGGAAAGCTGTAGCGGCTTCTTTATCAGGATTCTCCGCAAAAGAATCTATTGTAACAACAATGGGTGTTCTTGCAAATGTAACTGGAGATGCATCCGAAGATGCAGTTACAGTAGCACAGGCAGTAAGAACATGGTTCCCTACATCAGTAGCAGCGTTCTCATTCTTACTGTTCAACCTGTTAGACTCTCCATGTTTAGCAGCAATCGCAACAATGGCAAAAGAATTACAATCTAGAAAATGGTTCTGGTTTGCAATTTTATTCCAGAATGTATTTGCTTATGTGATCACACTGATCGTATATCAGATTGGTTCATTTGCAATGGGTGGTGCCTTTACAGTTGGAACAGCAGTCGGTATCGTATTCTTACTGGTTCTGTTATTCTTGTTATTTAGACCAGATCCATACAAAAATCAGAAAGTATATTCAAAGAGATCTGTTCAGGCGTAGTCTGGATGGTATATAATAGAAGGGGCTGGATGTGTAAACGTCCGGCTTCTTGCTTATAGAATTTCATACAAAAAAGATATGATATAAAGGAGGGATAGTTATGAATCCAGTAAGCATTATCATATTGTTATTAATTATTGCATATTGTGCATTTATTATTTATAAACAGGTGCAGAAGAAGAAACAAGGTGGATGTGGAGGTAACTGTGCAGGATGCTCAGGATGCAGCAGTTTTCAGGCAAATGATCCATCAACAAAGAAAAAAGAAAGGTAATCAGTAATGGGAAATTCAACAGGTTCTATGTTTTACATATTTGCAATTTTCATTGGATTATATCTTATCGGGGTGATCGGATACCAGCTTTATAAACTGATCCGTAAATTACTAAATAAATAATGTAAAGTAAAAAGAGGTATCATAAAATGGCAGATATTATTATTGTACTCATCCTTATTGTTATCGCAGTTTTTGCGATCAAACAGACAAAGAAACACATGCATGGAGAGAGCCCTTGCTGTGGCGGTGGATCAGGAAGTATAAAGAAAGCAAAAGAGAAACATTTAGATGGTCCTGTGATGGGAACAAAGATCATGAAGATCAAAGGCATGACTTGTGAGCATTGTGTTAACAATGTGACAAATGCGATCAATAAAGTTCCAGGAGCTTCTGCAAAAGTGTCATTAAAAAATAATGAGGCAGTGATTTCATATGATCGTGAATTAAGCAATATTGAGCTTAGAAACGCAGTGGAAGAAGCAGGATATAAAGTTGTATCACTTTCATAAAGAATGTGTTCCAAAGAATTTATGTACACGATAAAAAATAAAAAGCACTTTTAAAATCTGCGATATACAGAAATGATATGCTCCCTTTTAGGTAGACAAGTAAAATAATAAAAACTTGTTTCCTGAAAGGGGGTATTTTTTTGAGTAGAAAAGTTAAGTACAGCAT
>CABIYF010000043.1 GCA_902362875.1 Eubacteriaceae bacterium | reverse complement strand
ACTGTATTTTTGTAAAATAGAACACATTTGAAACAGATCCAAAAACAATTACACACCATGAGCAAATTTATTTGCTCATGAATAATTCAGGTTTACAAAAAAAATAAATAAAAAATACTTTCTTATTATACAATTACAATGTATAATAAAAGGAAGATATTTTAAGAAAGAGGTGTACGTGGTGTATAAGATTGTCAAGAAACAGACACTCAACCAGGCTGTTGAGTTAATGGAGATTCATGCTCCTTATGTGGCAAGAAAATGTGAACCAGGACAATTCATCATTATCAGAGTTGATGAAGATGGAGAGAGAGTTCCTTTAACAATTGCAGATTTTGATCGTGAGAAAGAGACTGTAACGATCATTTATCAGGTAGTTGGATATACAACAGAATTATTAAGTAAGAAAAAAGAAGGAGAATATGTACAGGATTTCGTAGGGCCATTAGGTCAGCCAGCTCCTTTACACAAATGTGACCGTGTCATCGGTGTAGCCGGTGGTGTGGGTGCAGCTCCATTATATCCACAGCTTCGCAAGTTAGCGAAGATGGGAGTGCCAGTTGATGTTATCATCGGTGGTAAGAGTGCAGAATTCGTTATTCTTAAGGAATTATTTGAAGAATTCTGTGATAATGTATATATTGCAACAGATGATGGAAGTCTTGGAACAAAAGGTTTTGTTACAACTGTATTAGAAGAACAGATCAAAGCCGGAGTGAAATATGACGAAGTTATTGCAATCGGACCACTTATCATGATGAAGAATGTGGTTAAGATCACAAAAGAATATGACATCCCAACTATGGTATCTTTAAATCCGATCATGATCGATGGAACAGGAATGTGCGGTGGATGCCGTGTCAACATCGGTGGAGAAACAAAATTCGCATGTGTTGACGGACCAGATTTTGACGGATTTAAAGTAAACTTTGACGAATGTATGCAGCGTCAGGGTATGTTCAGAGAAGAAGAACATGAATGCAGAATTGGAAGGGGGATGTAAACGATGGCAAATATGAGTCTTAAGAAGGTACCTATGCCAGAACAGGACCCAAATGTCCGTAATAAGAACTTTGAAGAGGTTGCTCTTGGATATACAAAAGAGATGGCAATGGAAGAAGCAACTCGTTGCTTAAACTGTAAGAACAAACCTTGTGTTGGAGGATGTCCGGTTAACGTACCAATTCCAGCATTTATCGAGAAAGTCGCAGCAGGAGACTTTGAAGGTGCATATGAAGTGATCACAACGGAGAATGCATTACCAGCAATCTGCGGACGAGTATGTCCACAGGAGAACCAGTGTGAAGGTAAATGTGTCCGCGGTATCAAAGGAGAACCTGTTGGTATCGGACGTATGGAACGTTTCGTAGCAGATTGGCATATGGCTAATGCTAAAGAAACAGAAGTTAATATCGAGAAGAACGGAATGAAAGTCGCAGTTGTCGGATGTGGACCTGCTGGTATCACATGTGCCGGAGAACTGATCAAGAAAGGTTATGATGTAACAGTCTTTGAAGCGTTACATAAACCAGGTGGAGTATTAAGTTATGGTATTCCTGAATTCCGTCTGCCAAAAGATCTGGTAGCCAAAGAGATCGAAAGCGTTCAGAAGTTAGGCGTAGATATTGAAACTAACGTTATCGTTGGACGTTCTATCACAATCGATGAATTAATGGAAGATGGATACAAAGCAGTATTCGTAGGAAGTGGTGCAGGACTTCCAAGATTCCTAAATATTCCTGGAGAGAACCACTTAGGAGTTTACTCTGCAAATGAGTTCTTAACACGTGTAAACTTAATGAAGGGATACAAATTCCCAGAATGCCCAACTCCAGTCAAAGTTGGTAAGAAAGTAGCAGTCGTAGGAGCTGGTAACGTAGCAATGGATGCTGCCAGAACAGCAAAACGATTAGGTGCAGAAGAAGTCTACATCGTATACCGTCGTAGCGAAGAAGAAGCACCAGCACGTTTAGAAGAATTACATCACGCAAAAGAAGAAGGAATTATCTTCAAATTCTTAAATAACCCAGCTGCGATCAAAGCAGATGAGAATGGATGGGTTAAGAGCATGGAGATCATCAAACAGGAACTGGGTGAACCAGATGCATCTGGAAGACGTTCTCCACGTCCAATTGAAGGATCTAACTACGATCTTGATGTTGATACAGTCATCATTGCGATCGGACAGAGCCCTAACCCACTGATCCGTCAGACAACACCAGGACTTGACACTCAGAGATGGGGTGGAATCATTGTCAATGAAGAGACAATGGAGACAAGCAAAGACAGTGTATACGCAGGTGGCGATACAGTAACTGGAGCAGCAACAGTTATCCTTGCCATGGGAGCAGGAAAGAAAGCAGCTGCAGCAATCGATCAGAAATTACAGGGAAAATAAAAGGAGGATTCCAAATGGGAAAAGCAATATTTCAGACTGAGATTATCGAACTGGGAGAACAGGTAGATGCTTTTTTTGAGGAAGGTATGTTCGTACTTTTCGGAGAAAATGTACCGGATACATTAAAAGATTTCTGTCATTTCATCGATCAGAAAAAAGTAGATGGAACAATCAAAAAAGGAGATAAACTGGTTGTAGATCAGAAAGAATATCTCATCACTGCCGTAGGAGATATTGCCCAGTCTAATTTGGAGACACTGGGACATTTAACAGTTGTCTTCAGTGGAGCAAAAGAAGCAGGTCTTCCTGGAAGTATCTGTGTTGAGGCAAAACCAATGCCAAAACTTGCGGTTGGAAGCAAACTTTCCATCGTGGAAGAATAGAATTTACAAGAGATATCAATTTATTGATATCGAGATCATATAAAAGGAGTTATTGTGAAAGCAGTAATTCCTTTTATTGTACCAAAAAAAGAATTAGTTGCAAATAACTATAATTAGAATATTCAGATAATTCAAAACATGTACAGAAAATAATTCATGCATTTTCAAAAAAATGCAAAATTATCTGTTGACAGCAAAGAAACTATTTGTTACCATATCTAACAATACAAATCAGATATTAAAATACAGAAAGCGAGGAAAACAAGAAAATGGGTAAGTTAATTGGTGAAGGAATTACATTTGATGATGTTTTATTAGTACCAGCATATTCAGAAGTAATTGCAAATGATGTGGATACACGCACACGATTGACAAACAAGATTCAGTTAAATATTCCACTGATGAGTGCCAGCATGGATACAGTTACAGAACACCGTATGGCAATCGCAATGGCAAGACAGGGTGGAATCGGAATCATACATAAGAATATGTCAATTGAAGAACAGGCAGAAGAAGTGGATAAGGTAAAACGTTCTGAAAACGGAGTTATCACAGATCCATTTTCATTATCACCAGAACATACCATTCAGGATGCTGACGATTTAATGGCGAAGTATCGTATTTCCGGTGTACCAATCACAGAAGGTACAAAGCTTGTTGGTATTATTACAAACCGTGACTTAAAATTCGAGACAGATTTTTCAAAGAAGATCAAAGAATCTATGACTTCTGAAGGACTGGTAACAGCCAAAGAAGGAATCACATTAGAAGAAGCAAAACAGATTCTTGGAAGAGCAAGAAAAGAAAAATTACCAATCGTTGATGACGACTTCAACTTAAAAGGATTGATCACAATCAAAGATATTGAGAAACAGATCAAATATCCAAACGCAGCAAAAGATGATCAGGGAAGATTATTATGTGGAGCTGGTGTTGGTATCACAGCTGACGTTTTAGATCGTGTTCAGGCATTAGTTGATGCTCATGTAGACGTTATCGTTGTTGACTCTGCACATGGACATTCAGCAAACGTATTAAGAGTTGTAAGAATGGTCAAAGAAAAATTCCCAGATCTTCAGGTAATCGCTGGTAACGTTGCAACAGGAGCGGGAGCAAAAGCACTGATCGAAGCTGGAGCTGACTGTGTTAAGATCGGTATCGGACCTGGATCTATCTGTACAACTCGTGTCGTAGCTGGTATCGGTGTACCACAGATCACAGCGATCATGGGTGCATATGAAGAAGCTAAGAAAGCAGGAATTCCAATCATCGCCGATGGTGGTATCAAATATTCTGGAGAACTTACAAAAGCGATCGCAGCCGGAGCTGATGTATGTATGTTAGGAAGCATGCTTGCAGGATGTGACGAAAGCCCTGGAGACTTCGAATTATATCAGGGAAGAAAATACAAAGTATATCGTGGAATGGGATCATTAGCAGCTATGGAGAATGGTAGTAAAGACCGTTACTTCCAGACAAATGCTAAGAAATTAGTTCCAGAAGGTGTTGAAGGACGAGTTGCTTACAAAGGAACTGTAGAAGACACAATCTTCCAGATGATGGGTGGTCTTCGTTCAGGAATGGGATATTGTGGAGCAAAAGACATTAAGACATTACAGGAGACAGGAGAATTCGTTAAGATTTCCGCTGCATCCTTAAAGGAAAGTCATCCACATGACATCCATATCACAAAAGAAGCACCAAACTACAGTGTAGAATAAGATATAGACAATTAGAAGGTGTCAGAGTACATAAGAAGATGTATTCTGGCATCTTTTTTTGATTGACAATTATCAATAAAAAATCATTGACTTCTTTCATAAACAGGAATATCATTAAATTACTTTGGTTTTCAAAACAGTAATCATAAGCAATGAAATAAAATTAAGAGAATAAACATGAGAAAGGTGAAAAAATGATTTCAAAATTCAGTGTAAAGAAACCGTATACAGTGATTGTAGCGGTTGTGTTAGTCATCATTTTGGGAATCGTGTCATTTACAAAGATGACGACAGACTTGCTTCCAAGTATGGAATTGCCGTATGCGATCGTTATGACAACCTATCAGGGAGCATCCCCAGAGACTGTAGAAACAACAGTAACAAAACCTGTGGAACAGTCAATGGCGACGATTTCCAATATCAAAGAGGTTAATTCTATTTCCAGTGAAAACATGTCAATGGTCGTTTTGGAGTTTGAAGGTGACACAGATATGAACGCAGTTTCTCTTGATATGAGAGAGAAACTTGATATGATCAAAGGATACTGGCCGGATGAAGTTGGCAATCCAACGATCATGAAATTAAATCCAGATATGATGCCAGTTATGGTAACAGCAATGGATTCAGATAAGTTAAGTAATACAGAGTTGTCAGAACTGATCAACGATAAGATTGTTCCATCTTTAGAGGCAGTTGATGGAGTTGCATCTGTAAGCAGTACAGGGCTGGTAACAGAACAGATCAACGCGATCGTTAGCGAGAAGAAGATCAATAAATTAAATAAGAAGATACAGAAAGCATTAAATGGTCAGTTTGATGAAGCACAAAACAAGATCGATCAGGCGAAATCAGAGATGGAAGCTGGAAAGAATAATTTAGAATCCCAGCGTTCCAAGGTTAATACACAGCTTGCCAAGGCGCAAAGTGCGATCACGGATGGACAGCTGACACTGGCACAAAAAGAAGTGGAAGTTACAAGTTCTATTACGAATCTGAAAGTGCAGAAACAGTCATTAAATACGACGATCAGCACCTTAAAAGAACAGATTAAGAAGTTAGAAGAACAGGCAAAACAAGTACCAGATGCAACAACAAAGATGCAGTTTGCAGCACAGATTCAGGAACTAAAAAAGCAGCAGGCAACTGCAGAGAAATCATTAAAGACAATTAATAAGAATTTAAAGGTATTAAATAAGGCTTTAAAACAGGTAAAAAAAGGTAAGAAAACGATCAGTGCCAAACTTACCCAGCTTCATGTGCAGTCTGCAGATGTGACACATCAGATGAATGATGGGGAAATCAAACTGGCACAGGGAGAAACACAGTTAAACTCCAGCCAGCAGCAGTTAGATTCAAGCAAAGAACAGGCAAAAGAAGCAGCAAATATCAAGAATAAGCTGACAGTTGCCAATGTCAAAGCACTTTTGACAGCGCAAAACTTTGAGATGCCGGCAGGTTATATTAGTGAAGGTAATACACAATACCTTGTACGTGTCGGAGATAAAGCAACGAACCAGAAAGATCTTGCCAATATGGAACTGATGGATCTTGGAATCAAAGGAATTCCACCAATTAAGTTAAGTGATGTTGCAGATGTTGCAATTGTAGATAATTCTGCCGATACATATTGCCGAGTGAATGGAAATAATGGAGTCGTTTTAGCTGTTCAGAAACAGAATAATTATTCTACAGCGGATGTGGCAGATAAAGTTGCAGCAAAGATGCAGACATTGACGAAAGAGAACAAAGGATTCCATTATGTAAATATCATGGATCAGGGAGTCTATATTGATATGGTAACAGGTTCTGTCATCCAGAATCTATTAATGGGAGCGATCCTTGCGGTATTTATTCTATTATTATTCTTAAAAGATGTAAGACCAACGGTCGTTATTGCATGTTCCATTCCATTAAGTGTTATTTTTGCAGTGGTGCTGATGTACTTTACAGGAATCACATTGAACGTTATTTCATTGTCGGGACTCGCACTTGGGGTCGGTATGCTTGTAGATAACTCAATTGTAGTAATTGAAAATATCTATCGTTTGAGAAAAGAAGGTGTTCCAGTCAAAGAAGCAGCGATCACGGGGGCAAAAGGTGTTGCGGGAGCGATCACATCGTCTACATTAACAACGATTTCTGTATTCCTGCCAATTGTATTTACAACAGGACTTACAAAACAGTTGTTTGTTGATATGGGGCTTACGATTGGATATTCGCTTGTTGCCAGTCTGATCGTAGCGGTAACGTTTGTGCCAATGATGTCAGCAGGAGTCCTTCATAAAGTTACGGAAAAAGACAGTAAATTCATTGATAAATTACAGAAATTATATCAAAAAGTTATGAATCAGCTGTTAAACAAAAAGATCATTGTTGTAATCGTAACATTAGCATTATTCGCAGGAAGTGTGATCGGAGCAATGAATATCGGAAGCTCGCTGATGCCAAGTATGGACAGCACACAGATGACGATGACAGTCAAGATGCCGCAAGGTTCTTCTATGGAAGAAACAGCATCTATGACAGACACAGTAATGACAAAAGTGAAAGAAATCAAAGACGTAGATAGTGTAGCAGGAATGATTTCATCAGGTTCATCAGGAATATCTGCAATGACATCCGGCGGATCATCAAACAATGACCAGTCTACGATGTATGTACTGTTAAAAGACAAGAAAAAACATACCAACAAAGAAATTAAGAAAGAAATTTTAAAGAAAACCAAGAAATTTGATTGCGAAATTGATGTACAGGAATCAAGCATGGATATGAGTGCACTTGGTGGAAGTGGAATTTCTGTACAGATCAAAGGAAATGATCTTGATAAATTAAGATCCATAGGAAAAGATATTGCACAGATCACAGAGAATACGAAGGGAACACAGAATGTTTCTGATGGAAGTGAGGAGACGACCCCAGATATTCATGTTGTGGTTGATAAGAAGAAAGCAGTTAAAAATGGACTGACTGTGGCAACTATTTACCAGCAGTTAAGTGAAAAATTAAAAGATGCAAGTGAAGCGACAACGATCACGATCGATGAAAAAGAATACAGTGTGAATGTTGGAAATAGTGCAAAAAATACTTTGACAAGAAGTGATCTTAAGAAAATAAAACTTACAGGAACAGTAAGTGGAAAAGAACAAGAAGTAAGTCTTGATCAGGTGGCAAAATTTAAGAACAGTGACAGTTTATCTTCTATTAATAGAAACCAGCAGGAGAGAACTCTTACTGTAACATCTGAGATAAAAGATGGATATAATGTAGGAAAAGTCAGCAGTGCAGTACAAAAGAAGATCAAGAAATACAAGACTCCAAAAGGATACAGCATTACGATGAAAGGTGAGATGGAATCCATTCAGGAGACAACAGGACAGATTGGATTAATGTTATTATTGGCAGTTGCATTTATGTATCTGATCATGGTAGCACAGTTCCAGTCACTAAAATCACCATTTATCATTCTGTTTACGATCCCTATGGCATTTACAGGAGGATTCCTTGGATTGCTGATCACTGGAAAAGATTTAAGTGCGATCGCAATGATAGGATTTGTTATGTTAGCCGGAATTATTGTAAATAATGGTATTGTGCTTGTAGATACGATCAATCAGCTGAGAGAGCAGGGATATGAATTGAATGAAGCAATCATAACTGCAGGAACGATGCGTATCAGACCAATTCTTATGACAGCACTTACAACGATCCTTGGATTATCTACGATGGCGATTGGTCTTGGGCAAGGAGCAGAGATGATGCAGCCAATGGCGATAGTTACGATTGGTGGATTGATCTATGGAACATTGTTAACATTGTTGGTCGTTCCATGTATTTATGGACTTTTTAACCGCAGCAAAAAGAAGGAAAAGAAAGCAGACTAAATCTTACAAAACTATTAAATATGAAGGCTTTCCTTTACTTTTAAAAACAGAAAAGATATAATAGTACAAGAATCATGTCAAAATTGACATGATTCTTTGATATATGGAAAGAACCCTAAAGAGAAAAGATTGAGGATAAGAAGTATGATCTGATTGGAAGGAGCAGACATATGAAAGAGAAGAAAGATTATGTACTCGGATGGATTCCAAAGTATTCCATCATTCCATTGCTATCAGCTTTAGCCTTGAATATGTTGGTTTATAGTGGAAGTATGGTATTGTGCAAGAATTTGTACCATCATGATTTTACAACGGCATTTGACAGAATGGTGCCGGTTATCCCAGAGTTTACAAGTATATACCTTATTTGTTATGTGTTCTGGGTAGTGAATTATATTATGATCGCTGGCATTGGCAAGGAGCATATGTATCGGTTTTTAACAGGTGATTTTTTATCGAGAATTGTTTGTGGAATCTTTTTTGTGCTTTTACCAACAACGCTGGTAAGACCAGAGATTACAGGGACAGGATTCTGGGATCAGGCATTACGGCTTGTATATTCCATTGACCAGTCGGCCAATCTGTTTCCATCAATTCACTGTTTAGTCAGCTGGTTTTGTTATATTGGAATCAGACACCAGAAGAAGATACCCGTATGGTATCAGAGATTTTCCTGTGTGTTTGCCATTTTAGTCTGTGTTTCAACACAGGTAACCAAGCAGCATTATATTATTGATGTATTTGGCGGAATCATTTTAAGTGAACTGTGCTATCTGATCGGTAAGAAGACAAATCTTTATCAGGGACTTTGGAAAGTCTTTGAGAAGATCAACCATCTTACAGGACTTGAGAAGAAAAGCAGACAGGAAAAACAGATGAGGAAATTATCTGAGATCAAAGGGTAGGAAAGATGAAGAATAAGAAAAAAGTAATCGGTAATACAGTCTTTTTCTTTGCATTATTTGGATTGACTGCATATGCCGTATTGAAAGGAAAAGAACTTTCTGAACTTGCAGAGGTTCTAAAATCAGTAAAACTAGCATATTATATTGCGGGACTTGTTATGATCGTGGTATTTGTATGTTGTGAATCATATATTATTTATCGGATGCTTCGATTACTTCATTACAATGATGTACCGAAGAGAAACTGTGTCAAATATTCGTTTGTTGGATTTTTCTTCAGCTGTATCACTCCATCAGCAACTGGTGGGCAGCCAATGCAGCTTTATTATATGAACCGCGACAAAGTTGACATATCCGTGGGAACCGTCATTTTGATGATCGTTACCATTTTATATAAATTTGTTCTGGTATTTTTAGGAGCGCTGATCTTTTTGTTCCGTCATTTCCTTGTGACAGAATATATTGGAAAGGCAGCATTCTTCTTTTACCTTGGGATGGCATTGAATGTATTTTGTGTTGTGTTCATGCTAATTCTTGTGTTTGAGCCTACATTAGCATCAAGAATTGTGCTGTGGCTGTTTAAAAAATTAGAGAAATTTCATATTTTAAAGAAAAAGGAAGAACGCCTGGAAAAACTTCAGAACTCTATGATTGAGTATCATAAAGCAGCAGCAATCATTCAGGAACATCGGATCTTTATTTTCCGGATGTTCGTTGTCACGCTGATTCAGAGACTGATTCATTTTTCAATCACATATCTTGTGTACAGAGCAATGGGACTTTCTGCATTAGGATTTATTGATGTAGTTGCATTACAGAGTGTTATTTCAATCTCTGTAGACATGCTTCCACTGCCAGGAGGAATGGGAATCAGTGAAGGTTTATTCTTAAATATCTTTAAAAAGATTTTTGTTGGCGGATTATTATATCCGGCAATGCTGTTAAGCCGAGGAATCAGTTATTACGCACTGGTGCTGATCAGTGCAGTGATGACAGGAGTAGCACATATTACGATAAAACGTAAAGAATAGAGGGAAGAAAGTATGATAGGATTTTATAATGTATCAGTAATATTGACGTATTTAGGAGTTGTCAGTGCAGTATTTGGAATGTCACAGGCATTTGATGGAAACTTTAAGATCGCAATCTTATGTCTGATGATCTCTGGACTGACAGATATGTATGATGGAACAGTAGCGAAGATGATCAAGAGAAGTGAAGATGCCAAGAAATTTGGAATCGAGATCGACTCATTATGTGATCTTGTCTGTTTTGGTGTGTATCCGGTTGTGATCGGGTATTGTCTTGGAATGGACACATGGTATGCAAAGATCATTTATATGTGTTATGTATTAGGCGGTGTGATCCGTCTGGCATATTTTAATGTGACGGAAGAACAACGACAGGCACACAGCAGTGCAAGAAGAAAGCATTATCAGGGACTGCCGATTACATCCGTAGCATTGATCATTCCAATTGTATACCAGCTTCGAAGATTTTTCCCGGAAGAGTTTCCATACATATATGTCGGAATGTTAGCAGTGATCGCATTTTTATTTGTATTTGACTTTAAAGTCTTTAAACCAGATAAGAAATGTATGCTTGCATTCGTAGTTATCGGAGCATTGATCGCAGTGAAGATGTTCTTATTGTAAGGTGATAGGAGAAATATAATGAGATATGCCGATAGAGATGGGAATATTTACGAAGAGGAAAATGGACAGGATCGTCTGTTAAACTGGATGTATACAACGATGGCGGGACGAGCCAGTTTAAAGATATTGACCAGACCATGGGTATCAAAGTTAGGAGGAGCTTTCTTAAGTTCTCCTGTTTCCAAATGTCTGATCAAAGGATTTATCAAGAATAATCATATTGATATGAGCGAATATGAGAAGAAGAATTATAAGTCATATAATGAATTCTTTTCAAGAAAGATCAAAGAAGGAAAGCGCCCATTTCCAGAAGATCAAACAATCTTAGGAAGTCCATGTGACTGTAAAGTGAGCGTGTATCCAATTGAAGAGAAGACATCATTTGTTGTAAAGGATACAAGATACACATTGGATTCTTTGATCAGAAACCGAAAGATTGCCAGACATTTTCAAGGTGGATATGCCGTGATCTTACGTCTTACAGTGGATGATTATCACAGATACTGTTACTTTGATGATGGAATCAAGAGTGAGAATCACAGGATTGAGGGAGCGTATCATACCGTCAATCCAATTGCAAATGATCATGTAAAGATCTATAAAGAGAATACCAGAGAATATACAATGATGAAGACAAAGCATTTTGGAGATGCACTCCAGATGGAAGTTGGAGCATTGATGGTAGGAAAGATTGTCAACCACCATGGAGCAGGATCTATGAAACGTGGGATCGAGAAGGGATATTTTCAGTTTGGAGGATCAACGATCATCTTATTATTAGAGAAAGATAAGGTTGAGATCAGAAAAGAGCTGTTAGAACGTACGAAGAAGCAGTGTGAGACAAAGATCCGTCAGGGAGAGATGATCGGAAGAGCAATTGGTACGATCTTAAAATAAAATATTGACAGAATTGTCATATATGGATATACTAAGTTCATAAGTTGAAGGAGCAACGAATTTTCGTTGCTCCTTTTTTGCGTTTTCATAGAATGTTTATATAACTAAAAATTAGGTAATTGCGAAACTCACGGTGCTCGTTCGCAATCTTGAACCAAAACAAGGTAGAATTCGTGCAGAGCACGAATTCTGAAATGAAAA
>CABIYF010000042.1 GCA_902362875.1 Eubacteriaceae bacterium | reverse complement strand
TGCGTGTTGCCACCGATATATTATAAATATTTGTTCTTAGCTTCTTTCTATCTCATACAACATTAACGACTACCCTTCAAATCAGAATTGTCTTGATAAAAATACACAAATATATCTTGCATTTTAAAACACCTTTTGTTACTATAAACGTGACGAAGGAGTCAAAGCACAAAGATTCGTGTGCTTTGACTCCTTTTTTTATTAACGGTTAGTTAATAAAAACATTCTCTCGAGAGATTTTCAATAAGGTCAGAACCAGCTACTCTGACGAGCATAGAAGCATAGTTGAAAATGAGAATGGAGGAATATATTATGAACGCAGGAGATACAGCATTTATACTGCTATGTGCAGCATTTGTATTTATTATGACACCAGGCCTTGCATTTTTCTATGGAGGAATGGTACGAAGGAAAAACGTTGGAAACACGATGATGCAATGTGTATTTATTATGGGAGTTTCCGTGATCATGTGGGTACTTGTAGGGTATGCATTATCTTTCGGAGGAAACCATGCAGGAATCATCGGTGGAGCAAAATGGTTTGGCTTTAACGGAGTTGGAATGAAACCGGGACCTTACGCAGACACGATTCCAAACCTTGCATTTGCAGCATTTCAGATGATGTTTGCAATGATCACACCAGCACTGATCACAGGATCTGTTGCAGGAAGAATGAAATTTAAAGCATTAGTTCTTTTCATTATCTTATGGTCACTGATCGTTTATTATCCAATGGCACATATGGTATGGGGTGAAGGCGGATTCTTGGCAGAGATCGGATCAGTCGATTTCGCAGGAGGAAATGTCGTTCATATCACATCAGGTGTGAGTGGACTGGTATTAGCCTTAACACTTGGAAAACGTCGTGGATATGACCAGGGAGTTTATCACGTACATAATACACCATTTGTGTTTTTAGGAGCCGCACTGTTATGGTTTGGATGGTATGGATTCAATGCAGGAAGTGCTCTTGCAGCAAATGGACTTGCAGCACACGCATTTATGACAACTTCAGTTTCCGCAGCCGCAGGCCTTGTATCATGGATGTTAATTGAAGTATTTTCAGAAGGAAAAACAACATTAGTCGGAGCTTCTACGGGATTAGTTATCGGACTAGTAGCGATCACACCAGGAGCCGGATTTGTCCCAATGTGGGCGGCAGTCATTTGTGGATTATTAGTAAGTCCAATCTGCTATTTCGGAGTCAAACTGATTAAAGGAAAATTAAAGATTGATGATGCATTAGATGCATTTGGATGCCACGGAATCGGAGGTATCTGGGGAGGTATCGCAACAGGGTTATTCGGAATGACATCCATCAACGGAGTTGCTAAATGGAACGGATTAGTTTTTGGAGAGACAAGATTATTTGTGGCACAGATCATAGGAATTCTGGTATCTATTGCAGTTGCAGTTGTGGGAAGTCTGATCTGTATCGCGATCGTTCGTATCTTTACTCCATTAAGAGTTGAAGAGAGAGCAGAAAGAGTCGGACTTGATGTATCAGAACATGGAGAAAATGCTTATCCAAGCTTTAACGGTTTAGATTAAAAGAGGTGAAAATATATGCTGATCAAAATTAATGCGATCGTCAGGGAAGAAAAATTCGAAGACGTCAAAGAAGCTTTAAATAAAATCGGAGTCAACGGAATCACAGTATCACAGGTCATGGGATGCGGAGCACAGAAGGGATTTACGGAAGTTGTTCGTGGAACCAAGGTCGATATGATGATGCGTCCAAAGATTAAATTTGAGATTGTTGTATCTTCTGAAGAATGGGAGAAAAAAACGATTGAAGCCATTCAGAAAGCTGCATTTACAGGAGAGGTCGGTGATGGAAAGATCTTCAGCTATGAGGTAAGAAATGTTGTAAAGATCCGTACTGGAGAACGTGATGTAGATGCATTGCAGGATTAGTTCTTAAAATATCTACTATTATATAGAAGAAACAGGTGGTTTTTGTGGAAAAAATAAAAAATCATCTGTTTTTTTGTGTATAAGTTTATAAAATTTTGGAAGAATGGTACATTTCTTGTAATCTTGCAAAATTCGTGATAAGATGATAGCCAATCAGAGAAATGTTTTAGACATATATTATAGAAAGAAGAGAAAAATGAAGTTAGTAACATTAGTATCAAATAATGTAGGAGTTGATACTTACTTAGAACTAAGAAAAGCAGTCAACTTCAAACCATTATCAAGAACACAGGCGAAGAAAGCGTTAGATAACAGTTTGTATATTGTCTGTGCATACATTGATGCAAAGATCGTAGGAATGGGACGTCTTGTCGGTGACGGGGCAGTGATCTGCTATATTCAGGATCTGATGATCCATCCAGATTATCAGAAGTATGGAATCGGAAGTGCGATTATTGAAGACCTGATCGAGTATGTAGAGAATCTTTGTGAAGATGGAACAGAGATCATGCTTGATCTGATGTGTGCAGTTGGACGAGAGCCGTTTTATCACAAACACGGATTTATTTCCAGACCAACAGATAAGTTAGGACCGGGAATGATCCGATATATCAGAAAATAAAGGGGAAAAGTATGGAAGATAAACGATATGATCCGTATACAGGATATGAGATCAAAGAGGAAGATTCAACACAAAAATATAATGCACAAAATGATAATCCATACAGACAATACCGCTATGAAGATGATCATACAGAACAGCCACAACAAGAACAGACAAGCGGGATCGCAATTGCAACGATGATCCTTGGAATCATTGCAGTCGTATGTATGGTCAGCTGTTGCTGTACACCATTAGCGATCATTCTTGGAATCGCTGCAATTATCTGTTTTATCGTAACTCCAAAAGTAAATGAGACAAGAGGAACGAAAGCAAAAGCAGGACTGATCTGTGGAATTATTGCAATTATAGGATCGATCATTTTGATCACAGTTTTTGTAATCAATGTATTTTTAAGTGCAGATTTTCAAAATGAAATGAAAGAGTTTGATACAAATTATGATAAGTATACAGAACAAATGGATGATACTATTTAAGATCATTAGAAGTATGCCATGTTTCTTTAAAGAAGTGACACATTTTTACTGCCCTGCATGTGGTGGAACAAGAAGTGTGATGGCATTGTTACATTTAGACATCAAAAGAGCATTTTTGTGTAATCCGACAGTGATTTATGCAGGAGTTATGCTTTTATGGTGTTTTTTTGGATATATAATAAAGGAATTAACAGGTACACAGATTAAAATCATGAAACCTCAATTGTGGATGCTGATTGGTGGAATTATATTATTTTTCGGATTTGCAGTATTGAGGAATGTTATGGTATATCAGTTTGGTTATGATTATCTGGGAGATCTTATATGAAAAAATGGAAAGAATATTTGATGAAGATCAATGGTTTTGAAATGAAAGCAGTTTATAATGAAGAAACAATCAGAAGCGTATTTCTTCCATTATTAAAACAATTGCAAAAATTACAGAAACAAAAAGGTGAAAGAATCATTGCATTTATGGCAGCACCACCAGCCGTTGGTAAGACGACATTAAGCCAGTTTTTACAATATATATCAAAAGAAGAAAAAGAACTGACAGAGATTCAGGCATTAGGATTTGATGGATTTCATTATCATTCTGACTACATCAATTCACATGATGCGATTGTACTTGGAGAAAAAGTGCCAATGAAACAGGTCAAAGGATGTCCAGAGACATATGACGCCAGAAAATTAAGGCAGAAATTAGAGTGTATAAAAACAGAAAATATTTTATGGCCGATTTATGACAGAAATCTTCATGATGTGGTAGAAGATCAGATTGAAGTCACAAAAGATATTATTCTAATAGAAGGAAACTGGTTATTATTAAAACAAGACCCATGGAAATCAATGCAGCAGTATGCGGACTATAAGATTCTGATCCTTGCAGAAGAACAGATGCTAAAAGAACGTCTGATTTCAAGAAAACAAAAAGGCGGTTTATCAAGAAAAGAAGCTGAGGACTGGTACATCAATAGTGACAGTAAAAATGTAACAAGGGTTTTGAAAGACTCCTGTCAGGAACATTTAGATCTGTTGTTGCAGGTGGAACAAGATAATGATTATTTGCAAGTAAAATAATAAACAAATTTTTACGGGAAAACAGACGATATTAGTAACAAGTGAAAGCTTGCAACCGACGTTTAAATAGAGTATAATGAACTAGATGTGAAAAAGTTAACGAATTATATGGAGGACAAACTATGTTAGTATCAGCAAAAGAAATGTTAAACAAGGCAAAAGCCGGACATTACGCAGTTGGACAGTTCAACATCAACGACTTAGAGTGGACAAAAGCTATCTTATTAGCAGCAGAAGAGACAAGATCTCCAGTTATCCTTGGTGTATCTGAAGGTGCAGGAAAATATATGACAGGATACAAAACTGTTGTAGGAATGGTTAACGGAATGTTAGAAGAATTAAACATCTCTGTACCAGTAGCACTTCACTTAGACCACGGTTCTTACGAAGGATGCTACAAATGTATCGAAGCTGGATTCTCTTCTATCATGTTTGATGGATCTCATTATCCAATCGAAGAAAACGTTGAAAAAACAAAAGAACTTGTAAAAGTTGCAACAGGAAAAGGAATGTCTATCGAAGCTGAAGTTGGATCTATCGGTGGAGAAGAAGACGGAGTTATCGGTAAAGGTGAATGCGCAGATCCTCAGGAATGTAAAGCAGTTGCAGATCTTGGAGTAACAATGCTTGCAGCAGGAATCGGAAACATCCATGGAAAATACCCAGAAAACTGGGAAGGATTAAGCTTCGAAACATTAGATGCAATTCAGCAGTTAACAGGAGATATGCCATTAGTATTACATGGTGGTACAGGAATCCCTGATGACATGATCAAAAAAGCAATCTCTCTTGGAGTAGCTAAGATCAACGTTAATACAGAATGCCAGCTTGCATTTGCTGAAGCTACACGTAAATATATCGAAGCAGGAAAAGACCTTGAAGGAAAAGGTTTCGACCCTCGTAAATTATTAGCTCCAGGTGCTGAAGCTATCAAAGATATGGTAATCACAAAGATTAAATTATTCGGATCTGACGGAAAAGCTGACGAATAAGATTGGTACCATTTTGGTAAGAAATTAAATATTGATAAGGTAAGAACTCCACAGCGTATGCTGTGGAGTTCTTTGTTAGTTGTTAGTTTTATTAGAATTTGTATATAGTTTATAGAGTTCTTCTGTTGTTAGATTAATATTTTGGGAAATACATTCGTAAAGTGATTGAATGTTATCAGGTTCTTCTTCCAGTTCGTTAGCAATTTGAATTAAAGTTTTTGATTTCTGGATTTTCTTTTTCATCTGCTGGATTAGTATTATAGTTTGCCCTTCTGCACGACCTTCCGCACGACCTTCCGCACGACCTTCTGCACGACCTTCCGCACGACCTTCTGCCAGTCCCAGAGAACGACCTTCTGCACGTCCCTCTGCCAGTCCTTCCGCACGTGCTTTCCGCTTGTCCAGAATCTTTTCTTCCCATTCCTGCATATATTTCACTCCAATCTCCTCGCTGGATTTTATAACATTAACATGATTTTTAATTTGCTGAAGACGAGACGTAGAACAAGATATTTCTTCTGTAGTATGCTCCATATAGTAAAGAAGTTCTTTTAATTCAGGACTAATATCTTCTGAATTTTTACCATGCGTATTTAAAAAAATACGTGTAGCACCATCTTCTAACGGCTGACCAGTTTCAGTACAAGTCATCTGAAATGTATACTGATATAATCCTCTGCCAAATAAATCGAAAGGTGCAATAATAATTGAATAACAATCTTTCATATTTGAAAAATCAACTTCCCCAGGATCTAATAATTTGGAATCAATCAAAGCCTGATAAAAACGACTTCTATGAGGAAGATTTTTCGTATTTTCTTTTTGAGCTTCTACATTATAAACAGCATCCGTTTCATCCTCTGCCCATACGTCAAGCCGCACCTGCCGTTTTAGAGGTGAAGTCCGACTTTCATGTTCAGACTGTGGACGACCCTTGATGGAGATATCTTCTCCAAGAATAATAGATAATATATTCTCAAATGTCTTAGGATCCTCCATAACTTCAGCAAATAAAAAGCGGTCAAGTAAAGTTAAATCCTGTAGCGATCTTTTGTTCTTTTTCATAATAGTTTCTCCTTTCATTGTATAAAAAAAAGTAGATAGTGGCAAGCACTATTAGATAAGAAATTAAATAAATTGATAAATAAAGTTACGACTTGATAAATATTTGATTGGGACAACAGATAAAAGAAGAAACTCTTTAGTTCTGTAAAATATTTACATGTAATATATTAACAATTATAAAAGTAAATGTCAATACAAAAATATAGACATTTAATTATGTATCAGATATACTAAAAATATCTTTTAGATAAAGATATTAAAACAGATGAAGAGGGGAAGACAAGTTTATGAAAAAAAGCAGCATAGAAGCGGTTAAAAAACAATGGTTTACAAGTATTATACTTATCCTGTTTGCTATCTGGATCATCATAAATCCGGCAGGTGGTCTAATGAGACAAATGATACTTGTATTTTTACTTTTCTTTTCGCAAGATGAGACAAATGTATTTTTTAAGGTTGATCTGGAAAGCAAATTTTATTTTTATGTGCAGTGTGTTGTTATGTGCGTGATATCATTTTTTTATGCAATCATTGTGCAAATGGATCATGGATCTTTATCCTTTGATAAGGTTAATATTATCTTTGGAATATTGCAGATTATAAATGTTATTTTGAGAATGATCATGACATATGTACTGATCGAAAAAGAAGAATATCGCATGAAAATGTACAAAAGCAGTGTCTGGATGCTTATATTGTTTGTTCTTTGTACGGCTTTACAATAAAGAATAAAATATGATAAATCATAAGGAGAAAATACAAATGAAACAAAATAAAAAAGCAGCAACGCTGATAGGATGTCTTTTGACGATATGTACAATAGTAGCAGCACTTTTAATTGGGTGGAATCATATGAATGAGATCACACAGGGACCAAAAAGCAAAGAAGAAATTGGATATTATCAGTGGGATAGAAAGCAGATGGATACATTTTCAGACCTTACAACGTTTACATATCAGGGAGAAAAATATGAAACGTCAGACGGTGGTGGAGATGGTGCGATGAACTTTGGATTTTACGAAGTTTCAAAGAAGGACTATAAGACAGCTTTCTGGCTGAAAGATACGATGAATAAACAGGATAAAAAGATTGCAAAAATCATTCCATGGTGGAAAGGGCAGGTAGAACCTGTTTACACGATTTCGTCAAAAAGCGGTTGTAAAATGGTGTTTATTGATCCAGACAATGATATGATGCAGATCGTATTCTGGAAGGTCAAAGACAGGATAAAGATTACCAAATATTATACAGATTTTAACAATTATGATTTTACACTTACAGATTCTAAAACAAATGAAGAGAAAAGAATCTCTGCAAAAGAAGCAATGAAATATGCAAAGCTGCAGCAGATCCGAAAAGATGCAAAAAATGTAAAAGAGAAATATAACATTAGCGGAGACAGCAAAGACAAAGCTGCCTATGTTGATTTTGATATCATGACAGTCGGTGGAAAAGAGTATGTAGGAAAAGAAGAAGAGTGGTAAGAAAAATTCTCAGAATGTCAAGGAAACCTTGACATTCTTTTTTAATTCAACTATAGTAGTCCTAGATAGGAACACGAGGTGAAAGTGATGGATAATGTAGAGCGTCTGATGGAATTTGGACTCACAAGACACGAAGCCAGTCTTTACATTTTACTGACACTGGAAGGAAGCCTTAACGGATACGAGGCAGCCAAGCAAAGCGGGATTTCAAGATCCAACGCATACAATGCACTGGCAGGTCTGGTAGACAAGGGCGCAGCCTATATACAAGAAGAAGATACCATTCGTTATACACCGGTGGCGATCGAAGAATTCTGCAGCAATAAGATCCGGCATCTGGAACAGAAGAAGACAGAGCTGATCGAAGAACTTCCAAGTAAGCGGAAGAATGAAGGCGGATATTTAACGATCAAAGGTGAAGAACACATTTGCGATAAGATCATCGATATGCTGCTTCGTGCAGAAGAGAGAGCCTATATTTCTGTGTATAATGAACGACTGGAGATGTTCCGGGAATACTTAGAGAAGATGGTAAGCGACGGGAAGAAAGTCGTGATCATAACCAATGAACCATTTGAACTTGAAGGAGCCACGGTTTATCTGACTGCATGCCGAAAGGAACAGATCAGACTGATCACAGACTCCAAGGATGTCCTGACAGGAGCGATATCAAACCGCTACGAGGCAACTAGCCTGTATTCCAGCAACAACAATCTGGTGGAAGTATTTAAAGATGCACTGGCCAATGAAATACAATTATTAAAGATGCAATAAATATACCAAAAAGTATAAAAGAAAGGAACTAATCACCATGGCAAAAGTACCATTTGTAACAAAAGAACAGTTAGATGAAATCGTAAAAAAATATCCAACTCCATTTCATTTATATGATGAAAAAGGAATCCGTGAAACAGCAAGAGGATTATACAAAGCATTTTCATGGAATAAAGGATTTAAAGAATATTTTGCAGTAAAAGCAACACCAAACCCAACAATCTTAAAGATCTTAAGAGAAGAAGGATGCGGAACTGACTGCTCATCTTTAACAGAACTTATGATGTCAGACCGTTGTGGATTCGATGGAAGCGAGATCATGTTCTCTTCTAACGATACACCAGCAGAAGAATTTATTCTTGCAAAACAGTTAGGTGCAACAATCAACTTAGATGATATTACACATATCGAATTCTTAAAAGAATGTGCTGGAATCCCAGAAAAGATTTCCTGCCGTTACAATCCAGGTGGAGTTTTCGCATTAGGAACAGACATCATGGACAACCCAGGGGATGCAAAATACGGAATGACAACAGAGCAGATCTTTGAAGCATTCAAACAGTTAAAAGAACTTGGTGTGAAAGAATTCGGAATTCATTCTTTCCTTGCAAGTAACACAGTAACAAATGAATACTACCCAACACTTGCAAAACAGTTATTTGAATTAGCAGTCAAATTAAAAGAAGAAGTTGGAGTTCATATCGGATTTATCAACTTATCTGGAGGAGTTGGAATCCCTTACCTTCCAGATCAGACAGGAAATGATATCGCAGTCATCGGTGAAGGGGTACACAAAGTATACGACGAAGTATTAGTACCAGCCGGAATGGGAGATGTAAAGATCTTTACAGAACTTGGACGTTACATGCTTGCACCAAACGGACATTTAGTAACAAAAGCAATCCATGAAAAACATACACATAAAGAATATATCGGTGTTGATGCATGTGCAGTAAACTTAATGAGACCTGCAATGTATGGAGCATATCATCACATCACAGTTATGGGAAAAGAAAATGAACCAGCAGATCATGTATATGATATTACAGGATCTCTTTGTGAGAATAACGATAAATTCGCAATCGACCGTAAATTACCAAAGATCGACATGGGAGATCTGTTAGTGATCCACGATACAGGAGCACATGGATTTGCAATGGGATATAATTACAATGGTAAATTAAAATCTGCAGAAATCTTATTAAAAGAAGATGGAACAACAGAAATGATCCGTCGTGCAGAAACACCAGATGATTACTTTGCAACAATCAAAGGATTTAATTTCTAAAAATATTTTAACCAATATGAAATGTTCCAAAGCAGGGCAAGTATAGGAAATTCTATACTTGCCTTTTTGGTGTATTACGAGTAAATTATATACAAGAAGCAAAATGATACACGGCAAAACAGCATTTCAAAGACGAAAGGCATACACAGACAGGAGAAGATATATGAATTTATTTGACATCGTAGGACCAGTGATGGTCGGACCGTCGAGCTCTCACACAGCAGGTGCTGTAAGGATCGGACAGGTATCAAGACATCTGCTCGGAGAATCGGTAAAAGAAGCAAAAATACTATTACATGGCTCATTTCTTGCAACAGGAAAAGGACATGGTACAGATAAGGCATTAGTTGCAGGATTACTAGGAATGGCAGCTGATGACATCCGGATTCCAGACAGCTTTGACATTGCAAAAGAATCTGGAATGAAATTTGAGATCGGAAAGATCCAGTTAAAAAATGCACATCCAAACAGCGTGAAATTGCTGCTTGTTGGTGAATCAGGAAGAAATCTTGAGATCGTAGCCTGTTCCTTAGGCGGCGGGCGAATCAAGATCTGCACGATTGATGGACTGGAAGCAAACTTTAGCGGGGAATATACAACCTTAGTCGTACACAACGATGATCAGCCGGGACACGTAGCAGAAGTAACATCCATGCTTGCCCACAAATCCGTCAATATCGCAACAATGCAGTTATACCGCGATCACAGAGGCGGAAGTGCGGTTATGGTCATTGAATGTGACAAAGAAATACCAGAAGAAGGTCTGAACTTTTTGGAACGTCTGGAAGGAATTCAGAAAGTTACATATCTTGCAAAGATGAAGGAGGACTAGAGTATGGGATTTACATCAGTAGAAGAAATCGAAACAAGGGCAAAAGAACAAGATTGCCAGTTATGGGAAGCAATTTTATATGATGATATGACAGAACGTCAGGTAGACCGTTTAGAATCCATCGGGAAAATGAGCAGCATGTATCTGGCAATGAAAGAAGCCAATGAAAGCTATGACAAAGATTTAAAATCACAAAGCGGACTTTCCGGCGGTGACGGTGAAAAGATGATGGAAGAAGTCAAAAAAATGCAGAATCTGACAGGGGAATTTGTCGGAACTGTCATGGCAAATGCCTTAAAAATGGGAGAATCCAATGCCTGTATGAAACGTATCGTAGCGGCACCGACAGCCGGAGCATGTGGAGTACTGCCAGCGGTGCTGATCACATATGAAGAATTTCATAAAGTACCAGAGGCAAAGATGTTAGAAGGAATGTACATAGCAGCCGGAGTTGGACAAGTGATCGCAGAACGCGCCTGTATTGCCGGAGCCCAAGGAGGATGTCAGGCAGAGATCGGCTCAGCATCCTGTATGGCAGCAGCAGCCATCACATACATCCGTGGCGGCAGCACAAAACAGATCTTTGATGCAGGAGCATTTGCCCTGAAATCACTCTTGGGATTGGTATGTGATCCACTAGGAGGTCTGGTAGAAGTCCCATGTATCAAGAGAAATGTCATCGGATCAGTCAACGCGATCACAGCCTCAGATATGGCAATGGCAGGCATTGAAAGCAAAGTTCCATTAGATGAAGTGATCGATGCGATGGCAGAAGTCGGAGACTTACTGCCATGTTCCCTAAAAGAAACCAGTCAGGCAGGACTCGCCCAGACAGAAACAGGCAAAAAATACATGCCGGAATCATAAGATATTCTAAATAAATTTGTTAACAAGCTATGCTATAATGATAAAATATTTGTGAGTAAAGGAAGGAAACAAAAATGATAGAAGTATGTTGTGGAAGCTTCGAAGATGCCATGATGGCAAGCGAATGCGGAGCCAAAAGAGTTGAATTAAACAGTGCATTAAGTTTAGGTGGATTAACACCATCTTTAGGAAGTTTGATCATGATCAAACAGTACAGTGATATCGAGATCGTATCCATGGTAAGAGCCAGAGCAGGAGGATTCTGCTATACAAATTACCAGTATGAACAGATGCTTGAGAACCTGAAACTGTTATTAGCATATGGAACAGACGGAGTATCCTTCGGATTCTTAAATGAAGACCGTACCATTGACAAACAACGTTGTCAGGAATTCTTAGAAAATGTAAAAAATGAAGGATGCAAAGCAACATTCCACAGAGCATTTGACTGCACAAGAAACCCATATGAAGCAATCGAAACCCTGATCGATCTAGGATTCGACCGATTACTAACAAGCGGACAGGAAGCAACGGCAGAAGAAGGAATACATCTGTTAGCAGACCTCCAGAAAAAATACGGAAACCAGATCGAGATCATTGCAGGAAGCGGAGTTAACGAAAACAACGCAGAAAAGATCATGAAACAAACAGGAATCAAACAGTTACACAGCACATGCAGAGGCTGGGGTGTAGATGCAACTGGAATGGGAGAAAGAGTATCATTCCAGGTATCCGATGAAGATGGAGATCGATATCGCAGCGTATCTGTAGATAGAATTAAGAAATTTGTGGAAATCTTTGGATAGGAAATTTGATTTGTAACGGTTTACGCCGGGAGGTTGTTTCTATTTTATACGCTGAAGACTGAGCGGTTTACAAATGAAGGGTGTTTCAAGCAGAGGGATGCATGTTGTACGATATTGGTTATAGATTAAGAAATCGAAAGCTAGAAGATAAAAAGTTTGGGATATTGTAGATACTACAGAAACTAAAAGAGCTTTCTTATTTTTTAAAACATCTCAACAATCGGTGCTTATAAGTTCCTTTCATCTTCCGTTAACGAACACAAAAATCATCAACCAATACCGTTCAACATACATACCCTCTCAAATTCCCACCATCTTGTGGGTTCAGCACTATAACCTTCAGGTATATGATAAAAAATAAATAATGGTCTGGAAAAGCAGCATTAGAATTTTGCCGTGTTTTTGA
>CABIYF010000041.1 GCA_902362875.1 Eubacteriaceae bacterium | reverse complement strand
TATTTTTCATTTCAGAATTCGTGCTCTGCACGAATTCTACCTTGTTTTGGTTCAAGATTGCGAACGAGCACCGTGAGTTTCGCAATTACCTATTTATTTGTTCTTTATCCTGTCATTATTTTAACATTAAATCGTCATTTCGAAAAGTTTCCTTTATATTTTGCAGTAAAAAAATCTTGACTTAGAGTGTACTCCAACTCGTATAATAAAAAACGAACAGAATAAATCAGATAAGGAGAAAGAACATGTATATTGAAAATATCAATGGACCAGAAGATGTCAAGAAATTATCCGATGACCAGTTAAATGTCCTTGCAGAAGAGATTCGTAAGGCATTATTAGAGAAATTAAGTAAACATGGAGGTCACTTCGGACCAAACTTTGGTATGGTAGAAGCAACGATCGCCATGCATTATGTATTTGAATCACCAAAAGACAAGATCGTATATGATGTATCCCATCAGTCTTATCCACACAAGATGTTAACAGGACGAAAAGATGCATTCTTATATGAAGAACATTATGACGATGTATCAGGATACAGCAATCCTGGAGAAAGTGAACATGACCATTTCACAATTGGGCATACATCAACTTCTGTAAGTCTTGCACTTGGACTTGCCAAAGCAAGAGATTTAAAAGAAGAAGATGGAAATGTGATCGCAGTGATCGGTGATGGATCTTTAAGTGGCGGAGAAGCTTTAGAAGGACTTGATTATGCAGCAGAATTAGGTGGAAACTTAATCATCGTAGTCAATGATAATGACATGTCTATCGCAGAAAATCACGGTGGATTATATGAGAATTTAAAAGAACTTCGTGAGACAAACGGAGAAGCAAAATGCAATCTTTTCAAGGCCATGGGATTAGATTACATTTATGTCAAAGAAGGAAATAAAGTCGCAGACCTGATCGAAGCATTCAGACAGGTCAAAGATACAAAAAAAGCAGTTGTCGTTCATATTAATACGCAAAAAGGAAAAGGATATAAATTAGCCGAAGAACAGAAAGAAAACTGGCATTACTGTGCCCCATTTAATGTGGAAACAGGAGAACCTTTATATTCATTTGATGCAGAAGATTTCTCAAGTGTAACAGCAGAATATCTGTTAAAGAAAATGAAAGAAGACAAAAAGGTAGTAGCCATCACATCTGCAACACCAACCGTTATGGGATTCACAGAAGATAAACGTAAGGAAGCTGGAAAACAGTTTATCGATGTTGGAATCGCAGAAGAAACAGCAATGGCAATGGCAGCCGGAATCGCAGCAGGCGGAGGAAAACCAGTTTACGGAGTATATTCAACATTCGTACAGAGAACATACGACCAGATCACACAGGACCTCTGCATCGACAGCAACCCAGCAACAATCGTTACATTCTGGGGATCTGTATACGGAATGAATGACGTAACACATCTTGGATTACAGGACATCCCAATGATGAGCAACATTCCGAATCTGGTATACTTAGCACCAATAACAAAAGAAGAATACCTAGCAATGTTAGACTGGAGTATCGATCAGGATCAGTATCCTGTAGCGATCAAACTGCCAGGAGGAGAAATGATCTCCGACGGCAAAGAAGTAACAAAAGACTTCAGCCAGTTAAACAAATACGAAGTAACACAAAAAGGAAGCAAAGTTGCAGTCATCGGACTTGGAACATTCTATAATTTAGGATGCGAAGCAGCCAAAGCAATTGAAGCTAAGACTGGAACAAAAGCAACCGTGATCAATCCATATTATATTACTGGAATTGATGAAGCATTATTAGAAGATCTTAAGAAAGATCATGATGTAGTGATTACATTAGAAGATGGATTCTTAGAAGGCGGATTCGGAGAGAAGATCGCACGATTCTATGGTAATTCCGATATGAAGGTATTGAATTATGGAGTTAAGAAAGAATTGTTGGATCGATATGATGTTAATGAACTTCTTCAGAAGAATCGATTGACAGTTGAGCAGATTGTGGAAGATTTGTAAATTTTAATTTGTAGTTGATGCCGAAAATTATTGGTGGAATATTATAAAAAGGGTTATCTGTCTGCGACGCGCTCTCGCTCGACTCACACGCAGCTGTACTAAGCTCCTGAATGGCTAACGACTACCCTTCAAGCTAAATTAGAAAGGAACAACAATATCATGAACAAAAAATGGTGGCACAACAAAATAGCATATCAAATCTACCCAAAAAGTTTCATGGATACAAATAACGACGGAATCGGTGACATCCAAGGAATTATCAACAAACTTGATTACCTAAAAGACTTGGGAATCGATATTTTGTGGATATCTCCGATGTATCAGTCTCCGATGGTGGATAACGGTTATGATATTTCCGATTACTATGCGATTGATCCTATGTTTGGATCGATGGATGATATGAAGCAGTTGATTGCGGAAGCGAAGAAAAGAGATATGTATATTCTGATGGATCTTGTTGTGAATCATTGTTCCAGTGAACATGAATGGTTCCAAAAAGCGATGCAGGACCCGGATGGTGAATATGGAGCGTATTTCTATATCAAAGATGGCAAAAATGGGCAGCCGCCGACGAACTGGAGGTCTTATTTTGGTGGGAGTGTCTGGGAGAAAGTTCCGGGGTATGATAATAAGTTTTATCTGCATTCGTTTGCGAAGGAACAGCCAGATCTTAACTGGGAGAATGAGGTTGTCCGTGAGAAGATTTATGAGATGATCTGCTGGTGGATGGATCTTGGACTTTCCGGGTTTCGGATTGATGCGATCATGAATATTAAGAAAGATCTGACGTGGAGCGATTTAAAACCAGATGGACCGGATGGGCTTGCGGATGTCTATAAAATACCAGATAAAGTGACTGGAATCGGTGATTTCCTGATGGAGATGAAGCAACGTTGTTTTGAACCATATGATGCACTGACGGTGGGTGAGGCAATGTTTGTGAAAGAAGATATTCTTCCACGGTTTATCGGGGATGAAGGATATTTTTCCACGATCTTTGCGTTTGAACCGTGTCATGCTTACCGAAAAGGCAACAATTATATGAATTATGACTGGCCGCAGCCATTTGATAAATGGAGAGATGAGACATTCCATAATCAAAAGATCGTTGAGAAGGCTGGGTTTGAAGCAAATATTATTGAAAATCATGACCAGCCAAGAGGTGCAAGCTTGTTTATTCCAGAAGAAGATTATGGATTTTACAGTCTGTCAGCACTTGCGACGATCATTCTTTGCGAGAGAGGATTGCCGTTCTTGTATCAGGGACAGGAAATTGGAATGAGCAACCGGCGTTGGAAATATGATGAATTTAATGATCTGGAAACGATCAATCAGTATCATATCGCATTACGTTCAGGAATGTCCAAAGAACAGGCATTGGACATTGCAGGACATCACAGCAGAGATAATGCGAGAACACCAATGCAATGGAGTTCTGAAGATAATGCAGGATTTTCAAAGGGGAAACCTTGGATGCCAGTGAATGAAAATTATAAAATGGTCAATGTTGCGGATGAAGAAAAAGAATATGGATCCATTTTGAATTTTTATAAGCGGCTGATCGCATTTCGCAAGTCAGAAGAATACAATGAAATTTTAACGTATGGTGATTTGAAACCGATGTATGAGAAAAAGGATCACATTTTTTCATACAGCAGATCTTATAAAGAGCAGAAACTTGTATTGATCTGTAATTTCAGTTCAGAAGAAAAAGATATCGAATTGTTAGAAGATTATGAAAATGTTGTATTTGTCAATTATGAGCAGACAACAGTGATCGGAAATACATTAAAAATGAAACCATATGAATGTGTTGTTTATTCTAAGTGATAAAAAGAGTATAAATTAAAAAACAGTATAGACTTCAAAAAGAGTATAAAAAAGAATCCTGAAAAATAACAGGATTCTTTTTTGATTACAAATATAAATCTGGACGGTGGAGCGTGTAAAGTGAAAAATTTAAAAAGAGAAAAATTGAGTGATTTTTTAGGGCTGACAGATGTTTCGTTCTGTCTAAAATGTAGTAACAAACTAAAAAACGCCGCACGTCCAGACAAGATTGCCCAGACGGCCGGCGATTAATGATCATACTCCCATGTGGTTGATTCCACGTGCTCCGTCAGTCATATGACCTCATGGGTATTAGGTTACTATAATGAATCGGATTCGTCAACCCTGAATTTTATGAAAATACAGATATCTTTGTATAAAATTTCAGACAATTATCAATTGGACATGTAAAAATAATTTATGAATAGAAATGAATAAACAGGGCATCCTTTGAACATGAACAAAAAGAAGATGAATGAAAAGAGTATAAGTAAAAAGAACATGATCAGAGGATGTCTTTTCTTTATCATAATTGCTGGAAGCATCATGATATGGCAAAGATATACTTCTCATAAAATACAGCAAAATAAAATACAGCAGAATTTAAAAAACAATCTGATCCGTTTTCATGTCAGAGCCAACAGTGACAGCAGGTTTGACCAGGCATGTAAATTAAAAGTAAGAGATGCTGTGATCGGTAAAGTCAGTCAGATGATGGACGGAGCAGATACAAAAGAGGAAGCATTTTACATCTTAAAAATACAAAAAAACAGAATAAAAAATACAGCACAGGAAATATTAAAGAAAGAGGGAGTAAAACAAAAGGTAACCGTACATTTTGTACAGGAAAAATTCCCAGAGAAAAGTTATGGACAATATACATTTCCAGAAGGTATCTACGATGCATTAAGAATAGATCTCGGAGAAGCCAAAGGCCACAATTGGTGGTGTGTCATGTTCCCGGATCTTTGCGTAACAAAAGATGACAAGGTAAGGATCAACAATACAGCAAGAAAAAAGATGGAGAAACTTTTAGGAAGAAAAGCAGTTGAGAAAATCACAAAAGAGAAATATCTAGGATGGTTGTTTGAAGCATAAGAAAAAATGGAGCTGATACAGATCGTATCGGCTCCATCTTAAAATTATGTATTCTATGATAAAGGTTTTTTTGCAGAGACAAGAAGCAAACGTTTCTTCTTATATACCCGGAATTTGGTAAGTCCTGCATTCTTGAAATATTCTAAAGTCTCATAAGTAGAGTGTCTGCGGTTGTCACCGGAAGTTAGATAGGATGGAATATTAGACACAATTCGTAAAGCTTCAGGCAGAGCAGACTCACCAATGTAAAGTCTTCCACCAGGAACTAAAACACGAAATGCCTCATCGACGAACTTCTGTGGATCTTTAAATGTGTGGAAATCATCACATACTGTGATCACACGGAAACTGTTATCGTCAAAAGAAAGAAAATCACTGTAGCCTGTCTCAAAATGAAGTTCCGGCCAGTTTGACTTTGCAGCAAGAATCTTATCTTCAGATTCATCAATACCATATCCCTCAACGTCTTTCCAGCGTGTCAGCTCATGTAAAAAAGTACCATCACCGCAACCGACATCCAGTATATTGTCTGTGTCTCGGACACATATCTTCTTGATCATCTCATCCCGTAAAGCATCTCTCATAAGAAACTCCTTTCGTATGCCTTGTGGTTTATATGGCATCTCCCTATTACTCTTAATTATACCAGAAAATGGTATCTTTGGAAAGGAGAGCACTAAGGACTGATTATAGCATAGATGCGGAATTTGTCAAATTGTGATACAGAAGACTTTAAATTCTTCCTTCCTTAAATTCACGCATCATCTCATTTGTCAGACTAAAATCATTTGGCTGTAATTCGATTTCATCACGAGTTTTCCATTCTGCAAGTTTCAGCTCTGATGCGTCCATATGGATTTGGGTGTCTCCATCAACTTCGCAATAAAATCCGGCAAGCAGATCATCGACAACACCCCAAGGCTGGGATTTGTAATACTGAATATTTTTTACATGAAGCCCGGCTTCTTCCATAACCTCACGGGCAACAGTCTCTTCCAGAGTTTCACCAATCTCTGTAAATCCAGCGATCAGGGCAAATGGAGTAAATCCCTTGCGGTATTTTGTAAGAAGAAGTTTATCACCATTTTTAACCCCGACAATGACTGCAGGTATGATTCGTGGGTAGATCAAATGACCGCAGGAAGGACATTTTAAGGCACGTTCCGTTGAAGAATGGATTGTCTTGTGTCCGCAACAGCCACAGAAACGATTGGTACGATACCAGTTATATAGATGCAGTCCGGTAATTGCGGCAAAAGTACGGTATTTTGGCCCAATCTGCAGATTACGGAGATCACGCACCGTGCAGAAGTTGTAATCTTCCGGAATTTCTTCGGGTGACTCATTTAATAAGAAGTAATCATCATCATCTACAGAGAAAAGATATGTCAGAGTATCTTCATTGACATTTGCATCATTTACGAAATCACTGAATCTCGGAAAAGATAAAAACAGATTTTCTTCATTTAAAAGAGCAGGTCTCGCAAGCTTTGTTCCATCTCCAGTATAGATCATTTCAGCAGGCGAAAATAAGTCCTCCTGCCCCATTTCTTCCAGATCCGATTTCTTTAACAGACGGTGAAGAAGCCCATCCTTTGTAAAATATAAAATAATGCTGTCTGCATCAGGCTTTTTCTCTGGGTTATATTGATTGTTTAACTTATGTGGGTAAATATCTTGAATCATGATTTGTTGTATCGTTCCTTTCTATAAAAGATAATAAATATGATCGACGAAATAAAAACAATATTATCATAGCAGAATCATTTAAAAAATCATAGATAAAAACTAAGTAAAGACAAAATCAAAAAGAAGTGATATACTATCTAAGTAAGTGAAAGATATATACGATAAAAGGTAGGATAACATATGAGTAAGTTATGCAGTTGCATTGTACCTTGTTTTAATGAGGAAGAAGTAATTCCAATTTACTACGAGGAGATGCAGAAAGTACGAAAACAAGAAGAAGGAAAAATTGACTTTGAGATTATCTTTATTGATGATGGAAGCAAGGATAAGACATTAGAAGTTATAAAGAAATTAAGCGAACAAGACGACTGCATACATTATGTATCATTTTCCAGAAACTTTGGAAAAGAAGCTGCGATGTATGCAGGATTTGAACATGCCAAAGGTGAGTATGTTGTGACAATGGACGTTGATCTTCAGGATCCGCCTCATTTGATTCCAGAGATGATCCGATGCATCGAGGAAGAAGGATATGACAGTGTGGCAACAAGACGTGTCACAAGAAAGGGAGAACCACCGATCCGTTCATTTTTTGCAAGACGTTTTTATGGTTTGATCAATAGGATCTCTGATGCAGATATCGTAGATGGAGCCAGAGATTTCCGTATGATGAAGAGAGATATGGTTGATGCGATTCTCTCCATGCCAGAATATAACCGATTTACAAAAGGTATTTTTGGATGGGTAGGATTTAAAACAAAATGGCTCGAGTTTGAGAATGTAGAACGTGCAGCAGGAGAGACAAAATGGTCTTTCTGGAAATTATTCAGATATGCACTGGAAGGAATCATTGCATTCTCCACAGTACCACTTACGATCGTATCATTGATCGGTGTGATCGTGTGTATTATCGCATTTTTATTCCTGTTGTTTGTTGTCATAAGAGCAGCAGCATTTGGAGATCCGGTTGCAGGATGGCCTTCATTGATCTGTGTCATCAGCTTTTTAAGTGGAATTCAGTTATTGGGAATCGGAGTTGTAGGAATGTATTTATCTAAGACATATTTAGAGACAAAGAAACGTCCGATTTACATTAAGAAAGAAAGTAAATAACATTGAGAACAGGCTTCTTTTATAACAGATGAATAAAGGAAGTCTGTTTTTTTGCCTTTTTAGCAAAAAAATGACCGATTGTACAAAAAATAAAAATGACCACTATTCAATAAATGATTGACTTTTATCAAGAAAGTGAATATAATAACCAATGATTTAAGGAGACAAAAACCTCTTTTATAATAACAATAATGCAAGGAAGGAGCAGCTGTGATCATGTTAAAACGAGAATGGCAGAAAATTTTAAAAAACCCCTGGATGATTATCATTTTGATCGCGATCATTACGATTCCTGCAATTTATACATCTGTATTCCTTGGATCTATGTGGGATCCATACGGAGATGCAGACGAATTACCAGTAGCAGTGGTAAATCACGATAAGAAGGTAAAATACGAGGGTAAGACATTACAAGTTGGTGATGATCTGGTGAAGAATCTGAAAGATTCAGGATCACTTGATTTTCGTTTTGTAAGTGATAAGAAAGCAAAAGAAGGATTAGAGAGTGGAGAATATTATATGATCATTTCCATTCCAGAAGACTTCTCAAAGAATGCAACAACATTAATGGATAAGAATCCAAAACAGATGAAACTGATATACAAGACAAACCCAGGTACAAACTATGTAGCATCCAAGATGGATGACAGTGCCATGGCGAAGATTGAAAAGTCAGTCAGAGAAAAAGTAACAGAAACTTATGTAAAAACCGTATTTGCTCAGATCAAGACGGTAGGATCTGGATTCCAGGAAGCAGCCGATGGATCAGGAAAGATTGAAAGCGGAGCAAAGAAACTGAAAGCTGGAAATGACACAATTGAGCAGAACTTAAAGAAACTTGCATCCAGCACTTTAACATTCCAGAATGGAGCAAAATCACTTTCTGTAGGATTAAAATCATATACAGCAGGTGTAGCCAAAGTTGACAGCGGAGCAAAATCATTAAAATCAGGAACAAAGACACTGAAAAATGGTGTTGCAGCATTACAGACTGGAGCAACTCAGTTATCAACTGGTTCCAAATCATTAAAATTAGGAATTTCACAGTATACAAATGGTGTCAGCACAGCACAGGCTGGAAGCAAACAGCTGGTTGCGAATAATACAGCATTAACATCAGGAGTAGACCAGTTATCAGAAGGAATCAAAAGTGGAACTGCACAGTTAAAAGAAGGAACAGGATCTTTAACAACTGGAATTGACAGTGTATTAACAGCAGCGAAACAGTCCTCAGCACTGATTGGACAACAGCTTCCAGAATCAACAGATATTCAGCAGTTAAGTGCTGGAATGACTCAGTTAAATGACGGCATTCAGCAGTTAAACAAATCATTAAATGGAAGTGCAGCAACAACACAGTCAACAAAAACTACAACAACAACAGTAGATAATACAGACAGTAAAAAAGCAGCAGAAAGTGCAGCAACTGCAAAAGAAAAAGTTAACACATTACAGAGTAAAGTAAGTAAATTAAAGAACTCTTCTGTATTAAGCAAGTTATCCGATGAAGAAAAAGAACAGCTTTTATCAGAGATCGGTGAAGTTGAAAGTGCAGCATCTGATGTGGAAGAAAATGTAGATGAAACATATACAAATGCACAGAAGGCATCTCAGGCAAAAGCGACTACAACAACAAAAGTAAGTACACAGTCAGCGTCTTCAGATGAAACATTAGCAGCAGTAAAACAGCAGGTATCAGCGTTAGCATCTAATTCGGAGAAAGTATTGCCAAAAGGTTCACAGGCAGTAACTTCAATGTATTCAGGATTAAAAACTGTGAAAACAGGATTAGACCAGCAGGGAACAACTCCAGAAACAATGGGAATGATTCAGGCATTAACAGCGTTAAAGAGTGGTTCTTCACAGGTAGATGCAGGACTTACAACATTAGAATCTGGACTTAGCACAGGTACAGGACAGTTAAAGATTGGAATTGCAAATTACACAGCAGGAGTAAGCAGTTTAAATACAGGACTTACAACCTTAAAGAATAATTCCAAAGCATTAAACAGCGGAGCAACACAATTAAACAGTGGAATTAACCAGGTAAGCTCAAAACTCCCAACATTTATGTCAGGAACAACACAGCTTTACAATGGAACAAAAACACTGAAATCAGGAACAGCAACTTTAGTTGCAAACAATAATACATTAAACAGCGGAGCCGGACAGTTAGCATCTGGAGCCGGACAGATCGCAAGCGGATCAAGCCAGCTTGCAGCAGGATCTACAACTCTTGGAAATGGAATCGCAACACTTCAGGATGGAAGCAAGACATTAAAAGATTCCTTACAAAAAGGAGCAGATCAGGTAAATGATATCAAAGCTACAAACAAAACAAACAAGATGTTTGCAGCACCAGTAAAAGCAAAGAATGTAGAATACTCACATGTTGATAACAATGGTCACGCAATGGCACCTTATATGATGTCCGTTGGATTATTTGTAGCATGTATGGCATTTACATTAATGTATCCTTTAATGGAGAAAAACGAAGAAGTCAAGAGTGGACTTCAGTGGTGGTTGAGCAAAGTCACAGTCATGGCAGCAGTATCAATTGTTCAGGCAGTGATCATGGTAGCCGTTTTAATTGGAATCAATGGAATGGAACCACACTATGTTGGAAAGACATTTGGAATGGCAATCCTGGCATCTATGGCATTTATGTCATTGATCTGCTTTGGTGAGATGTTATTAAACCGTGTTGGAAGTTTCGTCATGTTAGTATTCATGGTCGTACAGTTAGGTGCAGCAGGAGGAACATATCCACTGGATATGGCACCACACTTCTACACAGTATTACACAAATACATGCCATTCAGCTATACAGTACACGCATTCCGTCATACATTATCCATGGATGGACAGATCGGCGGTGATGTCGCAGTATTCGTTGGAATCTTAGTTGTGTCTACATTAGCAACAATTATCTTCTACCGCTTCAGAATGAAGAAACAGGTTGGAGGAACATTAGAACCTAATGGAGTACCACAGCATTAGAGAATATATAATTAAATAATTTAAAACTTTGATGAACATTATAGATGGCAGTCAGTCTGGAAGATATGAGATCCAGATTGGCTGCCATTTATAATGTTTTTTTAATTTATAGGAAAGTCCCATGCAACTAAAAATGTGAACAAATTTATTGTATTGATATTAAAACAATAGTATAATTAAGAAAGTATAGCAACTAGTTGGCACGATTTTTCATACGGGAGGTAAAAAAATATGGGGAAGAATGAAAAACCGCACAAGCGGACATGCAGCAGAAATTTAAAGAAAATATTTGCATGCATGTTAAGTTTAGCTATGATTCCAGCGAATGGGATCACAACATTTGCAAGCAGTAAACAAGGGACAACACAGACAAAGTCTGTAAAAAGATCTGTCAAGTCAACGGATGCAAAAGAAAGTGGTATAACACTTGATGAGAATTCTTTTGTATTAAAAATTGGAACTTTTAATACATATCATTTGCAAGGAATTGATCCAGAAGAATTTTTCGATATATATTTTGTAGGAAACTATAATGAATACTTGGAAATATACACTGTAACGGATGATGAGACTGATGCTCCGAGTTATATGATCGTTCCAAAGAAGACAGGACGTGTGGAAGTAATACCACATATTAAGAAAATTGAAGGTGATATAATAAAAGACATCCCACTTGATCCAGTAACTTTGGAAGTAGTATCCAACGATGAAGATATTGCACCAATTACAGATAATAATTTGTTTAATGATATAAAAGAGAAATTAGGGGTCGATAGATCTACTACATTTATTACGAAAGAACAGATGAAAGATCTGAAGGAGTTAAATATAACTGGTGTCGATAATATTGGTGGAATAGAGTATGCAACAAACTGTGAAGAACTGAATATATCATACAGTTATAATCTGGATGATATTTCAAACTTGGGATATCTTACAAAGTTAAAGAAATTAACTTTAAATAATACAAATGTATCCAATGTCAGTGTACTAAAAGATCTTCCGAACTTAGAATATATCAATTTAGATGATTCAAAAGTAAGTGCGGAAGACAGATTATCCCTGATCAGATCAACAAAGGCAGAGATTCAGGAAGGAACAGAAATTTCTGATATTTCACAACCGGCAGGACTTGTTTCATCCGTGGACACTGTAACATCAAGTGATCCATCAGTTGTAAGTGTAAAGCAGTATAAAGATTCTGACGGAATGAGTAAATGGTATTACAAAGCAGGAGAAGGCAAAGCAGGTCAGAAAGCAACGATCACGATTGAGAATGAAGATTACAAAAAAGAAATCGAAGTCACAGTTGTAGAGAATAAAGGTGATATTCCAAGTTTTAAAACATCCGAATACAAATCAAGTGTAGGATGTTTTGGAGAAGTCGGAATCAACAATTTATCAAAAGTAAAAGAAGTGAAGCTAACATCTGATGATGAAGCTGTTTTAAAATTGAATACAGCATGGCGTTGGAGTGATGTAGGACGGATTTTGCGGACATTCAAAATAAAAAAGAATGTGGAGGTAACATACAATGGCAAAATCATTATTTGAGGAACTGGGCGGAAGATACGAAAGACAAGAGGATTATCTAATTCCATGTATGACTTTACCCGCCGAAGAAGAACAGCCGATAGGCATATGGGGACAGCGGCATTTAGATTATCTGAAGCAATACCGCAAAGTTACATACACCAATTTTCTCACAAGCGGCAGGCTCAACGCCTATCTTGCCGACATCGACAGACAGGCGCAGGAACGCTTTGAACGGCTCATAGAGGGCATGAAACAGGCACAGGGCATAACGGAACAGCTAAAGGCAGAAAACGCCTTAGAATGGACAGGATACCTCAATAACATAAGGGCTTGTGCGAGGGAGATTGTGGAAAAGGAAATTATTTTTGCATAAACAGATGATTAGTGGCAGGGGAAATCCTGCCGCTTTTTCTGCTTTAGTTTGTCAGCTTGACAAATAAAGGGTTAAGGAATATAATTAGATTCAGTATTATACA
>CABIYF010000040.1 GCA_902362875.1 Eubacteriaceae bacterium | reverse complement strand
TGGGAGTAAATCTATTTTTAAGGAGGTCAACGCCTATGTGCAACGAAAACAAAGACACCGCCCGAAAGGAGGAAAGCCATGCAGAAGTTACAGACAGTCAACGCCGAAACGCTCCTTTATGAGCCGCTTGAGAAACCGTCCTTTGTGGTGGACAGCCTTATTCCGACAGGTTTATCGCTGTTCTGCGGCTCACAGAAGATAGGCAAGAGCTGGCTCATGCTGAAGCTATGCCTATGCGTGTCGCAGGGACTTCCCTTGTGGGATATGCCGACAATGGAGGGCGACGTGCTTTACCTCTGCCTTGAGGACACGTTCTGCCGCATACAGGACAGGCTGTTCCGATTGACGGACGAAGCAAGCAGGCGGCTTCACTTTGCCGTGGCAAGCTGCAAGCTGTCAGACGGTCTTATCGTGCAGTTGGAGGATTATCTGAAAGACTATCCAGACAGCAGGCTCATTGTGATTGACACTTTGCAGAAAGTCCGTACAGCTTCAAAAGACAATGCCTACGCAAGCGACTATGGGGACATCTCCCTCATCAAAGACTTTGCCGATAGGCATTCTCTGGCGGTAGTAGTCGTACACCATATCCGAAAGCAGAATGACAGCGATGTGTTCAACAAGGTGTCTGGGACGACAGGCTTAACGGGGAGTGCGGACGCTACCTTTGTTCTGGAAAAGGAGAAACGGGCATCCGATACCGCCAAGCTGTATGTGACAGGCAGGGATACGCCTTATCAGGAATACACGCTGCGTTTCCGTGATTGCAGTTGGGAACTTGTGGAGAGGAAAACACAGGAGCAGCTTGCGAAAGAAACGATACCAGACGTCCTTTTTCGGTTGGTGGATTTTATGAGGGATAAGGAAAAATGGGCAGGCACGGCAACGGAACTGTTAGCCGCAATGGGAGAAACGGAAACCATACCCACGGTGATTACGAAATGGCTAAATGAATACCGCACCACATTTTTAAGTGAGAACCATATCGCCTATCAGTACAGCCGCAAAAAACACGGCAGGCAGATTTCGCTTGCAAGGCAGGAGGGTGACAGCGGTGACGGTGGTGACAGCGATATTGGGATACCCCCTGTTACTGTCATTGAAGCTTAAAGCCGTGTAAAGCGGGCGGCTCTGCCCTGCGGGTGACAGCGGTGACGGCGGTGACAGTGATTTTAGGATACCCTGCCGCTGTCATCCCTACGGGAGAACACCCCGCAAACGCAAAGTGCAGGCGTGGGATTTACCCGCCCTTTTCGGCGTGTAAAACCACCCCTGCGGTCAGAAAAATCCTTCTGATTTTTCCGACTGCGTTTACAGGGTGTAACACACTACACTTTGCCCTGCAAAGTCGTGTGCCAGACGTTCCCTCTGGGCTCCCTTAAGGCAGAGCTGTCGCCCTGCTATCCTGCGCCTTGCGGCTTCGGATAAAAGAATGTCGGGGTGACGGTGACGGCTCATGCGAGGGGGTATCCCAATATCGCTGTCACCACTGTCACCGCTGTCACCCAAAGGGCAGTTACCCGCCGAAGAAAGGAAGATGATGGATTATGCCCTATGCAATCCTGCGTTTCCAGAAACGCAAAGCGGGCGGCGTTGCGGCTTGTGAACGCCACAACGAGCGGAAGAAAGAAGCCTACAAAAGCAATCCAGATATAGATATGGAACGCTCTAAAAATAACTATCACCTTGTAAAACCACCACGCTACACCTACAAGAAAGAGATTAACCGTATGGTAGCCGAAGCGGGGTGCAGGACAAGGAAAGACAGCGTGATGATGGTGGAAACGCTTATCACGGCTTCGCCAGAATTTATGAACCAGTTACCGCCCGAAGAACAGAAAGCGTATTTTACGATGGCTCTGGACTTCATTTCGGAGCGTGTCGGGGAGAAAAATATCCTCTCCGCAGTTGTCCATATGGATGAGAGAACACCGCACATGCACCTCTGTTTTGTGCCGATTACGCCAGACAATAAGTTGTCAGCAAAGTCTATTTTAGGCAACCAGAAATCATTATCCGAGTGGCAGACCGCCTACCATGAGCGGATGTCCTCACGGTGGAATCAGCTTGAACGGGGTCAGTCCTCAATGGAAACGAAACGGAAACACGTCCCCACATGGCTCTATAAATTGGGCGGCAGGCTTGATAAACAGTATGAGGAAATCGTGTCTGCCCTCTCCGACATCAACGCCTTTAACGCAGGGAAGAAGCGTGACAAGGCACTGGAACTGATTGCGGCATGGCTCCCAAACGTGGAGAAATTCTCTAAGGAAATCAGTAAGCAGAGTGCCTATATCGACAGACTAAAGGAGCAAATCGGGCAGGAATCAGATTATGCGGGGCGTATGCGTGATGAAAAGTACGAGCAGGAATTAAAGGTGCAGAAAGCGAATCAGAAGATATTTGAATTGCAGAGAACCAATGAGCAGATGGGGCGGATATTAAAGAAAATCCCGCCAGACGTATTAGAAGAATTGCAGAAAACAGGAAGAAATAAATCAAGAGAAAGGTAAAAAGTGAATGAAGAAACAGGATTTTAAGGTGTTAAAGACCAAAGACTTGTACCCGTTTCCCGACAATCCGTTTCATGTGGCAGAGGATGAAACGCTGTCAGAGTTAGCGGAAAGCATCAAGGAATTTGGCATTGTCACGCCGATAATCACACGCCCGAAAGAGGACGGGGACGGCTATGAAGTGATTGCAGGACAGCGGCGTGTCCGTGCGTCTGAACTTGCAGGGATAAACACAATCCCCGCTTTTGTCCTGCCCTTAGACCGTGACCGAGCCATCATCACCCTTGTAGACAGCAATTTGCAGCGTGAAAATATCCTGCCGAGCGAGCGGGCGTTTGCCTACAAGATGAAATCCGAAGCCATGAAGCGGCAGGGTTTCCGCACGGATTTAACCTCGTCACAAGTTGTGACGAAGTTGCGGACGGACGACAAAGTGGCACAGGGCTTCGGCGTGGGCAGGATGACCGTGCAGCGTTTCATCCGCCTGACGGAACTGATACCGCCGATTTTGCAGATGGTGGACGAGGGGAAAATCGCCCTCACGCCTGCGGTGGAGCTGTCCTTTTTGAAGAAAGACGAGCAGGAAAACCTCTTTGCCACGATGGAGAGTGAAGAAGCAACACCCTCACTTTCACAGGCACAGCGGATGAAACAGTTAAGCCAGAGCGGGCGGCTTGACATGGATACGATATTTGCAATTATGACGGAGGAAAAGGGCAACCAGAAAGAAACCTTGAAAATCAACACAAGCAAGCTGAAAAAGTATTTTCCGAAGAACACAACGCCGAAGCAGATGGAGGAAACCATCATCCGACTTCTGGAACGTGAGTTGCAGAGAAAACGGGGCAGGGACAGCCGCTAATCTTCTTTTTTCGGGAAGTAAATGCAGGAATTTGGAACAGGAGAAAGACAGGATTTTAAGGAAAATGAGGTAAGGAATGAAAGAAATCCAGTATAAGATTGTAAAGGAAATCGCCGTATTGTCTGCGAGTGACAGCGGCTACACAAAGGAAATCAATCTTATCTCATGGAACGGGAGAGAGCCGAAATATGACATCCGCAGCTTTTCCCCGAACCGTGGGAAGTGCGGAAAGGGTATCACGTTGAACGCTGATGAAGCGGCGGCACTCCTTAAAGCATTACAGAAAGAATTAAACAGCGGGGATTGATGGTATCTGATTGACAGGGCGGGGCGTTTCCAGACGTTCTCTCGCCCTGTCTGGAAAGGAAGATTTAAGTATGGGCGAGGATAAGAAAGAAGATAAAAAGAGAAAGCGTGTCGTGCCGAAAGCACCAGTGCAGATGATAATCAGCCGTGAATATGTCGGCACACAGACAGTCACAGAAGCATTTATCCCGATTATCTCCGAGGATATTCGGAAGAAGATTGCCGAGGGCGACACCTTCGACAATGAGGGGCTGTCCGCTTAGAATGTACGCAATGGAACATGAAAACAGATAGGACAGATACGGAGGTTTTATTATATGGCAGGAATAAGAGCGAAAAATATGATTTATGATGTCGGCAATTACTGCCGTCTGTCAAAGGATGACGGGACGGACAATGAGAGTGCAAGCATCGCAACACAAAAATCCATCCTCACAGATTATGTAAAAAAGCAGGGATGGAATCTGGTAAAAACGTATGTGGACGACGGGTATTCTGGGACAAATTTTCAAAGACCAGCTTTTCAGGAAATGCTTAAGGACATTGAAAACGGTCTGATAAACTGCGTTATCACGAAAGATTTATCACGTCTGGGGAGGAACTATCTTGATTGTGGGTTATATCTGGAAGTCTTTTTCCCAGAGCATAACGTGAGGTATATAGCGGTCAATGACGGCGTGGATACGCTCAATAAATCAGCGATGGACATCACGCCTTTCCGCAACATCCTAAACGAAATGTATTCTGCCGATGTGTCGGTCAAGATAAAATCGGCGTACCGTGCGAGGTTTCAGCAGGGGAAATTCATGGGGACGACAGCACCATATGGATATGTCAAAGACCCTGCTGACCATAATCACCTATTGATTGATGATAAAGTTGCACACGTTGTAAGAGAAATATTTGACCTTGCGTTAGCGGGCAATGGAATCTCCAAAATCCGCAAGCACATCAACAAACAGCATATCTTACGCCCCGCCGCTTATGCGGTTACGCAGGGGGCAACAGGCTATGAGCGGCACTTTGAAGATAACGAGGAAAACCGTTATATTTGGAGCGAGAACAGTGTAAGGGGCATTTTAAGAAGCCCGATATATGCGGGCAACCTTGCAGGCTACAAGCGGATTGCCGCCAACATGAAAAGCAAGAAACGCCCCTCTAAGCTGCCTGAAGAATGGGAAGTGATACCAGACACCCACGAGGGGATAGTCACGCAGGAGGAATTTGACACCGTACAGCAGCTTATTACAAGCCGCAGATTACCAGAAAACAAGGGCGGCTTTGAGAACATCTTTGCAGGCGTTATCAAGTGTGCGGACTGCGGCTATGCTATGCGGGCTATGAGTGCCAACAGGAGGAAACGCCCCGACATCATCGACTGCGTGCAATATTCCTGCAATAATTATGGCAGATACGGTAATATCATGTGTACCGCACACAGCATTGAAGCGAGGGACTTGTTCAATGCTGTTCTTGCCGACATCAACCGATTTGCGGATATGGCGGTCAATGATGAAAAGGCGGTGAGGGCGATTGAAAAGCGGCTCACGGAAACAGACCAGAGCAGGGCAAAGGCACTGGAAAAGGAGCAGAGAAAGCTGAACAAACGCCTTGCGGAACTGGACAGGCTGTTTTCTTCCCTTTATGAAGATAAGGTGATGGAGCGTATTACGGAGCGGAATTTTGAGATGATGTCGGGGAAATACCAGAAAGAGCAGCTTGAAATTGAAGCAAGGCTGAAAGAGGTAACGGAAACGCTTAACGACAGCTATGAGAAGTCGCAGGGTGTCCGTGACTTCCTCTCCCTAATCCGCAACTATCAAGGCATTAAGGAACTGGACGCAACCATCATAAACGCACTCATAGACAAGATACTTGTTTCGGAACGTGAGAAACTTATAGACGGAACGGTGCGGCAAGAAATCAAGATTTACTATAAATTCATCGGCTTTGTCGGTGAATTACATATCACACCGACAAAGCGGTGGACAGCGTTAAAGCCTAAGAATTGTACGGTGTGCGGCATTGAATATGTTCCCCGCTCTGCAATATCAAAGTATTGCCCAGAGTGCAGGAAAAGGATAAGAAAGGTTCAAGGAACGGAAACGAAACGCAGGAGCAGGGAGCGAAACAGACAGGCATGTATTGAACTGTCCGCAAAAAATGACCGACTGATGAAGATCAGGATAGTAGAGAAATTTATGTATATGAGCCACAAGGTAAAGGAGAAGCTACAGTTACAGGAATCTTTATAACAGAAGATGGGACAAAATATAGAGATGAGATCAAAGCTTCGATTGATGAAGCAGCAGATGATATAGTTCCAATCAAATCATATAATGCGTATTCTTCTTTAAGAGAAAATGATGAGTCATATATTACATGGGAAGCACTAAAAGAGAAAACTTATATAAATCTTAATAGTGATAATATAACAAATGAAGATTTAGATTGGATCAGCCAAGCAGAAAATTGTGAAGATTTAAATTTACCATATAACGATAATATTACAGATATTAAACAACTTAAGAATCTTAAAAAGCTGAAAAAGCTGAATCTTGCAGGCACAGGAATCAGCGAAACAGATACTTTAAAAACTTTAAAAGACCAGCTAGATTATCTGAATATTCAAGATACACAGATTGAAGATAAAGACCGTCTTGATCTGATCTCATCAGAACCAGTCACAGTATGTGAGGGAGGTAAAACAGAGAAAGTAATACGTCCAGCAGGCTTATTTGAAGAAACTGATACAGCAGAGATTGCAGACACAGAGGTTGCTGAAGCAGACACGGAATATAATGAAAGTGATGACAAAACATTAGTTATCAGTGCGAAAAAAGGACAGGCTGGTAAGAAGACAACCCTGACGATCACAACAGAAAGTGGAGCAACAAAAACCATTGATGTTAATGTAATAGAAAAAGATAAAAATGCACCAGGATTTGCAAAAGAAACCATGGATGCAAGTATCGGAAGATTCAGTGAGATCAGTCTAAAGAACATGGACAATGCGAAAGTTGTGGAAGATCCAGAATCTGATAATCCAGATGTTGTAACTATCCATGCAGAAGAACGCTATAATTATGAAACGGAAGAAGACGAAATTCATTATTATCTAGAGCCAAAATCCAAAGGAACAGCCAACATTACGATGTCATTTAAAGCAGATGGAATGACTTACAGTGATACGATAACAGTCAATGTTGGAACAGATGACAGTATTGTTCCAGTTACAGATTATGAATTATATCAGGCAATGATATGTGACTGGGATGACAGAGATAAGACAGACTGTATCAAGAAAACAGACACTGATAAGATTAAGACAATTGAAAGAAGGAATGGAGATTTTACAAATCTTTCTGGGGTTGAGTATGCAACAGAATGTACATGGATCAATCTGTCCAATTGCAGAAATTTAAAAGACATCAGCCAGCTTAGCAAATTAACAAAATTAAAAACAGTAGATCTGTCCTATACAGGAGTAAGTGATATTTCAGCTTTAGAAAATGTCAAAGATCAGCTGACAACTCTATACTTAAAAGGAAGTAAAGTATCAGCAGCAGACAGATTAAGCTTTATAAAAAATGACGAGAAGATAACGGTTGAAGCAGGAGCGCAGAAAGAAGTAACAATAAAACCAGCTAAGATTCTCGATAAAAGCGATGTATGCACGATAGAAGGCGATGATTCCATTAAAGTAACGAATAAAGGAAATGGAAAGATCAATATCGATGCACGAGAATCAGAAGGATCTAAAACATGCACTCTGATCATCACAAATAAAAAAGCTGCAGATCAGAAAGTTGAGATACCAGTTGAGATCAAGAAAGCAAGTGCAAAAGCACCAGGATTTGCAAAAGAAGCAGAAGATTTATACATTGGTAATCTAAGTGAAGTCAAATATAAAAATGCATCTTCAATAAATCAGGTAACTTTATCTTCAAAAAATAAGAACATAGTAAATATTGCCGAAACTTATAATGGAGGGGAATATCACTATGAACCAAAGAATGAGGGTACAACACAGATTGAAGGTACATTTAAGAAGAGTGATGGAACGATCTATAAAGATACAATAACAGTTACAGTTAAAAAAGCAGATGGAAACCAAAAACTTGTACCGATCAAGACAGTGAACACATATGACAGATTATATGAATATAACGATATCAAAGATACTGACTATAAGATTACAGAGGATGATATCAAGAAGATTAAAAAGATTTATTTAGATGATACGGATGCTGAATCTATAGAAGATAATCTTTCAGGATTAGATCAGGCGGTTAATTGTGAGGAATTAACAATAGAGAATTATGATGATTTAAAATATTCTGACATAGAAACTCTATTATCCAAACTTACAAAAATAAATAGATTAGAATTATACATGCTTGATATTTCACAAGATGAATTTAATCAATTTACGTCAGATGAGAATAAAATTGAGAATCTTCAGAAATTTACGATGACACAGCAGACACAAAAAGTAAAAGATTTCTCTGCATTAAAGAATCTAAAGAATCTGACATCACTGGAATTAAGAAGAGCAGAACCTGCAAATTTGGATGGAATTAATCAATTAGCAAAACTGGAAAGTCTGGAGCTGTATGATAGTACAATAAAAGATATCAGCGGTCTTAAAGAGTTAAAGAATTTGAAGAAGCTGGGATTAAGTTATTCCGAAAATATCACTGATTTTTCAGTATTAGCACAATTAAAAGATCTTGAATATCTTAGCCTTCGAGATACTAGATTTAACGATGTAAGTGTACTGAAAGGTTTAGATAAGTTAGATGCCTTATACCTTCCAGACAATGATGATATTTCGGCAGAAGATCGCCTAAGCCTGATCAGAACAGATAAGATTGTTTTAGAAGAAAATGAACGTTTATTTACTAACGAATATACTTCATATGAACGATGCCAGTTAATCAGGCCAGTTGGAATTCTAAGATCCAGTGATGAAGTTGTGCTGGATCGTGATGTGGATGGAATCACAGTTTATCAGGAGGGAACAAATGTTGAACTGTATGCCAAATCAGGTTCCGCAGGAACAACAGCGAATCTGTTATTTAAGAATAATGGCGTAACATACAAGACAATTCCAGTCAGTGTCGTAAAAGAGAATGAACAAAACCCTGGATTCAAATCAGATCAGGTAACGATTTCTATTGGTGATTTTTCACTGATTGAATTAAAGAATGCGGAAAACCTAGATTACATGAATGGAGACTATACAATTTATCCAGCAGGAGATGCAGATTATGACATTATCAGAACTATTGATGTAGATGATGACAATATGCTTCATTATGAACCAAAGACAACAGGAACAGCGGTATTAGATGCATATTTTACAGGCACAAATAAAAAAGAATATAAAACACAGCAAAAAGTCACAGTAACAGAAGCACCAGAGAATATCGTGCCAATCGCAAGTTATAGGATCTTTACAACACTGAAAGATGCAAATGGCAAGTCCGTTGACGGAAGTATCAGTGGCAAGAAAGATTATCGAATTGATACAGATGAGATCAAAAAGGCAGTAAAAATCGAAGGACATTACAGTAGGATCAGTGACAGTGATTTAAGTTATCTAAAGAAAGCAGTTAATTGCGAGAGCATTGATCTGTCAGATAACAAAGGAATCACAGACTTATCATTTGTAAATGACATGCCGAAATTAAAAGAGATCAATCTTGAGAATGACGAACTGATCACCGATTTCAAACCATTGATCGACCACAAATCTCAGTTTGAGAAGATCACATTACCAGCCAATGCACCAAATAGTGTACGCAAGGAACTGATCAGCACAGATAGTATTTCTTTAACTGTCGGACAGACAGAAACAAAAGCTGTCAAACCAGCTGGATTATTAAAAGAAACAGATAAAGTAACAGTTGCAGACAGCAACATTGCAGAAGCTAAGATTGTAACACCAGAAGGTGAAGATGCAGCAGATGAAGAAGATATCCTGAATTCTTATATTGAGATAAAAGCAAAGAATAAAGGAACAACAACACTGACAATTCAGATGGGTTCTGAAACAAAGACAATCAATATCAATGTGACAGAACAAGAACCGGAAAAGAAAGTGGAATTTGCTGATGCATCCAAGACAACAAAACTGGGAGTATTTAAACAATACGAATTTGCAAATGTAAAAGCCAGCGATATTGAGTCTGTAAAATATAATTACAGCAAAGACGGCATTTTATCCATGATTCAGAATGCGGATGGAACTTACACACCACAGGCAAAAGAAGAAGGAACTGTAAAAGTAAGTGCCGAGATCACACTAAAGAATGGAGAAATAAAAAATGTTGAAGAAACAACATTTACAGTAAATACGGCAGACAAGAATGCAGTTGTTATCAAAGACTATGATCTGTACAAAGGAATGCTGAACAATGGCAAATCTGCAGACACGAATTTGGATGGAATGATCTCAACAGAAGAGATTCAGAATGTAGACGATATCATTGTGAAAAACAGTGAGACACTTTCAGATCTGACGGGTATTGACAAGGCTGTGAATTGTAAGAAAGTAGAGTTTGTAAACGATGCCCAGTTGAAAGATATCAGTTTATTAGCAAATCTTACAAATCTGACAAGCCTTACATTGAGATCAACATCTGTAACTAATATTGATGCATTGAAAGGATTAACAAAGCTTACAGATGTAAATCTGCAAGACAACAGCATTAAGGAAAGTGATCAGTTAGCATTATTAAGTCTTAAAGATGTATCCATGACAGAAGGAGAAACCAAGACACAGGATATTACACCAAAAGGAATTCTGTCAGCAGATGCGAAAGCAGAAGCTGCAGACAGCAGTATTGCCGATGCACAGATCAAAGATGGAACTCTGGTTATTACAGGAAAAGCAGCAGGAACAACGAAAGTATCTATTTACAATAGCGATAAAGAATCTGCAAGAACCATTACAGTTACGGTTGAAAAGAAAGAAGAACCACAGCCACCAAAACCAGATGAGCCAACAACAGAGAAGCCACAACAGCCAACAACGGAGAAACCAAAACCACAGGTAATAAAAGTAACAAAGATTACAATACAGTCTCCAACAACGAATGTTGCACCAGGCAAGAAGATTAAATTAAAAGCGACCGTTACACCAGCCAAAGCAGCGAACAAAGCAGTGACATGGTCTACAAGCAACAGCAAATATGCAACGGTAGATAAGAATGGAACTGTGGCAGTCAATAAGAAAGCCGGAGGAAAGACGGTAACGATCACAGCAACAGCCAAAGATGGAAGCAAGAAGAAGGCCTCTATCAAGATCAAGATCGCTAAAGGTGAAGTGAAGAAGATCAAGATCACTGGCAAAAAGACAGTTAACGCAGGCAAGACATTAAGTCTCAAAGCAAAAGTAACTGCCACAAAAGGTGCCAATAAGAAATTGAAATGGACAAGCAGCAATACCAAATATGCAACTGTTTCATCTTCAGGAAAAGTAAAGGCATTAAAGGCTGGCAAGAAAAAGTCCGTGAAGATTACAGCAGCGGCAACAGATGGAACTGGCAAGAAAGCAACCATCACGATTAAGATTAAATAATCAAAAATAAATAGGCTGTTAGATTTAAGCTATTAGGAAAAGGACAGCGGTTGATAAGACCAGCTGTTCTTTTTCTGTTTTATGCACCAGCAATAATTGAAAGGAAAAAAAAGAAATGCTATACTGACTTTAAAAGAATTAAAAATATATAAGGGGGACCAGCCAGATGCCAATGCCAGACAACATTGAGAATGCAGAGGAATTAGTCAACGCAATAAAAGACCAGATTACAGCCAAAGAAAAAGAAATACAGGAAAATTTTACAAAGCTCGGAGAAGCATATTATGTGAAATATGCAAAAGATCCAGAGAAAGACTTTTCTGAATTATGTCAGGAAATCAAAGTCCAGTATCAGGAAATCAATCAGATGGATCAGCAGATTCTAGATCTTACACTGGAAGATCCGAAAATATGTCCACAGTGCGGAACAAAGAATGCAAAAGACAGTTTATTTTGTGGGGAATGTGGATGCAAACTGCCAGAAGAAGAGGAAGAACAAGATGAGAATGTCTGCCCAAATTGCGGAAGCCTGTTACATGAAGGAGACAGATTCTGCAGAAGCTGCGGCACAAAAGTATCAGAACCAGAGCAGGAAATACAGCCAGCGCAACCAGAACCAAAACACTGTAAAAATTGTGGAGAACTTTTAGAAGAAGATGCGATATTCTGTATTTATTGCGGAACAAAAAATGATTAAGGAGAATCTATATGTATTGTAAAAAATGTGGAACAAAAAATAAAGACGATGCAAGATTCTGTGCAAACTGCGGTGCGAAATTAGTAGTACCACCACAACAGCCAAAACAGCCAGAACAGCTGTACACAGAACCTCAGAATGAAACAAAACAACCAAATCATGCAGGAAAATTATCATCAAAGAACTGGATCATTATTCTGGCATGTGTAATCGTCGTTATAGCTGTAGTATTTGCATTTCAGTATTTTAACTCTGGAGACAAAAAAGAAGTAACAGCAACAACAGAAGATAAAACGACAGCAAAAACAACGGAAAACAAAAAAAGCAGCGATAACAGCGGAGAAGATGTAGCAGATGGGGATACCGAAAACAACAGTGACACAGATAAATCCCAGGCATTATCCTATACAGACAATGAAAGTATGGATTTATCTGCATGTACAGACGCTGACGATTATGAATATGTAAGCAGTGATGACAATTCATTTGAATTCGCTTACCCAAAATATTTATTTAACCGCAGTTATGTAAATGATGCAGGAAACCAATACACTTTAGAATACGCAAACAGCGATAAGGACGACGACTACGAAGTAAAAGCAGTCATCTCATCACAAAAAGCCGGATTAGGTAACGCAGTAAAAAGCGTCCAGAAATTATACAAACAAAAGAAGAAAGCTATCAAGAAAGTTACATTCACATATCCACAAGGCGGCAAAACTCCAAAATTATACCAAGGAAAATCAAGCATGATCGTCATGGGATACTTAGACAGCGCAAAAACAAAATGCCAATATGTACTGATCACAAGTGATGGCAAAAAAGATTACGTGATGCAGATTAATTTCGTTGATTCAGATTATAAAGATGAATATAAAGAGATTAATTATGTAGTGGATTGCATGTACCGCGGATGCTCATTTACAAATTCTACTTATCAGATGAGAACATTTGAACAGTTTAAAGAGGATGATATGGGAGTGAAGAAGTAGAAATTGTAATTTGTAGTTGATGCCGAAAATTATTGGTGGAATATTATAAAAAGGGTTATCTGTCTGCGACGCGCTTTCGCTCGACTCACACGCAGCTGTACTAAGCTCCTGAATGGTCTAACGACCATCCAGGAGCAAAGTGCAGGCGTGTTCCTACGGTCGCAGACAGATAACCCTTTTTATAATATTCAAATAATTTACGTAATCGAAACCACTACTGGATGTGTGTGGAGAATGTTATTGGCTGTAAATTAGGTTTTTCAAGACAGAATACAAGTTTTTATACTTTCAAACATCTCGACAAATCGGTGTTGTTTGATTTCTTTCATTTTCCGTTCATAAATACAAAAATTATTAATTCATATCGTTTAACATACACACTCTGTAGTGGTTTGAATAGCGTTCCGTTGTATGAGATAGAAATAAGATAAGCACAAATATTTATCATATATCGGTGGCAACGATTAGCAGATTTTAAGTGCGTTTTTTACAAATTCGCAGCGCCCTGTGGTTGATTGTTTGACCGTAGCTGCGGGCATTTTGGCTCGCAGC
>CABIYF010000039.1 GCA_902362875.1 Eubacteriaceae bacterium | reverse complement strand
TTGGCGGCATAAAAACTGCCACCAGATTCAAAACTGATGGCAGAAATATTTTTTATTTTTTCTATTGTCTACTTGACGGGTAGCAGTTCATTTTTAAAAATCTGGGTGCTTTTGAAATTTAAAAAATGTTTTATAAGAAGCTTCCGGTATAATAAAAAACGTGGATGTTGAAAATTGAAAATACCTCAGAGTACAATAAGACTACTGACTGGCAGGTTAGTAAAAATCTTATTGAACAAAGAGGTATCTATAATGAAGTCTAACACACAGAATGCAAAAATTGAAGCTATTACAGAAAATACTTTGGTACTTGGAATTGATATTGGAAGTGAAACACATTATGCAAGAGCTTTTGATTATAGAGGAATTGAGGTAAACGCACAATAGCACGTACCTTTTTTTATTAAAATTACTCTGCTATCATTATCCTATACAAAATATAAAAAGTCAAAAAAGTTAAGTACTTAACTTTTTGTACTTGGATAGGAGATGATCACATAAAAACTCAAGCAAGTTTAGTTGCTTCACAAGTCCGACTGCAGCAATGGGCCAGACAGATCCATGAATGCAAATCACGTCCGGCAGGCATGAAGGTTGAAACATGGTGCAGCCAAAATGGAATCACAAAGGCTAACTACTATTACAGACTCCGCCGTGTCCGTGAAGCTTATATTGAAACAACTCAGAGTTCTGAAACTACTTTTGTGGAACTTCCTGTTATGTCTGAATCAGAAAGATCTGAAAAACAGGAGTCAAAAAACCTGCCTGTAGCACGGATCCATACTGCTGACAATCTGTCAATTGATATTTTTTCTTCTATATCTGTGGAACAGATCCAGTCTCTGATAGGAGCAGTTACAAATGTTAAATGATGCTCATGGATTTAAAAAGATCTATATTGCCACAGGTTATACAGATCTAAGACGTGGGATTGACGGACTGGCAGCAATCATCCGTTTCCAGTTCGATCTGGATCCATTTGACCGGAATACACTGTTTCTTTTCTGTGGAAGACGGAGTGACCGGATCAAGGCGCTGCTCTGGGAAGGTGATGGATTTCTTTTAATGTACAAGAGACTTAATATCGGTGCGTTTAACTGGCCACGGTCCGCAGATGAAGCTGTTGAGATCTCACAGGAAGAGTATGAGCGACTGATGCAGGGCTTTGAAGTGATCGCAAAACGTCCGATCACAGAAATGAAACATCCACCGATAGAACTATAGTTCTTGTGCAATCTGCTGATCTTTCAAAAAGTTTTTATGGATAAAACACAGAGGAAAAGATCTATACAGAAATATCATCCACAAAGATCTGATATACTGCATTTTCTGGTCAAAAATATCAGATCTGTTTCGATATTGTGGACAGCCGTATGAAAAAGCCAGTAGTTTCTGACTTTTTCATAGAGTTATCCACCGTCAGAATGACGAATGAAGGGAACTGAAAGATTCGCAAAAAACATCTGTATCTGCTATAATCAGGGTAAGAAAAGGAGAACTCTGAATGGCATTTAAATATACAGAAGATCAACTGAATAAGATGGATAAGGCACTCCTGATTGAACTGTTTCTCGGATTACAGGATCAGATGGAAGAACTGACGAAGGAAACCCATGCACTGAACCAGAAGATGCAGCTTCTTATGGAACAGGTGGTGCTGGCAAAACATCATCGTTTTGGAAGATCCACCGAACGTATGGAGGATACAACACAGATCAGTTTTATGGAGATCGATGGAAAGATCGTATTTTTTAATGAAGCTGAAGCCGTCAGTGATCCTGATATGGAAGAACCAGAGGAACTGGAACTAAAAAAAGGATCCAGAAGGAAACAGGGAAAAAAGGACCAGGATCTTTCAGGACTGCCGGTAAGATGGATCGATCATTATCTGAGTGAACAGGAACTAGAGGATGAGTTTGGAGAAAACGGATGGAAACAGCTGCCGGATATGATATCCAGACAGTATTGTTTTGTTCCGGCAAAAGTTGAGATCGAGGAACATCATATCGGAGTCTATGCAGATAAAAAAGATGAACATATGGTAAGAGCACCTCATCAAAAAGCATTGCTGCATGGAAGTCTTGTATCACCATCTCTTGGAGCAGCGGTCATGAACGGAAAATATGTCAATGCCGTTCCATTGTATCGACTGGAAAAAGAATTCGAACGTTATGGACTGGCGATCAGCCGTGCTAACATGGCAAACTGGATGATACGGTTAAGTGAAGAATATCTTTCTGTATTCTATGATCATCTGCATCGGAAGATCTATGATTTCGATGTGATAGGTGCAGATGAAACGCCAGTGGAAGTGAACAAGGACGGACGACCAGCCGGAAGTAAGAGTTATATATGGGTATATCGTTCCGGAGGGATCAGCAGCACACATCATATCGTACTTTACGAATATCAGAAGACAAGAAATGCATCACATCCTGTAAGATTTCTGAAAGCTTATGAAGGGATCTGTGTGACAGACGGATATCAGGTGTATCATAGTGCTGAAAAGACACTGGAACATGTAACGATCGCAGGATGCTGGGTGCACGCCAGAAGATATTTTGACAAGGCATTAAAGATCATCCCCCAGGCTGTCAGATCCAAGTCGTGGGGATATCTGGTAATGAAACAGATCCAGGCGATCTATCGGGAAGAAGGGAAACTTAAGGATCTGAAAACCGAAGAAAGATTAAAGCAGCGTCAGTTGGTGATCAAGCCACTGGTAGATGCTTTGTTTGTATACGCAAAACAGCATCAGGTTCCGGTCGGGATACAGGGGAAACTTGCCAGAGCAGTGATATATCTGTTAAATCAGGAAAAGTATCTGCGGGTATTTCTGGAAAATGGGGAAGTGCCGATGGATAATAATGCAAGTGAGCGTGCGATCCGTGGATTCTGTATTGGGAGAAAGAGCTGGCAGTTGATCGATACGATCCGAGGTGCTGAGAATTCAGCGATCATCTACAGTATTGCAGAAACAGCCAAAGCAAACGATCTGAAACCATATGAATATTTTGAACATTTGCTGACAGAGATTCCAAAACATATGGAAGATACCGATCTTTCATTTTTAGATGACTTGCTTCCATGGTCAGAAAAGTTACCAAAAGAAATCAAAAAGACAAACAAGAGATCATGAAAAAATGATCTTTTGTTTGTCCAGGTACGTGCTATTGTGCGTTTACTAAAGATCAGTTGACTAGTCTGGAATGATCTCCATTTTTACAACTTCTTAATGGATTGTCTGAAAACGGCGGACCCAGTTATAAAAAGTTCCAGGATTGATGTCGTGTTCCAGACACCACTGGTGATCAGAAAGTTCGCTCTGTCTACATTCCATGATGATCTCATACTGTTCCTGTTCGGTACATCTTTTTGCTCTCATTGTACTCCTCCATAATTATAGTAAAGTACTAGCATTTTTATTCATCTAGCAATCGTTATGACAGGATTTTTGTGGATTGAAAATCCACCCTTAAATAAAGCGCTTACGACGATTCCAGGTATTTTTTTGAGTTAGAGGCATATATTTATAAATAGAATCACATCAAAAAGTGCAACCAAAAATGCAAAAACAAGTAAAAAATATAAAAACACGAATTTGCTTGACGTTTTATGAGGAAGGTGTATAATGCATTATAGTGGTAAAAGTATTTACAGAAAGGTGAACACAATGGGACAAATTACAGAACAGTCATTTATTACTGAAGAGCATGGTAATAACTTACCGACTGTAAGAATAAAAAAAGTAATATTAGATAATTTTAAGAGTGTTGGACATGGGGAGATTACATTCAATTGTGGTCGTGAATTCATTCCATGCGATACAGAATCAGATATTTTAGGTATATATGGACAAAATGGATCTGGAAAAACATCTTTTATCGAATCACTTTCCATTTTAAAAGGGCTTATGGCTGGAGCTTCCGTGCCTAGCGTATATGCTGATTGCGTTGCGGTTGGTAAGGATTTTGCTAAATTGGAATTTGTTTTTGATTTGCAATATGAAAACGGAGTTATACGAGAGGCGGTCTATTCATTCTGCATGTCCAGTGCTGCATTGACTAAGGAAGAGATAGATGAAAAATATAAGGGCGCACCAGATGAGTTCGATATTCCGGATGAAGACTCCAAGGTAATTATTTTTGATGAGAAGTTTTTATTACTATGGGAAGACGCATCTAAACGTCAGGTGATAATTGATACTTCTTCAGAAGAAAATGCCTTTGTACCAACAACTAAAAGAAAAGAAATTGCAGGCGGCGGGAAAAAGGTATTGGTTGCATTAGAAGTAAACAAACAACTTGCACGTAGCAAGTCTCGGTCTTTTATTTTTATGCATGACACACTGAAACTGTTTTCGGAAAATGACGATAAGTCTGTTTTCTTTAGGGTGCTTGTAGAGTTGAGACTGTATGCACGTTATTATCTATATGTGATTGATACAAAGTCTTCGGGATTTATTCGCCTTAATTTTGCGATTCCTATATATACAACTGATGGACATATGATGTTCAATGCAAAAAGACCGGAAGTTATTCCTACAGAAATGGTGGAAGATTTAAGGGCTGATTTAAATAATATTAGTTCGGTGTTAGGTCAATTGGTACCAGGTTTAGCTATCGGATTTAAGGAACTTTCGCAAACATTGGACAAGGATGGCGATCCGGCAACAGTAATGATGTTGACAGCTTTTAGAGATGGAAAAGAACTGCCACTTAGAGATGAGTCTGATGGTGTGCGAAAGATTATTTCTGTATTAAGTTTAATCATTGCAGCATTCAATCAGAAGTCGGTCACTGTTGCAATTGATGAATTTGATGCAGGTATTTTCGAATATTTACTTGGAGAAATCCTTCAGGCACTTGAGGAGTCTGGAAGAGGACAGTTTATCTTTACTTCTCATAATCTCAGACCATTGGAAGTAATTGATAAAAAGTTCTTATACTTTACAACGACTAATCCAGATAACAGATATATTAGGCTGAAAAATATTTCTGCTACAAATAATTTGAGAGACACATACTTTAGAGAAATAATTCTGTGTGAGCAGGAAGAAGAAATATACAATAAAACCAAGCGCTTTAAGATAATTGCTGCGTTGAAGAAGGCAGGAGGAGAGCGTTAATGGGAAAAAGACCAAAGAGAAAGATTGTTTTGTTCCTTGTAGAAGGTAAATCTGATCAAGAGGCGCTTCAACTTGCTATTCCTGAATTATATGATGAGATAGATGAGGATATTGAAGTCTATTTTCCTATAATTAGAAAAGAAGAGGAAGAAAAGGGTGGAGATATCACATCTACAAATTATGTGAATAAGCAAGGAAAGCGTTACTGGGTACATCCAAACAATATCGAAGAAGCGATTTATGAATTATTCCTAGAGGATTTCTTTGATAAAGAGAAAATATTACCAAAGGATATTTCAGAGATAATTCAAATTGTCGATACAGATGGGGCTTATATCCCAGACGAATGTGTGGTTTTAGATTCATCGTTATCTGAAGAAGATTCTCCATTTTACAAGGATGATAAAATTGCTTGTTTGGATGTGGATAAGATTGTTAAGAGAAACGAGCAAAAAAGTGAAAATTTGGATTATTTAAGTTCTTGCAAAACTATAAAGGTTAAGCAGAAAACAGTTCCGTATTCGGTATACTATGTTTCTTGTAATTTGGATCATTACCTTCATCGATCAGCTAATTTAGACTATCGTATGAAACGTTCATTGGCTGATACATTTGCGAGAACATATATTGGTGATGTCGAAGGGTTCATTAAAGAAATTTCTGATGATCCAGGAGCAGTAAAAGGTATGAGTTATGACGAATCTTGGAATTATATTAAAGAAGATAAGAATTCGTTACATAGGCATACCAATCTGAATTTGCTTTTTGAGAAACTGCTAACAAAAGCGGAGAGCTGAAGAATTGGCTGTGGGAAAGTCCTGTAATTGAGGTGTTTTTCCTTGATTGCAGGATCTTTATATGCATTAAAAATTATTGTTAACGCTTAAATGGCTTAAGCATTCCTGTAATCCATAAATAATGTCAATAGACGAAAGAAGAACCTCACAGTATAATTAAGATATCATCTTGGCGGATGAAAAACATCTTAATTATCGGAGGTCCTTATAATGAATTATACACAGAATCAAAAGATTGAACAAGTCACAGAATCAACTTTAGTACTCGGAGTTGATATCGGAAGTTCTGAACACTATGTCAGAGCATTCGATTACCGGGGAAGAGAGCTGACAAGAAAAGTATTCAGATTTTCAACTGATATCAATGGGTTCAACAGCTTTTATGACTGGGTTACACAAATATGCATAAAGCATGGAAAAAATGAAGCAATGATAGGATGTGAACCTACAGTCATTACTGGTATACCTTTTATCAGTTTGTAAAAGATTATGGGATGAAACTGGCATTCGTGAATCCTGCATCTGTTAAGAAAGCAAAGGAACTGGATGACAACAGCCCAAAGAAAACAGATCTGAAAGATCCAAAGACGATTGCAAAGCTTGTAATCGATGGAAGGTACAGTTTTCCATATGTGTCGGAAGGAATCTATGCAGAGATCAGAGAAGTGACATCCAGCCGAGATCGCATCATGAAGGAGCTGAATGCAGCATCCAACAGGATACAGAGATGGCTGAAGATATATTTTCCAGAATATCTTACCGTATACAAGAAATTTGATACAACAACAGGAATGATGATCCTTGAGGAAGTACCATTACCGACTATGGTGACAGCACTGGGTGTAGATAACATTATAAAGATATGGAGAGAACATAAAGTGCGTGGCAAAGGCGCCAGTTTTAATAGGGCAAAGACCCTGGTAGATGCTGCGCATGATAGTGTTGGAAAATCAGGAGGTCAGGGTGCAGTCATGGAGATTCAGATGTTGCTGGAAGATTATAAGGTAAAGAAGCAACAACTGGAAATGGTTACATCTGTGATGGAAGAACTGATCATGCAGATACCAAATGCAGAAAAGATGCTGTCAGTTGATGGTGTCGGATTAGTAACTGTAGCTGGTTTCATATCAGAAGTCGGGGATATCAGTCGCTTTAAAAACCCGAAACAGATCCAGAAGTATGCTGGATTTGAACTGGTAGAGAACAGATCTGGAAAACACAAAGGTCGTACAACGATCAGCAAGCGGGGTCGGAAGAAACTGCGAAAAATCATTTACCAGGTAGTATTACCATTGATACAGAGCAATAAAGAATTCAGATCGATCTATGATTATTACAGAAAACGGATAAAGAATCCACTGAAAGGCCGACAGGCAATGATAGCCGTTGGATGTAAGCTGATCCGGGTATTTTTTGCGATCATGACGAAGGGTGTTGTCTACAATGGATCAAAAATGATAGAGGATATCCATCGTCCAACCCAACTGCCACAGGCAGCCTAACAAGAAAGAAATAAACCTGAAAACAGGAAAGCGTCCGCCAAGGAGATTGGTGCTGTGGACAGGGATGTAACTGTATCGTTGAAAAAAGTATAGCCAGTTTAGCCACAGAAGATACAGACCATAGGACAAAGATCCTGTACTTAAGCATAAGTGGCAGCCCAGCTATGGATAGACAGAACGAAGGAATTTAGGACTCCGATCATAGCAGATGGATGATCCTGTCAGACATGAGAGGTTTGTTGCTGTAGAGAAAATGGGTAAACAAAGAAGGCAACCATAAAAATATCAAGACGTCTTCTTTTTATACCAATTTTTCTATGAATGGTACAAAAAGATACCTTATTCACTATCCATAAGGCTGTATTTTGATCAGCTAATTAATTTAAAGAGTATCCGGAAAGCTGATAAATCCAAGCTTTCTTGTGCAATTTTAATAAAAATATACAGAGAGATCTTGTAGAATTTATATAATTATAAAGAAATCTATAAAAGTTTCAAAGAATCATTACAAAGGTGGTGAATAATAATGTTCAACAAAGTTAGATTAAAACAAATACTAGCAGAATACAAAAAAGTTTTTGCACAGCAACAGTGGCCTAACGAAAAATACAAATGGGAAGCTGTACAATGCTTTCAGGAGAACTGGGATATTAATTCAGCTGATTTTGCACAGATGCTTAAAAAATCTCTGGATCATGTTGGTAATTTGCTTGCGTCTGCGAATAACTTTCCAGCAAAAATGATTACCGGTTTTGCAGAGGCTGCTCCAGAAGAGGTACGTTCCATGTATATGGAACTATATGACGAGAGTAAGGATTTATGTGAGAGAATTGCTAACTTTAAAAACAGATCAAATGAGTTATTAGAACGCTACGGAAATGGAGCTGCGCAGCACTATCAGTATGAAAATGCAATCATGGCATATTTGTGGCTGCGCTATCCAGACAAATATTATATCTACAAATTCAGTGAAGTAAAAGCTGTCTCATCGGAACTTGAAAGTGACTATCGGTTTAAGAAGGGTGCTTATGTAGATAATATTAGAAATTTCATGGCATTATATGATGAGATATGTGCAGAATTACAGCAGGACGATGAGCTTAGAAATCTGCTTAATTCTCAGATTACGTCGACTTATTATGCGGATCCCGAGTTACGGACACTTACAATAGATGTTGGATTTTTTATTTTTCGTTATTGGAACAAGGAAGACTCAACAAATGAGCCTCTTTATGCACAGCCTCATGAAGATGATGGACAGCAATATTGGTTTTTGAATGAAAAAAATCCTAAAATGTGGAGTATAGTCAGTATGACAGTTGGAGAAATTCAGAATGAGACTTTGTTTAATGAGAATGGGAATAAGTGTAAAATCGTTAAAGACTTCATTGATATAAAAGTTGGAGATATGGTGATTGGATATGAGTCTACTCCGGTGAAACAAATTGTAACTATATTTCGTGTAAGTGCAGAGCAGGATGGAGAGAGAATATATTTTGATAAGTTAGAAGAAAGTTATCCATCAGCTATTGATTTTGCAACATTGAATGCATGGTTCGAATTGAAAAAAAAGGAGTATTTTAGTATTACTCAGGGTAGTTTATTCAAATTAACAAAGACTGAATACGAATTTATCATTGATTTGATTCATCGAGAAAATTCAGTGCTTACAGATGAGAAGAATGAAGATGAGTATTCAAAAGAAAATTTCTTAGATCAGGTTTACATGACCGAGGCAAAATATGATCGTCTCGTAGCTGTTCTAACAAGGAAGAAGAATATCATTTTGCATGGAGCACCAGGTGTTGGAAAAACTTATGCAGCTAAGAGACTGGCGTATTCGATAATGGGAGAGAAAGATGATGACCGCATTGAGTTTGTACAGTTTCATCAAAATTATTCCTATGAAGATTTTATGATGGGGTATAAACCAGTTGAGGATGGATTTGAACTGAAATACGGAATTTTCTATAGGTTCTGTCAGAAAGCATCGAACCATCCAGATAAAGATTATTTCTTTATCATTGATGAGATTAACCGAGGCAATATGAGTAAAATCTTTGGTGAATTACTGATGTTGATTGAGGCTGACTATCGAGAGACAAAGACAACATTAGCCTATAATGGTCTCAGCTTTTCCGTTCCAAAACGTCTACATATCATTGGTATGATGAACACTGCTGATAGAAGTTTGGCGATGATTGATTATGCACTTCGCCGCCGATTTAGTTTCTTTGATATGGAACCAGGATTTGATTCGGAAGGATTTATTAAATATCAGGAAGCATTTGCAAATGACACATTTAATACGTTGATTGACCGTATTAAGGAACTGAACAGAGAAATTGCAAACGACAAATCTCTAGGGAAAGGATTCTGTATTGGGCATAGCTATTTTTGTAATACAAAGGAATGTACGGATGAGTGGATGCAAGATGTAGTCGATTTTGATATATTGCCAATGTTAGCAGAGTATTGGTTTGATGATACAGATAAACTACAGCGTTGGGAGAATATTTTGCATGGGGTATTTCAATGACAAAGGACAAGAGTATTCTGATCAATAATATTTACCATATGCTTTCCTATGCTTTTCAGACACTGAAGCAAGAGACATATGAGGATGTTGCAGTAGAATCTTTTGATGAGATGTATAATCTGCTGGCTGCAATCCTGGCCAAGGGCATAGGGCTGCAGTTGAAGCAGGGACTTTACAGAGAATATATAAGTCATCAGGAAGAATTGACGGTTATGCGTGGTAAAATTAATATGCCAGGTACAATTAAAAATAAACTGCTACATAAACAAGTACTTACCTGTGATTTTGATGAGCTTTCAGAAAATAACATGTTGAATCAAATCTTGAAAACAACAGTCATGCTTCTTTTGCGAAACGGCAAAGTAAAAGCAAAATACAAAGATGATCTGAAGAAGAAAATGTTGTATTTTTCGAATGTAGATTCCATAGAACCTACAGAAATTAAATGGTCATCGATTCGTTTTCAGCGTAATAATCAAACATATAGAATGTTAGTTAGTATTTGTCAGTTGATGATTGAAGGAATGCTGATCACAACAGATGCAGGTAACTATAGATTAGCATCCTTTGTAGACGAGCAGCGTATGTGCAGGCTGTATGAAAAATTCATTCTGGAATATTACAGCAGACATTATCCAGAATTGTCTGTTAGTGCATCGCAGATTCCGTGGGCACTAGACGATGGTGTTGGAACGATGCTGCCGGTTATGCAAACTGATATTCACTTGCAACGTGGCAATACAGTGCTTATCATTGATGCGAAATATTACAGCCACACTACACAGGTTCATTTTGATAAATATACGCTTCATTCAAACAATTTGTATCAGATTTTTACCTATGTAAAAAATCGAAGCTATCAATTTGGAGAAGAAGCTCATACAGTTTCAGGAATGCTTCTTTATGCTAAGACAGAAGAAGAAATCCAGCCTGATAATGTGTATCAGATGCATGGCAGTCAAATAAGTGTTAAGACACTTGATCTGAATTTGCCATTTGCAGAAATTGCAGTGCAGATGGATAGAATTGTTGAATCGCATTTTGCTGGGATAATAAAAGCTAATTAGATGGGGAAGCTGGTTTGTAACTTAAGCATTCCTGAGCTGGTACCTTGCGAAATTGAGAATGGAACAGGGAATATTATCTATAGTGTACTATTTATTTTTGTTTTTGGCGCTATGGCTTATTGTAATTAAATAAGAAAACGTATTTACTGATGATAGAGAGGGAGAATTAATTATGTCATTTCAAGATGAATTAAATAGAGTCACAAAGACACCAGAAGATGTATTAAGTGAAAGGGAAAAGGAGTCATATGCAAATGGAGTCAATTCTGCACAAACATCGTATGAAAAAATAAAAGAAGAATTATTGGAATATGCTAAACAAGGAAAATATGAGACTGTTAATTCGAAAAAACGGATAACGTATAAATATAAGAGTGATAATCTCTGGGATACATTTTTAGATGATATATTAAACTTAAAAATAAGAGATGTGACTATTAATAAATCATTTTTTAATAAACATGGGCAAGCAGCACAAGAGGCATGGTTTTATATAAAAGATCAGGTAGCCTTTGATGCGTATATGGAAACTTTACAGGAATTATGTAGGAAAGATGGAATTTCAACCAAACTAACAGTTTGTTATAATAGTTTACAGGGTGAAAAAACATACGATATTAATGAAAAAATAGTAGATTATGTATTGTTGCCATATACACTTAAAGTGTATATAATATGTACAGTAGAATATTAATAGGTACAATTTTCATTCATCATCTAATGTAGGACCACATTGGTCCCGTAGACATTAAGAAATTAGCTAACAAAATAAATTAATGTATTAATCAAAATTAACCGAAAATTATAAACAATATACACATTTCAATTACTAGATTATATGCGACGAAAACAATTAAATAAAATTTACAAAAGCCATTGTGATTTAGTATTCTATTGGAAAGAAATAGTAACTGATCAGCAGTGGCTTTTTCATTGTCGGGATATTAGTAATGTGATAAAATATCAATATCGTAAATGGTATAATAATTGTGTTGAAAAAGGACATATATAAGTAAACGGTAAATTAGTGTTCTCTACAAAATCCTAAAGTAATCTGAGATAATTAACTCAAGATTTTAAACAGGGGTCAAAAATGTTAAGCCTTAACTTTTTTGACTTGTAAAAAAGTTTGAGTCTTAACATTCTTGATTTTTTTAGGAGGCGATATAGTTTATGTCAAAAACAACTTTAGTCACGCAACAGGTTCAATTGCAGGAATGGTTTCAGATGATGCAGGAATCCAAAGGACGACCTCAACAGATTCCTCTGGATGAATGGTGTAAAGAGAATTATGGGATTTCTGCAGCTGGATATTATTACAGAGTCAGAAAGGTAAAAGAAGCTTATCTCGATCAAGTATCTGAAGAAAAACTTCAGGAAAATCTAGCAATCGTACCCAAAGAACTGTTTCATGAAGATCAGGGTGTACAAAAAAATCCATCAAAACTTCAAACCACAGATTCTTTCCTTGATATCTTTCAGGATGATCTTCGCATTCGTATCTATGAAAATACGGACGAACAACTTCTTTTCCGTGTGCTGAGGAACCTGAAAAATGCTGAATGATGCAAAAGATCTTCAGGCTGTTTATATTGTGTGTGGTTATACAGATCTAAGAAAAGGAATCGATTCTCTTTCAAACATCATTTCTCAAACCTATGGGATGGATCCTTTTCAGTCTGGAACTCTGTTTATGTTCTGTGGACGTAAAACAGACCGGATCAAGGCACTTATATGGGAAGGTGATGGATTTTTACTCTGTTATAAACGGTTAGAACAAAAAGCCAGTAAATTCCAATGGCCCAGAAGTCAGGAAGAAGTATGTAAGCTTACATCCCAGCAGTTTCGATGGCTGATGGAAGGTCTGACGATCAAGCCTAAAAAATGTATTCAGAAGGTAGATCATCCCCGTTTGGTCTGAACATTCTGTGGATAAAGTATTCCTGTCAAAATGGCTTTATCCACGGATTTAAAAAGTTGTCTCTTATCTCTTTACATACGTTTATGTTCTATGATAGTGTGGTCTTATGAAAGAGATCATATTTAACGAGGGACAATTAAACAGATTTACAAAGAAACAGATCATCGAACTGTTTCTTTCCCAACAGGAGCAGCTGCAAAAACAGACAACACAGTTAGAAGAACTGAACCGAAAGTTTGAACTGATTTATGAACAGCTGACCATGTCACGAGCAGACCGTTTTGCTCAGAAAACAGAGAAATTTGATTATGAGCAGCTGACTCTGTGTTTTAACGAAGCTGAAGTTACGATAGACACAGACTGTACAGAGGAACCATTGATTGAAGAAGTCATTCCTGCATATCAACGTAAAAAAAGGCCGAAAGGAAAACGTGATGAAGATCTGTCAGGACTTCCAGTCAGGGAAGAATATCATGAACTTTCTGAAAAACAGCTTTCTGAGCTGTTTCCAAATGGATATCGGAGACTTCCAGACAGGATTTATAAAAAACTGGATTTTCATCCAGCAACTTTCGAAGTGATCGAGCATCATGTCGCTTATTACAGTGCAAAAAATGAAGATAAGATCATAAGTGCAGAACGTCCTTCCGAAATCTTAAAAAATAGTATCGTAACGCCATCCCTACTGGCGGCAGTCTTGAACTTTAAATATGTGAATGCGATGCCCTTGTATCGTCTGGAACAGGAATTTAAAAGGAATGACATTTATATTTCAAGACAGACAATGTCCAGTTGGGTGATCAAAAGCAGTGAACGCTATTTATCTTTATTATATGACCGGATGCATCAGCAGATCTATCAGGGCCCGGTGATCCATGCGGATGAAACACCAGTCAAAGTCAAGAGAGACGGCCGGGATACGATGTGCAACAGTTATATGTGGGTTTATCGTACTGGTACAAAAGATGGACAACAGCCAGTGATCCTGTATGAATATCAGAAAACCAGAAATTCAAGCCATCCGGCGGAGTTTTTGAAAGGATATGAAGGAACGATCGTCTGTGATGGTTTTGAAGCATATCATAAGATTGCAAGGGAAAATGCAAACATCACAGTTGCAGGCTGCTGGACGCATGCAAGGCGGAAATATGTCCAGATCTGTAAAGCATTAGGGAAAAAAGCATCAAAAGGAACCCTTGCAGAAGCTGCAGTTGCCCAGATCGGAGCGATCTATCATACCGATAACAGTCTGGATGGCTATGAACCAGAGCAGCGAAAAAATCTGAGGAAAGAACAGGTATCACCATTGGTCGATGCTTTCTTTTCGTGGGTAAGATCAAATATAGGATCTGTAGGAACTGGGAGTGCTTTATATAAAGCAATGCAGTACAGTCTGAATCAGGAAAGATACCTTAGGGCCTTTTTGGATGATCCATTAGTTCCTCTCGATAATAATAATGCAGAGATTGCTATTCGGAGCTTTTGCGTTGGGCGGAATAACTGGCATGTGATAGATACAGTGAATGGGGCCAAAGCAAGTGCAATGATCTACAGTATTACAGAGACAGCCAAAGCGAACCAGTTAAAACCATATGAATATTTAAAATATCTGCTGACAGAGATTCCAAAACACATGGAAGATAGAAATCTAGATTTTTTAGAAGAACTATTACCATGGTCAGAACACCTGCCAACAGAATGTAAAAAATAAGATCACTGGATAAAAATCCAGTGATCAAAAATTTATCGGTAACACTGATTTACCGTTTAC
>CABIYF010000038.1 GCA_902362875.1 Eubacteriaceae bacterium | reverse complement strand
ATAAGCGATCGGTAAAAAACGTGTGCATAAATTCTCTAGCTGCTTTTTCAGACTATTATTTATTTTTTATCATATACAGAAAGACTCCAGTTGGCCAACTGCCCACAAAATCAAAATTTCTATTTCACTGGACGTCCAATCGCTGCAACCTTTCTATACCAAGGATATCCAAATGACACCATCTTACCGCTGGCATGCAGAATCGTGTCATTTCCTATATACATAGATACATGTTCGATATTTTTATATCTTCCATTCTTACCTACGCGTTTCTTATAGAAGATTAAATCTCCTGGTTTTAGTTTTGTTGATTTTCCGTTATATGTTGATAGTTTTAGTGCTCTCTTATTGTTCGTGCACCATTTTGCAATGTTGGCTGCTGTTGGTGCATAGCTTTTATCTCCAAAATAGATTCCTGCTGTTTTGTAGCATTTCCATACATAAGAACTGCAGTCTGCATATCCTTTTTTCATACGTTTTGGCTGGCTGTATTTTGTTTTGGCTTTTTCGTATGCGTATGCTTTTGTAATTGTTTTGTATATGCTTGTTTTTACGACATATATCTCCATTTGCCATGTGTGATTATCTGCTTTTACAATAAATGTTGTCTTTCCGTATCTTTTGCCTTTTATCTTACCTGTTTTTGATACAGATGCGTATTTACTGTTTTTGACAGAATAGCTGACTGGTGTATATCCGCTTGCTCCTTTTAATGCATAGGATGCGCTCTGTCCTTTCTTAAGGACTGCTATATTGCGCACAATCTTAGGATTTGTGCATTTTACGGAAGCCTTGAGAATAATACCATCTACATAGACATAGACGTTTCTTGTCTGTGTTTTTGTTGCATATAGATTTCCATTATTCACTGAGAAATTTTTTCTGCTGTCTGTGGCATAGAACATTCTGTCTCGTTCAGAAGATGCATTTCCTGTAACTTCTACTTTTGTTCCTTTTGAATTTATTACAATACCAATCTTAGATGATTTTAATTTTGGTGTTGTCACCTGCACATTGATGCTGTACACCACTGTTTTTTCTTCAAATTTTTCTTGGTTGTCTTTGTCATCATTACCATCATCTTTATTGTTGTCACTGGTATCATTACCATCATCTTTACTATTATCACTGGTATCGTTACCATCATCTTTACTGTTAGCGCTGCCATCGTTATTATCATTTTTTTCATTGCTGCCAGTATTTTCGTTGTTATCGATTATTTCTTCTTTGTAAGTTATTGTAAGTGTTACCTTTGTACTTCCTTTTACCTTACCTGTGATCTTAGCGCTTTTCTTATCTGTGGAAACATCCATCTTGACATTTTGATTTGATGTTGACCATTCATATTCTGCATCTGGATGTTCTTTGCCAACATAAGAATCTTCACTATCTAAATTGATATAACCCCCAACAGCTGCTGCTGCATGATCATCATTTACGATAGAGTAATTTCTTGCTTCCTCAATTGAGTTATAATTTCCATTGTAGTACCATTGATATGATGCTGCTTTTGCATCTGTAACAATTCCTGGCATAATTCCTAAAATTGCTGCCAAAAAGCAGACACAAAGTTTCTTAGCAAGTCTTTTCATTTGTTTATCCCCATTTCTTGTTTCACTTAGTGCATATTCGACCATTTTATAAAGTTAGTTCATGACATTTCTTGGATTTCCTTCCATCCAGTACTTCACATTGTCAAAATCAATGATTGCTCGTTTTACCAATGCTTCTTTTGTTGCAAATGCTGCATGTGGTGTTGCGATCAGATTCTTTGCGTGTAATAATGGATGCTCTTTTGAAATCGGTGGTTCATTCTCAAAGACATCAACAGCCGCCCCTGCGATCTTACCATTGTTGAGTGCTTCTGCCAGTGCTTCACTGTCAACAACAGGTCCTCTTGCTGTATTGATCAGAACTGCTTCTGGCTTCATCAGTGCAATGTTGTCTGCGTTGATCAGAGCCTTTGTATCGTCATTTAATGGTACATGCAGTGAAATAATGTCACAGACAGATAAAAGATCTTCCAGGCTTACATACTGCACTCCTGTAAGATCTTTGACTGTTCTTGAATATGCATAGACTTCACAGCCAAAAGCCTGTGCGATATTCGCTACTCTGCTTCCAATCGCTCCTGTACCTATGACCCCAAATTTCTTTCCTTCCAATTCAAAGCCAACAAGACCGTCTTTGGTTCCTTCTTTTCTGACAACTTCATTGCAAGAAATGATGTTGCGGTACAAAGAAATCAATAATCCAAAAACAAGATCTGATACTGCTGCATTTGAATAGCCGGCACAATTACATACTGTAATTCCTTGTTCATTGCATGTCTCCATTGCAATGTGATCGATTCCTGTAAATGCCACTGCCAGCATCTTAAGATTTTTGCAGCCTTTGATGACTTCTGCATTCAATGGAAGGTTTACAACCATGATCACATCTGCATCACATCCTCGCTTGATCAAGCTTTCTGTGTCGGTTACTCTGTTCTGGTAAGATACAATCTCCACGGAATCTGGTAACGTTTTGTGCGCAATTTCCATTAGCTTGTCTTCTTCCACACCCAGAGGTTCAATGATTACTAATTTCATAATAGTCAAATACTCCTTTCTTTTGATTTACTTTTCTATTGTATCATCAATATTTCTTTTAGAAAAGTAAAAAAACTGCCACACCGGTATTCAAACCAATGTGACAGTTTTGTTTACTTTATAGAAAATCTACTGGAGTAAATCTCTTAATTATTTAAGAGTTACTTTAGCTCCCTGTTCTTCTAATTTAGCTTTGATGTCTTCAGCTTCTGCTTTAGATGCACCTTCTTTGATTACTTTAGGAGCTCCGTCAACTAATTCTTTAGCTTCTTTTAATCCTAATCCTGTTACTTCACGAACAGCTTTGATGACTTTAACTTTAGCTCCACCAACTTCTGTTAATTCTACGTCGAATTCGTCTTTTTCTTCTGCTCCACCTTCAGCTCCAGCTGCTGCTACTACAACACCTGCTGCTGCAGATACTCCAAATTCTTCTTCACAAGCTTTTACTAAATCATTTAATTCTAATACTGATAAACCTTTGATAACTTCAATAATTTCCTGAGTTGTCATTATAATTTCCTCCTAATATTTTAAATTTTACTGATAACTGATCTTACTCAGCTGCAGCCCCTTCTCCGTCTTTTTCAGCAATCTGCTTAATAACACGAGCAAAGTTTGTAATTGGGGACTGAATGCTTCCAAGGAATTTCGCAAGTAATTCGTCTCTTGATGGGATGCTTGCGATAACCTGGATACCATCTTTGTCATAGAATGTTCCTTCTACAACACCAGATTTCATTTCTAATACTTCAACGTTCTTAGCATGTTTTGCAAGGATTCTTGCAGGAGCTGTAGCATCTGTCTTAGAAACAGCGATTGCTGTAGGTCCTGTTAAATCATCAGCTAATGCTTCAAATTCTGTTCCCTGGATTGCAAAACGAATCATAGTATTCTTGTATACTTTGTATTCTACGCCAGCTTCTCTTAATTCTTTACGCATTGCTGTATCCTGTTCTACAGTGATTCCACGGTAAGAAACTAATACTGCTGACTGAGCGTCTGTAAGTAATTCTTTGATTTCGTTTACTACTGGTTGTTTTAACTCAACTTTTGCCATTGAAATGGTGCACCTCCTTGATTTATTTTGTGTACCACCGCACATATAAAAAGAAAACTCTATATCTGCACAGACATAGAGTGTTAATTAGCATATTCACTAATACTCTCCTCGGCAGGTTGTTCTACGTTGCGCCTTGCGGCACCTGCTGTCTTCGGCAGTAATACTTTACATATATTACAATACATCTGATCATATGTCAAATGTTTTTTTGCATTTTTTGTTATGTTTTTATTTTTATGCAATTTCTGTCTTAGCACCGTATAGAAACTGCATAAATATGGGACCAGACTACATGAGACTGGCCCCTTTTTCTTTAATTACAGCTAAATATTAAGCAAATTTTGTTGTATCAACTTTTACTCCAGGTCCCATTGTAGAAGTAATTGTTACGTTTCTAAAATACTGACCTTTTGCTGCTGCAGGTTTTGCTTTTACGATTGCATCGATTAACGTCTGGAAGTTGTCCGCTAACTGTTCTTCTGTGAAAGAAGCTTTTCCAACTGGTACATGAATGATGTTGGATTTATCTAATCTATATTCGATCTTACCTGCTTTGATTTCTTTGATTGCATTAGCAACGTCCATTGTTACAGTTCCGGCTTTAGGGTTAGGCATTAAACCTTTAGGTCCTAAGTCACGTCCTAAACGACCTACTACACCCATCATGTCTGGAGTAGCTACTACTACGTCGAAGTCATACCAGTTTTCTTTCTGGATCTTAGGAATTAATTCTTCTGCTCCTACGAATTCTGCTCCTGCTGCTTTCGCTTCTTCAGCTTTTGCATCTTTAGCGAATACAAGAACTTTAACTTCTTTACCAGTTCCGTGTGGAAGTACAACTGCTCCACGGATCTGCTGGTCTGCCTGACGTCCATCTACACCAAGACGGATATGTGCTTCGATTGTTTCGTCGAATTTAGCGTTTGCTAATTTTTTTACTAAAGCAACTGCTTCCTGTGGATCATAATTGTTTGTTCTATCCACTAATTTTGTAAGCTCTGCGTATCTCTTACCTTTTTTCATTCTAAAAATACCTCCTGTGGTAATATCGGGAGTTCACCCTCCCACTTTCGTTTCAAATTTGTGACTACTCTTCTACTGTGATTCCCATACTTCTTGCAGTACCGGCGATCATGCTCATTGCTGCTTCGATAGAAGCTGCGTTTAAGTCTTTCATCTTTGTTTCAGCGATCTGCTGAAGATCTGCTTTAGAAATAGTAGCTACTTTAGTTCTGTTAGGTTCTCCTGATCCAGACTGGATTTTGCAAGCTTTCTTTAATAAAACTGCTGCTGGTGGAGTCTTTGTGATGAAGCTGAAGCTTCTATCCTGATATACAGTGATTACTACAGGGATGATCATGTCTCCCTGATCAGCTGTTCTTGCGTTAAATTCTTTTGTAAACTGTACAATGTTTACTCCGTGCTGTCCAAGTGCTGGTCCAACGGGTGGTGCTGGTGTTGCCTTTCCTGCTGGAATCTGAAGTTTGATATAACCTTCTACTTTCTTTGCCATAATCGTTAACCTCCTGATTATTGTGGTAATTACGGGATAGCCCTCCCACTTTGTTTCAAATAAGATTCTGTTCTTATTCTTCGTTACGCTTTCTTAATATCTAAGAAATCAATTTCTACTGAAGTTGCTCTTCCGAACATCTCTACTTCAATAGTAACTGTCTGCTTGCTTTCATTGATTGCAGTAACCGCACTTGTTGTTCCTTCCCAAGCACCGGAAGTTACAACGATCATATCACCAACTTCGATATCAAGTTCAACTTTCTCTCTTGCTGGTGTTTCTTGCTGTTCTCCTCCAATCTGGATTCCTAATGGTTTCATCTCTGCAGGAGTCAGCGGTACTGGTTTTGATCCAGGTCCTACGAATCCTGTAACACCTCTTGTGTTACGAACCACATACCATGTGTCGTCGTTCATGATCATATGGATCAGAACATAACCTGGGAACATTTTTCTTGAAACTTGTTTCTTCACACCGTTTCTCATCTCTACCACATCTTCGAGTGGTACGCGGACTTCTAAGATCTCATCCTGAAGCTTACGGTTCTCGATGGTTTTCTCAATATCCACTTTTACTTTGTTTTCATAACCTGAGTAGGTGTGAACAACATACCAATTTGCCTCTGCCATAAAATCTCCTTACTTCTATCCAACCAATGCCTGAATTCCATACTGGATTCCAACATCAAGAACTGCAACAATGATTCCGATAATAATAGCACAGATCACTACAACTGCTGTTTCTTTTGCAATTCTTTCTTTCGTTGGCCAGATAATTCTGTTAAATTCAGCTTTTAACTCTTTAAACCAACTTGGTTTCTTTGCTTTGTTAGTTTTCTCCATGTTTTCACTTCCTTTTCTCTCAAAGGGAATTACCGGAAATTATTTTGTTTCTTTGTGTAATGTGTGAGTTTTACAGAATTTGCAGTATTTTTTTGTTTCCATGCGTTCAGGATGAGTTTTCTTATCCTTTGTCATGTTGTAATTACGCTGTTTACATTCTGTACATTCTAATGTTACTCTTGTGCGCACAACTTCCACCTCCATTTTGTTTGTTGTTCATTAAAATAAGGCATAAAAAAAAGACCTTCTTCCAACGCTAAAGTCTAGCGTGATTATCATAGCATGTGTGTTGTTGTTCGTCAATGGTTTTTTCGTTATTTTTTGAAGAACAATCCTGATTTACCAAAAATACCGCACCAGCAATTCGCTGATGCGGTATCTATTTTCAAAAAGAGAGGATTAAAAAATATATATGAAAAACTATGTCTTTATTATACCAGTATTCTCTCTTCATTCAATATTCTGTTTCTAAACATTTCTAAAGAAAGTATAAACAAATGTGAAGGAATTATTATTTCACATATTTTACCTGATATGCTCCTGTTGTACTCTTGCTGTATCTCTTTACTCTGATATAATAAGTTCCTTTTGGTGCTTTAAGGTAATAACGTGTTCCATTCTTTATATTTTTTGTTTTAAATCTCGCTTTTCCTGATACAGTACAATAAATTGTTCCTGAACTTCCAAGACTCGTTACATCAATATAAGTTGTACGTTTCTTACTTACCTTAATCTTGTACCAATGTTCTTTCTTTACACTGTCTGTTGTTAAAAATGTCTGTTTTTTGTATTTCTTTCGACTAATTGTTTTAGCTTTCTTCTTTGATGTTCCATAAGAAGAATTTGCTGCAACCTGTCTATATGCTGCCCCAATAACACCACTTTGATATGTAGATTTCAGTACAACACGATAGCTTCCTGCTGGAAGTCCATAAACTGAATTATAATTTCTGCTTTCTGTTGTGTACTGTGAGGATGATACAGTTTTCCATGATGAACCTGATTTTTTCTGAACATAGTTTGTAATACCATATGTTTTACCGAAATTAGTTGGATTTACCCATACACCCTGTAGTCCTATAATCGCTATACCTCTTTTACTCACTTTAAAATACTGGTAGCTGTCTTTTCCTGTTCCACCAATCATGATTACCTTAGAGCCTAATGTACGATTATTCTGATTTGGATATAAGGACAAAGAAATGTTTGCTGTTCCTTTTACTACATCCTTCGTATATAAATGATATGTTCCTGGTTTCATATTTGCATTATATAATAACCCATTTGTTGATCCCATAATATATTGATAGTTAGCATCACGTACTACAAAATCAACTCCAAATGCTGCAACAAGTGTACCTGCATTTTTAATAGTGATCGTTCCTATATCATTCCCATTCTCCAAAGTTACACTTTTAACTGCTGATTTTACTGATGTGTTCCATATTGTTGGTACTGTCACATTATTCAGTTGAACTGCTGTTCTCGCCTGTGCTTTGCTTTTTGTATTTTCACTAGTTTTTGTCTGCTGTAAATTTACAATCTTTGAATTCTGGACTGACTGGATTTTTGTTGTCACTTCCGCCTGTTTTGGTGCCGCACTGACAAACACTCCACCTGTTGCCATTACAATCGAAAGTGCGCTGCAAAACACTCCCTTTAAAATTTTCTTCCTCATAACTTTCCTCCTTGATCTTGACCGTTAGTTCGTTTACATGTTCCTAGCGATTATCGATCTTCTCTGGATACAGATCATGGTTAGATAATCTGTTCCATGCAACTTCTTCCCATTTTGTTCCTGGTTTTCCATAGTTGCAGTATGGATCGATAGAAATACCTCCTCTCGGTGTAAATTTCCCCCATACTTCAATATATTTTGGATCCATCAGTTTGATCAGATCCTTCATGATGATATTCATGCAGTCCTCATGAAAATCCCCATGATTTCTGAAGCTGTATAAATACAGTTTCAGCGATTTACTCTCTACCATGCGCTCCCCTGGCACATAAGAGATGTATATAGTTGCAAAGTCCGGCTGCCCTGTGATCGGACACAGACTTGTAAACTCTGGTGCATTGAATTTTACAAAATAATCATTATCTGGATGTTTATTCTCGAATGTCTCTAATACTTCTGGTGCATAATCATCCGGATATTTTGTTTTCTGATTTCCTAATAGTGTGATTCCGTCTAATTCCTGGCCTTCTCTGCCACTCATATTGTTATTCCTCACTTTCGTTTTTCATTATCTAAGGTATCTCTTAGGATTTTTTGTCTATTTGGAGATATTGCCCCCCCTTTGGAAATTTTTTCCGTTTGCAGAAGTTCGTCATAATCTTCTACTTTTAATGGTTTTGAATACCAATATCCCTGTATCACATCGCATCCAATCTGTTTTAAGATCTCAATCTGCTGATCTGTCTCTACTCCTTCACAGATCAGCTGATAGCCAAGATTTCTTATCATATCGATCAAATGTTTCAGAAAATAAATTCCTCTGTCTGATTCCAGACAACTTGTGATAAATCCTCGATCGATCTTAATGACATCAACTGGAATATCCACGATCGTGTTTAAAATAGAATATCCACTTCCAAAGTCATCCATCGCTGTCTTAATACCATGCAACTGGAATTCATCAAACAATTTCCTCACGCTTTCATATTCTGAAACAACCGCTGTCTCTGTAAGTTCAATCTCCACTAATGCTGGATCAAGATCGTATTTCTTAAGGATGTCCATATAAATTGTAATTGTTTGTGGGTCCATGGCATGCAGACTTGATGCATTGATTGAAACTGGCACCTGCTGCCTTCCCGCTTTTTGGTTCTCTGCCAGATATTTGACAACTGTTTCAAATACATAAAAATCAAGTTCCACGATCTTACCATTATTCTCATATACTGGAATAAACGAATCTGGACTTAATACCTCTCCATTCTCTCTTTCCCATCTGATCAGGGCTTCTGCCCCTGTTATCTCTTGATTCTTAATAGAATATTTGGGTTGGAAATATACCTTAAACTGTTGTTGTTCCATGGCTTCTTGCATTTCATTGACGATCTGATTTTCCAACGTTCTTCGTTTCTGCATCTCATCATCATAAAATCTTACACTGCATTTGGAATCATTATTAACTTTCTGCCTTGCATAATTTGCTGCATCGATTGCAACTGAAACACTCATACATTGCGGTGTCACATAATATACACCTGTTCTTAATGTAACATTTGATTTTGGAAACCGTTCTTTCTGACGAAGCATGAAATCAAGATTCTTCTGTTCAATCTCTTTCGTGATCTGTTCATATTCTTCTTTGTCATACCTTGCCGGACGGAACAAAATAAACTGGTCTGATACAACTCTTGTAAAATAAACATTATGCTTATCTGTCGTCTTGCTGATGATCGAACTACAGAAATCCTTCAACAACTGATCTCCTACGGTATATCCGTATTTGTAATTAAAATATTTAAAATCCTCAAAATCTGTGTAGATCATAAGATAATTATTTGTGTTATTTGAAAGAATGATACGTTCAATTTCTTCGTGGAATCTCCCAAAAGAAATCAATCCGGTCAGTGTATCATGCTCCATCCTTGTAACAACGCCTTGATATGCATGATTCATAATCTCATTCTTTGCAAAATGTGCAGAAATGATCTTTGTCACTTCTGACAACTGTTTTAGCATCTCATTCGACCAATTTCTCTTTTCTTTGCATACAACATAAGAAATCGCTCCTGTATATCGGCCTTCACAATACATTGCTGCATATACAACAGTCTTTGCATCTCCCTGCATCAAAAGCTTCTGTACATCTGGTGGATACGCCCCCATATCATCATACTGAAGAACATTGACCCCATTCTCTCCATATCCATTAAATAAGATAAGGAAGTCTTGCTTCTCAAACTTTCCAATTCCTTTTAATACCTTTTGAATTCCATTTCTATTCCATTGATAATCTGAATATACTTCCTGATTCTTGATATCTGTCTGTATAACAGTAATACGATCAAGACCGACTCTTATCCCTACCACTTTCATCAACAAATTGATCGCTGCATCAAAATTGCTAGTCTTCTCGAATATCTCAAATGCGGTCTCCACGATATTATTTTGAAAATATCTTGCATCAAGTTCTTCTTCATATTCCTCATGTTCTGTAGACATCATTGTAAAATGCTGCAGACTGTCACAGTAAACGTAACAGTTTCTTCCTCTTTCCTTTGCCTTATAAAGTGCGATATCTGCATTCTCAAACAACTGGTCATAACTGTAACCTGATGTATTCTCTGGAAGATAACAGACCCCTGCACTGCATGTGATCCTACAATCATTCTCATCAAAGCGTATCTTCCTGACTGCCTGCATCAATTGAACATTCTTCCTTACAAGTTCAATATTTGAAATATTGACAGTAAATATAACAAATTCATCTCCTCCCGCCCTCATGATTATATTATTCTTTTCATAAAATAATTCTTTGAGCAGGCCGCATAAACCAAGCAGCACTTTATCTCCAAATAAATGTCCATACTGATCATTCACTGATTTAAAATAATCTACATCTAATATGATCATTCCACAGGATTCAAATGGATTCTTACTATTTAAATACTTATTGATCAACATCTTTCCATATGCCTGATTATAAACACCAGTCAGGGAATCTTTCGTTGCCTGTTCCTTCAGCTGTTTCTCATGTTCTTTCTGCTCAGTGATATCCTTCGAACTTCCTACAAGGATCATCTTACCCGTTTTCTCATCCTTCGATTTTGTTAACTCCAGCAAAGTACGTTTGAGGCTTCCATCTGATGCAAATTCTCGAATCTCAACTGATCCTTCTTTTGCCTCAATGTATATTTGCTTTACTTTTTCTCGGTCATCTGGATGAATCTTACTCTTGTGGTCGATGTAATCAATATAACCTGTTACTACCCTGTTAACATGGAGCTTATCATCGTATACTACAAGCTTATCTTCATCCACAATATATTCAAACATTCGGATCCGAGAATTCTTCAGAACTGTAGCCAGTTTCTTCAATTGGTTTTCATTGACTTGTAGTGTTTCCATATTGTATCTTTCTCCCATATTATCGTCTAGTACTGCCATTTTCTTTATAATAAAAATATACAATGAAACTGACTTAAAGACAAGCTTATTTGCGTGCTTTTTTTGTTTCATTGACTTTTTCTTTTATTTTTCTATAATGAAATATACAAGTGCCTATTCATGAAGCAAAACTTAATTTCAAATTTCAGGAGATTTTTATGTTCGATCATTTAAACAGCCGAATTCCAAAAAGAATTGAGCAAGACAAGGAAAAGGTATCTGCCGTCTTGATCCCTCTGATCAAAAAGGATGGAAGGTATCATATTCTATTTGAAATCCGTTCTAATAAGCTCTCCCACCAGCCTGGCGAAATCTGTTTTCCTGGTGGCAAAAGAGAAGCGTTGGAAACTTCCTTACAGACTGCCATTCGTGAAACATGCGAGGAACTATTGATTTCCGAGTCTGATATTCAGGTCTACGGCCCTCTGGATTATTTCCTTTCTCCTGCTGGTATACGCATTGATGCCTATCTTGGAGAATTAAAAAATTATAACGGACAGTACAGTATTGATGAGGTTGCAGATGTATTTATGGTTCCTTTGGAATTCTTTCAGAGTACACAGCCAAGGCAATATTACAATCATGTACAAATGCAGCCAGAAAATGATTTTCCATTCGATAAAATCCCTGGCGGCAGAAATTATCCATGGGCAAAAGGCAGATATGAAGTGCTGTTTTACGAATATTCGGGACATGTAATCTGGGGAATTACCGCGAAGATATTATTTCATAATATAAAATTAATCCAGTAAGATATTTTTCTTATATCCTACTGGATTCTTATTTTAGTTAATTTTATTATTTCATTTCTTAGGATTGTACCTTTAAAGCTCTGATAGAGTTCAATACACAAAGCATTGCCACACCGCTGTCAGCAAATACAGCCATCCACATGTTGGCAAATCCAAGCAGACCAAGAATCATAACAAGGGCTTTTACAGCCAGTGCAAATACGACATTCTGCCATGCAATATTACTTGCTTTCTTGCCAATGGCAATTGCCTGTGGTATTGCTTCTACACTTGATGTCATAAATACAACGTCTGCTGCTTCAATTGCGGCATCTGCTCCGCTTCCCATGGCAGCTCCGCAGTCAGCTCCTGCAAGTACTGGAGCATCATTGATTCCATCTCCGACAAACATCACTGCACCATGTTTTGTTCTTTGTTCCTGAAGTTTTGAAAGCTTCTCGTCTGGTAAAAGTTTTGAATAAACTTCATCAATTCCTGTTTCTTTTGCAATTGCATTTGCTGCTGATTCGGAATCTCCAGTTAACATAACTGTATGAAGATTCTGTGCTTTTAATGAAGCTATCGCAGATTTCGCATCGTCTTTTAAGGTGTCTGCAATAATAACTGCACCGATCAACACTCCGTCTTTCGCAAGGAATACTTCCGTTCCATAGGAAACGGATTCTTTGTATTCACCAGTTACGTGATACTGATTCATTAATTTTTTATTACCTGCCAGAACTTCTGAACCATCAATTTTGATCACAGAACCATGTCCTGCAATTTCTTTTGCACTTTCTGCTGTTTTATAAGATACATTTTCTTCTTTCGCAGCTTCCATGATACTCTTTGCGATCGGATGAGTTGATGATTCTTCACAAGAGGCAGCCAGTGATAACAGTTCGTCTCTTGTAACATCTCCAAAAGTGACAATATCCTGCACTTTAAAGTTTCCTTTTGTGATCGTTCCTGTTTTGTCCATAACAACAGATGTAATATCTTTGAGTGTTTCTAATGCCGCTCCTCCTTTGAACAGAATACCGATCTTTGATCCTGCTCCAATTCCTGAGAAGAATGCCAGTGGTACGCTTAGGACAAGCGCGCATGGGCAGCTGATAACAAGGAATGTAAGTGCTGTGTATACCCAATGTGTCCAGTTACCGGTTATAATAGAAGGAACGATTGCCGTTGCTACTGCCATAAATACAACAAATGGCGTATATACACGGGAAAAACGTGTAATGAAACGATCCATCTTTGGCTTGCTTGCTGCTGCATTTTCAACAGAATCCATAATTCTTGTTACCATGGATTCTTCTAACACTTTCTCCACTTTGATTTTGATAACACCAGATGTATTTAAACATCCAGATGTCACTTCCGTTCCAACGCTTGCAGATACAGGAACTGGTTCTCCAGTTACAGGGGATGTATCGATCATTGTTTCACCATCTGTGATTACCCCATCCAGAGGAATACGGTCACCCGGACGTACCAGTAAGATATCACCAAGCTCTGCTTCTTCTGCATCGATCACTGACACATCTCCGTGTTCATCCACAAGATTGACAACTTCTGGACGCATATCAATAACATCCATGATCTGGGAACGGCTTCGTTCTACTGCTTTTTCTTCAAATAATTCACCGATACGGTAAAATAACATAACACCTACGGCTTCCGCATACTCGCCAATTCCAAATGCTCCGATCGTTGCGATACTCATTAAGAAGTTTTCATCAAACACCTGACCTTTTGAAATATTTCTTAATGCGGTCCATACGATCTTGATTCCAAGGATCAGATAGGCAAATATAAAACATACCATGCTGTATATCGGCTTAGATGATTCAAATGCTTTTCCTGCAATAAATAAAACGATTCCGGCGCCTAGTTCACAGTATTCTCTGTGATCTTCCGCATTATTTTTCGCCTTTTTTGCCTCTTTTTGTGCACGTACAGTATTTTCACGGATGACAACTTTAACATCGGGTTCAATGGATGTGCAGATGTCCTGAATCTGTGGAAGTAATGCCTTTGCATCTTCAGACCATACACGTAATTGTTTTGTTGCAAATGTCAGATTTACCGCTTCTACTCCTGGCAAATGTGAAATCTGTTCTTCCATTTTACCTGCACAATGGGCACAGCCAAGTTTCTCAACAATAAATACTGTTGCCTGCCCTTTTCCCTGACGGTTTGCCGCTGCTGCAATTGGTTCGTCATCATCGTCATCGTCGTCGTCATCACAACATCCACAACCACAGTGATCATCGTGATGATGCTCATGATCGTGATGTTCATGATCGTGGTCATGATCTTCGCATCCACAGCTGCAATGATCTTCATGGCTATGCTGTTCTTTTCTTTTCCCTGATTTCTTGGATACTTCTGTTACAATAACGTCTGGTTCAATATCTGTACAGATTTTCTGGATGACTGGCAGAAGATCTTCGCTGGAAGTTTCCACATACATCTTTTTCATTGGAAATGAAAGATTTACACTTTCAACTTCTGGAAGTTTTCCAATCTTCTCTTCCATCTTGCCTGCACAGTGAGCACAGCCGAGATTTTCAAACTCATACGTCTTCTTCATACATTCCCTTCCTTTCAAACACTGTCTTTAACAGATCAGAAACTAACGCTCCATCTGCTGTATCTGCAATCGTATAATGAACTTCTTTCCCTATCCTGCGGCTTGTGATAACACCCAACTGCTTTAAAGAACGCAGATGATGTGAAACAGCCGGCGGACTCATCTCAATTGCTTCAGCAATATTTCTGACACAAACTTCACGGTGATATAAAAGATATAAAATACGAAGCCTCGTACTGTCACTTAGAAGTCCAAATAAACTTGCAGTTTCTATCGCAAATTCTTCTGGCGGCAGAACATGCTTTAACTCTGTGACATCACATCCATGACCATGAATATCAATGGACTGAATGTTATATTTCTCCGTTTTATTCATAAGAGGGTCTCCTTTGATTAAATACTTGCTTAATTGTTTATATCTTTAATATAATACCCATATAATAGAAAGTCAATTATTTTGAGAAATATTTTCAACTATTTTAACAACACAAATTTTTATCAGAAATATGGTAGTTTTTCCTAACCTGAAATCAAAAAAATATAGGATAATCAAAAGAAATATGATATACTAAAAATTACTTATACAAATTTATTCGATCAAAAAGATCAAATTTAGATAAAACAATCACAAAATAAACCAGAAAAGGAAGTGTATCATGGAAGAGTTTAAGAATATCAAAGTAGCCCTTTTAGGTTCTGGAACAGTAGGAACCGGAGTGTACAAACTGATCGAACGCCAGAAAGATGAATTGCCTCATAAGATTGGTGCCAGTCTTTCTGTAAGCAAAGTTCTAGTAAGAGATAAAAATAAAAAAAGAGACGGAATTAATCCTGAACATCTGACAGATCAGTGGGAAGATATTATTACTGATGATGACATTCAGATTATCGTAGAAGTCATGGGTGGAATCGAACCAGCTCGTACCTATATCACACAGGCCTTACAAGCAGGTAAGAATGTAGTCACAGCGAACAAAGATTTAATGGCAGTTCATGGTGGTGAATTGTTAGACATCGCATCTGAAAATGGTTGTGACCTGTTATTTGAAGCTTCTGTAGCCGGAGGAATTCCAATTATCCGTCCATTAAAACAGTGTCTTGCAGGAAACTATATTTCAGAAGTCATGGGTATTGTCAATGGAACAACAAACTTTATCCTTACAAAGATGACTCATGAAGGAATGGAATTTGATGAGGCATTAGCTCTTGCAACTGAACTTGGTTATGCAGAAGCCGATCCAACAGCTGATATTGAAGGATATGATGCCGGACGTAAGATGGCGATCATGGCCTCTATCGCATTTAACTCAAGAGTTACATTTGATGATGTATATACAGAAGGTATTACAAACATCACAGCAAAAGATATCAAATATGCTGAAGCTATGGGATGCACGATCAAACTTCTCGGTGTTGCCAAAAACACAGAGACAGGAATTGAAGTACGTGTTCACCCAATGCTGATTCCTAGTGATCATCCACTGGCAACAGTTAATGACTCTTTCAATGCCGTATTCGTACACGGAGATGCCGTGGACGATGCAATGTTCTACGGAAGAGGCGCCGGAGAACTTCCTACAGCAAGTGCTGTCATGGGAGACATCATCGACGTTGCTCGTAATATTCAGTTTTACTGCAATGGAAGAATTCATTGTACATGCTACAAGAATCTTCCAATCAAGAAGATCACAGAGATCGAAAGCAAATATTTCATGAGACTTCTGGTTGAAGATAAACCTGGTGTTCTTGCACAGATCGCATCCACATTAGGTAAGAACAATGTAAGTATCGCCCAGGTAATCCAGAAGAATAAGATTGAAGATCAGGCTGAATTAGTTGTCATTACTGATCTTGTCCTGGAACAGAATTTTGCGGATGCTTTGGTTGAGATTAAGGGTATGGAACATACTCGTGAGATTTCCACTGTTATTCGAGTTTATTAGATTTTGATTTTGTGAGGGTGGCCAACTGAAGTCTTTCTGTATATGATAAAAAATAAATAATGGTCTGGAAAAGCAGCTAGAGAATTTTGCACGTGTTTTTGACAAGTCGCTTATCCGCTCAATTTCCTGCGATAACTCGCCTTCAAAGGTATTCAAATCAGAAGTCTTTGAGGCTCAAACAATCGCCCAATTGAGCTGCGAACTTTTCAAAAACACGGCAAAATTCTAATGCTGCTTTTCCAGACCATTATTTATTTTTTATCATATACCTGAAGGTTATAGTGCTGAACCCACAATATG
>CABIYF010000037.1 GCA_902362875.1 Eubacteriaceae bacterium | reverse complement strand
TAGGTAATTGCGAAACTCACGGTGCTCGTTCGCAATCTTGAACCAAAACAAGGTAGAATTCGTGCAGAGCACGAATTCTGAAATGAAAAATAGATAGTCGGATATTTTAGGCGCACTTTAATAAGCTATGGGCTTTATGAAAGTGGTAAGTCCTAAGCTATGAGTGGTTTTATGCTTCGAATATATTCGTGGTGATTGATCTTATCTGCGAGAACAACAGTAATAAGTTGTGTGATCCCGGCAAGAATCAGATCCGCATGCAGAGTCTTCTCATTTTGTGTTCGGCGTCCTGCGAGACAGAGATTGTCCTTGATGTGGTTGATATCTCTTTCGACAACAGTCCTGATTTTATAGGTATCATCCCATTCTTCGGTGCCGCGGATTGTTCCGGGATAAGCACGAAGATCCTTTTCTGGGTAGATGTAGACCATCCGTCCACATTTAGAAGAGGTACAGGGGTTGTCACAGAAGCAATGACGATGGGCTTTTTGAGTTGATTTATCATAAATCCATTTCATTTTTGGACAGACAAATTTATATCTTGTTACTCCGCTGCGAAGTTTGGAAGTGCCTTCGTACCTCATTTGTAAAGAAGGATCATGTGGACAACACGGAATACCATCTTCATTGATGGAATAATTCAGATTTTCAAGTCCGGATCTTGCATTCAGTGGAATATAAGCTTTCGAGAAATGTTTGTCATTACCAAAAGTGTTACCGGTAAGAAGGCTCTTATAGAGCTGAGCGGTATCGAAAGCAGCATCACCCAGGAAGGTTTTTGGATTAATCAAAGGATGCCTGGAAAAGAAGTCCTTCAGTGTCGGGATTAAAAGCTTTGAATCATGAACACATTTATCTTCGTCAGGAGAATCGGATTTCTTTTTGACAACGATATCAGGATGTGAAGCCATAAAGTTTTTGTTATAAAAAGATATGTGGCGGATGATGCCCAGTCCGTTGGTGACAATGCCGAACTTGAAGACATAGCAAAAATGCCCATTGATATAGAGCTGCTTAATCTCAGGATTGGCAGAAGCATGAGAAGGCATGGAACCATAGGCGGCCTTATAAGGATCATAAGATTTATTAAAGCCATGAACTTTTGCGTATGCCTTAAGCTGCTTGATGATCCTGTTAGCATACTTGGGATTATTTTCGGTAACAAATGCTTCAATGCCGGAAGAATCAAAGATGGTCATATCCGCTTTTGCAGAGTCAATCGCCTGACAGATAGGCTCGGTAACGTCAACAAGGTTATCGAAAACGAGCTGCAGGTCATCCCCAAAATCCTGTTTGAACCGTGTGATTTTGGAAGCATCCGGGACTTTGGTAAAACCACAGAATTCACGGAGTGGTTTAGAATAAGCGAGAAAAGTCAGGAGAAGCTGATCTGTAGGGATAGAGAAAATACGCTGAATGATCAAAGCCCACAGAAAAGCTTGCAAGGGGTATTTACGGGCTCTGCCCGTCGATGCATAGAAATGATTTCTGAAAGAAATCGGAATAAACTCATCAATATCGATATGGGTTTCCAATAGAGAAAGAAACGCAGGTTTGTCATTTTCAAATTTTTCTTGGCAATCTGAAAAAATATCTGCCAAAGAAAGCTGTTTATATGGTATCATAAGTATCAGAATAACTCCTTTCTTGGATGTAGGTTTATAGTTTTTAGTCAACTCTATTATACCATATCCAGTGAGGAGTTATTTGCTTTTGGACAACAAAAAAGGCCGTATTTATGCGGCTTATGGCGTTTCGCAAACGCCTATTTAATAAAAATATACAGAGAGGAGAACTAAAAAATAAATTATTGACAATAGTAGCATCTTCTTTAATGTGGATGAAAGCATATAAAAGTGAAAATACAGTACTTCAATATATGCTTACAAATGAAATGAAAATGACACCAAAAATGAAGCAAAGATTACATGATTTTAGCAAAAGTGCAAAATCGCCAGAACAATATGAAAAAACTTCTTCAAATGGAGAAATATATTTTGATGCTTCAGCGTTGACCTGGAATGAGGAAGATTATATAGGTTTATTTGATGCTTTTGCATTTCAAGAAAAAGCACTTACATATTCATTAGCAGTAAGAGATGAGAACAAAGAATTGTTTGTGGCAAAAGAAATTAGTGTTCCTTCATTACAGCAGATAGAAGAAAAATTGAGACAAGTATTTGAGCATGAATATGGAGATATAGTTCAATCTAAAATCGTAAATGGAGAAGTGCTTGCAGGAAGTGGGGAAGAGAAAATAAGGGGAATTTTGATTTCACCTGAGGAATGCAAGCAGTTATCCATTTTTATCCATTTTGTTAAGATAGGAAAGAAGTTTAATATCAAATTTTATACGTTATTCATGCCCAAAGAGCACCAATTAGATAAACAAAGACAGCAGGTATTGTCACTTTATAAAAAATTAAGTCCATCTGTTTCTATGTGGGAAAGTAGTTTAAAAGATATGATACTATTAGCAATACAGCAATTGTTAAATGGGGAATAAGTGGAGTTGGGGATTTTATAAAATGGTGAGAAAAAATAAATGAAAAAAAGTGTAAAAATAGGATTAGTATTGTTGATGACATTATGTACAGGAATAGCTGGTTGTGGAAAAAAGAAGACTCAAACAACAACTGAGAAAAAAGAAGCTACAACAACAGCTAATCAAAATAACGAAACAAAAAAAATAAAGAAATCAACCTGGATCATAGAATTAGATCCAGGGCATGGAGGAGATGATATTGGGGCAGAAGCAACAACAAAGGAAAAATTAAAAGAGAAAGATGTGAATTTAAAAATTGCCCAATATGTGAAAAAAGAACTTTTAAAGAATCCGAATATTAAAGTTCGTATGACACGCAGCAATGATACAAAAATAGAGGCGTTCAGTCGAGTGTCAAAAGCAAGTGAAGATAAAGCTAATTTATTCATTAGTTTTCATAACAATGCAAAGAGAAAAATTGTAGATTATGATCATGGGTGTACAGTCATTGTACCAAGTGGAAATAATAATATAACAACTTCTGCGCAAGCACAGCTTTTAGGAAGTTATTTTCTGAAATATCTTGAAAAAGCAGGGGTAACGAATCAAGGGTTATTAATGAGAACTTCTAAGGAAGAAGAAACAAATTCAGAGGGAGAATTAAAAGATTATTATAAGGAAATACAAGACAGTGTATATGAAGAAATACCAGGAGTAATTGTAGAACATTCATTTATTGATAATAATGACGATGTAAAGAAGTTCTTGGCAGATGATAACAGGATTAAAAAACTTGCAGAAGCAGATGCAAAGGCAATTACAGACTATTGTTTTGGAAATGTGAAACAGAAGGAGAAAGTAAAGCAAAAAGTTACTTTAGTTAAAGATTCAAAAGGGAAAAATAACGAATATTCCAGTATGACATTTACATTATATGAATGTGATAAGAAAACACAGAAAAAGCTGAAGAAACAAATATATAAAAAAGGGGTAATAGAAGAAATTCCATACAATAAAGAATATAAAAAGTATGATTTTACAGAAGATGGGACAAAGGATTCTTTTCGATATGAAAAAACTGATGAAGAGAATTATACGATTTATCTGAATTATCAAAAATTACAAAAAATATTTTGTGCAAGAGGTGGAGATCTTTACTATTTGCGAACAAAGGATCAAGAAGTTTACTTGGTACAATTAATAGGGCAATTTGGAGGTAACAGTCTTTGTGCATATCAATATGATGGACAAAAATTTAGAGAAGTAATAAGTTCGGAAGATTTTGGTAAATATTCTTTTGCTGAGCAGGATATTGAAAAATATGAAAATGGTATTCTTTCTACTATTACAGAACAAATAAAGCCATATGATATGGGGGAACTTTATACAACGTTTAAAGCACGTATAAAATATCGTATAAAAGAAGGAAAACTAAAATTAGCATCAAGATATTTTGATGTAATTAATCCAAGAAAATGTAAAGCAGCATCAGATTTTAAAACTAGTAAAAGTTTAAAAAATATAAAGAAACAAGATGGTTTTGAAGTAAAAGCAGGGCAGAAAATATTAGTAAAGAAAATTTATTTGTATGATAAAAATAAAGAACATCTGAAACATGCATTTAAGATTCAATGTGGGGAAAAAGAAGGATGGTTTGTATATTCGGAAAATACAAAATTTGAATTTTTAGATGAAGAATAAATGGCTTCATAGACATGTGAAATAGCGATCAACTGAGTCGAGGAGCTTGAACATTATAAACAAGCCCCTCAGTATTGCCCTACTGAGGGGTGTTTTTGTACCAACATGGTACTAACATCACTTTTGCCTATAGGCACTATATCATATGTAGTTTGGAAAAACAATATTCATGATTTTTAAAATATCCGAAGAATCTAATTTTCTTTTAGAGGATAATCAAATTAACAAAAAGTGATGAGAAATATTTCTATACACAACTGGAAAGAAAAGGACGAAAAACATATATCCATGTAGTAAATGATGATATTTATTCAAATTCCAAATAAATAATTATATCAAATCCATTGGAAACCGCTTCTTAAAATGTTAAAATAACCACAAAGGAAGTGATGCACAATGGAATTTTACGGAACCCTGGGTCCAACATGTTGCGAACCAATAATATTAAAGAAGATGTTTGATGCCGGAATGACAGGAATCCGGTTAAACTTATCACATAGTTCACTAGAAGCAAGCCAGTCATGGATTCATTATTACTTTGATGCAGCCAGACAGACAGGTAACAAAAAGAAGCTTATGATCGATCTGATCGGCCCGGAACTAAGAATAGGAGATCTGGAAGGAAGCATGGGACTTTCAGGTGGCGCCCATGTGATTCTTGGATATGCAGGAATTCCGGCACCAAAGGAGATCTTTCCATATATCAAAAAGAATCAGGAGATTTTACTTGATGATGGTAAGATCAAGCTTATAGCGGAACAGAAAATATCAGAATTCTCATGGAGATGCAGAATCATTTGCGGAGGCGTATTGACCGCACACAAAAGCATTGCCCTGCCAGGATGCAGTATCAATAATCCAACATTGACAGAAGCAGATTTAAAGAATCTCGCTGTGGCGAAGCAGTATAAAGTAACCGATGTTATGCTTCCGTTTGTAAGGAATAAAGCCGATCTTATTATATTAAGAGAAGCATTGAAAGAAAATAACTGTGAAGATATCAGAATCTTTGCGAAGATAGAGAATATGACAGGCGTTGAGCATTTGGAAGAACTGATTCCATACTGTGACTATATCGTGATCGCAAGAGGAGATCTTGGAAATGCAATGCCGTTATCCAAACTTCCAAGAGTTCAGGCACATATTGCACAAGTCTGCAGGGAACATAAGAAAGACTTTATGGTTGTAACCCAGATGTTAGATTCCATGATAAGGAATCCATATCCGACAAGAGCAGAAGTGAATGATATCTATCATGCAGTCACACAGGGAGCCAAGGCATTGATGCTGACTGGAGAAACTGCACACGGCAAATACCCTGTAGAAGCAATGAAAATGCTTGTGGATACGGCAAAAGAATCAAAGAATATATAAAAACCAAAGAGTATATAACAAAAAAGACAGTAAAAACCCCAGAGACAATTCTCCGGGGTTTTTAAAATTAATATTTTAATCTTTATGTTCCATCCTATTTTGCAAGTGCAGGAATAACAGTTTTCATGTATCTGGAAGCAAACTTTGGAGTATAAACGTCCAGATAATTCTTGTTGATCTCAGAAGGTGTCATGAAATCAGAATAGATACCGTAAACACCTAATTTCATATATTCTTTTGTGAAATAAGAGTTATTTACCGTATGAGTGAAACCATAAATTCCTTCTTTTGCTAAAATCTCCATACGATAATCGTTGATATCATTCTGGGGGCTTGTAACGCCCTCAATACCATTTTTCTTGCAGAATTTTACCATCTTATAGAACGCAACATCACGCTGTTTGTATGTGGTATACACAAAGTGTTTGAATGGATAGATACTCTTTATCGTATAATACATACTTTCGTTATAAACTTGTACGATCACTCGATCCAGATATTCTGTCTTTCCAGCCTTTTTGGCAGTCTGGACAAGGACAGAAAATTCTTTTTTGACGTTGACGGTGTCTGTAGATTTCGAATCAGTCATCAGATAAAAATCTTTGTAACGTTCCATTGCATTGAGCATGTCAAGAAAAGAGGTTGGTTTGTAACGGCCGCATAATTTGGTATTCTTAAATTCTCGATAGCTGGCAGGATAACCATTCTTGCTTAAAGGATCAGACAGATTATTTCCCCAGGTATGTCTTCCGACAAGGATGTTGTCAGATGTAAGCTGGAGGTCCATTTCAAAAATGCGGTATCCTTTTTGATAATTTGAATAAAAACCATCAATGGAATTTAAATAATGTTTTCCATTAAGACCGCCTAAAGCATGGGCGATTCCATGATAGGTGTACCATGGTTTTAAAGAAGTTTTTTCAGTTGAAACTTCTTTTTTTGTTTTCTTATATTCGTTTTCAATTTTTTGCTGTGTCCTTTTTGCAGAATTTTTTTTCTCTTTTTGATACGCGTAATATGAATAAAAGCACACAGAAACCACAATGATCAGAAAGAGTACAATAAAAGCAGGTACAAATTTTTTGTAACGCGATTTTCGTACGCTGTCTCTGACCTCCTTTGTCTTTATTTGTGAAAGTTTCATAATTCAAGCTCCTATCTTAATAAAAATGTAATAATTGACATAAATAATTAATAACTCAACAATTATAGCATAAACTTGTGGCGAAAAAAAGAACGAAATAATATACACAACAAACTTCCAAAAAGAATCAGTAAAATGATCATAACTGCACAGTGAAAAAAGAATGCATCTGGCAGAATCTTAATGACAGGGTCCAAAGCCTCATCAAAGAGCCAGTAGTCATTGCGAAACATGATCTTATGAAACATGATGAATGCAGCCTCCCAGTTCACAGCGGTCAGGACACCAACAATCGATGGAAGTAATATCGTAATGATAGAAGCTGGTTTTAGAAATCGCAGATCATGTTTGCGAAGCTGTCCGGTAACAAGGCAGCAGGACAAGATCAATGTGATAATGCAGATTATCTCAATTGCATCAAAGATCCGTTTTACTTCTTCAAAATGAATCCGTCCTTCCTTTGACATTGGCATCGTAAGTTTTAATTTTCCAGAATGAAAAAACTGATTATAATCGATCAATTCATCATAGTTCTTTTTGATCGTTTTTTTGGAAAATCCAGAAGTTTCTTCTATTTTCAAAGCGGAAATATCATGATAATATAAAGGTCGGAAGTTTAATGTTATCGTAACGGATGCACTGATGATAAAAAGTGCAAGACATAAGGAAGTCATGATATTTTTCATAGGTGTCGTCATCCTTTCTGTAAAATAATAGTATCGGTTAATGATAACAATATTAACATAAAGAAAAGAATAAATTCAATGAATTTAAAAATAAGCGAAAAAGTGATAGTAAGATATAATTAAGAAGGGAATAGATTATGAGGAAGGAACTTTACTGCCCGCAGATCACAAAAGACGGCAGGATCATAGGGTATGGAGGAGATCAGGAATGGTTCCCGGGAGATTTCCAGCGGCTGGCAGGCTGCGGAAGTGTGACAGGAAGTAATATTGCAGCGATCTATGCAATGAGCAGGGATGAACTAAGATCCTTATACCAGCCGGAAGACGGGGAAGATCCAAGGGAGCAGGAACAGTATCTGAATCTGATGGAGAGCATGTATCAATATATGAAACCAGGATTTATGGGGTACCCACTGATCGGGAGATTCGCAAAAGACTTTAAAAGATACGCAGCGGACAGAGGAATAGAATTCACATCAGAACAACTATTTCTGCCAAAGAATAAAACACAGGCACTGGATTTTATCTTACCAGCATTGAAAGAAGGAAATCCAGTCGCATTTTTGATTTTAAAACATCCAGCATATGAACTTCGGGAAGACAACTGGCACTGGGTAACGATCACAGGGTTTGATGAGGAAAAAGAACTTCTGATCTGGTCAAACTGTGGAGAACGTGAGGAAATTGACTGGAATATGTTATTTGATGCAGATAAAAAATATTATGTAGGAATGGTAAAATTTGATTAAGGAGGAACGGAAATGTTTGATTTTATCTTAAAGAATGGAAATGTCATTGATGTAAAGAATGAAAAGATCGATCAGGCTGATATCGCAGTAAAAGATGGAAAAATTGCAGGAGTCGGTCATTTTTCAGGTGAAAACGAAATAGATTGTACAGGAAAATATATTACACCGGGATTTATTGATGCGCATGTGCATATTGAATCAAGTATGGCAACTCCAATGGAATTTTCAAAAGCGGTTATGCCGCATGGAACGACGACAGTGATCGCAGATCCCCATGAATTAGTCAATGTTAAGGGAAATGAAGCGATGGAATATATTCTTGATGCAGCAGGTGATGCACCACTTGGAATCTATGTCATGATGCCGTCTTCAATTCCGGCAACTCCATTTGAAACAAACGGAGCGGATTTTACGGCAGAAGATATGAAACAGTGGAAAGACCATCCACTGGTGCTTGGACTTGGTGAGGTTATGTGTTATCCGGCGGTTTTAAGCAAAGAAGAACAGATCATGAAGAAGCTTGAATTATGCAAAGGAATGATCATTGATGGACATGCGCCGGGACTCAGCGGTGAGGATCTGAAGGCTTATGTAGAAGCCGGAGTCATGACAGAACATGAATGTACATCATTTGAGGAAGCAAAAGAAAAGTGTCTGGCAGGGATGAAAATACTTGTCCGGGAAGGCAGTGCTGCAAGAAATGTTGAAAATATAATTCCAGGACTTGTCAAAGAACCAGAATATATTGAGAAATTTATGTTTTGTACTGACGATAAACACCTTGATACTATTGAAAATGAAGGCCATATTAGTTACAATATAAAGAAGAGTATCAAACTTGGAATGCAGCCTGTACAGGCAGTAAAAATGGCGACTTACAACGCAGCCATGACGTATGGTCTTTATGATATCGGTGTATTAGAAGAAGGAAAGGATGCAGATATTGTTATCCTTGATTCCTTAGAAGATGTAAAGGTATCTGCTGTATACAAACAAGGACAGCCAGTGAACAAAGAATTTTTCTCCAAAGAAGCAAAACCAGTGAAAGAATCTATGCTTCACACGGTAGTATTAAAAGATGTTTCCAAAGACAAGATTCAGGTAAAAGCAGATGGAGAGATCCCAGTGATCGGAATGATTCCGGGACAGATTGTTACAACATTTCTGCATGAGGAAGTTCCAAATGATCATGGATGGTTCACACCAGACAGCGAATATTCCAAACTGTGTGTATTTGAACGTCATCGTGGAACGGGCAATGCAGCAGCTGCACCGATCAAAGGATACGGCATCACCAATGGTGCGATCGCAACATCCGTAGCACATGATTCTCATAATATCATTGCAGCAGGAGATAACGATGAAGATATCATCAAAGCAGTACAGACGATAGAAGAGATCCAGGGTGGATATGCACTGGTATCGGAAGGCAAAGTTTTAGGTACATTACCGCTGACGGTTGCGGGGCTTTTAAGCCAGAAACCGGCGAAAGACATCCAGAAAGGAATCGACGATCTGTTGCAGAAAGCATGGAAACTGGGAATATCCAAGGACATAGATCCGTTTATCACACTGTCATTTATGGCACTTCCAGTGATCCCATCATTAAGACTGACAGACCTTGGTCTGGTGGATGTAGACACATTTAAATTATTATAAGGAAAGAAGAAGGGTACAATGGCCAGAAGAAGAAAAAGAAGACATTTGAACAAAGGAAGAATTGCTGCATTGCTGGCAATCGTAGTAGTGATCGCAGCAGGAGTATTCTTTGTCACAACAAGATTAGGAAGAACAAGTTATGCATCAGTGAACAAATCCATGGGAGAATACATGGTAAAGGCAAATGATGATCTGTTAGGCAAAGGAACAGACAAAGAACTGAAGAAATCATTATATGTTCCAAGAAAGATTGACAAGACAAAGAAACTGATCGCATTTACATTTGATGATGGTCCATTAAAAGGAAATACAGAAAGAGTCATAGCCGCATTAGAGAAGAATGATGCAAGAGCGACATTTTTCATGTTAGGACAGAATGCAGGTTATTATCCAGAGACAGTAAAGAAAGTCTTAGAATCAGGCAATGAAGTATCAAGCCATACATGGAATCATACATACCTTCCAAAGTTAAGTGCAGCACAGGTAAGAGCACAGGAAGACAAAACAGCGAATGCAATCTACAAAGCATGTGGAAGCAAACCAGTCAGCGTAAGACCACCATATGGAGCAATCAACGAGAACGTGAAACAGGGAATTGACACAGCACTGATCCTTTGGAGTGTTGATACATTAGACTGGAAGACAAAGAACACAGATGCAACAGTTAAGACAATCTTAAAACAGGCAAAAGACGGAGATATCGTGTTAATGCATGATATCCGTAAACCAACAGTTGCTGCAGTAGAGAAAGTATTACCAATCCTTAAGAAGAAAGGATATGAAGTTTGTACAGTATCTGAGCTGTTAGAAGCGAAAGGTGTGAAAGTGCAGAAGGGTGATAAAGTCTTTAGTGCAACTGATATTATCAGAAAATAATAAGCTTTGGGATCGGATATCCTAAAGTATCTTAAAAAAGAAGTCGTAAACATTTTTTTCATAAAATCTGTTTACGGCTTCTTTTTATATTGTCAAAATAGACAAATTACAAATAAACCAGATGCTAAAAAGAGCTATTTTGCTGTTTTGCTATTGATTCAAAAGTTAGCCTATACTAACATATAGTTGTAATTATAAAAGAAAGGAAGAGAGAAGGAGTTTTTCATGAATGAGAAACGAGAAGTAATCCTGCCATCAGATTTTTCAGGAGAGGAAGGAAAGATCGTCTGTTACCGGATCAGTCCATATCTGGAACTTTTGTATGTTGATATCAGATCAAGAAGAATCCCGGAAGTTCAGATTCAGGCATATGAAGGGGAACCGGTGATGACGGTAAACTTTAGTTTCCTTGGAAAATGCGAGGTTCTTTTGAAAAATGGAGGCGGTACTTATGTAGATACTGGCGAGTATTCGATCGACTATGGAACTGCATCGAGGGAAGCGGATGCGTTTTATTATCCGAGAGTACAGTATCATGGAATGGAGTTGATCTTATATCCATGTCCGGAACTTGATAAAGAGTTTTCACTCAATGGCAGAAATACCAAAATGAGCGTTGAATTAAAAGAACGTTTTCTGGGAAGAGAGACACCATTTATTTCGAAGGCCGATGCAAGAATTGAACAGGCAGTGAGAGTGATTGCAGATGATATTGAAGCAGATGCGGATATGGAACTTCTTGCGGTGGACGTCAGCCGATGGCTTCAGGTCCTTTGCAGCAAAAAGGATGCAGTGGAGACAAACAGGGTGTACTATTCAGGTTCACAGATTCAGATTGCAAGAAAGACAATGGATATTCTGACTGAAGATTTAAGCAAACGTTATTCGGCAGCGACACTTGCAAAACATTTTGGTATCAGTGAGACAAGTCTTAAAAACTATTTTCGGGGAGTATATGGAAGAGGCTACAGTGAACTGTTAAATGAAATCCGAATGAAAAAGGCAGCAGAATTGATCTTAAATAATTCAATGAAAATATCGCAGGTCAGTGATGCCGTCGGATTTGCGACACAGTCAAGGTTTGCGAAAGCATTTAAGAATTATTACGGGGCTGCACCGCTTGAGTATAAGCGGAAGCACAATTTAAAGAAAGACAGTGATAATCTTGAACTGTCTGATCACAAATAATTTATGGAGGTGAATATAAATGGAAGAAAAGAAAGAAAAACAAGAAAGCCTGACAAAACAGTTATATAAGTTTGCAGGCAGCTACAAATATTTAAGCATTCTCTCAACCATTCTTGCAGCAATCAGTGCATTTGTTGCATTAGTTCCATTTTATTATATCTGGAAAGTGATGCAGGAAGTGTTAAGAGTCAGATTTAATTTCTCAAAAGCAACAGGAATCAGTAGTTACGGATGGCATGCCGTGGGATTTGCGATTCTTGGAATGTTGATCTATATGGCGGGGCTTATGTGTTCCCATATCGCAGCATTCCATGTGCAGGCACAGATGAGAACAGCAATGATGAACCACATCATGACATTGCCATTAGGATATATTGAAAGCGAAGGAACTGGTAAGATCCGAAAGATCGTCACAGATTCGAGCGCAGCAACAGAAACTTATCTTGCACATACTCTGCCGGATAAAGCGGTTTCCAAGGCAACACCGATCGGGCTTATTATCTTAATGGCGACCTTTGACTGGAGATTAGGGATCATGTGTCTGATCCCGGCAGCGATCGGATTTGTGTTTATGAGTTTCATGAGCGGAAAAGATCTGGCAGAAAGCATGAAACAGTATCAGAATTCTCTGGAAGTGATGTCAGCGGAAGCGGTTGAATATACCCGTGGAGTTCCAGTCGTTAAGACATTTGGACAGACTGTATTTTCTTTTAAGAGATTCAAAGAAGCAATTGATGAGTACGAGAAATGGACATTAGGATTTACAAAGAAAATGAGAAAACCAATGGTTAGATTTACAACAGCGGTCAATTCCATTTTTGTATTTATCATCATTGCGGCATACTTATTTGGTGGACATGAGATTACAGTAGCATTTGGTTTAAACTTATTATTCTATATTATCATCACACCAATTTTGACAACAACACTGATGAAACTTGCATATGCAGGAGAAGCTCAGATGCAGGTAGTCGATGGATTAAAACGTATGGGTGATGTCATGAACAGAGAGCCATTAAAAGAGACAGCCAATGGACAGATTCCAAAAGACAGTTCCTTATCTCTTCAAGATGTAACATTTGCATACGAGAATGCAAAGAAAAATGCAGTTGATCACATTTCTATGGAAATCAAAGCTGGAGAACATGTTGCATTTGTCGGGCCTTCTGGTGGAGGTAAGACAACCTTAGCATCTATGATCGCAAGATTCTGGGATGTGAAAGAAGGAAGCGTAAAGATCGGTGGAGTCGATGTCAGAGATATCACAAGCAGTGAACTTATGAATCAGATTTCCTATGTATTTCAGGACAGCAAGTTATTAAAGATGTCAATCCTTGAAAATGTAAGACTTGGAAAACCAGATGCAACCGATGAAGAAGTTATGCAGGCGTTAAAAGATGCACAGTGTATGGATATCATCGACAAATTTAAAGACGGTGTACATACAATGATCGGAGCTAAAGGAATTCATGTATCTGGCGGTGAAGCACAGAGACTTTCCATTGCCAGAGCGTTCCTTAAAAATGCCCCTGTTCTGATCCTTGATGAGGCAACTGCATTTGCAGACCCAGACAATGAACAGAAAGTGCAGAAAGCATTTGAAAACTTATCAAAAGACAAGACCGTGATCATGATTGCCCACAGATTATCAACTATCACGAATGCAGACCGCATCTATGTCTTAAAAGATGGAGCAATTGCAGAAGATGGAAGCCATGATGAACTGTTAAAGAGCAATGGAATCTATGCTCATATGTGGGAAGAATATAACAAATCAGTGAACTGGAAAGTAGGGGGTGCATTATAATGAGTATCAAAGAAAGATTAAAACATAAATATGCTCTTTCCGAACAGGGTGCGAATGACATGATCAAAGCGGTCATCGTAGTAACGATCGCCAATCTGGCATTTATGTTCCCGGTAGGACTTTTATATCTGCTGGCATCAGATATTTTAGCTGGAGGAATTCCAAGTTCCAAATTGCCAATGTATATCGTGGGAATGGTTGTTTCCGTATTACTGATCATCATTACAACATATTTCCAGTATAACGCTACATTCCTTGCAACCTATGTGGAGAGTGGAATCAGAAGACGTACACTGGCAGAGAAACTAAGAAAGATCCCATTATCATTTTTCGGCAAAAAAGACCTTTCAGATCTTACAAGTACAATTATGGGAGACTGTGCATGGTTAGAAACAGCAAGTTCTCACTTTTTCCCACAATTGTTTGGATCTATGTGTTCCACAACGATCGTAACGATCTGTTTATTCTTCTTCAATGTGAAAATGACATTGGCAGCTGTATGGGTATTACCAGTCGCATTTTTTGTCGTATTTGGTGCAAGACCGATTTCACACCGATTAAATGAAAATGCAATGAAATACAAACTGGAATGCCAGGATGGAATTCAGGAAGGACTGGAAACGGTCAGAGATTTGAAATCATACAACGCAACAAGTACATACATGATTGGATTAAATAAAAAGATTCAGGCCGTTGAGAAACACGCCGTAGTATCCGAAGCGATCAACGCAATGTTTGTGTGTATGTCACAGCTGATCTTAAAAGTAGGGATCGGAACAACAGCGTTAGTTGGAGGAATCTTATTTGCAAAAGGAGAGATTGATGCATTAACATTCTTCATGTATTTACTGGTCGTATCCAGAATGTATGATCCATTTCAGGTAGCTCTGGAGAATTTATCAGCGATCATTTCCACAGATACACAGTGCAAACGAATGGATGAAATCTTAAGCCACGAAGAACAGGGTGGAATCAAGACATTGAGCAATGAAGGGTATGATATCAATTTTGATCATGTAGGATTCTCCTATGATGGAAACGAACAGATTTTAAAAGATGTAAGTTTCACAGCAAAACAAGGTGAAGTAACAGCACTGATCGGGCCATCTGGAAGCGGAAAAACAACAGTATCCAGATTAGCGGCAAGATTCTGGGATATTAACAAAGGAACGATCACGGTCGGTGGAATGGATATCGGAGAGATCGACCCAGAAACACTGTTATCTTTATATTCTATTGTATTTCAGGATGTTACTTTGTTTAACAATACCATTATGGAAAATATCCGAATCGGAAGAAAAGATGCAACCGATGAGGAAGTTATGGCAGCAGCAAAACTGGCAAACTGTGAAGAGTTCATTGAGAAAATGCCGCAGAAATGGGATACAATGATCGGAGAAAATGGATCAGAGTTATCAGGCGGAGAGCGCCAGAGAATCTCTATTGCACGAGCTTTCTTAAAAGATGCACCGATCATTCTGATGGACGAAGCAACCGCATCTTTGGATGTAGATAATGAATCCCTGATTCAGGAAGCATTATCTAAGTTGATCAAAGATAAGACAGTATTAATCATTGCTCATCGAATGAGAACGGTTGATGGGGTTGATAAGATCGTTGTACTGAAAGACGGAGTTGTTGCAGAAAACGGAACGCCGGACGAATTAAAAGCTGCAGATGGAATTTACCGGCATATGGTAGATCTGCAGCTACAAGCAGCGAGTTGGAAACTCTGATATTTAAAATTATAATTGATGTTTTGTCTTTTTCTTGTTGATGTACATGTTATGGTTGGTCTTATTAAGAAGGGTACGAAGAGTACACTCTCAGTTTGTCGTTTGGCTCATTCAAAATAAAAGAGGATTATGTTATGATAAAGAAAAACAGCCCAAAAGAAAGAGTGAATCATAGATGAAAGAATATTACCGAATCGGGGAAACGGCAGATCTGATGGGAATCACAACCCAGACATTACGTTTTTATGATAAGATCGGGCTTGTAAAGCCGGTAAAGATCGATCCAAGAACAGGATATCGTTATTATGCATATGAACAATTTCATTTTATTGACCGGATCAAATATCTGCAGAGTCTTGGGATGCCGTTAGATGATATCAAAGAAGTGATGCTGAGTAAGAAAGTAGAACGATTACTGCCATTTCTTGACCAGCAGAAAAAAGTATTGGAACAAGAAGAGAAAAAGATCCGGCATCAGATTGAGATGGTAGACTGGTACAAAGATTATTTTACATATATGGAAAGAAATGAAGATGCACCATGTGTGATGCATTTAAAAGAACGTTATTATCTGCAGGTTCCATGTTATGAAAGTGATCTTCTGGCAGATATGGAGATTCGTCTTGCAAAGGAAAAGAGTGAGCAGGGAATTGAAAATGCGATGTATTTGAGACAGTATGGCTATAAAATTTCATATGATGCTTTTTGCAGGCAGCAATTCAAACCAGATTACTATTTTATTTATTTAAATGAGAAAGTGAAAGATGCTCCGAACATCTTGAGACTTCCAGAAGGGGAATATTTATGCTTTCGGGAAAAGATTCTGGAAGAGGCATGGAATCCGCAGAGGATCATGAATTATTTTCAGGGAAAAGCACAACCAAAACTCATGCTTGCGATGGAATATGAGGATAATCTTGATAATTATGCACATGCCAATTATGAAATACAGATTTTACTAGAAAAAAACTAGGAAATAGCTTGACCTTATTCTTACAATAAGGTTTAACATAAATTACGATAAAAATGATAAGGAAGGATACAGAAAATGAGGTTCTGTATCTTTTTTCATTCCTTGATTTATCAACACAGATTACAAAGGAGGATAAAACAAAAATATATGCATGGACTATTACTTGTAATTCAGACGATCTCAGATTTCCTGTGGGGAACTCCAATGACGATCGCGCTGATCGGAACAGGACTTTATTTATCGATCAAATTTAAGTTCCGCTACATTACAAAGATTAAATTCCATTTCCAGAACACATTCGGAAAGATGTTTAAGGGAAAAGGAGATGGAGAAGGAACAGTATCAGGATTCGCAGCGGCATGTACTGCTATGGCAAATACGATCGGAGTAGGAAATATCGGTGGTGTTGCGACAGCAATCACAATGGGAGGTCCGGGTGCGATCTTCTGGATGTGGATCTCAGCACTTCTTGGAATGTCCACGAAGGCATGTGAGATCATTCTTGGACAGAGATACCGTGTGAAATATGAAAACTGATATGTAATGACCTTTGTCAATAGTAAATTAACAGAAATCACAACAAATTTTTATTTTATTGTTTCTGAAGACATCCAGAAAGAGTT
>CABIYF010000036.1:15937-18437 GCA_902362875.1 Eubacteriaceae bacterium | reverse complement strand
GTTAAGACTGACGCGGCCGACAATACTTGGCTGGAGACGGCCCGGGAAGATAGGTGGCTGCCGGATCTTATAAAAGATCTGATGGATGATCTGATATAAGAACAAAATGAAAAAGTTCTTATATGATATGGTCTATCAGAGACCAGAAGTGTAGCAGATACAGGATATTGTTTCTGAAACACGGATGTACCTTGAAAACTTCATACAAGAATTAATATAGAATTCATTTTCAGAAATGAAAATGAGTCAAGACATCAAATAAATTCAAATTTCATCGTTAATAACGAGATAGGAAAATGAAAACACAAAGCCCGCTGATGTAACGCTATACATCAGTGAGGAAACAGAGAATCAAATGATTCGATCGTTCCTGCTACGGTTAAAGTAGTAAGGGCGCAGGGTGGATGCCTTGGCACTAAGAGCCGATGAAAGACGTGATAAGCTGCGAAAAGCTTCGGGGAGGAGCACATATCCATTGATCCGGAGATATCTGAATGGGGAAACCCGGCAGAGGAAACCTCTGTCAGCGTGCAGTGAATACATAGCTGTACGTGGGGAACCCGGGGAACTGAAACATCTAAGTACCCGGAGGAAGAGAAAGAAAATTTATCGATTTCCAAAGTAGCGGCGAGCGAAATGGAAAGAGCCCAAACCGTGATGCGTGCATCGCGGGGTTCGGACTGCGTCGTGGCAGGCGTAAGATAGGAGAACGGACTGGGAAGTCCGGCCGGAGAGAGTGAAAGCCTCGTATCCGAAATCCCAAGCCGCCTAGCAGGATCCAGAGTAGGACGAGACACGAGAAACCTTGTCTGAAGGAGCGGGGACCACCCCGTAAGGCTAAATACTTCTTAGTGACCGATAGCGCATAGTACTGTGAAGGAAAGGTGAAAAGTACCCCGGGAGGGGAGTGAAAGAGAACCTGAAACCCTGTGTCTACAAGCTGTGGAACCTCTGTATATGAGGGACTGCGTACTTTTTGTAGAACGGTCCGGCGAGTTGTGCGTACTGGCGAGGTTAAGGACTTCAGGTCCGGAGCCGAAGTGAAAGCAAGCATTAATAGTGCGTCAAGTCAGTGAGTGCAGACCCGAAACCGGGTGACCTATCCATGTCCAGGTTGAAGCTTCCGTAAGAGGAAGTGGAGGACCGAACCCACATCCGTTGAAAAGGGTGGGGATGAGGTGTGGATAGCGGAGAAATTCCAATCGAACCCGGAGATAGCTGGTTCTCCTCGAAATAGCTTTAGGGCTAGCCTCATGAGAGTCTTATGGAGGTAGAGCACTGAATTGCCTAGGGGGCGTCAAAGCTTACCAAAGCATATCAAACTCCGAATGCCATCAAGATGATTCATGGGAGTCAGACCATACGAGATAAGTTGGATGGTCAAAAGGGAAAGAGCCCAGACCTACAGCTAAGGTCCCAAAGTGCGTGTTAAGTGGAAAAGGATGTGGGGATTCTAAGACAACTAGGACGTTGGCTTAGAAGCAGCCATTCATTGAAAGAGTGCGTAATAGCTCACTAGTCGAGAGTCCCTGCGCCGAAAATGTCCGGGGCTGAAACACGACACCGAAGCTTAGGAATGTGTAAACATTGGTAGAGGAGCATTGTTAGCGGGATGAAGCCATACCGTAAGGAGTGGTGGACTGCTAAGAAGAGAGAATGCCGGAATGAGTAGCGAGATGAAGGTGAGAATCCTTCAGGCCGAATATCTAAGGTTTCCAGAGTAAAGCTGATCTGCTCTGGGTAAGTCGGGACCTAAGGCGAGGTCGAAAGACGTAGTCGATGGATAACAGGTTGAAATTCCTGTACCGCATATAAACAGAACTGTGGGGACACAGACAGGGAATGGAATCCGGGAATGGATATCCCGGTGCAAGCGAGGTAGGAGTGCTGTTGGCAAATCCGCAGCATGATCTGAAGACGTGATGCGTACCGAACATAAGTAGGGAAGTCCAGGCCCCTGGCTGTCAAGAAAAGCCGCTATTGTTTTATATGTGCCCGTACCGCAAACCGACACAGGTGGATGAGGAGAGAATCCTAAGGCCGACGGGAGAAGTATTGTTAAGGAACTCGGCAAAATGACTCCGTAACTTCGGGAGAAGGAGTGCCATGAGAGTGGCCGCAGAGAAATGGCCCAAGCAACTGTTTAGCAAAAACACAGGTCTATGCAAAACCGCAAGGTGAAGTATATGGGCTGACGCCTGCCCGGTGCTGGAAGGTTAAGGGGAGAGGTTAGCGCAAGCGAAGCTTTGAACTTAAGCCCCAGTAAACGGCGGCCGTAACTATAACGGTCCTAAGGTAGCGAAATTCCTTGTCGGGTAAGTTCCGACCCGCACGAAAGGCGTAATGATTTGGGCACTGTCTCAACGATACACCCGGTGAAATTGAAATACCAGTGAAGATGCTGGTTACCTGCGCCAGGACGGAAAGACCCCATGGAGCTTTACTCCAGTTTGATACTGGGATTCGGCATGGTATGTACAGGATAGGTGGGAGACTGAGA
>CABIYF010000036.1:0-15931 GCA_902362875.1 Eubacteriaceae bacterium | reverse complement strand
CGGAGTCGCTGTTGGGATACCACCCTTACCATGTTGGATTTCTAACCTGTGGCCGTAATCCGGTCAGGGGACAATGTCAGGCGGGGAGTTTGACTGGGGCGGTCGCCTCCGAAAGGGTATCGGAGGCGCTCAAAGGTTCCCTCAGAATGGTTGGAAACCATTCGAAGAGTGCAAAGGCAGAAGGGAGCTTGACTGTGACACCGACGGGTGGAGCAGGTACGAAAGTAGGACTTAGTGATCCGGTGGTATAAAGTGGGATTGCCATCGCTCAACGGATAAAAGCTACCCTGGGGATAACAGGCTTATCACTCCCAAGAGTTCACATCGACGGAGTGGTTTGGCACCTCGATGTCGGCTCATCGCATCCTGGAGCTGTAGCAGGTTCCAAGGGTTGGGCTGTTCGCCCATTAAAGCGGTACGCGAGCTGGGTTCAGAACGTCGTGAGACAGTTCGGTCCCTATCCGGCGCAGGCGGAGGAAATTTGATAGGAGCTGTCCTTAGTACGAGAGGACCGGGATGGACGGACCGCTGGTGTATCTGTTGTACTGCCAAGTGCATAGCAGAGTAGCCAAGTCTGGAAGGGATAAACGCTGAAGGCATCTAAGCGTGAAGCCCCCCTAAAGATAAGATTTCCCATACCGTAAGGTAGTAAGACCCCTTGAAGACGACGAGGTAGATAGGGCAGAGGTGGAAGTGCGGTAACGCATGGAGCTGACTGTTACTAATCGGTCGAGGCTTTAACCAAAGAAGGCAGAGTGTGGAAGATGAAGAATAGTTCTTGTATGTTGTTTTGAAGGTATATCCTTTACAATTTAATAAAGGGGCATAGTTTCAATGGTAAAACATCGGTCTCCAAAACCGCAGTTGGGAGTTCGAGTCTCTCTGCCCCTGTTGCTATTTGACAGATTGAATATAAATTCAATCTGTTTTTTGATTTATAGAAAAGTCCTATAGATCAAAAAAGTTTTCCAGGCAGAAATGTTAAAAAATCCTGTAAAGCTGGATTTTTTGTTGTTTATAGAAAGGTATAGAAACTTCTACGAAACAACAAAAATATTACATATATTACAAAAATATTACGAAAACACTTTACAAAAAATGAATAATATGCTAAGATTCAATAAATGTAACAGAAATGTAACAATTATAAAAATAGAATTGAGGCAATAAATATGATAAAAATAATAAAGAAAATAACAATGATCACCATAATGACAGCTGTGATATTAACATCAACAATGACACCTGTAACATCAAACATTGCAGCATCGTCTAAAACAGTCTTGGCTGCATCCGGATATAGTGGTAAAATATACAGACATTGGTGCAGAATGAGAAAATCCAAATCTAAGAAGGCAAGAACGATCAAGAAATTAAAGATTGGAACAAAAGTTACAGTACTTTCAACGAGTGGAAAATGGAGAAAGATTAGAGTTGGAGGTAAAACAGGATATGCATTAAAAAAGTATGTATATATTAATACGAAAGCACCGAAACTTAAAGGAAGTACTTATAACAAAGGAAAAACAATTGCATCATTTGCAAAAAGATTTGTGGGTAACCCATATGTATGGGGAGGAACGAATTTAAATACTGGAGCAGACTGCTCAGGATTTGTAAAAAGCGTGTATAAGTCATTTGGATATAATCTTCCAAGAAGTTCATCCTCACAAAGAAGTGCAGGACGTAAAGTTTCATATAGCAAAAAGCAGCCAGGTGATCTGATCTGTTATAACGGTCATGTTGCTATTTATATAGGTAAGGGAAAGATTGTTCACGCAAGTTCTAGAAAAACAGGCATTAAGATTTCACCAAGGGCAAATTACCGAAAGGTACTTTCTGTAAGAAGAATCGTAAAATAATTAAGAAAGCAGGATAAGATATGAGATATGAAGGAATGATTTATCGACCACCAAGTGAAGCATACAGTCTGATCGTACAGGTAACGATCGGATGTAGTCAGAATCGTTGTATTTTTTGCAGTATGTTTAAAAAAAACGATTTAGGATCAGAAAAGTCGAAGAAGTTTTAGAAGATCTACAAGATGCAAGAGATAAGTATCGATATGTAGAGAAGATTTTTTTGGCAGATGGAGATGCATTGATTTGTAAGATGACAGATCTTGAAGCAATCCTTCATTTTATCAAAGACCAATTTCCAGAATGTAAACAAGTGACTTTATATGGATCACCAAGAAGCATTTTGATGAAGAAACAAGAAGAGTTAGACAAATTAAGAGAACTTGGAATATCTATGATCTATATGGGATTGGAATCAGGAAATGATGAAGTCCTTACATATATGAAAAAAGGTGTAACATCACAAGAGATGATAGAGGCAGCACAGAAAGTAAAACAGGCAAAGATACGTTTATCTGTGACAGCTATATCAGGGTTAGGCGGAAGACGGCTATGGCAGGAACATGCAAAAGATACAGGACTTGTTTTATCCCAAATGAAGCCAGATTATATAGGATTGCTTACATTAATGATAGAAGAAGATCTTCCGTTAGCAGATAAGATCAGAAGCGGAGAATTTGAACTGTTAAATCCATATGATATTTTGATCGAGACAAAAGAAATGTTAAAATATATGGATTGCCCAGATTGTATTTTCAGATCGAATCATGCATCTAATTATGTGAATTTAAGAGGAACATTAAATCAGGATAAGGAAGTAATGATTAATCTGTTAGACGAGGCGATCAAAGGAAATGTTCATTTGAAATCAGAGTGGATGAGGGGATTCTAATATAGCTAGAATCAAGAAACGAGACAATAGGAATATTATGATCCTATTGTCTCGTTTCTTTTTATGCAGAGAAACTCATAACTTAATGAATTCAGGTTTCTTATCTCGAAAGATGGTATAATAACGAATTCCAAGATTAGACAGAAAATCAGGTAATTTATGAAAATCATAAGCCATATGTCTTGGACAATGGCCATCAGATCCGATCGTAATAATTTCACCACCAAGTTCCATATATCTTTTTATAATATCATGATGAGGATTTGGATCGCTCATTCCATATTTAAGTCCGGCAGTATTCACTTCAATTCCTTTTCCATGATCAATGATCTTCTTTAAAATAGTATCTAAGAGATCAGAATAATCACTGTAATGAAATTCAAAAGAAGGATCTTTAATATAACGTACTGCATAATCAAGATGTCCATAGACACAATAATCATTAAAAGAAGAAACATTTTTTAAAATATCTTCAAAGTAATGGGCAAGTCCTTTACCAGCTGGATAAGTTTCAAAATAAATTGCATCATAAGGATCCATAAAGTCTACAATATGAGTAGAGCCAATGATAAAATCAAAAGGTTCATCTTTTACAAAATCAGAACATTTTTTTAAAGTTGTTGGCATAAGACCAAGCTCAACCCCATAATTGATCTCAATCTGATCCTGATACTGTTCTTTCAGTGTAAATAGTTTTTCTTTATAAGATGGCAGATTTAAAAGAAAATCAAAGCCATCAGGATTATCAGGATAATCAATATCATGATGTTCTGTAAAACAAATGGTTTTAAGACCAAGAGCGGTGGCATTTTTGATCATATCTTCCATAGGACTTTCTGAATCAGAAGAAAAACTGGTATGTAAATGATAATCTGCAAGAATCATAAAAAACTCCTTTGTAAATAGTTAGTATAAACAAATATAATACTTTTATTATATACATTATGACAAAAAGGTAAAGAAAAAATAAAATCTATGTAAAAAGTTCTTTAAATATAGGAGTATGTTTGTTAAAATTATCTATGTTGTAGAAAAGACAATATAGTATATGTGGGAGATCCAATAAGGGGGATCTGTTAAAAACACAGGAGGAATCATAAAAATGAATACACTAACACATGTCGGTAACCTGTTTGCGTTTATCGGCGGGCTTGGAATGTTCCTGTATGGAATGGATATCATGGCATCAGGACTTCAAAAGACAGCAGGAAATAAGATGAAAGACCTGCTTGGATATTTAACAAACAATCGTATTTTAGGTGTACTTGTAGGAGCACTGGTTACAGCAATTATTCAGAGTTCATCAGCGACCACTGTTATGGTTGTAGGTTTTGTAAATGCAGGGATCATGAATCTTACACAGGCAGCCGGTGTTATCATGGGAGCCAATGTAGGTACAACGATCACGGCATGGCTGGTATCAGCTAATGAATGGGCGGGAGCTTTAAAACCAGATTTTTTTGCACCATTTATTTTAGGAATCGGAGCTTTCATCATCACATTCTCTAATAAACAGAAGATGACACAGAAAGCGGAGATTGCCGTCGGATTTGGTATTTTATTTATTGGATTATCATCTATGTCATCATCCATTGGAGTATATCAGGATAGTCCGGTATTCTACAAAGCATTTCAGGTATTAGGAGGAAATCCGATTCTTGGTATTTTAGTCGGTGCTGTTGTTACAGCAATCATTCAGAGTTCATCTGCATCTGTCGGTATTTTACAGACATTAGCGATGAGAGGGATCGTAAACTGGAGATCAGCGATCTTTATTACGTTAGGACAGAATATTGGTACTTGTATCACAGCAATCCTATCTAGTGCGGGCGCAAATAAAACAGCAAAAAGGGCAGCTGTGATCCATTTAAGTTTTAATGTATTGGGTGCAGCTATTTATGGGGTGATCATGACGATTTTCTTTGGTATTTTCCCAGATCTTGCAATGCAGCATATATCCAGTACACAGATTTCCATTTTCCACTCGATCTTTAACATATCTGTGACGATACTGTTATTCCCATTTGCGAATGCATTGGTAAAATTATCTGGACTTATCATTCGTGAAGAGCCAGTAGAAGATGAAGAGGAAGAAGAACCAGAAGAGAAAGCACTACGTCACTTAGATCCACGTATTCTTGAGACACCAGCATTTGCCGTAGAGAATGCGGTAAAAGAAGTTGTGCGTATGGGTGAGATTGTTTTAAAGAACTTAAATCGTGTCACAAAAGAAGCAATGCGTGGGGAAGAACCAAGGCAGAGTAAGATCGATAAAGTTCACAATGACGAACAGGTGATCAATCATTTAGAGCCAATGATCACAGAATATCTGGTTAAGATCAGTCATCTGGCAATCACGGAAAAAGAAATGAAAGTTGTCAATAATCTGTTTGATTCGATCACAGACATTGAACGTTCCGGAGATCATGTGGAAAATATGGCTGGATATCTGCAGCATATCAAAGATATGAAAGAGAATATTTCAGAAGATGCGGCTTATGAGCTTAGAAATATGAATAATCTCGTAAAGTCAGCATTTGAATCAGCAATCCGTGCGATTGAATTTGATGATACAAAAGAGGCAAAAGAAACTCTGTCTTATGCAGCAGATGTATATTATACAAGAAAAACAATTAGAAAGAGACATATCCAACGTATGAAAGATGGAGAATGTTCACCAGATGTAGGTGTATATTTCCTTGATATCATTTCCAGTATGGAAAGAATTGCCGGATATGCATTTACGATCGCCAGATATATTTTAAACCAGAATGATGAAGAGGAATAAGGGAAATGCCTGAAAAATGGCTTTTATTCATTGTGCTAAAGAAACGATATGAAAATTTGGTAAAATTGTACAAGAAGATTTTATTGTATACATGATAAAAATACTAAATTTCCCTTGAATTTTTTGGCGGTATTGTTTAAAATAAGAAAGAAGTTTGTCAATAGATTAACAGATTGGCAAATCCATCAAATTAATTAATCAAGACTTAGGAGGAATTTGAGATGGCAGTTAAAGTAGCAATTAATGGATTTGGACGTATTGGACGTCTTGCATTCAGACAGATGTTCGGAGCAGAAGGATATGAAGTTGTAGCAATCAACGATTTAACATCTCCAAAGATGCTTGCACACTTATTAAAATATGATTCTTCACAGGGAACATATGCATTAGCTGACAAAGTAGAAGCTGGAGAAAACTCTATCACAGTTGATGGAAAAGAAATCACAATCTACGCTGAAGCTGACGCTAAGAACCTTCCATGGGGAGAACTTGGAGTAGACGTAGTACTTGAGTGTACAGGATTCTACACATCTAAAGAAAAAGCATCTGCTCATATCGAAGCAGGAGCAAGAAAGGTTGTTATCTCTGCACCAGCAGGAAACGATCTTCCAACAATCGTTTACAATGTAAACCACAACGAATTAAAAGCAGAGGATACAGTAATTTCTGCTGCATCTTGTACAACAAACTGCTTAGCACCTATGGCTAAAGCTCTTAATGATCTTGCAGCAATCAAATCTGGAATCATGTGCACAATCCATGCTTACACAGGAGATCAGATGACTCTTGACGGACCACAGAGAAAAGGTGACTTAAGAAGATCTCGTGCAGCAGCAGTTAACATCGTACCTAACTCTACAGGTGCTGCTAAAGCAATCGGACTTGTTATTCCAGAATTAAACGGAAAATTAATCGGATCTGCTCAGCGTGTTCCAACTCCTACAGGATCTACAACAATCTTAACAGCAGTTGTTGAAGGAAATGTAACAGTTGACGAAGTAAACGCAGCTATGAAAGCAGCTCAGACAGAATCTTTCGGATATAACACAGACGAAATCGTATCTAGCGATATCGTAGGAATGAGATATGGTTCTTTATTCGATGCTACACAGACAATGGTTCTTCCATTAGACAATGGAACAACAGAGGTTCAGGTTGTATCTTGGTATGACAATGAAAACTCTTACACAAGCCAGATGGTAAGAACAATCAAATACTTTGCTGAATTAGCTTAATTTGATATTTGAATGAGGACAGGCCTGTAATTATACAGTGTGATAAGACTCAAACAAGGGTCCGGTCTTTGGGACCGGGCCCTCTTTTTAAATCAAAACTAAGAAGCCCTAATTAAATAAGAGATGCCTTATGGCATACAATCTTAGGAGGAAAAACGAAACATGTTAAACAAAAAATCTGTAGATGACATTAATGTAGCTGGAAAGAAAGTCTTAGTACGTTGTGACTTTAACGTACCTTTAAAAGACGGACAGATTACAGATGAGAATCGTCTGGTTGCAGCACTTCCAACAATTAAGAAACTGATCGCTGATGGTGGAAAAGTAATCCTTTGCTCTCACTTAGGTAAACCTAAAGGAGAACCAAAACCAGAATTATCTTTAGCACCAGTAGCAGTACGTTTAAGCGAACTGTTAGGACAGGAAGTTAAATTTGCAGCAGATGACAATGTTGTCGGAGATAATGCAAAAGCAGCAGTAGCTGCTATGAAAGATGGAGAAGTCGTACTTCTTCAGAATACTCGTTACAGAGCAGAAGAAACTAAAAACGGTGAAGCATTCAGCAAAGATCTTGCAAGCCTTTGTGATGTATTCGTAAACGATGCGTTTGGTACAGCTCATAGAGCACATTGCTCTAACGTTGGTGTAACAGAATATGTTGACACAGCAGTTGTAGGATATTTAATGCAGAAAGAGATCGATTTCTTAGGAAATGCGGTTAATAATCCAGAAAGACCTATGGTAGCCATCTTAGGTGGAGCGAAAGTCGCTGACAAATTAAAAGTAATTGATAACTTACTTGAGAAATGTGATACACTGATCATCGGTGGAGGAATGGCTTATACATTCTTAAAAGCACAGGGATTAGAAGTTGGTAAATCTTTAGTAGACGATGAAAAGATCGACTATTGTAAAGAAATGATGGCAAAAGCAGAGAAATTAGGAAAGAATTTATATCTTCCAATCGATACAACAGTAGCAGATGGATTCCCAAATCCAATCGATGCTGAGATCGAAGTATCTGTAGTAACATCTGAAGCAATTCCAGCAGATAAAGAAGGACTTGACATCGGACCAGCTACATGTGAAAAATTCGCTGAAGCAGTAAAATCTGCGAAAACAGTTGTATGGAATGGACCAATGGGTGTATTCGAAAATCCTATCCTTGCAAAAGGAACAATTGCCGTTGCTCAGGCTTTAGCTGATACAGATGCAACAACAATTATCGGTGGAGGAGACTCTGCAGCAGCTGTTAACCAGTTAGGATTCGCAGACAAGATGACACACATCTCTACAGGTGGTGGAGCTTCTCTTGAATTCTTAGAAGGAAAAGACCTTCCAGGTGTAGTAGCAGCCAACGATAAATAATCGTTGAATTTAGATATTAAATTTTTAAAATAATTTTTAAACAATATATCAAGAAAGAAGGATATAAGTCTTATGCGTAAAACAATCGTAGCAGGAAACTGGAAAATGAACAAAACTCCTAGCGAGGCAAAAGCATTAATCGAAGAATTAAAACCATTAGTAGCAAGTGAAACTTCTGATGTAGTATTCTGTGTACCAGCAATCGACATCCCAGCAGCAATCGAAGCTGCAGCAGGAAGCAACATTGCAATCGGTGCTGAGAATATGTACTTTGAAGAAAGTGGAGCTTACACAGGAGAGATTGCTCCTAACATGTTAACAGATCTTGGAGTAAAATATGTTATTCTTGGACATTCTGAAAGAAGAGAATACTTTGCTGAAACAGATGAAACTGTTAATAAGAAAGTATTAAAAGCTTTTGAACATGGAATTACACCAATCGTTTGCTGTGGTGAAACTCTTTCTCAGAGAGAACAGGGAGTTACAATTGACTTCGTTCGCCAGCAGATCAAGATTGCATTCCAGGGAGTAAGTGCTGACCAGGCTAAGACTGCAGTTATCGCTTACGAGCCAATCTGGGCTATTGGAACTGGTAAAGTTGCAACAACAGAACAGGCTCAGGAAGTTTGCGCAGCAATCCGTGCATGTATCGCAGAAGTATATGATGAAGCTACAGCAGAAGCAATCCGTATTCAGTATGGTGGATCTGTATCTGCAGCCAGCGCACCAGAATTATTTGCACAGCCAGATATCGACGGTGGATTAGTTGGTGGAGCATCATTAAAACCAGACTTTGGTAAAATCGTAAACTATAAATAATTTTGATTAATTAAATGATGGGTCCCTCGGATATTGAATATCCGGGGGATTTTTTCTTTTTATATAATGGTAGAATTTGTTAAAAGATTAAAGAAATAAAAGACTAGAAGCAAGCAATAAATCGGTTTATAATAAATAATAAGATCAAGCACAAAAAAGATTCCGAGAGTAGATGAAAAGGAGGCATATGATATGGGGAAATACAAAAGAATTTTTGTCATTGTCTTAGATTCCTTAGGAATCGGAGAAATGCCAGATGCAGCCAGATTTGGAGATCATGATGTAGATACCTTTGGGCATATCTGTGATACCGTGGGGACATTAAATATTCCAAATCTAAAAAAACTTGGATTGTTAAATTTGCATCCAACAAAAGAAATGGAAGAAGAAAGACATCCAATTGCCTATTATACCAGATTAAAAGAAAGCAGTAACGGAAAAGACACCATGACTGGTCATTGGGAGATGATGGGACTTAAGATTGAGAAACCATTTCTTACTTTTACAGACACAGGTTTTCCACCAGAATTGATCCATGAATTAGAAGAAAGATGTGGAAAGAAAGTAATTGGCAATAAATGTGCCAGTGGAACGCAGATTTTGGATGAATTAGGTGAAGAAGAGATCAAAAATGGTTCAATGATCGTATATACATCTGCTGATTCTGTGATGCAGATCTGTGGAAATGAAGAAACTTTTGATCTTAAGAATCTTTATCGTTGTTGTGAGATCGCAAGAGAACTTACGATGAAAAATGAATGGAAAGTCGGAAGAATCATTGCAAGACCATATGTGGGAAAGAAAAAAGGCGAATTTGTAAGAACAAGCAATCGAAGGGATTATGCTTTAAAACCATTTTCAAGAACCGCTTTAAATGCATTAAAAGATGAAGGATTTGATGTAATTTCCGTAGGAAAGATCAATGATATTTTCTGTGGAGAAGGAATTACAAAAGCATATCATTCTGAAAGCTCTGTGCATGGAATGCAGCAGACCGTGGATGTATGCAAAGAAGACTTTCATGGACTTTGTTTTACCAACCTGGTAGACTTTGATACACTCTGGGGACATCGAAGAAATCCAGTCGGCTATGCAAAAGAAATCGAGAAATTTGATGTTGGTTTAGGAAATCTGTTAGAAGTTTTAAAAGAAGATGATTTATTGATCATCACTGCAGATCATGGAAATGATCCAACTTATACAGGAACAGACCATACAAGAGAATACACACCATTTATTGCATATTCAAAGTCTATGAAAGAAAATGGAAGACTAGAAGATCAAGATACATTTGCAGTGATCGGAGCCACGATCGCAGATAATTTTGGAGTTACGATGCCAGAAGGAACGATCGGAACATCTTTATTAAGTGAATTAAAATAGTACAAGTGGAAACAAAATACCACAGAAAGCAATGAAGACCTTCTGTGGTGTTTTGTTTATAATTTGGTATGTATATAAAATGAAATTTCGCTATCTTTTATAAAATCATTATGAGAAAATTATTCATCTAAAATCGAATTCATAAAAGAAATAATACCAGCTTCCACCTCATCTTTGATCTCATCATAATTATGAATCTCATGGCGATAACCAGAATAAACACGAGTTTTTACCGTATGTCCAGTATCTACAAGCCAGTTGGTAACTTCATAAATACCTTTTCCGTATTCACCAACAGGATCTTGATCCCCGCCGATATTATAAATAGGAAGATCAGAAGGAACCCTGCCAGCCCATTCCGTGCCAGTGATCGCTTTCATCATCTGGACAAAATAAAGCAGAGATTGATTTGTAGTTGGCCGGGTAAATGCATCAAATGGATCTTCTGCATGATCTCGCTGAACATAAGGATCAGAACAGATCCATTCATTTCCAATGGAAACGTCGCCACAACGCTCACACATCCAGCCCATCAGATCAGCCGTAAAGGAAGGGTCAGATTCTTTCCCTTTTCCTTCAGCCACGGCAGCTAACAAGGCAGATTCAGCTTCCACGGCCCCACGGAAATGTCCGGTAGTCCCACAGATTGTGATTCCTGCAAGTTCTTCCCCGTATTTTGCAGCAAAATCTCTGGTAATAAAAGATCCCATGCTGTGTCCGAACAGAAAATAAGGAAGATCAGGGTACATTTCACTAACGATTTCTTTTAACTTATGCTCATCTTCCATCATCGTATGGAAACCAGCGTCTCCCCAGTCACCCCAGGTATCGTTGTACATGGCGGTTTTTCCATGGCCAACATGGTCATCTGCAGCAACGATATATCCGGCATCCATAAATTTTACGATCATATGGAAATAACGGCGGGAATGTTCCCCGAATCCATGAATGACTTGCACAATTCCTTTTGGTTTGCAGGCAGGTACATAAACCCAGCCCTGCACCTCATCACGATCATTAAAGGAATGAAAACTAACTTCATGAAGCATATAAGCACCTCCGAATCTGTAAAAACTAATATGTAATAAAAACGAACAAACATATCAGTCATATAAAATTGCATCTGAATTCATTATACTCCAAATCGTAATGTACGTCCATAAATACAATCATATAATGGTTGAATTTCAAGAAGAAAATCGTTATAATATTAACGGACATAAAATAAGATTAATTTTTGGGAAATGAAGGAGAAAATAATGAGTAAAAAACCAACAGTCCTGATGATTTTAGACGGATATGGATTAAACGAAAACAAAGAAGCAAATGCAGTAGCAGAAGCAAAGACTCCTGTAATGGATAAATTAATGAAAGAATACCCATTTGTAAAAGGAAATGCATCTGGAATGGCAGTCGGACTTCCAGAAGGTCAGATGGGTAACTCTGAAGTAGGACATATGAATATGGGTGCAGGACGCATCGTATATCAGGAATTAACAAGAATCACAAAAGAGATCCAGGACGGAGATTTCTTTAAGAACGAAGCAATGTTAGAAGCAATTGAAAACTGCAAGAAGAACAATTCTGCATTACACTGCTTTGGATTATTATCAGATGGTGGAGTGCACAGCCACAATACACACTTATACGGTGTTCTTGAGATGGCTAAGAGAAATGGTTTAGAAAACGTATTCGTTCATTTATTCTTAGACGGACGTGACACAGCTCCAACATCAGGAAAAGGATTCATCGAAGAATTATTAGCAAAGATGGACGAGATCGGAGTAGGTAAAGTAGCATCTATCTCTGGACGTTACTATGCAATGGACCGTGACAACAGATGGGATCGTGTACAGAAAGCATACAACGCAATCGTTATGGGACAGGGAAATGAAGCAGCCAGCGCAATCGATGCAATCGATGCTTCTTATAAAGAAGACGTTACAGACGAATTCGTAGTACCAACAGTTATCGTTGAAGATGGTGCACCAGTTGCAACATTAAAAGAAAATGATTCTGTCATTTTCTACAACTTCAGACCAGACCGTGCAAGAGAAATTACACGTTCTATCTGTGATGACAAATTTGACAGCTTCGATCGTCCAAACGGATACTTCAAGACAACATTCGTATGCTTCACAGAATATGATGTAACAATCCCTAACAAATTAGTGGCATTCCACAAAGTAGAGATCAAGAATACATTTGGAGAATTCCTTGCACAGCACGGATTAAAACAGTTACGTTTAGCAGAAACAGAGAAATACGCTCATGTAACATTCTTCTTTAACGGTGGAGTTGAAGAACCAAATGAAGGAGAAGACAGAATCTTAGTAAAATCTCCAGCAGTAGCAACATATGATCTTCAGCCAGAGATGAGCGCTCCAGAAGTTGGTGCAAAACTTGTAGAAGCTATCAAATCTGACAAATATGACGTTATCATCATGAACTTTGCAAACAGTGACATGGTAGGTCATACAGGAATCGAAGAAGCAGCGATCAAAGCCGTAGAAGCAGTTGACAAATGCGTTGGAGATGCTGTAGAAGCAATCAAAGAAGTAAACGGACAGATGTTCATCTGTGCTGACCACGGAAATGCTGAACAGTTAAAAGACTACGAAACAGGAGCTCCATTTACAGCACATACAACAAATCCAGTACCATTTATCTTAGTAAATGCTGAAGAAGGATTAAAATTAAGAGAAGGTGGATGCTTAGCTGATATTGTACCTACATTAATCGAATTAATGGGAATGGAACAGCCAGCAGACATGACAGGAAAATCCCTGATCGTAAAATAAGATTTTCTCAAAGACATCTTGAAAGAATCAGGAAAAGAAGATATAATAAGAATAACAGCAAAGGCGCATGTGAGAGATCACAAGCGCCTTTTTAAGTTGGGCAGATTGGCTGAACATTCATGAAAGATGGTATAATGATAATCAAGTAAAAATCGCAAGAGAGGAGTGAAACATTATGGACGTATATGAAAAGTTAGAAGAATTACAGGAAAAAGCACTGCATGATGATAAGATCAGAAATTCTTTGTTAGCGACAAAAGAGGAAAAAGATCCTATCGTAGCTTTTTGTAGCAAATGTCAGGAATTTGGATATGAGATTTATCCAATGGAACTGATCAATGCAGGAGAAGAATTTTATGCAACGATGAGAAGAAGCACCAATGGAGGTGGAGAAAATTCTCCAAAACTTAGTGGTGAAGACGACATGTACGAACTATTTATGGCGGCAATTCAAGAAATGCATAAATAAAAATGCTTGACATTACAAAAAGGATACTCTAAGATATAGCTATCAAAGCAAAACAAAGGGGGCTGTCGGTTAATATTAACCGACAGCCCCTTATTTCTGTAATTATACAGGGTGTTTTGTTATCGTTCAATAAATCAAGTGACGAATCTATTTGATAGTATAAAATCTTAGGGCTTTACAGTCTTACCTGAATTACTTTGCAGAAACAGTTTTTGACCAGTCTCCATAATATTTTTTACCCTTTACTTTTTTATATGCACGAACTTTAACTTTATATTTTTTTCTAGTAGAAGTTTTACGTATTTTTTTCTTGATGCCAGTAACAGAATATGTTTTCCATTTACCTGATCCTTTTTTTACAGCAACTTGGTAGTTCTTGACACCTTTTACTTTTTTGTAAGTGATAGTTAAAGTTTTTTTAGAAATAGAAGCTTTTTTAACTTTAGCTTTACCTGGAACAATTTTGTAGGAAACGTTTTTGGTTCCAGAAAAATCATTATTTCCTTTAATTTCCACTGTTTGTGTTCCAATATCTTTGCGATTTTTGTAGGATAAAGTAAAAGTAGCATTTTGTCCATTATAAGTAACTTTAGGTTTTTGTGTTACAGATTTTCCTGTATAAATTTTATTTGTGATACCGCTGATCTTACACTTGCTAATAGCAATTTTTTTCATTGGATTGCCTGAATGAATCTGAACAGGAGCTTTTTGAATTGTACTGTATCTCCAGGAATCCAGATCACTTGAAGAAATTCCATATCTAGAAAGATCAATCGTAGGTGCTTTAGCGATTTTGTTTAAAGATTTTATAACAGATGAATCTTTGGATGGGTTAAATCCAGAATTATTATCTGCAATAACTGCATCTCCTTCTTTGCATACCATAATATTTGTATTATTTGCTTTGGGTATAGAATCTGCATTTTTAATTTGGCTTGTATTGTTATACCAATTATTTTTAATCTGTGCATTTCCTTCTACAAGACCTTGTAAACTTCCAATATATTTTGTTTTCTTATCAGATGTTACATTACCAGTAGCATAGTTATTCAGTTCATCACCGCACTCTAAACCAGCAAGTCCTCCAACGGCAGCATAAGAAGCATCCGGATCGTTAGCATCTTCAAATTTTGCATAACAATCTCCAGTTGCATAACTATTTGCAATAAGACCCCAGAAATTTAAGCCAGAAATACCACCAACTTCTACCCAATATTCCTCATCTGTTTTTCCCCAGCTTGTATCTGTAGTTTCAGAAGCACTGACATTTACGTTAGAAACAGAGTTTAAAATGGAACCTCGAAATTGCATACCAACAAGACCTCCGGTCCAGATGTTTCCACGCTCATTTTGGACTTTGATATTTCCATTAACACGGCATCCATTAATTTGAGTTCCGGTTCTGCCATCTCCACTGCCTGTTGTAGTTGCAGCGATACCACCTACATATAAGAGTTCTGGATAGGATACATTTATATTTACATTTGAAAGATTGATATTTTTAATAATAGCTTTAGCTCCTAATTTTCCAAAAAGGCCAATATAAGTATTTGTTTTATCTAAAACACGAGGAGTTTTACTTGTACCTTCTTTCAAACCGTTGATCGTGTATCCTGCTCCGTCAAAAATTCCGTTAAATTTTGTACTGCTTCCACCAATTGGATTCCAATCAGAACCAGAAATATCAATATTATTTGCTAATTTCACTGTATAACCAGTGTAATCTATAGAGCCAGTTACAGATTTTGCGAAGTTTTTAAATTGTGTTGCTGTTTGAATAAGAAAAGGAGATTTTGTTGTCCCTTTTCCTGATGCAAAAATGGAACTGTCTGGTGTATTTGTAGCAGAGGATGCAGAATTTAAAGCTTGCCGAACAGCTTCTTTGATTGCATCACAACTTTTTGTTGCACCAGTTATCGTATCGACTTCTGCAGATTGCTTTTCGATAATCGTTGAAAAAAGCGTTTTTGCTTCTTTCCAGTAAGAAGAAGTTTCAGATTGCTAAACCTCACTGATAGAAGTGATTTTACCATTTTGAATTGTTACACGAAGTGTTACCTTTCCACCAAATCCACTTCCACTGCCTTCATAGGTTCCATCTTTATAAGCTGTTTGAGAGGTTGCATCAGCAGCAAATGTTGGAATACTAGGGACAAGCATAGAAGTAGAAAGACAAGTTGCCAACAAAAGTGTTTGCATACGTTTTTGAAAATTTTTCTTTTTCATAATCTTGGTGTTAGAATATAAATAGTACAAGTCAAAATGAGGATTCCTTATGAAGCATTTCATGGTATGATGTGTGTATTGTACTGAAGGA
>CABIYF010000035.1 GCA_902362875.1 Eubacteriaceae bacterium | reverse complement strand
TATAGCGTATCACGGCTCATTCCATGACGGAAAGGAGCTTTACACTATGTCTAATGTAAAACGAAAAGACAGTAAAAATCGCAATTTGCGTAATGGAGAGAGCCAGCGAAAAGACGGAAGATACGTTTACAAATATACCGATATATACGGAAAGCCACAATTTATCTATTCTTGGAAACTTGTACCGACAGACAAGACACCTGCTGGAAAACGTGATGATATTTCATTGAGGGAAAAAGAAGCACAAATCAAAAAAGACCTTAACGACGGTATCGACACAGCAGGCGGTAAAATGACAGTCTGCCAACTCTACGACAAGAAGAACAGCCAAAGAAAGAACATCAAAAGGGCTACTGAAAAGGGACGACAGTATCTTATGAATGCTCTGAAAAATGACCCATTGGGTATGAGGGCGATTGATACTGTTAAGCAGTCGGACGCTAAAGAATGGGCTATCAGAATGAGCGAAAAAGGATATGCCTATAAAACGATTGATAACTATAAGCGTTCCTTGAAAGCTTCATTTTACATGGCGATACAAGACGACTGTATCAGAAAGAACCCATTTGAATTTAAGCTAAGTGATGTTCTGGAAGATGATACAGAGCAGAAAGTTATCCTTACACCAGAGCAGGAAGAACGCCTGCTTGCCTTTATGGAAAAGGACAAGATTTATAGTAAGTATTATGATGAGGTTGTGCTTCTGCTGGAAACGGGACTTCGTATTTCTGAATTTTGCGGACTGACGACGCATATTGATATGCAGAACAGAATACTCAATATAGACCACCAGTTATTGAAAGACAGCGAAATGGGCTACTATATTGAAACACCAAAGACCAAAAACGGAAAACGGGAACTTCCATTGACAGAACGGGCATATCAAGCAATCCAAAGAATACTAAAGAACAGAGGAAAAGCACAACCGCTGATTGTAGGTGGTTACAGCAATTTCCTATTCTTAAACCGTGAGGGCTTGCCTAAAGTTGCAGGAAACTATGAGGGCATGGTGCGAGGATTGATTAAGAAGTATAACAAATATCACACGGATAAGTTACCGAACATCACACCACATTCATTCAGACATACTTATTGTACGAATATGGCAAATAGAGGAATGAACCCAAACACCCTGCAATATCTCATGGGACACGCTAACATAACCATGACACTTGGTTATTACGCACACGGTACATTTCAATCTGCAAAAGCGGAGCTGGAAAGGCTGGCTTGTTAATATCGGAGCTTATATTTACTACTCATTTACTACTTTTGGTTGCATTTTCATGCTGGTAAATGCCAGCTTATGCAAGGTATCTTCCAAAAAGAAAATACCGATAAAGCCCTAAAATACGGGATATATCGGCATTTACCAACTTATGAAAAGATAATCAGAAATTTAGTAAGTTTTTTAGTAAAAAACACTGTTATTGATACAAACTTTCAGCTGCACACAGCCGTCCATATCCAATTTCATCGTTTGGATAGTCACGAAATCCATTCATCTGTCTGGCTCCCCTGTGGAAATAAGCCTTCATCCGTTCCCCATAAAGATAAGGATCATTTCCCCTTATGATGCCCCATTCCATCAAAAGAGCTGCTGATCCAGCCACGAACGGAGTTGCCATTGATGTTCCTGAAAGAACACTCTCCCCTCCTCCAACTGCCGCCGCCAAAATCCCGACTCCCGGTGCCACAAGATCCGGCTTATTTACACAAAATTTCTGGTCTCCTCTTCCTGAAAAATCTGCATACGTCTGATATCTGACATCATATGCCCCAACAGATATGACATTTCTTGCTGTTGATGGGATTGTTAAGGTAAATACTTTATCTGGCTCTAAAAATCTGGTTTCCTGATTACTTCCTGCAGATACCGGAAGCCACATCTGGTATTCTCCATTCCTTATATCTACAGGAGAAATCTGCAATTCCCACTGTCCACTTTCTATATATTCTCCTTCCATTGGTATAAAACTAAAATAAATTTCCTGCCGTACATTATATGGTGTCGGATAACCATTGTATACAAAAGCCATCGTATTTCCATACATATACTGTGATTTTCCCTGTTGATCTGTAATTTCATGCCTTGTTCCAGATGGCGAAATCAAAACCATTTGGAACGTATCTACAAAGTCTTTCCATATCTGAAGATTCAAATTCTGTTCAAATGGTGCAATATTGAATAATATGTTTTCTGTTTTTGCTGCAATCTTTCCCTGCTTATGCCGCCCACTATTTCCTTCATTCCCTGTTCCTATACAGATTGAACATTTCCACTGTCCCGCAATCTGTGAAACAAACGTCTCTAACAATGAATTTCCCCTGTGATCTCCGTAATTATGCCCATAACTGATATTAATGGCAACTGGTTTTGTAAGCTTTGATGCCGTACTGATCACATATTGCAGTGCCGTCATCATCTGCGTTGTCCTTGGAAATTCCCTTTCTCTTGTATTACCTAATTTCACAACGATCAATTCTGCCTCTGACGCAACCCCATTTCTCCCAGCACAGATTGATGCCACATGAGTTCCATGTCCTGAATTATCACGGCTTTCAAACATCCGCCGTCCATTTTCTGAGTGAAGTACAGCATTTATTTCTTCCCTTGTATACACATTTCCATTCACAAACGGAGACGGCGGTGTTCCTGAAACTGTCTGATCCCACAGTTCATAAATCTTCGTATTCCCATCATCATCAATAAAATCCGGATGAAAAATATCAATTCCTGTATCAATCACGGCAACAAAAACACCCCTTCCAGTTAATGAAAGAGGTGGATTCTTTACCGAGAGTATGCAAGATGCCGCAATCGTTGGCTGCCGGTTTAACAATAAATTTTTCGGTTTTTCTATAAAAATAACTTGCTCGTTTCTTGAAAATGTATCTAATTCATTTTCTTTGATATACGCGATCGCATAACCCATACTTAACGGTTCGATCACCGTTGTTTCTGACCGTTTGATCGTATCCAGTGTGCCACTATAGCGAAATATCACTTCCCACTGATTCGTTTCTTTATCGTATCCTGCATCCAGATCTTCGGATTTCTCTCGTTCTTCTTCGCTCAGATCTAAGGCAAGATTTAATTGATTTTCAAACTTTTCATCCTGTTCCATATGATATTTGCACACTTCCGTTTTTCTTATCTTATGCCAGATCTTATTGGATCATTCCATTGATAATTCATGTAAAATCGTTTTATATTTCTCAGCTTTGTTGTATTTCTTTTTTACAGTACTTCCACACAGAAGCACAAATACCATAAACAGACGAAGCTACCATGATCCCAGCTGCCACTGCCACTGCGATCAATACCGTTTTTTGGCCATACAGAGAAAACAGATGCCACTGTTTGGCAAGTACATAATTCATCGTATAGTAAAGATTTCCACCTGGCACTAATGGAATGATCCCTGTAATCAAAAACACGGTAACGGGTGTCTTTAAAGTTCTTGCCATCGTTTCTGCATAGATCGTCGCAACTGCTGCCGCTGCCAGATTTGCCGCAAACACACTTGGCATCTCATTCCATACGATCAGATAAGCAATCCACGACACCATCCCCGAAATTCCAGCCATACAAAGTTTTTTCCCTCGAAGGTTATAAAGTACCGCAAACCCTAAACTTCCAACAAAGCTTGCTGCTACCTGTATAATTTCAGTTTTCATTTATAACACACCTCCTAAGAACACCAATGCCATAAAAGAACCTGCTGCAAGAAAGACTGCCAGTAATACCGATTCACAAACTCTTAAGATCCCTGACATCATATCTCCGCCGATCATATCCCGAAGTGCATTGACAAACGCAACTCCCGGAACTAACAGCATGATATTTCCAATGATGATCTTGCCATAATCCTCAGTCCATCCAATTTTTGCACTGATATACGCAAATGCAGCAACAAAAAAGGACAATAAAAAGTTTAATACCATCTCATTCGGTGCTAAAACCCTGATATATCTTGCAAGAATCGTAACAAGAGCCCCGGCAATCGTTGCTATGATTCCTTCTGTGATACCGCCTCCATAAAATGATGTCCACGCTGCTGCAATAACCGCCGATGTAAAAACTTCTTCTGTAAAGACTACTACTTTTCCTTTCTTGATCTCAGCAATCTTTTGTTTTACCTCTTTTTCTTCCGGAAGTTCCCTGCACATATATCTTGATAACTGATTTAATTCATCCAGTTTGGTAAAATCTGTCTTATACGTTCTGATTCGTTTTGTCTGAGTCAGAGTCTCTCCATATTCGTCTTCGATCGTCGTTACAATACTTGATGTGATAGAAAATACATTTGCTTCCTTCGCTCCATACGCCTTACAGATTCTTGAAATCGTATCTTCCACTCTGGAAACACCTGCTCCTGATACTAACATGCATTCCCCAATCTCCATCGCGTATTTCAATACTTTTTTCATTTCCATAACATCATCTCCTGTTATCTAGTCTGTCGAAATTGACTGTATTGTAACACAAAAGAAATCCCTGTGCTATGATTACACAAGGATTTCATCTAAAATTCAAATTTTCTTTACATTTCTTTTAAATTACAAGAAAATGAGCCATATTTTTTATTTTATTGTGATCTTGCATTTTGCAGTTTTACTTCCAGATTTCACAGTAATCACTGCAGTTCCTTTTTTCTTTGCTTTGATCACGCCTTTTGAAGTCACTGTTGCAACTTTTTTGTTGCTTGATCTGTAAGTTACTTTCTGAACACTTGTCAGTGGTGTAACTGCTGGCTTCAGTGTCAGAGTTTTTCCTTTTTTCAACGTGGCTTTCTTTGCAACACCTGTGATCTTTGTTGTTTTTACTGCATTTTTCTGAACTGTGATCGTGATGTTTTTCTTCAAACCACTCTTTAAGGTTACTGTGATCGCTGCTTTTCCTGTCTTTTTGCCGGCCGTGATCGTGCAAGTTCCATTCGATTTGCCAGAGACTTTAGCCACACTTGTCTTGGAAGATTTCCATGATGCCACAGAATCACCTTTTGCAAGACCAGAAACTTTGAAGACTTTTGTTTTCTGTTTTGTTTTTAATGGAAGTTTTGTGGCATTTACTTTCATTGTTGGTGAAAGTTTTTTGCCTGTTGTTCTTGTTTCTTTTTTGCCACATTCAGAGCATGTACGTGTCTGCACTGCTGCTGAAAATACAGTTGCACCTTTCGTTGTTTTCCATGCAGAGAAACTATGTGATGCCGGGATAGCTTCGTCTTTTTTCTCTCCACATCTTTCACATACAAGATGTTTCACACCTGCTTTTGTACAAGTAGCTTTTTCTGTGCTTTCTACTTTCCAGTTATGTCCTTTTGCTGGTATTTCTTCTGAAGATTCCACATAACCACACAATTTACAGAAAGTTTTTTTCGTACCTGCTAATGTACAAGAATCTGGATAGGTATAGGTTCTCTCGATCATCTCATGTTTATGAGTTGGATTATATTCAAAATAAACAGATGCATTAAAGAACTTATCACTACTTAAATTTGCTTTACTCCAATCTTGTTTCGTACCTCTATAACAGATTCTTTCAATCGGTTTATAATCCGTAACAAATACATCCGGGAATTTATTGATGGACTTCGGCAAGATCATTGTTTTCAGATTTTCGCAGCCTGCGAATGCATAATCTCCCATTGTCTGAACACCTTCTTCAATATCAAATTCTTTAAGACCTGTACAACTCGCAAAAGCGCTTTCACTAATCGTCGTAACGCTTCCTGGAATTTTCAGTGTTTTTATCCCTGTGCATTTTGAAAAAGCATTTTTCCCAATTGTTTTAATATTATCTGGTATCTCAATATCCTTCAGTCCGCTGCATCCATAAAAAGCTCCCTCTGCAATCGTATCTCCTGTACTTGGTATTTTAATACTTTCAAGACTGCTGCAGTTTGCAAATGCAAACTCGTTGATACTGCTCACATCTGAAAAATCAAATTTGTTCAGCGATGTACAACCCCAGAAAGCATTTGCACCAATCGACTTCATTTTACTGCCAGGCAGATCTGCCTCAGTCAAAGCTGTACAGTCAAGGAAAGTATATTCTCCAAGCATAATCATTGTAGATTCTTTTACTTTGACACTTCGAAGTGATGTACATCCTTCAAAAGCATTTTTGTATGTCACAAAGTTTCCAGTAAATTCTGCATTTTCCAGACCTGTACAATCTTTAAATGCACACTGACCGAGCATAAGTACTTTTAGACCAACACCATTCGTTGCTCCTTCAACCGTAATATTCTTAAGCTTCTTGCAACCCTCAAATGCACTGTTACCAATCTTTGAAAGATTTCCCTGTATGGTAACAGTTCTAAGTTCTGGATAATTCATAAAGTTTCGTTCTCCAAGAGCCGTAATTCCATCTCCTATGATCACATCTGTAATATCTTCTTTGTAATAAAACCATGGTGACCAGTCTGGTGTGACACCTGTTCCATCAATTACCAGTTTTCCACTGTCATAAACAGTCCATGTAATATCCGTTCCATTCGTTTCATCAGAAATTGTGTCCCTATATACAACATTCCCATATTCCGAAGATTTCATGAATGCTTTTACTGAAGCCCCTTTTGAAGTTTTTTCCCCACTCTCCTTTGTCACTTCCGTTTTGGTATCTGCATGCACCAATATACTTCCCCCTGGTACTGCGGACATGATCGTCACTGCAGACATTCCAATTGCTAACATCTGTTTCCATTTCATGCTTTTTCCTCCTATTTTGATTTTATTATGAATATAGATGATATATCATGCATATATAAAATAACATCTATGCTACACTCCATCTCAACAGGAGGTAACAACATGATTTCATACAACCCATTCTGGGATACGATCCACCAGAAAGATATATCCACATATCAGTTAATATATGATCACGGCATTCTGCCGGATACGATCCAGCGTCTGCGAAGCGGTAAGACGATCACCACAAAAACGCTGAACACACTCTGTAGTGTACTTAATTGTCAGGTATCTGATATCCTGGAATTTGTTCCAGACATCCCATCAGATCATTCTTAATTTCGTTACGATCAGCAGACATCTGCTTTTTCTCTATTTTCTACACTGAAAAAAGCACTGTCTGTTTTTTATTCTTTTTATAGATGTTTTATCATCTATACAATTATAGATTTTATAACATCTATATATAACCGTCAATAATAAAAATTAATTCCATGTCTCCAAACCTCCTATCACTAATACTTATAAAAATCTTTGCTTTCTTTAATACATAGACAGGTGGTATATCAAAAAAGTTTTATTTTCTTTATATTTTTGTTCACATATTTCATATAAATGTTATAACATCCATATGAAATCATCAAAAAAACGGCTATAAACCCTGCATTCACTGAGTTTATAACCGTTTATAACTTACCAAATATTAATTAATTCATTAATCATCAATCTTATGTGTCCATGCAACCGCCAATGCACCTGCACCGATATGACATGCGACACTCAAAGATAATGGGTCCTGACGGAATTCCATACCTGGGAATTCTGCCATCAGTTCTTCTTTCCATTTAAGAGCTGCTTCTTCATCTTTTGTATATGCAGACTGAAGATAAGCATGCTTTGCAAAATCTCCATCTGGAAAACATTCTTCTAATTCTTTTCTGACTGCCGCGATCATCTTTTTCTTTGCCTGTTTGACACCTCTTGTCTTGGCAAATGCGTCTAACTTCTCACCATGAATCTGAAGTACTGGCTTGATTCCAAGAACTGTACCGATCGCTGCTCCTGCTGATGTGACACGACCACCTTTCTTAAGGTACTTTAATGTGTCTACCATAATATAGATTCCAGAATCTAATTTGTCAGCTTCCAAGATATCTTTGATCTCTTTTGCAGATTTTCCTTCTTCCGCTAATTTCAGTGCATCTAGGACTGACTGTCTCTGTGTGACAGAAATTCTCTGGTTATCTACCACCTGAACTTTTCCATCGTAATCATCCGCTAACATTGCTGCAGTTGCACAGGAACTGCTTAATCCGCTGGACATTGCAATATGCACGATCTCATCGTTGTCTTCTAATAATTTTTCCCACAGATCTAACACATCTCCAGGTGCTGGCTGAGATGTTTTGATATCTGCATCTTCGCTTAACTTCTGATAAAATTCATCCTGTGTTAATGTAATATCTTCAAAATATAATTCTTCGTCAATATAAAATGGCATGGAAATCACTGAGATTCCAAGCTCTTTCCCTTCCTTCTGGGTAATTCCGCTGTTACTATCTGTTACGATCGCAATCTTGCTCATTTCTCTAATCCCTTTCTACTTTCCCGTTACCGTTATCTTACCAATTCCCTGTCACCTTGAGTTTTCAGTGAAACATCTTACTCTTATTAGTCTATCTGCTTTTTGCCTTTATCTCACATCATAACAGAGGTTTATAGGTATCGTCAAAGGTTTTTGCCTTATATTTGAAAAAAATACATCTTTATTTTGTGATTTCCTGTAAGAATCTTGCAATTGGAAATCCTACAACATTATAATAATCTCCCTCGATTCCTTTGATAAAGACCGCTGCTTTCCCCTGAATTCCATATGATCCAGCTTTATCCATCGGCTCTCCCGTCTTAATATAACGCTCTGCCTCATCTTCGCTGATCTCATAAAATGTTACCTTTGTCTCTTCATAAAATGTTCTTGTCTGACCGTCTTCGATCACACAGACTCCTGTATACACTTCATGTGTATGTCCGCTTAACATCATTAATGTTCTCTTGGCATCCGCTTCGTCTGCCGGTTTCCCAAGAATCTGTCCCTGGTAAGCTACAACTGTATCAGCCCCGATGACCATGCTCTGTTTGTCTGACTGTTCATAAATATCTTTTGCTTTGATTGATGCCAGTTCCATAACAACTTCATGTGGTGCTGTTTTTGTCGTGATCTCCTCGGCATCACTTGGCATAATATCAAAATCTAAATCTGCAAGTTCTAAGATTTCTTTTCTTCTTGGTGAACCAGAAGCTAATATCATATGTTTCATTTTTATTTATCCTTTCTGGCGCCCAGTCTATCTTATTCTTTATTCAATCTGTTTCGTTCAAATGAAAAACTTAAAGTGACAAGGCGCAATAAAAAACAGCTTTTCATACACTTTCGCATACAAAAAGCTGTTTCATAATTCTTAATTAGTCTTCAATCTTTTCTTCTAATTTCAGATTGATTCTTCCCATCTTGTCGATTTCTAATACTTTGACAGCTACTTTGTCTCCGATATTAACGACATCTTCTACTTTCTCTACTCTCTCGTTTGAAAGTTTAGAAATATGGATCATTCCATCTTTGTTTGGAGAAAGCTGTACGAATGCACCGAAGTTCATGATTCTTACAACTTCACCTTCGTAGATATCTCCGACATTCAATGGTTCTACGATAGATTTGATGATGCTGATCGCTTTGTCGATCATTGCCTGATCTTCACTTAAGATATCGATACGTCCGCTTTCGTCAATATCAATCTTAACACCAGTCTCATCAATGATTCCATTGATTGTTTTACCCTGTTTACCGATAACTTCTGAAATCTTTTCAGGATCGATCGTATACTGGGAGATCTTTGGAGCAAATTCTCCAACGTGGTCTCTTGCAGCTGGGATCACTGGGTTCATTACATCGTGAAGGATGTGTGTTCTTGCTTCTTTTGTTCTTGCGATTGCTTCGCGGATGATCTGTTCTGTTAATCCGTGAATCTTGATATCCATCTGGATTGCTGTGATACCTTTGTCTGTACCAGCCACTTTAAAGTCCATATCTCCGAAGAAGTCTTCTAATCCCTGAATATCTGTTAAGATGATGTAATCGTCATCTCCTTCTCCTGTGACAAGTCCTACAGAAATACCTGCAACTGGAGCTTTCACTGGAACACCTGCTGCCATTAATGACAGAGATGAAGCACAGATACTTCCCTGAGATGTAGATCCGTTAGATTCCATGATCTCAGATACTGTACGGATTGCATATGGGAATTCTTCTTCACTTGGTAATACTGGAACTAAGGCACGCTCTGCTAATGCACCATGTCCGATCTCACGACGTCCTGGTCCTCTGCTTGGTCTTGTCTCTCCTACAGAGTAAGAAGGGAAGTTATAGTGATGCATATAACGTTTTGTTGTCTCTGTTACATCGATTCCATCAAGACGCTGTGCTTCAGATAATGATCCAAGTGTTGTCACTGTCATAACCTGAGTCTGTCCTCTCTGGAATAATGCAGATCCGTGTACTCTTGGCAGGCAGTCAACTTCTGCATGAAGCGGACGGATCTGTTTGATATCACGACCGTCTGGACGTTTGTGGTCTTTTAAGATCATCTTACGGACAGTCTTCTTCTGGAATGCGTAAACAGCTTCACCGATCTGTGCTAACCATTCTTCATTCTCAGCATATCTTTCTTCTAATTTCTCTTCGATCGCACGAATATTTGCTTCTCTTGTCTGTTTATCATCTGTAAATACAGCTTCTTCCATTGCTTCTGGAGTAATGAAAGCTACCATATCATCATACATCTCTGGATCTACAATGTGATGCTCATAATCATGTTTTTCTTTTCCACATTCAGCAACGATTGTGTCGATGAATTTGATGATCTCCTGGTTTACTTCGTGAGCTTTGAAAATTGCTTCTAACATCACATCTTCAGGTACTTCATTAGCACCAGCTTCGATCATGATAACTTTCTCTCTTGTAGATGCAACTGTTAATGCAAGATCAGAAACTTCTTTCTGTGCAGAAGTTGGGTTGATCACGAATTCTCCATCGATCAGTCCTACCATTGTAGATGCTGTAGGTCCGTCAAATGGGATATCAGAGATTGCTGTAGCGATTGCAGAACCAAGCATAGCTGTAAGCTCTGGGCTGCAGTCTGGGTCTACAGACATAACTAAGTTGTTTAATGCAACGTCATTTCTGTAGTCTTTAGGGAACAGTGGTCTCATTGGGCGGTCGATTACACGGTCTGTTAAGATCGCATTCTCAGAAGGTTTTCCTTCTCTCTTTAAGTATCCACCTGGAATCTTACCTACTGCGTATAATTTCTCTTCATATTCTACACTTAATGGAAAGAAATCAATTCCATCTCTTGGTTTTTCAGATGCTGTTGCTGTAGATAATACAACAGTATCACCGTAGTGCATAAATGCTGCACCGTTTGCCTGTGCTGCAACACGTCCAACTTCAACCATCAGTGTACGTCCTGCAAGTTCCATGCTAAACTGTTTTGTCATAGTTCGTCTCCTTTATATTCTTTTGTCTTAAGGCGCCGAAACAACTGAAAAACCGACTACTTTGCTGCTTCTCTTCATGGTTTCTTCCACTGATTTGCTGTAATAAGCTTTTCAGCAGTCTCGGAAAACGCCTCAGTAACTTAGTTAGTATATCACGGTTTTCTAAAAAAAACCAGACGCAATTTATCAAAAATCTTCCATACCATATAACCAAGTGCAGCTCCAGCTGTATTGGTCATTACATCATCGATCTGTGCATATCCTCTTCCAGTCATATGCTGCATCACTTCAAGTGTACAACTGATCAGACACGCACTTCCTACACACATCCAGATTTTTCGAATTCTCTTAAATGCAATCGGCAGCAATACACCATATGGGATAAACATAATGATATTTTCCACAAAATACGCATGAGCGATCATTGAATTTCCCCATGTTTCAAATAATTTTAAACTTACATCCGTTCTCGTTCCCGGCTCTCTTGAGAAAAATCCTACATTAACAAATACGATGGCGTAGATTAAGATTAATGTCCAGATATATTTTTTCCTGTGAAACTCCTTTCCCTGTGGAAATAACATGTCAAACATCTTTAACAGCATTAAAAATACCATTCCGATACTGCATGCAACGATCAGATATCTTAACGGCTGCATCATGTCTTGTTTTATAAAAAATGAAAGATATTTTATCTTGTGTAATAACATCGTCGTCTTCTTTCTTTGCTTTATCTCTTGGTTTCTATTCTATAGAAGTATAACAAAATAATTAAGAAAAAAACAAGGCATTTTCTCTGTAAAACACCTTGTTTTTTTCTTAATTATTTTGTTTTTACTTTCAATGTATTCGACCAGTCAGTATAAACTAGCTTTCCTCCAGAATCTGTATCTGCATAATCACGATCTGCATAACGGATATAATATGTTTTCTTTGATTTTAATTTCTTAATTGATGTTATCATTCCGTCCTTTGCAGTAATTGTTTTTGCTTTCTTAAATGATTTGTTCGTTGCGTACTGAAGCCGCATGACTTCTCTCTTATATTTTACGATCTTGATCTCTTTCTTTGAAATCTTTAACTGGCTTTTCTTCAAAGCTGGTGGTTTTGTTCCCATATAGATCAGATCACTTCTTGTATTTACTGATGTTCCATGAGAATAGTTCGCTGCTACACATAAGTATAAGCCTGTCTTCGTATTCTTCTTTAATACAGAATTCTTCACTGTATACGTTGTACCTTTGTAATGATTATTCTGATATACGATATTCTTCTTTGTAAGGGATGTTGGATTCTTTGTCAAAATGATCTTATAATCCTTACATCCAGAAGCCTTGCTCCATGTCATCACATACTCATTGTTCTTGATCGTCTTGACACTGACTTTCTTTGGCGCTGGTTTCGGTTTGGCAACGACTGGTTTTACAACTTTCTGTATGTATCTTGTCTTAATGTATGCTGTATCACTATTATAGTAAACTTTAGACCACGTTTTGTTGCTGTCTTTTTCGTAATATTGTACAAGTGCATCTTTCTGTACATAGCCAATAATCTTTGCACTTGTTGTCGCATCTTTGTATACTGGAATATCCCTATAATAACTACTTGCTGAATAATCTGGATCTACGATTTTTCCATCTGTCAGATTTGCTGGAACTTTTACGCCATTTCTGTATAAATTAATATATTTTGCCGGAACGTAGAAATATTCAAAATCAGATAAATAATATACATCATTCTTTGCCCGGTAAATAACCTTATAATACAGCTCATCCTCACTTACCGTACCCTTCTTTGTAGATATTCTTCTCGTATCTGCAATCAAAAACTCTGTATTACATTTTTCATAATATACGTTTCCTGTGTCTAAATATTCTGCAAGTGAACTAATTCCAATGTAATGACTCGTTGCTCTTCCCTTGCCTCGATATTCAACAATAATATTTCCATCTTTATCTTTTTTCGCATCATATTTATTACGTTCATTGTATTTATACAGCTTCATCCATGCCTTACCCCTTGGAATTGAATAAAATCCTGGTGGGTGTGACATCATAATATCTGACTGGTGGCACATTGCTGGTGAAGCCCCAAAAGCCTTGTATCCATTACTCCAGAAAATAATATTGTACTTATCGTATGCTACAACATATTCCTTCTCTCCCCCTGATGCCTGATATTCTCCGTTGATCCATTCAAATTCTCTGAATCCTGTTATTGACGCATAAATCTCCTTGAGATTCTGAATGTTTCCCTGTGGCAGATACTTTGACTGAATCTTACGTCCCTGAATCTCTGTATCCTTCGCCACAGAGTATACAGGAACACGCTGGGTATACTTCGGTTCCATAATGCCGCCTGTAATATACACCTCTCCAATTGGTTCAATTCCCGGACAACATTGCTCCATAAACTTCTGTCCATATACTGATGCATCTGCATATTTATCACTTACCCCTGTTGCACCTACACTGGTTTCTCTGTTATGAAATCCTGCTGTGAAAACAAACAGCATACATACAGCGAAACCTAAAAGCAGCTTTGAACAGTTCTTGTCCCTTTTCATCATACTCACTCCTCTCATAAATATGTAAACGTTATAATCCCTTTTTATTAAACTATTGTCCCTTGATTTCCCTATTATCGGTTTTACATTAACATATTTTCTGAAAGAGTAACTTTATATGGCGTGAATGGTTCTTTATTTGGTGTGAAATGTTTTATTTGCCGCATAAAAATAAGAAGCCAGATTTCTCTGACTCCTTTTCCTTTAGATTACTTATTCTTTATTAACAACTTCTTAGTGTTCTTACTTCTGGTTCGTTAACTTTTTTATCTTCTGATACCCATAAATCTTTGTAATTTAATTTTAAAAGCCCAGCGATCATTAAGCTTAAAACTAAGATCATTGCGATAGTTCCTAACAGATGAATCATTGTATTCTCCTCTTTCATTTCTTGTATTTTGTATTATGTATTTGTTATGTTTATTTTAGCAGATTATTTTTGATTGTTCAATCGGTGGTGGGATTTTCTCGGAAATGACGGTAGGACCAATGTGTTCTTTCCATTATAACCAGCAATCCCCTCAATAACTTCCGTTGATTGAGGGGATATTTTGTGCAACTTGTAGTACCAATTTTTGTTTTGACCGTTTTGCTTAATAATTTTGTAAATTCTATTTAATTATCTTAAAATAACTTGCTCGCTTTTTACAAACTTTTATGTATATGAAACATTTCTTAATTTTTCCCCAATGTAGCAAATTAAAATTTTATCTTTTTGACTATTATAATTAGGAATAAAAAAAATTCTTCCTGGAATTCCTGTAAAACGCATATGCCAACTTGCTAAATATTCTTTTCCATCTTCATCTTTAAATGTATGATCTTTTTCAAATTTCGCCAAAGTAGCCCCACTCTCTGTTGTTGTCTTTGTTAATTTTGATGGATCAAATGCTAATTCAGAAAATTGCACACAATAATTTTCTAATTCTAACAATTTTTTAGTTACCTGATTGAGATAAAACACTTGTAAATTTTTTAATTTTCCTTCTACGCTAGGACAAAAAGACAAATGCGGAAATAATTCTCCCCTTCTGTCCCACAATTCACTATATGATTTAACTTCATTTTCTATAATAAATAATTTTTTTATATTTTCATTCTCTAAATGCTCTTTATCAGAAACATTTCTAATTTTTACTTTTTTATTACTTTCAACTACAGAAATTAAAGTTGCTTCTATATCTTCTTGTTTCCATTTTTCATTTAATTCAATACTTAACATACAAGAATCATTAATCCAAGACTCCGTTCCACCTTTTAATATTTCATCATTTATGCGTACTTCATAATCATCATCTAATTTATAAGTAACTCTCTTATTCCAAAAACTTAAATACAATCTTTTATATTCTTTATCCGTTCCATTTAACCATTGTCCCAAAGAATAACTTTCTGAATTGATATACAACTTTTCTTCTTCTGGAACAAAAATTTCTTCTTGTGAATTTTTTCTTTTTATTTCAGCATAAACATCTAAAAACTTTCTAATTTTCATATCTATAAAATATGAGTCTTCTGACTTTTCATGCCAAGACTGTTCATTTAAATACATATTTGCTCCTTAAATAAGATCATATAATGCTTTATCCCATTCATCAAAAAAACCTTCTGGCCAACAATCCAGCCTACCATCTTCTAATATTTTAGGATGAATACACTCATGTTTGAATTCCTTTTTTTCATTTCGATAAAAAAATGAAAGAACTATTTCATCTTTATCTACCATTTTTTTCTTAACTGCTAAACGTAACCCATTTAAAATATGATCGCTATGCGTTTCTACAATAATTTGCACTCCACCACTTCCTGCTCTTGCAATTAATTCACCTAACATACTTTGCCCCGCTGGATGAATATGAGCCTCTGGATTTTCTATAACAATAATGTCTCCTTTCTTAGCAGAAATTAATGCAATAACTAATGGCAATACATAAGTAATACCAAAACCAACATTAACACTTTTATATGAACCACTTTTTTCTCTACCTTCTATAAATTCATATCTTACTTCTGATTTTCTTAGAGACATATTAACTGTAATTTTAGGAGAAACTCCTGGTGAAATTTTATCCATCCATACTCTTACCTGATTTGCTAATGAATTATCTAATTTATCCTCTATAATTATATTATCATTAACTACTTTATCATCTCCATGTAATCCCAAATACTGAAGTGCAAATTCTCCATTATTTCCAAATTCTCTTTTATCTATTTCTATTTCATTTTTAACACCATACAATTCTTTAGGTTCAATTCTATATGCTGATAGATAACTAAAATCAGAACTGAATAATGTTGATTCTACCTTACCTTCTTTTTTTTCTATTACTGGTAAAAAATCTGATTCTGCACTATATTCAAATTTCCAAAAATAACTAATTCCATCTTCTTCGTATCCTAAACTTATTTGTTCTTCCTCAGCTTTCTCATATAAAATATCTTGACCGTTTCCTAAGGATACATATTCCCCATTAATTCTTAACCCCTTTATTTCATCATTATTATTCATTGATTGCCTCAACAATAATAAACTCTGAATCATGGTAGATTTTCCCATTCCATTTATTCCCGATAATATATTAACATTTCTCATCGGCAAACTAAATTTATGAAAACATTTAAAATTTTCAACATCTATTTTATTAATCATATAAACTCCTTCACTAAATCTCTTGCTATATCAATTCTCCTTACCACAGAATATTGATCTCCTGCCTTTACCGTTGTAATAAATGTACTTTCTTGTTGTATTTTTTCAAATGCTTTTAAAAATGGATATTTATTACTTTCTAATGTTTGTAATTGTTTTTCAGTAAGTCCCGAGAAACATACAACCCACATTTCAAAAATTGCTTTATTTATAGGTCCTCTTCTCTGGTTTTTATTATATTTTCTAAAAGCATACTTACCAAATATTTTTGCACAATAATTCATTATTTTTTTAAAATTCTTTTCTAATTTTCTAATTTTATTATCATCATAAGTATTAACTAATTTCATTGCTTTTATCAAATATTCATCTATATTTCCTCTATATTCTTTTTCAAAATTTAATTCTGTAAATGCTATAAAACGAGTTACATATTCTCTATCCTGCATTCTATCACTTCTAATAGCATTCTGCGTTGCTTGCAAAAATTCATCACACTTTGCGAGCTTTTCAATCAATATAGTTGCTTTTCCTTGATATAATGCTTGGCGTATTTCCTGAGGTTTTAAAATTGTTCCCCCTGTGTTAATTCTTTGAAATATATTAAATACTATCTCATCTGGAGTTCCTTTTTCAACGGTATACGCAACCACTGTCGTTTCTTTAATTCTTCTCATATATTGTCTAGGCAACTCATCAAAATCACAATTTTCAAAATCTTTTAAATATTGCATCCCCACAAATTTCTGCTTTTTTCTTTTTTCTTCTCTATCATTCTTTTCACCAACAAGGAAATTATAAAATGCTGATAATCTTTGCAACCCGTCAATTACAATCCATTTATCATCATCTGCTGCATTAAAATAAAATGCAGGAATTGGAATCTTTAGCATCAATGACTCAATCAAACGACTTTGCTCCTCTAAAGACCATAAATTCCCATTTCTTTGAAAACTAGGTGCTAAATCAATTTCTTCATTTTCTAGTCTCTCCATCAAATTATAAACATTAATTGTTCTCTGACTTATTTGAACATCTGCAGGAATAAATGTATCTGGATCAGTTTCATTTGCCAAATACTCTTCATCTTCCTCAGGTGTTACTATAATCCCTCTGTTGAACAACTCCTTTAATGATAAACCTATATCCTCATCATTAATTTGTTCTTTATCTTTTAGTATATCTACTGCCATATTATAGCTAATTGTATTGTTCTTCTTACGTGCAAATCTTATTATTTCTTGTAATTTTCCTTCAAGATTTTTTTTCATTTTTTTATATTCTCCGTACTCATTATTTATGCTAAAATCTATTCACTTATCGTCTCTTTTATCAGTATAACATATTGTAAATCCTTATCCAATATAAGCGGTCATTAGTTTTCCTATATTTTACTAAGTTAAAGCATCCAATGCAACATTTAACTTATATTTTATCGGTATCTTTTATATTTATTAGTATTTTAACAGTAAGCGATTAATCTTAAAGTGTTGCTAGAATAATAGAATGCTAGTACTTTACTTCATTTTTCTAGCAAACATCCTTTGCTCTTTTGTAAGCGCTTTATTTTAGGGTGGATTTTCAATCCATCTAAATCCTGTCATAATGATTGCTAGATGCTAGCGTTTTACTTCCATCGTTTGCTAGATGAATGAAAATGCTAGTACTTTACTACAATTATGGAGGAGTACAATGAGAGCAAAAAGACGCACGGAACAGGAACAGTATGATATGATCATGGAATGCAGACAGAGCGGACTTTCTGATCACCAGTGGTGTCTGGAACATGATATCAATCCTGGGACTTTTTATAACTGGGTCCGCCGTTTTCGTAAACAGGCCTGTGAATTTCCAGCACCGGCAGGAAAAGACAGGTTTCAGGCAATCCATCAGGAAGTTGTAAAAATGGAGATCATCCCAGATCATCCTTCAGATCTTTTCAAACAGTCTTCTATGGAAGATACTGCAGAGATCACAAAACCTGTTGCAGCAATGGAACTTCAGATCGGAAAAGCTGTTTTAAGGATCAGTAATCAGACAGATCCAAGATTACTGGAACAAACATTAAAGCTTCTGGGAGCTTTCTCATGTTAGGCGATATCTCTGTTGTGGATGATATCTATATTGTCTGTGGATATACAGATATAAGAAAACAGATCGACGGATTATGTGCTATCGTAAAAGATCAGCTGCATATGGATCCAAAACAGAGAGCCTTATATCTTTTCTGTGGCCGGAAATGTGACCGGATCAAAGCACTTTTATATGAAAACGATGGCTTTGTACTATTATATAAAAGACTGACCGTTTCCGAAGGAAGATACCGCTGGCCAAGGAATAAAAATGAAGTACAGCCGATCACCTGGAGACAGTTCGACTGGCTGATGTCAGGTCTGGAGATTGAACAGCCAAAAGCGATCAAACCAAAAAATCCGGATGATGAAAAAGATTGAGAAAGTCCCTATTTTACTAGGGATTCAGCCGATCTTATGGTATAATAAGAGTAACAAAAAAAGGAGTTTTATACCATGGATTCAGGCAGAAATGATATCCGGCTGATCGAGCTGAAGGATACGATCTCACAACTAAATCAGACGATCCGTCTGCAGACGGAGATGATCAAAGATCTTCGGAAAACGATCGAAGAGCATCATGCATCCGATGAGAAGAAAGACCAGATCATCTCAAACCTGCAGGCAGAGATCTCTTATCTGCAAGCAAAGCTTTTTGGGACTTCCAGTGAAAAGAGACCAAAAGATGATCTTCCGGGACAGTTGAGCCTGTTTGATGAGCTTATGGAGAAAGAACCGGCAAAAGAGATCGAACCGGAATATATTGAGATCAAAGCTCATGAAAGAAAGAGAAAAAAGAAGCCGGATCTGAACGAACAGTTCCGTGATATCCCTGTCCGTCAGGAATTCGTTGACACTCTGACAGAAGAACAGAAAACATGCAGTATCTGTGGAACAAAGATGGTTGAGATCGGTCATGAACTGATCCGCAGTGAAGTGATTTTTACACCGGCAAAACTGGAGCGTGTGGAATATATCGCTACAACTTACGGATGTCCAAAGTGCAAAGAGACAGAGGAACCACAGTTCATCAAAGACAATGGGGTTCCTGCACTTCTTCGAGGAAGCTATGTATCTCCATCTCTTGCGGCACATGTGATCTGTCAGAAGTTCGTAAACGCAATGCCGCTGTACCGTCAGGAAAAATACTGGGAACAGCTGGGAGCAACGATTACAAGAGCTTCCATGGCAAGATGGATCATCCACTGTTCCAAAACATACTTTCAGCCAGTGTATGATTATTTTGAGAAACAGCTGAAAAAACGAAAGTTTCTGATGATGGATGAGACCCGCCTTCAGGTGTTAAAGGAAGAAGGCCGGAGAGCCCAGACACAGTCATTTATCTGGGTGGTACGCAGTGGGGAAGACGGACTGCCAAAGATCGTGCTCTATCATTATACGGAAACAAGAGCAGGAAAACATGCCGTTGGATTTCTGGATGGTATCAAACCGGGATATTACTTTATGACAGACGGATATCATGGATATAATCTGTTAAAGGACGGGAAACGCTGCTGTTGTTATGCACATATCCGCAGATACCTTCTGGAAGCGATCCCGAAAGGTCATGAAAAAGATTATTCAGATCCGGCAGTTCAGGGAGTCTTATATTGTGATAAACTGTTTGAATATGAACGACGTTATCTTGTAAAAGGGCTTTCGCCAGAACAAAGAAAGAAACGACGTCTCAAAGATGAAAAACCAGTCATTGAGGCTTTTTTGTCATGGCTTGATGCACAAACTCCGGTAAAAGGAAGCCGTCTTGATCGTGCTGTAACCTATATCAGGAATCGAAAAGATACACTGATGACATATTTGGAAGATGGCCGGTGTAGTCTCAGTAATAATCTGAGTGAGAATGCGATCCGTCCGATCACGATCGGACGAAAGAACTGGCTGTTCTGTGATTCTACAGATGGAGCACATGCCAGCGTGGTCTGTTTCACAATGATTGAGATGGCAAAAGCATATGATCTAAACGTTTATAAATATTTAAATTTCTTATTGGAAAAACGACCAAATGCAAGAACTGCTCAAAAAGAATTAGAAAAGTTAGCACCATGGAATGAAGAAGTACAAAGAATGTTTGCTAGAAAAATGAAGTAAAGTACTAGCATTCTATTATTCTAGCAACACCCTAAGATTAATCGCTTACTGTCGGACAGATGGCTCAATCAGTCCAAGATTATTCATCTCAGATTATTTTAGGATTTTGTAGGGAACACTGATTTACCGTTTACCCCTAAGATTAATCGCTTACGGATTTTGTAGGGAACACTGATTTACCGTTTACTAAAAATCTGTATTTTTAGACAGGTTTATTTGACATGTAAACGGTAAATCAGTGTTACCGATAAATTTTTGATCACTGGATTTTTATCCAGTGATCTTATTTTTTACATTCTGTTGGCAGGTGT
>CABIYF010000034.1 GCA_902362875.1 Eubacteriaceae bacterium | reverse complement strand
TCGCAGGAAATTGAGCGGATAAGCGACTTGTCAAAAACACGTGCAAAATTCTCTAGCTGCTTTTCCAGACCATTATTTATTTTTTATCATATACAGAAAGACTACAGTTGGCCGATCACACAAAATCAGAATTTACTCCCCAAAACTAATTCCAATAGTCTTAGCATCCTTAATCATCTGACACTCAGGATCAACATACTTCAGCTTCCCAGCAACATCAGACAAAGGAACTTTCTTCGTATCTCCATCAACAATACCAACCATATAACCAAACTCTTTATTAAGAATCAGTTCAGCAGCATATGCTCCAACTCTTGTAGCAAGCACACGGTCGTAAGCGCAAGGAGAGCCGCCGCGTTGTGTATGTCCTGGAACTGTGACTCTGATTTCGCGGTTTGTTTTTTCTTCTAATGCAGCTGCGATCTCATATGCAACAGAAGGATATCTTCTTTCAGCCAGTTTTGCCTTGTACTGTTTCTTCTTTAACTTCGCATCTTCTTTAGAAATCGCACCTTCAGCAACTGCAAGAATTGAAAATTTCTTTCCGGCTGCGAAACGTTTTTCTACAACCTCGGCTACTTTATCGATATCATAAGGGATTTCAGGAAGTAAGATGACATCGGCTCCACCGGCGATTCCTGCGTGTAAAGTAACATGTCCGACTTTGTGTCCCATAACTTCAATAATGAAAACACGGCTGTGTGAGGAAGCTGTTGTGTGAATACGATCAATGGTATCCGTTGCGATATCAACAGCACTCTGGAATCCGAAGGTCATTTCTGTTCCCCAGAGGTCGTTGTCGATTGTTTTAGGGAGTGTTACCACATTTAATCCTTCTTCACGAAGCATATTTGCAGTTTTGTGAGTTCCGTTTCCACCAAGGATTACAAGACAGTCTAATTTGTATTTGCGGTAATTGCTTTTCATAGCCTCAACTTTATCAAGACCATTTTCATCAGGAATACGCATTTTCTTAAATGGCTGTCTGGAAGTTCCAAGGATTGTACCACCGCGGTTTAAAATTCCAGAAAAATCATCTGGAGTCATACGGTCAGCAATACCATAGATCAGTCCTTTATATCCATCACGGAAACCATAGATTTCCAGATCATTTCTTTTTGCACTTAAACCTTTCACAACACCGCGCATGGCTGCATTTAATGCCTGACAGTCACCGCCGCTAGTTAAAATTCCTATTCTTAACATGGATTTATTTACCTCCGGGTTTTATATTTTTATTTAGATCATCTAATATTAGTTAACTATTATTTTACCATATAATTATATACGAAAATTATAAAATCTAGTAAATAAAACGTTAAAAAATCGTAAAGTTTCAAAATGGAATAAGAAGTAGGCAAACAAAGATAAAAACTTACAATTCAATATTGACGAACAGCTATTTCAGGTGTTAAGATAATTTAGTATGATAAAGGCGAAGAAGGAGACAGTACTTCTATCATGAACGCAGGAGCGAGTCCGGGGCGGTGGAAGCCGGATGTTAGTAGGATAGGAAGGAAGATCACTCCCAAGCTGCAGGCTGAATAAAGTAAGCTGTGCCGGTATCCTCCGTTAACGGGATAACATATGATAGTATGTGAAATAGGTGGTTTAGAAGCAACGGTGTTGTCCTATTTTTAGGACGACGCCTTTTTTTATTTTATAGGACAACCTGTTTTATAGAAAAATCCTATAAAAGTTCCTATTTCATTAGATTTTCTAAGAAGTAAAAGGAGAGATGAAGATGTACAAGAAAGTATCATCTGACATGAACTTTGTCGATCGCGAGAAAGAGACCGTAAAGTTCTGGAAAGAAAACGAAATTTTTGAAAAGAGTATCGAAGAAAGAAAAGACGATCCGACATACACATTCTATGACGGACCACCAACAGCCAATGGTAAACCACATATCGGACACGTTTTAACTCGTGTCATCAAAGATATGATCCCTCGTTACCAGACAATGAAAGGTCACAAGATCATTCGTAAAGCTGGATGGGATACACACGGACTTCCAGTTGAGCTTGAAGTTGAGAAGATGTTAGGTCTTGATGGAAAAGAACAGATCGAAGAATACGGTATGGAACCATTCATCAAGAAATGTAAAGAAAGCGTTTGGAAATACAAAGGTATGTGGGAAGATTTCTCAGATACAGTAGGTTTCTGGGCTGACATGGAAAACCCATACATCACATACGATAACAACTTTATCGAATCTGTATGGTGGGCATTAAAACAGATCTGGGATAAGAAATTACTTTACAAAGGATTCAAGATCGTACCTTACTGCCCTCGTTGTGGAACACCTTTATCCGCACAGGAAGTAGCACAGGGATACAAAGATGTCAAAGAACGTTCTGCGATCGTACGTTTCAAAGCCGTAGGTGAAGAAGCATACTTCCTTGCATGGACAACAACACCATGGACACTTCCATCTAACATCGGTCTTTGCGTAAATCCAGAAGAGACATACGCAAAAGTAGAAGCTGCAGACGGATATGTATACTACATGGCAGAAGCACTGCTTGATACAGTTCTTGGTAAATTAGCAGACGAAGAAGCAGGAACACCTGCATACAAAGTCTTAGAGACATTCAAAGGAAAAGAATTAGAATACAAAGAATACGAACCATTATATGACTGTGCAGCAAAAGTTGCAGAAAAACAGCATAAGAAAGCGTTCTATGTAACATGCGACGGATATGTAACATTAACAGATGGTACAGGTATCGTTCATATCGCACCAGCATTTGGTGAAGATGATGCGAAAGTCGGACGCAAATACGATATGCCATTCGTACAGTTAGTAGACGAACGCGGTAACATGTCAGAAGAAACACCATTTGCCGGATTATTTGTTAAGAAAGCAGATCCAGAAGTATTAATGAATTTGGATAAACGTGGATTATTATATGATGCTCCTAAATTCGAGCATAGCTACCCACACTGCTGGCGTTGTGATACACCACTGATCTACTATGCAAGAGAATCTTGGTTCATCAAGATGACAGAAGTCAAAGATCAGCTGATCGCAAACAACAATACAGTTAACTGGGTACCAAAGAGCATCGGTAAAGGACGTTTCGGTGACTGGTTAGAGAACGTACAGGATTGGGGAATCTCAAGAAACCGTTATTGGGGAACTCCATTAAATATCTGGGAATGTGAATGTGGACATCAGCATTCTATCGGATCTATCGAAGAATTAAAGAGCATGTCCGATAACTGCCCAGATGATATTGAACTTCACCGCCCATACATCGATGAAGTAACAGTAAAATGCCCATGCTGTGGAAAACCAATGCATCGTGTAGAAGAAGTTATCGACTGCTGGTTTGACTCAGGATCTATGCCTTTCGCACAGTGGCATTATCCATTTGAGAATAAAGAGATCTTCGAAGACAACTTCCCAGCAAACTTTATCTCAGAAGCTGTAGACCAGACTCGTGGATGGTTCTACTCCTTAATGGCAATTTCTACTTTATTATTTAATAAAGCACCATATAAAAACGTTGTCGTATTAGGACACGTTCAGGATGAAAATGGACAGAAGATGAGTAAGTCCAAAGGAAATGCAGTTGATCCATTTGATGCATTAGAAGAACATGGAGCAGATGCAATCCGCTGGTACTTCTATACAAACAGTGCCCCATGGCTTCCAAACCGTTTCCATGCAAAAGCTGTTACAGAAGGACAGCGTAAATTCATGGGAACATTATGGAATACTTACGCATTCTATGTACTGTATGCAGAGATCGACCAGTTCGACCCAACAAAACATGCGTTAGAATATGATAAGTTATCTGTTATGGATAAATGGCTGTTATCTAAGATGAACACAATGGTCAAAGCCGTTGATGACAACTTAGGAGATTACAAGATCCCTGAAGCAGCAAGAGCATTACAGGAATTCGTTGATGACATGAGTAACTGGTATGTAAGACGCTGTCGTGACCGTTTCTGGGCAAAAGGAATGGAACAGGATAAGGTAAATGCATACATGACTTTATACACAGCATTAGTAACTGTATGTAAAGCAGCAGCACCAATGATTCCATTTATGACAGAAGAGATTTATCAGAACATCGTAAGAAGTGTTGATGCATCTGCAAAAGAAAGTATCCACTTATGCGACTTCCCTGTATACAATGCAGAACAGGTAGATGAGAAATTAGAAGCAGATATGGATCTCGTATTAAAGATCGTTGTATTAGGACGTGCATGCCGTAACGGAGCAGCAATTAAGAACCGTCAGCCAATCGGACAGATGTATGTGAAAGCAGAAGCATCTCTTCCAGATTATGACGAAGCGATCATCTTAGACGAGTTAAATGTGAAAAACATCACATTTACAGATGACGTATCAAACTTCACAACATACAACTTCAAACCACAGTTAAAGACTGTAGGACCAAAATACGGTAAATTAGTTGGAGGAATCAGAAACTACTTAGCCGGAGTTGATGGAAATGAAGCGAAAGCAGAATTAGACTCTAAAGGAGCATTAACATTTGAAATTGATGGAACACCTGTAGAATTAGCCCAAGAAGATCTGTTGATCGAAATGGTAAAACAGGAAGGATTCGTAACAGAAGCAGATAACGGAGTAACAGTTGTACTTGATACAAACTTATCTGAAGAACTGTTAGAAGAAGGATTCGTCCGTGAAGTAGTCAGCAAGGTTCAGTCTATGAGAAAAGAAGCTGGATTCGAAGTAACAGACCATATCACATTCTCTTACAAAGGATCTGACAAAGCAGCAGACATCATCGGAAGAAACGAAGCAGCTATCGCTGGAGACGTTTTAGCAGATGAAGTGAAAGCCGGAGAAGTTGTCGGATACGAAAAAGAATGGAACATCAATGGTGAGAAAGTTACTTTAGGTGTTGAAAAAAGATAATTTTATAAAATAAAATTAAAAGATCAGCTGCAGGCAGATGCTTACAGCTGATCTTTTTGTTATTATTTTATGATATTTTTTTAGAAAGCGAAATCACATCAAGTTCATGTTCTTCCAGAAAAATGTTGATATCAACAAGATTCCATTTTTCATTGTTGATATGCATCATGATTGCGGCATCTCTTGGAACTTTAGCATAAAGTTCACCAAGCTGGGCAATTCGTAATGCGTGTTGAGTTGTCTTAAGATCCATGTGGGCACCAAGACATAAAGCAAGCAGATAATCCCTGGAAGGATGAGGTTTCGTTCCATTTAAGATTTCGTGGGCATAACTTTGAGAAATTCCACTATTTTTGATGATCTGTGAAGTTTTCAGATTATGTTTTGCGATGTAAACAGAGAAAAAATCCTGCAGGCTAGGTAACTGCTGAAGATTTTTCAGATAATCCGAAAAATTTTCCAGAGATGTAGATTCTAATTGATGATCTAAATGATCTGTTGATTGATCCTGCATATGTAAAATTCCTTTCTCCTTTTGTTTCTAAAGTAACTGATCATTGGCCTTTCTTTAAGGAAACAATTGCAAAGACTGCACAGATCAAGCACCAAAAAGCCCAGATATTTAAATCAGCATAACTTCCAGCCATCGTAAATCCGCAAAGAGCACCAAGTGCAAATAAAACGATCAATGCAATATTTCCGCCCTTTGATCCATTTCTTGTTGCAATGGAAACGATTCCTCCAGCTAATAGCATGATTGCAACGATAACTCCTGCAGAACCACCACTCTCACCATTTGCTTCCAATGAATTTGAAATTCCTGCAGCACAGGACTGAAACATAACAAATGCAAAAAGTACAATGGATATGATTCCAGAAACTAATTTCCAAGTTTTCATATGAACTTCCTCCCTTCTATTATAAACAATATTAAGAGTAGCAAATATTCACAAGGAAATGTTTCGCTGACAGCGTAAATTTTACTGACAGCGATAAAGAAATTACCATATAATTTCCTCAAAAATCAACATGATCAACACGAAAAAGATTACGATCAAAAGGGAAAAAACAACCTGAATCAGAATTCTGATCCATAGAGGAAAAGAATGTCCTTGAAAAGACAAAGAACGTATATTTCCATAATCACAATTGTAAAAAATCAAACTTAAGAGAATCAGCAGCATAAAACAACGTTCATACCACAGCCGCGATCCGGTTATAGGGACAGATTTCTTTGTCTCCGTAAATGTGATCGTTAGACATAAATAAAAACAAAATAAATATCCAAACGAAGCCAAAATCATTTTCCACAACGTTCCAGTACGAAATCCCGGAGGCTTAAAGGATGGGGATGAGGTAACAGGTTTGTTTGTGCAAATCTCAGCAGGAAGATATTTTGCCAAAGAAGTTTCCAGTTCTTCAATTGATTGAAAACGTTCTTCCGGCTCCCAGCGAATACATTTTGAAATAACAGAACGATAACCTTTGTCAGTCATCTGATGTTTTGGATATTCCCCGGTTAATAAGCGGTTTAATATAATTCCCAACGCATAAATATCAGATCGTGTATCCGACTGGCCAAAACCATATTGTTCCGGCGGAGCATATTCCCTTGTGCCAAGGAGTTGAGTATCCTGTTCCTGACCAGATTCATAATAACGAGCCGTATCGAAATCAACAAGACAGAGCATTCCTTCGTTGGTAAGGATAATATTTGATAACTTAAGATCACGATGAATGATCGGTGGATTGAGTTTATGAAGACTTTTTAAAATTCTACAAAGCTTAATTACAATCCGGCAGGCTTCATTCTCAGAGAATACCCCATGTTGTGCAAGTGCCTGCTCCAAAGTATGACCATGAATGTAATCTTCAATTAAAATAAGGTGCTCATCATCAGAGATCATTTCATGAATTTTAGGAATTCCAGCAATATTTAAAGTTTTTAGCTGCTCATAGACATCAAAAGAAAATCTGAATAAAATCTTCTTTACAAAAATCTCACCAGACTGCTTATGTTTCACTAGATATATATGATTATGATTTCCAAGTGTCGTCAATTCTTCGTAACAAGATAGACGGTATTGTTCTTCTATGGTCATTTTTTTGTTCCTTTAATGGTGATAATTATTATAGTAAGTTTAGCATAAATTGAGGAGGGGCGAAAGGGAGTAAAGGAGGGAGTTGTTAGAGATTAAATGGAAGATAAGAAATGATGGGAATGGGCTGATTGAAAATGACTATTGAAAATATGGAATTGGTATAGTATTATATATTGTATAAAATATAAATAAATCATATGGAATTAAATGTAAAAAATCCTTGCCAAATTATGTAAAATAATGTAGACTAAAAATACCAATAATCTAGATTACAATTCAAAAAGAATTCTAAACAACTGTAAAACAGTTCAAATAACCAAATAATGATGCAGTTCTGCAGATTAATCACACAAATATTTTTAATTTACATACAAAGGAGGCAAGTATGGGACAGAAAGACAAAGTAGAGAAATTGCTAGAAGATTATCCAGATGTGTTTGCAGATATTATCAATGTATTGATTTATGATGGGAAGCAAGTCATAAAGCCACAAGAATTATCAGAAACAAAAGTAAAATCCCAATATAAAGCGGCAGATGATTCATTGCATGAACAAGAAAGAGATATTCTGAAAGTGTGGGAGAAAGGAAAAGATTACAAGATCATTTTTGGAATGGAGAACCAGACCAATACAGATAAAACAATGACATTTCGAGTTATGGCATACGATGGAGCCAGTTACCGGTCACAATTATTAAGTGATGAAGATAAGAAAGATGAGAAGGGAGAGGTTACAATGTGCACAATATTAGATCATGCAATTAACACAGGAATTGAACGTGGAATTCAACAGGGGATTATACGGGGAGAGAGTCTAAAATTAATTATGCAAGTTCAGAAAAAGATGAAAAAAGGAGACTCTGTATCTAAAATAGCAGATGATCTTTTAGAAGACGAGATCACAATACTGCCAATCTATAATCTTGCAAAAGAATATCCAGATGAGACAGAGAAAGATATTTATCAGAGACTAAATTAGAAAATTATAATCTAACAAATTATATATTAATAAAGAAGCAGATATCCGGGAAACTATGCAGATATCTGCTTCTTTTTGTAAAATATAAATTAAAGTGATAAAATAAAAAAAACGGTTACAAAAAAGGGGAAACAAATGAAAAAGAATGTAAAAAAAGCATTAGCACTAATGTTAGTATTATGTGCAGGTGTCGCTGGGTGCGGAACTAAGAAACAAACGGCACAAGAGAAAACAGCATCACACAAAACAACAGCAAAAAAAGCTACGACAACAACATCGAGCAAGAAACAGGAAACAAGAAAATTAAAAAAATCAAACTGGATCATAGAACTAGATCCAGGACATGGCGGCAATGACAGCGGTGCTGTAGGAAAAACAAATGATCAGCCGCAAGAGAAAGATATCAACTTAAAGATAGCTAAATATATCAAACAAGAACTCTCAAAAAATTCAAACATTAAAGTATATCTAACAAGAACAGGAGACACAAAACCTGAATTAAGCGAGCGAGTACCGAAAGCTGTTCAGGATAAGGCAGATTTATTCATTAGTCTCCATAACAATGCTAATGGAGAGATCGTAGACTATGATCATGGATGTACAGTGCTTGTGCCAACAGGAAATTATAAGAAAGAAGTGTCTAAACAGGCGCAGCTTTTAGGATGTTACTTTTTGAAACAATTAGAGCAGACAGGTGTTGAGAATCAAGGGTTATTAATGCGAACATCAGAGAAGAATGAGAAATATCCGAATGGCAAATTAAGAGATTATTATAGAATTATTCATAACAGCGTTGAAGAAGGAATTCCAGGAGTCATTGTGGAACATAGTTTTGTGGATAATGACAATGATGTAGAACAGTTTTTAAAAGACGATGCTAAGATCAAGAAATTGGCACAGGCGGATGCAAAAGCGATTAGGGATTATTGCCTTGGAACTGTGAAACAGGAAAAAGAGGAGAAACAAAAAGTGACACTTATTACAGATTCTAAGGGGAAGAATAATAAGTATTCAAGTAAGATGTTTACGTTATATGAGTATTAAACAAGAAATAGAAACGGGAAAATTCAATGAGTAATTTATTGAATTTTCTCGTTTTGGGTTAATGTAATAGTTTAATTATTTGTGAGAAAATAAAAACTATTGGAAATGAAGAAGAATGGTTTAAAGTATATGTTAATATAAAATTATTAAAAAAGAGAAATCAAATTTGAAAAACTATTTGTTTATAATAAGGCATATATCATTTGGGACTATAATTTTATATCAGGGATATTACCAAATTAGTAGAGGCACTTGATAAAACAGATGTCCCTACTAATTTTAATATGATTTAAGATACATAGACAGTTAAAAATTGAAATAGGCATTCATGAAGAAGGTATGTAGTTAGGATATAGAATAGTTACTAACTAAAATTGTTTACAGTACATTTTTAAATATTCGCGAAGTTTAAATAAAAGTTTTTGCCGAATGTCATCATTAGTATCAGTTGAAAGAGATTCTTTAAGAGTTTCATCGTAAGTGTCAATTACTAATTTATCGAATCCTTTGCTAGTATTTAAGCTAGGAAAACCGGCATTGTTCAGATAGTGATTTAAATATTCATCAATAAATCCTTTAGAGGTGGTTAAATCGGTATCTTGAGTATCAATTGTTAAAAGCAGATGTAGTAGGTAGGTTCCAGAAGGAACATCTAGAGATCGCCTGCGACTGACTAAATCAGCAAATAATCCATAGTTCATAAAAACATCTGGGAAAAGGGGAATTAACTGATTAATTTCCTCTTGAGTAAGAAAATTATCTCCAATATCACCATCTAAAGAGTGCATTTCAAACATATTATTATAGTAGGATTGAATAGTATAGCAATCTAATTCATCACTCAATTCTTCTAAATCACCAAATGTATCTCCAACGTCGAAAATGACATCATCGAGAAGAGCAAGATAATGTTTATTTCGAGTTCGTGAAAAAGAGCATTGAAGTTCTTTAATATTAAGAGCTTCTTCTAAATCCTGTAAAGAGTTTATATGTAAAATATAATTTTCATAGATTTTTCTGGTTTGATGATCAATTTCATTAACTTTATCAGTAGGGGCTAGAGGTTGTTGGTCAATAAGTTGTTTATGTGTATCTAAAATAGAAATAACATCACTCCAAGACAATTGGCAGTTTAATGCGCAAAGAATTACAAATTCTTCTAAGTTTCTTGAACTTAATTCTTTTTCTGACATATAATTCATTAAAAATTGATTGGCTAGTTCGATAGAAGAAAGATTTAATGCGAAGCAAAGTTTTAAAATATTTTTTCGTTTGGTAGTGTGAGTATGATCAATGAAAAGAGCTTTAATAAATTTTTGAAAAGTAGTCTTATCTTTCCCGAGGTTAGCTGAACTATTTTTTAGAAATTTAAAAAGTCTCTCGTCATTGATAGGGGTGTTTAAATTGTAAATCTCATGGTTGTCTTCTAAAAATTTTTTGATTTGATCCCAATAATTAAAATGATTTACATATTCAGTGATGTCTTCTAACATAATAATCTTCCTCCCAAATTCTATAGAAAATATAAATTTATTATAGCAGAATGAATATAAGGAATTCAATTAAAATGATTTTTATCTACAAATTTAGAAAGTTTTTTTAGAAAGTCATAAGCAGAAAATGTAACCATAATTTTATAAAAAGGATATGAAAGGAATTAATAGTATGAAGCAGATTAAACAAGAGGAATGTTTAGATATTTTTACATCAGGAATAGATTATATAGCTGGGATTCATGAACAGAAGAAAGTATTATGTAATTATCTAAAAGAATGGAGACAAAGGGACTATGGCTGGAGTAATCCATTGTTTACACCGCAGTATCAGAGAGCGTGTTTAAATGGTGTTGAATTTGTTCCAGATTATTCATGTGATTTGTATATATTTATGATAATATTTTATGAAATAATTACTAATAGGGGAGTACCAGTAAATTTTCGAAGAAATGGTAGATGGAAATTTGGTTTTATAAATAATACTCCGAATTTTGATACTTCCATACGAAATTCAATAATGATATTATTTGAATGGTGTACGAAAATTAGAGTAGATGATAGACCATATAATGCAATAGAATTAAAACAAACAGAATATTATAATATTCTGCAGAATAAGCTAAAGGAATATAAAGAATATGAACGAAAGAATACCATTGAAAAAAGGAAAGCAAATTTATTTAAAGAATGCAGCTGGAAAGATATTTTCTTATAAAATTCTGCAGCTTGTGGAATCGGGAGATAAAGGAGCCTCTTGTCTATGTTATATAGTAGAAAAACAAGAAGATAAAAAGGGAAAAATTGTTTTACTAAAAGAATTTTATCCGAATATTAAAATCCCAAAAGCAAAAATAAAAAGAATAGAAGATGGCACATTACAGTTGGAAAATATTTCATTAAATATATGGAATAGTCAAAAGAAAAAATTTATAAATGGTATGAATTATTTAAGAAAATTTCGTGAAGTAAAGGAAACAAGGGACTATATCCGTGTGGATGACAATGTAGAGCTGTTAGAAGGATACGGGACAGTTTATTATGAAAATACATATATAAATAATTCTATAAGTTGGAAAACAGATGTATTCGATAATAATGAACGACCAGATGAAATTATACAGATTGCAATAAAGGTGTATACTTTTTTGATGAAAGTACATAAGAAAAATTTAGCATATGTAGATTTAAAGCCATCAGATATTTTGCTGAAAGTTACAAAATCAAAAAATTTAAATACTACACCATTATTTTATGATTTTAATAGTATGGTACCTATAGGACAGTATCGAATAGATAGTGGAATGATCGATTGCACTCCTTTATATCAACCACCTTGGTTTCAAAATCGTTCTGGAGAAGAGATGGTATCAGTTGATCTAAAGTCAGAACAATACACATTTGGTGCAGTTTTAAAAGAAATGTTAACAGAGAAAATGCAAATGGTATCTTTAGAAGTTAGATTAAGAATAGAAAAATTATTAATTAATCTGATGCATAAAGAAACTATGGAAGAAAAAGAAATAATAGATGAGCTGATTGCCATACGAGATAAAATAAGGGATGATGAATATAGTGTGGAATATCAAAAGCTTCCAAAACGGATAAAAGGATTTCGTGTATTACAAACAGTGAACTTGTTAATTACATTAGGAGCATATATTTTAGTTACAGTAATTTTAGGATATCTTTGTATAAATAAAGGAAATGTAAATTTTAGGATATTAAAGAGATTTAAAATAACAACTCCTCATTTTGTATTTTTGCTTTTGGGAATTACAATTGTATTATTATTATTAAAGCTGGCATATATGAAAGTATCATCGAGGATTGCAAATAGCATGGTAAGTTGTAGGTATTATCAGAGTGATATACGAGATGGAGAATATAGTGCGTTTTATCACGGAAAACGAAGAAAAACATTATTTCAAGATACACATAAGGGGAATGCACAAAGACAGAGACTGCGACATGTGTTGTGGGTATTATTACCACTTGGATTAATAATAGGATTAAAATATTCTTTAATGATAAATTCATTTCCAGTATTTATAGTAGAAGGTAGTATCATAACAGTATTATTTATATATATAGATTTTTTTCTATCAATTAAATCTTTTTATGATAATTATAGGAATACATTAAATATATCAGCTGATATTGAATTGGATAGTAAGGGAGCTTTTTATGAGCAAGAATATGATAAGACAGATGGGACATTTAATTTAGAACATAACTTTTATAAAAAGAATAGGCGTAATTTGTTTAAAATAAGAAAGGCTGTGTGTAGCACATGTTTAAAAAACGGAGAATTATATTTAGAGGGCGAAGAAAAAAATTTAAAGTTTTCGCCATTGGAAATAAAACATATTTATAAAATGTGTTTTGATAGAATACAAAATATACAAAACATACTTACCTTTGTAGTTTTTATTCTTACTATTGTAGCAATTGCAATGGGAATTACATATTACATGAATTTTGCATTAGATTATTTTAGAATTGAAAGGAAATATTATCTTATAATCACATTTGTATTTTTGATTACTCCAACTATTATGAGTTGTATCCAAATTTTGTATTCACTTAAAAATGAAATGGCTATGGCGACAGCATCATATAAATCAAGGTATGTGATAGAAAATGCATTAAATGATGAATTAGTAAAAGATATTGCAACAAACTTTATTAAACCAGTGGACATGGCAAGAGGAATTTACCAATATACATTTTATATGTTGACTCGAGAGGATGAAAAATTTGCAATATGGGCAAATGGAAGAGTACAAAATCAAAAAGGAAGACCAGGTGTAGGAAGGATTCCGCTTAAGAATAAATCTTTGTTACATCATACATTTATTACGGGACAGTCACGATTGGCACTTTCAGTATGGATGGGGTTTGTAATATTGTTTGCGATTATTGTATGGCAATTCCAGATATATTGGATGGGACCGATATTGTTGATTTTTGCATGTATAATTCATTTTTCTTTTGGAAAATGGGTAGTTCCTAAATTGAGTATATGGCATATGAAAAAACGGATACATAAGAATAAAATAAAGAAGAAAATTGTCTAGATGTAATTTTAAACTGTTAAAATAGAGAGACTGGTAAAATTAGGAATACTGATTTTACCAGTCTCCTATTTAACTTTTTAAATAGTTAACACAAAAACGTTTTCATTGTTTACACAATAAATATTCTCATAACTATTTAAAATTTCTTCTTCCGTATTACTCTTATACATCTCCAGATTTTCTTCTTCATAATGCGGAATGATTGTTCCATCAAATAAATTTAACGCTTTAAAATCTGTCATTCCAACATTGTTTTTATCAAAATCTAATCCAAAGTAAATATCTTTTCCCGCAATCATAGCCCCAGCTGAAGATCCTATATAATCTGTTTGACCCTTGTTTAAGATCAGCTTTTGAATATAGTCTACCAATTCATTTTCTTTCATATAATTCAAAACTTGAAAAACATTTCCCTCTGTGACATATACATAATTTATATCCGCTTCTGGAATACCATCTTTTGACAGGAAAATATTTTGAGGTTGAAAACCTAAAATCTCAATACAATTCTTAACAATAAAATCATCTACTCCATATGGTGTATATAAAACAACAAATATTTTTTGATCTGATAAGTTTGTTACACCCTGCACTTCCATAGAATGTTTGATCTGTTTTGCTCCGTCTTTTGTATTTAATCCCATGGAGTTTAAAAATAATCTACTCATACACAAATCTCCCTTATTCCAGATGATTTCCTACACATAAAACTCTTCATCCGTGTCCACACAATAACAGCTAAGCCTTCCTCCATCTTTACGATATCCAGAGCCCGAATCAATATCCATATAATAAGGTGTGCGAATGATCTTACAAGACCTGTCTTCATTGATACGAATCGTTGGGGTATGTCCAATGATCATATATCGGTCTAGTTTTTTTAAGTCACCAGAAGGAATATAGTGAATATCATTTGATACCAAAAAAGAATACAAATCTTTTTCTACTGCCTTTTCAATTGACTTAATCACATTGATCGTACCATCTTCGTTATATACATAATGATCGCAATGGATTCCTGAATGAGTAATCACGGTTTTACCAAAGTTTGGTAAATCTCTTTCTATGTAGATTGGAAGGCTTTCCAAAAAGTTTAGAAATTCTTTTTTCTGGTCGAAATTGAAGTTTTTTATAATCTTTAGAGTTTCTTCTCCACCAAATGCCATCCATTTACGGTCAGAAAGTTTTCCTCTTAGCCACATGCTTGTAAATAATTCATGATTGCCCATACATACAGTAGCAATTTCTTCTTTCATCCATGGTTTTAACATATTGATAATCTCAATTCCTCCTGGATCTCGGTCAACAATATCTCCGATTACGATTAACTGATCTTCTTTTGTATTAAAGTTGATTTTCTTTAGCATTCTTTTAAATGCTTTTAATTCCCCATGAATATCTGACATAAAATAAAGCACTATTGCTACCTCCCATATATATTAAAGCCATCAATTATCTTATGATAAGCTACAACCTGTTTCTCAGCATACTCTCTTGCATCTTTTTCCATTGGTTGATTTGCATATTTATTGTATTCATTCACAGCCCCATCCCCTTTTTGGTAATTTTTCGCATTCTTTATCCAATCTACTATAGGCATATTTCTTAATACAGATAAATTCCTCTGTTCTGGAGTTGAACTTTCATATAAATCCATCATTGAATATTGGAAGTAGTGTCTGCATTCATGCAAGCAAGTATTTAACACAGATTTTGCATCTCCACCATTCATATAACCATTTCTTAATTGCTTTGCATTAATTATAATACAATGTGCATTCGGATCAAACCGCCCTAGTATATTGTCTTTCAAATCTTTAAATTTAATCTGAAATTTCGATAATCCAAGATAGTTTGCTTCACTATGTAACACAGCTGTGACAACCTTACATTTTTGTTTATAAGTAAGATCTTGAAATGTCTCATTATTTCGTATTAACCTGATTTGATCTATATTTTTAGCCAGATTATACTTTTCACCATATGCTTCATGTACTTTAAGAATATTTGAATTTGATGCTTCTGTTACTTCCTGATTTTCTGAAAAATGAAGAATTGATGGGACTATAATTACAATAATAGTACATGCAATCACTGCATTTCTTTTAACCAACTTCATTAATTTCAGGTAATATCTCCATCGCAGTGTTTTTTTGTCTTGTTTTCTTTTCATTTCAGAATACGTTATCAACACCACGCTTATACCTGTGATAATTAAGGTGATACTCAAGATCCACCTTGTAAAGTTAGGTATGTATTTTCCAAACATCCATATTAAGTATATACCGACACCTAAAATGAAGTCAGCCAAAACATTTCTTGTCGTTCGTTTATTTTTATATGAGATTATAAATCCAATCACACTTGATGCTAATAAGCAAATGATAATCTTTGGCAAAGATCTGTTAACATATGCAGTTGGAGTCAACCATGGAAGGAGAACATAAATCAAATCATACGCTATTATTCCTCCAAATAGTAAATGATCAAAAATGTATTCAAATTTTGTAAGTGTTGATTTATCTCTTGGTTTTCTCATATTATTGACCTCATTCTTTCGTAATTAGATATGTTCTTCTCCCTTATCTAAAAAAATAAACTCGCATTCCATGATGAATACAAATGTAACAAATAAATACTACTAATACAATCCATGGAATTAGTACAAATAAAATTTTTACATTCACAGATGCTTTATTTTTATAGGTTTTATGAAATAACTTTGATAATATTGACATTACAAAAGCTGTTACAAACGTTATATACATGAATAAACCAACATCTAAGCATTCTAGTCTAAATAATTTCATTTTTATAAATTGTTCTAATAAAATTAAAGCTACATTACTAAACATATATTCAAAAATTGAAATCTCTACAGCTTCTCTTTCATTATTATCCCAGTTATACACCAAATCTGTTATCCATGTTCCGATAAATGTTAATAACACTACAATAATAAGCTCATACCACGAATTAATTATAATAATTTCCCCAATATCTCTTCCAATATCAATTAAAGCCATCTCAATCAATGCTATTCCGGAAAGCATCAATACGATGCAACTGAAACAAAACCATGCTCCCTTATTGAATAGCCAATTAATTTTTTCAATAAATTTCTCATATAGTTTCTTCATAAGAATTCTCCTTAAAATCTGGATAAACAGTTTCTACAATTTCAGAAACATGACTTACTCCAATTACTTCGAAATCAAAATCATTGATCGTATTTTGATCTAATCTCTCATAATTCTGCATTGGAATAAATACCTTTATACATCCTGAATCACTTGCTGCCTGTAGTTTTTCCAAAACACCGCCTACTGCAAAAACTGAACCTGTTAAGCCTATTTCCCCTGTAAAAGCAAGATCATATTGATCACCTGTAGTAACAGGCTTATTTACTGCTGCTGATAAAATACTTAAAAATAAAGCAGTCCCAACGGATGGTCCATCTTTTGGAACAGAGCCTTCTCCAAAATGAACATGAATACTTTTTCCTTTTAAAATATTTGGATACATCTTTTTCATACATGTCACACATATTTTCACAGAATCAATCGCCATCTCTTTTGGAAGTCCCGTTATCTCAATTCCTTCATTTCCTTCAAGAAGCACCGTCTCAATTGCAAAGGTTAAACCCATATTTCCATTACTAACTGCAAGTGCCTTTGAAATACCAGGAACTACTTTATTCGGGAAGTTACCTCTTGGAATTGGTTCTTTCCCTAGATATTTTTTCACATCATTTTTATCAATCCTTACTTTCCATGGATCATCACTCCCTGCTTGATCTAAAAGTTTATTAGAACAAATGCGTTGCATCGCTTTTTCTGCATCTCTTACACCAAAAGATTTCGTATATGTCTTTAATAAATACTCTATTGCTGGTTCATCCATTGTAATACTTACTTTGTTTGCTGCATAACTTTTTTCCAGTCTTGGAATAATATAATCTGTGATTATTTCTTTCTTTTCTTTCCGTCTGTATCCTTTAACATCAACAACAATAAACCGATCCCTCACAACAGTCGGGACCTTACTCCAGTCATTTGCTGTTACTACAATAATCGTCTGAGATAAATCGATTGGTACTTCAAGAAAATGATCCGTAAATTCTCGATCAAGTAAATCAATAATTGCGGTTGAATACTGAGGCTTTAACTTATCTATCTCATCTAATTGTAAGATCATTCTTGTAGAACCAGCTTTTTTTATCCCTTTTACAATACATCCCGGCTCACTGCCTGCGTATGAACTTGAGATTCCACGGAACTGTTTCATATCTTCTACCCCATTAAGGCTGATCTTCTGATATTTATAATCCATTACCTCTGCTATGATTTTTACAATACTTGATTTACCAGTCCCATATCCTCCACAGAGTGCTAAATTGCTATTCAATCTATTTCCCTGAAGATATTCTGTAAAGAAGAAGTTTACTACCTCTTTTATAACGTTTTCCATTCCAAACATGTCCTTGTGCAAACTATCATAAAATGTTTCTGGATGAAACTCTTCTAAGAAGATGGTTTTTTCTTTTCTACATGCCAAAAGATAATCTAGTTTCTTTCGTATTTTATTTGTGGCAAATACATCTGGATCATCACTTGGATTTTTCTTTGTTGCAATCAGCGCTTTTTTAATTTCTCTTGCAACAGGTTCTGTATATAAGTCTTTATTGCGAGAAAACGTTAGTCCTGGTGTTTCTTCTATTAGTTCTTCTAAAACACTCTTTACAAAACCTTCTGTAATTTTCATTGGAGTATCCGCCAGATTACATCCGATAACTCGTGCACACACTCTTTCAATATTATGCCTTGCATTCCTTACTCCATCATCCTCACAATATCTTGTAATTATGCATTTTAATGCTTCATCCTCAAAAATGAGATGATTGAGATTATAGTTTTCTAAAACATTAGGAACAACAAAATCTTTTGCAATTTTCATTTTATCTTCGACATTGTACTCATCAAAATAAATAACAGAATCAAATCGATTCAATATATATTCCGGTATATCTTCTGTACTATTTGCGGTTGCAATGAAAATGGTATGATCTGTTTTTATTGTGCATTCAAGGAATTTATCATAGTGATTTCCAAGCATCATTCTTAGAAAAATATTATATGGATTCCCTTCTTTTGAATTATTGTGTATCTTATCGAATTCATCTAAAGCTAAAACCATCTGAGATGTACCATGAGCTGCAAAAGCCTTTGTAATCGCTCCTGCATCTGCTTTATCATAACAAGAGCTCAAACCTTCTAATTCTAATGGTGCTGACAATCCATTCATCGCTAAACATTCATACGGAAGATCCATTAACTCTGCTATCTTCATCATAAATGCGGTCTTTCCTACTCCTGGCGGACCAACAAATAATAATGCACATCCCTTTTTTTGAGCATGTTCTATTGTCATAATTACATCTACGATTAATTTTTTGACTTTTTCCATTTTATAAAAGCTTTGATCAAGGACTCTTTTTACTTCATCAGCATCTACACTAATAGATTTTTTCACCATCGGAGCAATTCTTGAAATCAATCTTAATCGTGTATCTACTCTATGTTGTTCGTCATCGTTAAACATTCTTTCAATCGTTTTTTGTGTATCAATTGGTAATGTGTCTTTTACCAATGCATACCAAAGCATGATTTCCTTTCTTGTCTCAAAAAAAGAATTATTATTTTGCATTTCAACTTTTCCAAGATACTCTGGGTCTGCCTGCGCAATGATACGATCTTGTTTTGCAATCTCAAGATGATAGAAATCTTTAATAGCATTCGCTCGTCCAAACAAGCTATGGATCTTCATGAAAAAATTTTTTTCGGATTCACGTATCATAACAACGGGTATGTATAATTGATAATTTTGAACTTTAATAGCAATTGTATAAAGTTTTTCTCCTACTTTAATTCTATCTGCTGTAATTGATCTGCTATAAACAGTTTCATTGCCAAGTACACATTGATAGTCTGCATTCCCATCCTTTAAAATAATTGTTTCATTTTCGTTTCCAGCACCTTTATATACTCCTTCAATTTCTACCATATGCTTTTTCACATCTTCTGGAGCTTTTATCTCATAAACGTATCCAGCATTTCTTCCCATACTAATTGGTGCACTTAAAGCATTAAAATGTGCTGTAACAAAGCTTTTTGCAAGTGTGATCGCAAACTCTTTACTTTCTGTCATATGTTATATTCTCCTTTATATTTCCTACATTATTTGTTACTTGTGGAAGATATATTTGCCTCTTCAAATGGGGTAAAAATTTCTTCGTCATTCTTCTTATTTAAGATTGGAGAAATAACCCCTGATGATGGAAGACTTCTCCATGTTCCTCCATCATCTTCTTTAAATAAATTTCTTATTACCCCACTTTTCATTCCTGTTTCTCTCGTTTTGAAATTACATTCAAACTCTGCTTCATGTATTAAATCATCTGTTCCATAAGTAACGTCATCTTCATAACTATCTTTATCTTCAACTAACATCCATGATCTTCTTAATAAATTTTCATAAAATGGTCTGTCATCCTGTGCTTTAACTTGCCCAACTGAAAAACAATGTAATTTGTTATATATCTCCAAAGGTTCCAGACTCAATGTTTTGATATAAACCCAAAATTTTTCCATATCATAATGCTCTGGTTCATAAAATGTATAGCTACTCTCCATTGTGATCTTTCCATTACCAATATTCAGATTGATATGTCCAGATTCCCTTCCTTCATTAAATTCAGCAATATATAATGCAACCAGTGCTAATGCAGTACATTGCACTCTAAAAGGAAATATCAATTTAAAATAAACCTTTTTGCTTTGAATCGTAAGTTCTATATCAAATGGCTTATTTTCTGTCTCGAATTTAACTTCCATTTTTTGGGGTTTATCTGGATCATATAAATATCTACAATCATGTTTTTTTAGAGTATCTTTGATGTATTCAAAAATTTCTTCGTCTTTGTCTAAGATAATCTCTTCTCTGTCTTTGGTCATTTCTTTCCCTCCGTTTTTATGTATTTCTTATTTTCTAAAATTATTTACTTTATACTAGCATTTGATTTGGCGTTATATTTTTGTATTTCCATTTGGGTTGATGTGAATGAGTAAAGATACAGAAATATAGAAATACAAAAATATGAAAAAAAAATTGTGTTAGAATAAAATCATTAAAGGGGAAATTTTAGTTTTTTTGAAGGAGATAAGTTATGAAATGTATGTTATGTGGATGTTCTGAATTTAAAATTGATATTACCAAAAGAGAAGCAAGATGTAGCGGCTGTAATAGTACATATTCATTAGATGAATTACTATCAATAAATTCATCTAATGGGATGCACAATAATGAATTTGTAATAGAAAGTGGGACATTAAAAAAATATTTAGGTGTAAAAACAAGCATTAGTATTCCAGAAGGAGTTACGAAAATTGGAGAAAGCTGTTTTAAGGATATGTATATGTTAGAAGAAGTTAAACTTCCAAATACTATTAAAGTCATTGGAATAGCTGCATTTGAAGGATGTGAGTCATTGAAAACTATTAATTTACCGTATGGGTTAAGAGAAATAGGATATGTGGCTTTTGAAAATTGCAAATCCTTAGAAACGTTATCTATTCCTGATTCAGTTACAGAGATTACAGCCTATTTTTTGAGCACAATAACGACCCCATTTTTAGGATGCAGTTCACTTCGAGAGGTTCGTTTACCAGATAGGTTTGATTATAGAGTACTTTATGGTACAAAAGTTTATGAAAAATATGCAGAAAGAGAAAAACGAGAAAAAGAAAGAATGCAAGAACAATTAGAAAGAGAAAGGATACGGAAAGGGCTTTGTCCCAAATGTGGAGAGGAAGAGCCGCTTTTTAGGAGAAAATGCAAAAGATGCGGATATAAATTTTCCTAGTAAATGTAGAGGTCTAACAATAAATAAAATGTGCTTTGAACAGGAATTAATAAATAAAGAAAATTTTAATACTAATTGCAAATTATGGATTCAAGATAAATATCTATTCAAGCAATACATTTCTTTTGGTAAAGTGACACAGCAGAATATAAACAATATAATGCATTTTATTAAAAGACAAGATTTGAAAGTAGTTCCAGAATTAGTGTTGCCAAAAAAATTAGTGTTTGATGAAAAGAAACAAGTGATGGGTTATATCATGGATTATTATAAAAAGACAGAAACACTGGAAGATATTTTCATGGATCGTAATATTAGCTCCAAAAATAAAAAAGATGTATTTGTACAGTTAGCAATGGTTTTGAATAAATTGCCTAAAGATATTTTTATAGGAGATTTACATGGAAGAAATGTTATTGTAGATACAAATTTCAAGATTCATGTAATAGATATTGATGGTTTCAGTACAAGCAGTAATCAAATGTCGTGTCCATTAAATAATTTAACAAGGTTAAATTATTTAAAGAAATATTATTTACAAGACAAGTTGATTATCTCAAAAGATACAGATATTGCGTGTTATATGGTTTTATTATTGAATTGGCTAGCTCAGACATCAATTTTACAGTATTCATCAATTGAGATTTTCAGATATTTAAACTTTTTAGAGAAACAACAAATTCCACAAGGAATCATTAAAATGATGAAAAGAATTTTTGATGAAGAACATAATTTTATTGATATAAATGCAATAAAACAGATAAATGTTAAAAATATTGATAAGTATACATACAAGAATTTTGTTGATTCTTGCGAAGCATGAAAATATAAATTACTCAACTTTCCCACCAGTAAAACTGGCATAAACAGTTGAGTTATTTATATTTAAAGAATGAATTAAAAAAAGAATTAAGCGTTGTAGGACTTAAGAACTGTAGTGTAAATATTTATATAAATCCGATGATGAAAATAGAACGTGTACCAGTAAGAAAGATTTTTAGAAAAGTTTATGAGACTAAAGAAACAGTCTTACAAGAAAATGCATAGTGCTGTATATATATTGAAGGAAATATTTAGATATATTTATTAAAGTGAGGAAAATATATGGAAAGTTTTGAAGATAAAATAAGAGCATTACATAATCAAAAGCAAAAACCAATGATTCCGGAATTGAATGATATGGAAAGGCAATATTTTAAAGAAAAATGTGATTTTTATATTCAAAAAATTTGTAATGAAATTCAACAAGGATTACTAAAGATAATTGATCAAAAAAATGGATGTCCGAACAGGGAGGCAAGATTAAAAAATGTATCTATTTTTGGGAATGATAAAGGAAGGGGGTATAAAACAATTTATAAGCAAAATTATTGTTATCATTGGAAATGTCCATATAAAATTGAGCTTTATAAAAAAATTTGTGAGTATGAAATGATAGAATACTATATTGGGGATCATTCTTATGATAAACGTATGGGCATAAAGAGTTGTGATTATCAATTAATTGAATATATTATAGAAAATGTTATCAATAAATTGGGAAAAGAAAATGTTTTAGCAGAACCAATGGTGGATCGATTCGATACAATCTATCCATTAAATATGGGAAAATTTACAAAAAAGAACAATGACACATTGCGTTCAATATATGATAAATATATTGGATCTAGAAAATCTAATACAGAGATAATAAATAGATTTAACATTCGTTTTTATTATTTTATTTAAGCAGATAAAGGCAAGTATTTTGAAATAGTAAAATTAGGATAGTGAGAAATAAAAAAGTCTAAAATGAATACATGGAAAAAAGAAACAGAGAGCATTCCTGTAATTCATAAATAATGTCAATAGACGAAAAAAGAACCTCACAGTATAATTAAGATATCATCTTGCCGGATGAAAAACATCTTAATTATCGGAGGTCCTTATAATGAATTATACACAGAATGAAAAGATTGAACAAGTCACAGAATCAACTTTAGTACTCGGAGTTGATATCGGAAGTTCTGAACACTATGTCAGAGCATTCGATTACCGAGGGAGAGAGTTGACAAGAAAAGTATTTCGATTTTCAACTGATATCAATGGATTCAACAGCTTTTATGACTGGGTTACACAAATATGCATAAAGCATGGAAAAAATGAAGCAATGATAGGATGTGAACCTACAGGTCATTACTGGTATACCTTTTATCAGTTTGTAAAAGATCATGGGATGAAACTGGCATTCGTGAATCCTGCTTCTGTGAAGAAAGCGAAGGAACTGGATGATAACAGCCCAAAGAAAACAGATCTGAAAGATCCAAAAACGATCGCAAAGCTTGTGATCGATGGACGGTACAGTTTTCCGTATGTGCCGGAAGGGATCTATGCAGAGATCAGAGAAGTGGTATCAAGTCGTGATCGTATCATGAAGGAGCTGAATGCAGCATCCAACAGGATACAGAGATGGCTGAAGATATATTTTCCAGAATATCTTACCGTATATAAGAAATTTGATACGACAACAGGAATGATGATCCTAGAGAAAGCACCATTACCAGATATGGTGAAAGCACTTGGTGCAGATCATATCGTAAAGATATGGAGACAACAAAAAGTGCGTGGCAAAGGTGCCAGTTTGAATAGGGCAAAGACCCTGGTGGATGCTGCGCATGATAGTGTTGGAAAACCAGGCGGACAGGGTGCAGTCATGGAGATTCAGATGTTGCTGGAAGATCATAAGGTAAAGAAGCAACAACTGGAAATGGTCACAACTGTGATGGAAGAATTGACCATGCAGATACCAAATGCAGATAAGATGCTGTCAGTGGATGGCATCGGATTAGTAACTGTAGCTGGTTTTATATCAGAAGTCGGGGATATCAGTCGCTTTAAGAACCCGAAACAGATACAGAAGTATGCTGGATTTGAGCTGGTAGAGAACAGTTCTGGAAAACACAAAGGTCGTACAACGATCAGTAAACGAGGTCGAAAGAAACTGCGAAAGATCATATATCAGGTAGTATTACCATTGATACGGAGCAATCAGGAATTCGGATCGATCTATGATTATTACAGAAAACGGATAAAGAATCCGTTGAAAGGCCGACAGGCAATGATAGCCGTTGGATGTAAGCTGATCCGAGTGTTCTTTGCGATCATGACGAAGGGTGTTGTCTTTAATGGAACAAAAATGATAGAGGATATCCATCGTCCAACACAACTGCCACAGGCAGCGTAACAAGAAAGAAATAACCTGAAAACAGGAAAGCGTCCGCCAAGGAGATTGGTGCTGTGAACAGGGATGTAACTGTATAGTTGAAAAAAGTATAGCCAGTTTAGCCACAGGAGATACACTCCATAGGACAAAGATCCTGTTAGAAAGCATAAGTGGCAGCCCAGCTATGGATAGACAGAACGAAGGAATTTAGGACTCCGATCGTAGCAGATGGATGATCCTGTCAGACATGAGAGGTTTGTTGCTGTAGGAAAAATGGGTGGACAAAGAAGGCAATCATAAGAAAAACCAAGACGTCTTCTTTTAGTATCAATTTTTCTATGAATGGTACAAAAAGATACCCTATTCACTATCTATAAGGTTATATTTAGATCAACTAATTAACTTAAATAGTATCAGGAAAGCTGATAAATCAAGGCTTTCTTGTGCAATTTTAATAAAAATATAGGTAATTGCGAAACTCACGGTGCTCGTTCGCAATCTTGAACCAAAACAAGGTAGAATTCGTGCAGAGCACGAATTCTGAAATGAA
>CABIYF010000033.1 GCA_902362875.1 Eubacteriaceae bacterium | reverse complement strand
GTTCTCCGTCAGCAACTTTTATAGATTATCACATCTGACAGCTTATGTCAAGAAGTTTTTTCATTCTTTTCAGAAGCAAAACCAGCTTTGATGTTATATTTTCATTCCGCTCTTTCAGCGACGTTGACTATCTTACCATAGCTGTATACAGTATGTCAACAACTTTTTTCATCTTTTTTCGACAATAATTTTGCCCATCAATATGTTGTGTTTTCATTTGCCAAAACTACAATATATCGATGGGCATTCTCTTTAGATTCTTATAAAACAAATTGATAAACTACTGCCAAGACAATAATTGCCAGAACAACCAGACCGAATAATACTTGTGATCTTCCATATCCTTTCCAGTCTTTTTGCAATTCTTTTGTCTTTTCCTCGCTGATAAAGCGAATCTTTCCTTTCTCTGACATAAGATACACCCTCTTTCTTCTATAAAAGAACATATTGTTTTACTGCTCGAATTTAAATATATACTTTATTTTCCTTGCATGATATCTGTAAATTCTGCCTGCTAAAATGTTTTGTTACTACAATGTCTTTATGCTACTTATTGTTTCAATTTAATATATTTTTATTATATATTTTTGATATATAACATTCAAGTTTTATATCAAAAATATAAAAATAATATCTATTTCCTTGATTACTTATTTTTATCTATTCTTATAAATCTGGTACTTATATTCTTTCCATCTGTACCTTTTTCACTTCCACATCCTACTCCAGCTTCCCATTTTGATCCATCTAATCTTGTAACAATAATTCTTCCTTTCTTTATTTTGACTTTAGCAACATCAGACATTGTTTTTTGTGGAATATATTCATAATTTTCTTCCATGCCATATTCTCCACCCTTTTTACCATTTCCTAATTGTCCATATGCATTATCTCCCCACAAGTACAAATCATTATCTTCAGAAATAGCTGCTGCATTATACCAATTTGATGTTACAAATCTCATATGATCTAATATCTTTTTTACTTGTACTATATCTTTATTGCAATCCTTATCATACCCTAACAATCCACTTCCATTACAGCCCCAAGTCCATACCGATTTATCTTCTTTTATAGCAAGTACTGTCCCTGTTTCATTTTGATTTGTCATGTAAATAACATTATCTATAATAGAGACAGGTTTACGAACAACTCCTGTAATTTCACTAGATTTCTCTTCTTCATTCATTTTAATTCCTAATTCTTCTGTTCGATTCCATCCCATTCCATATAATTTATTTTTGTTATCAAGAAATAACAATGTAGATCCATTAAAACTCAGATGCTTAACATTTGATGCTATTTTTTCCTTTACACCTTTCCCATATTTCTTTAACGGATAACCATCATCCCCTATGGCACTTCCAATAAGAACACCTTTTTTATTTATCTTGTACTCATACGGTATCTTCTTCTCTGCAGATGATTCTGAATTAACAATTTCTTTGATATATTCATCCTCTATATTAAACTTCCTGTACTTTAACTTTTTAAATCGTACTGGTTTCTTGTAGTTCTTCTGAATAGATATATCTGAATTCATACATATAACCCCTCCTGTTGCCAATATTGCTAAAATTAGTAAGATAATAAAACTTTTTTTCTTTCCCATATCCCTTTCTCCTTTGTGTTTTACATTATATATTTATATTATATATGACATATACTCCTTCATCAATGTTTTTAATTTACCATAAAGTTTTATGCAAAAAAATGCAGCCTTGCATCCAACACGCAAAACTGCATTTCTTCTATATCTAATTTATAACCATATCCTACTCAAGAAAATCCGCACAAGAAACTAACAGGTCAATCTTCTTCCACTGTCTCTCTTCATCAATACAGTTTCCTTCTTCTACAGATGCAAATCCACACTGTGGTGATAACGCAATCTGATCTCCTACGATCGCTTTTGCTTCTTCATAACGTTTTTTAATCTCATCGTGATCCTCTAATTCTGGATTCTTTGTGGAAATTAATCCTGCTACAAAGATTGCATCTTTATCTTTTAATGCTTTCCATGGTTCAAATGATCCTGAACGTGCATCATCATATTCTACAAAGAATGCCTGATAAGGAATCTCAGCGATCACTGGTGCTACGGAATCATAGAATCCGTGGAACAATGGATTTCCTTTGAAGTTTCCTTTACAGAAATGTGTTGCAATAAACATATCTTCTGGTTTGTTATCTAATGCTTTTGTTGACACTCGTTTAAACCAGTCAAGGATTTCTTCTTTTTTATATCCAAGGGCGTCTACTTTCTTTAAGAAAGTTTCATCGATCAGATAAGTCCATGATGTATCGTCAATCTGAATATAGCGGCATCCATGATCGTAAAAGTCTGCAATTGCATCCTGATATGCTTTTGCTACATCATCGATCAAAGCTTCTACATTTGTTCCATAATATGGTGTCTCTTTATTTCCTAACTGCAAGAAATGATCGATAAAGATCATGTTCGGACCAGAAATACATTTTTTTGCTGTGACACCTTCGTATTTCTGTGCTAAAGAATGCAAATAATCCCATGCCTCGACTTCTGGATGTTTTTTGTTCTTATCATAGAATACTTTTCCTGTAACGACTCCAAGTTCAATCTCGTTGATCGTTCCATTGATCTCTTTTGTCAGATGTTTTGTCTCAAATCCGTCAAACTCTTTTAACCAGTCTAAATGCCACCATCTTCTTCGGAATTCTCCATCTGTGACATATGGAAGTTTATGTGCAACTTCTTTCTCAACTAATGCTGCGATTTCTTTGTCTTCGACTTTTGTTAATTCTTCTCTTGTGATCTTTCCTTCTTTAAAATCTTTTCTTGCATTTTTGATCGCTTCTGGACGTAAGAAAGATCCTACGATATCATATGTTAATTTCATTTTAATTTTCTCCCTTTATATTCTGCTGTCTGGCATTTTGTTTTCCGTTTGTTGTGCCTTTATTATGCAGTATTATTGGAGAAATGTATAATACTTATAAATGTCAGTTTGATATAACTTTAAGTTATCGCAACTATATTACAGATATTCTTCCAACTGATCTATGGAACTTTCCTCCGTTGACCAGCTTGTTGCAAATCTTACAACCGTATGGTTATCATCGTATTTCTCCCAGAAACCAAATTCTACATTCTTGCTCAATTCTTTCATCTTCTCATTCTCAAGAATGATAAATTGCTGATTCGTTGGTGATTCTAAGAAGAATGTATATCCTTTCTTATGGAAAACTTCTTTTAATTTCTCTGCCATTGCAATTGCATGTTTGCTGATCTCAAAATACAGATTGTCTGTAAATAAAGTATCAAACTGAATTCCCAGCACCCTTCCCTTCGCAAGTAATGCACCTCTTTGCTTAATCTGTGTCACAAAATGTTTAGGTGTATTATGATGCGGAAATACAACAGCTTCTCCGCATAATGCTCCTACTTTCGTTCCTCCAATGTAAAATACATCACAAAGTTCTGCTATCTCTTCTGGTGTCAGCTCATTTTCTTTGCTTTCAAGTCCATAACCTAATCTCGCTCCGTCAATAAACAATGGAATTTTATAATTTCTGCAGATATTGGATATCTCTGTTAGTTCCTTCTTTGAATACAATGTTCCGTATTCTGTAGGAAATGAGATATAGACCATTCCTGGATATACCATATGTTCATGATTGTCGTCTGCATAAAAATCTTTGATGCATTTCTTAATATCTTCTGCTGCTAATTTTCCATCCTTTTCTTCTAACTCGATTACTTTATGTCCGCTGTATTCAATCGCTCCGGCTTCATGAACACTGACATGTCCTGTTTTTGCTGCAATCACACCTTCGTAAGGCGCAAGCATTGTACTGATGATCACCTGATTTGTCTGTGTACCGCCGACTAAGAAAAAGACTTCTCCATCTGGACAGCGAAATACATGTTTGATCTTTTCTTTTGCCTGCGCACAATATTTATCCGTTCCGTATCCGCTTAAATTTTCCATGTTAGTTTCTAATAATCTTTGCATGATCGCTGGATGCGCTCCTGCGATATAGTCACTTGTAAATGAGATCATGTTGTTGTCCTCCCGAATTTATATAATTCCATTTATTTTAATAATTCTGTCAATTTTTCCAATCGTTTTAATGCTTCATCTAAAGTTTCTTTTTCTCTTGCAAAATGAAGTCTGATCAGATAATTTACATCTTCTTTAAAGAAACTTGATCCTGGAACTGCTGCCACTCCGATATTTTTGATCATCCATTCACAGAATTCAAGATCACTAAATCCTTCAAATTGTGGCAGTTTTAGATAGTCTGAAATATCTACCATTACAAAATATGTTCCCTGCGGTACATTGTGTTTTAAACCAATACGATCCATACCCTCCAGGAAATAATCTCGTTTTGCTGTATACACTTCTAATAGTTTCTTATAATATTCTTCAGAAAATTTCAATCCAACTGTCGCTGCCTCCTGAAGTGGTGCCGCTGCTCCCACGGTCAGGAAATCGTGAACTTTCTTTGCTGCCTCGATCACATATTCTGGTCCGATCAGATAGCCAAGTCTCCATCCTGTGATGGAATATGTCTTGGATAAGGAATTACATGTGATCGTATGTTCATACATTCCCGGAAGGGATGCCATACAGATATGTTTGTTTGGTTCATACACCATATGTTCATATACTTCATCCGTTACTACAAATGCATCATATTTTAATGCCAGTTTCCCGATTGCCAGAAGTTCATCTTCACGGAATACTTTTCCGCATGGATTAGATGGATTACAAATGATGATTGCTTTCGCTCCATCACGAAATCCTTGTTCGATCAAGTTGATATCAAATTCATATTCTGGCGGGATCAGCGGAATGTAGATTGGATCAGCTCCAGAAAGAATAGCATCTGCTCCATAATTTTCATAAAATGGCGAAAATACCATAACTTTATCTCCCGGATTGCAGATCGTCATCATGGCACACATCATCGCTTCTGTTCCACCGCAGGTTACAACGATCTCTTTCTCTGGATCTATCTCTCTGTTGATCGTCTTTCCCTGTTTCTTTGCCAATGCCTGTCTGAAATTTGGTGCTCCGTAAGTTACGGAATATTGGTGTGGTCCTTGATAAGCTGCTTTGGCTAATGCATCCATAATCTCTTTTGGCGGGTCGAAGTCTGGAAATCCCTGTGATAAGTTGATTGCTCCATATGCGTCACTGATACGTGTCATTCTTCGGATGACAGAATCTGTGAAGGTTCCTACTCTGTTGCTTAATTGTGGCATGATTTTGTCCTCCATTTTTCTTGCTGATATTTATTTTAGCATACTTGCAAGAAAAAAGAAGAACTTTGCGCCACCGTGGCACAAAGTTCTTCTTTTTTCTATAACGAATTATACATCATAATTATTTTTTAGTACTTTCTTCTAATTAATGTTTTGTATTACGCGCAACTTGACGTGATCCTTCAGTTTGAACTATCCGAAAATTTCGGATAGTTGAATCTTCTTCAAGTTCTGAATCCAAGTAAATCTTTTTTATATGATCGTTTATCGTACGAACATCGACATCATACAACGTCGCCATCATCTTCTGTGTCAACCATATATTCTCATCTTCATATCGCATCTCTATGCTATCCTGCTGATCACCAACAGAAGCAACATATGTCAAATATTCTGCTGCACTAGAGCGAATCGTTATTTTTTCATCTTTTTTCTTTTTCAACCCCGAATCCTCCTTACTAATTGCTATTTACTATTTAAAAGTATTCTCCATTAATTAGTATATCATTTTTAAAAGATTTTTCAATAATATAATCACTTACAGCTAAAAAGGATAACTTTGCGCCACTGTGGCGCAAAGTTATCCTTTTCTCTATCTTACTTTCTGCAATAACACGATGCTTTCAATATGAACACTAGACGGGAACTGGTCGATCGCAGATGCGCGCATTACCTTATATCCTGCGGCTTCAAATACCTCTAAATCTCTTGCAAGACTCGTTGGTTTACAGCTGATATATACCATCTGATCTACATTGAAATTTATAATTTTCTGAATTGCTTTTGGATGGATTCCATCTCGTGGAGGGTCAAGCACGATAAAGTCTGGCTTGTCTTCTAACTCATCTACAACTTTTAATACATCTCCAGCAATAAATTCGCAGTTATCAAGTCCATTTAACTCAGCATTCACTTTCGCTGCTTCTACCGCTTCCTCTACGATCTCGACTCCGACTACTTTCTTTGCGACTGGTGCCAACATCTGTGCGATCGTTCCGGTTCCGCTGTATAAGTCAAAGATCACTTTATCTTTTGTCTCCCCGACAAAGTCTCTGGCAGTTTTATATAGTACTTCTGCCCCTAATGTATTTGTCTGGAAGAAAGAGAATGGTGAAATCTTGAATTTCAATCCAAGAATCTCTTCATAGAAGTAATCCTGACCATATAAAACATCAATCTTATCTGCCTGTACGACATCTGCAAGACTATCATTGATTGTATGAAGAATTCCAATAATCTTTCCATTTAATGGTAATTCTAACAATGCATCACGCAGGTTGTTAAGGTCAGCTTCTGCCTGTGATGTTGTGACAATATTTACCAGAATATCTCCAGAACTTTCCGCTCTTCTGACAACTAAATGTCTGAAATATCCTTCGTGGCGCATCTTATGATAAAATGGCAGTTCCATCTTCTGTGCTTCACTTAATGCACATTTTACGATCAGATTGTAATCATTATCCACAATCTTGCAGTCTGTAATGTTCACAATATCATGGAACGTGTTCTTCTTGTGCATTCCAAGTGCCAATGGTCCGTCTTTTACCTCATCTCCGAAAGAGAATTCCATCTTATTTCGGTATCCCCATGGTTTGGGACTTCCTTTGATCTCTTCCCATATGTCATCTGTCACATAATCTTTTAACAGGTCACGTACCATGCCTTCTTTGATCTTTAACTGATTCTCATAAGATACTGTCTGGTAAAAACATCCACCGCAGATTCCAAAGTGTGGACAGACAGGTTTTGCATCTTCCAATGGAGATTTCTCTAAGACATCTAATAATCTTACCACGCATCCGCTTTTTCTCTTCTTTGTTACCTGTCCTTTGATCGTCTGTCCGTCTATGACACCTTTGACTGTGACTTTCTGGTCTTCACAGATAAATGTTCCCTTGTTCGGGAATTCTGTCTTTATGATCTTTCCTTCAATGATATCTTTCTTCTTCATCGTCATCCCTTTCTTTCGCAGAAAAAAGATGGAAATACCTCTTCGGTACTTCCATCATTCCAGCTATAACATTAATTCATCAAACTGCTCTTTGTAATATCCATGGGCATAATGTGCCTGTCCTTCTTCGTCAATCTCCATGATAAGAAATGTTGGTTTTCTTCCTGGCTGACGCGGATAGGAAATACTTCCCGGATTCAAGATTGTTACATCTTCTCCAATCTCAATGAATGGTACATGTGTATGACCATACATTACAACATCATATCCAAATTCTAAAGCATGTTCTCTTAAATAATCCACACCTGAGTTCACATAATAGTTATGTCCATGAGTTACTAACACCTTATAGTCTCCAAGTCGTATCTCTTCTTCACTCGGAAGATCCAAGTAATAATCGTTGTTACCTGCGACCATGACTACCGGACAGCCCGCTATTTCTCGTATGTATGAATCTCCACGTTCCACATCTCCGCAGTGAATCATCATATCGATGTCGCCTACCTGCTTTAAGACACCTTCGATATCATCATTACGTCCATGGGAATCACTGATCACCAATATCCTCATAAACTTTCTCCTCATTTTATTTACAAAACTTCTCTAATACGTCTTAGTGCCTCTCCTCTATGGCTGATAGCATTCTTCTCATCGCTGCTTAGTTCGGCACTGTATTTGCCATATTGTGGTAAATAGAAGATTGGATCATAACCAAATCCGTTCTCCCCTTTGATCTCATATCCTATAATCCCTTCCATAGTACCACGAATCACCTTAGTTTGTCCATCCGGAAATGCAGCTGCGACCGCACAAACGAATCTTGCACCTCTTTTTTCTTCTGGTACATCTTTTAATCTTTCAAGGATTACACTGTTTTTCTTCACATAGGAAGTATCTTCTCCCAAGTATCTGGAAGAGTAAATTCCTGGTTCACCATTTAATGCATCAATCTCTAATCCTGAATCATCGGCAAGTGTTAAAGCTCCTGTGACTTCCATCACTGCTTTTGCCTTGATCAGTGCATTTTCCTCAAATGTCGTTCCATCTTCCACAATATCGATGTCCACTCCTGCTTCTTTCATGGAAACAATCTCGTATTTGGATTCATCGAGAATCTCCCTGATCTCTTTCATCTTATGTTCATTGCCTGTGGCAAAGATTAATCTCTGTCTCATTTATTTTCTCCTTCTTGGCGGCTTTGGTCCAAGGTACTGATAAAATTCTCCTCGGATCATTCCATTATAAACTTTACGTTTCTTTGTCGGTTTTCCAAGATATTTTTCTGTATCCTCATAAGAAGTAATGACATACTTAGACCATGTATCCAAGCGGTCAAACGCTTCTTTCATCTCTGTATACAACTGTGGTAATGTCTCCTGATCTTCCAGTCGTTCTCCATATGGCGGATTCGCAATAACAAATCCATATGGTTTTGGATGTCTTAAATCTTTAACTTCTCTCTGCTGGAAATGGATCAGATGATCGACTTCTGCATCCTGTGCATTCTGTCTTGCGATCTTTAACATCCTTCCATCCTTATCATATCCCTGAAGATCCATCTCTACATCGTAATTCACCAGATCATTTGCTTCATCGATCGCATCATACCATGCTTTCTTTGGAAGAAAATTGCTCCAGTGTTCTGATTCAAATGAACGATTCATTCCAGGTGCCATATTCATTCCCATCATAGCTGCTTCGATCAGAAATGTTCCACTTCCGCAAAATGGATCTACTAAGATTCTGTCTTTGTGCCATGGTGTTAACATAAGCAGTGCTGCTGCCAGCGTCTCACGGATCGGTGCTTCACTGACTAACTTGCGGTATCCACGCTTATGAAGTGGTGTTCCTGTTGTATCTAAACTTATGGTTACCTGATCTTTTAAGATAAATACGCGGACCGGATAATCGTCTCCATCTTCCTGAAACCATGAGACTTTGTATTTTGATTTCATACGGTCAACCATGGCTTTCTTAACGATTGACTGGATATCCGGTGCGCTGAATAATTTACTCTTCGCTGTGGATGCTTTCTTTACCCAGAAACGTCCATTCTCTGGAATGTATTCTTCCCATGGAAGTTTCTTTGTTCCTTCAAATAAATCATCAAATGTATATGCTTTAAAAGATCCTACTTTTAATAAGATTCTCTCTGCTGTTCTTAAAAATATATTGGCACGGGCGATTCCTTCTAAATCTGTACGAAAAGTCACTCTCCCGTCTTCTACTTTAACGATCTCATATCCTAAATCTAGGATTTCCCTTTTTAATACTGCTTCCAGCCCGAAATGGCATGGTGCAATCAGTTCGACTGTCTTCATTCATTCTCCTTTGTACTTTTATTCTTTCCCTATTCTACCTTTTTCCTTATTTTTCGTCAACTGTCAACTCTTGTAATATGCCTTGTTTCCAGCTTATTTTGCTCTTTTTCTTCCATATAATAATAAACTCCGCCAATAATATTGTAGACTTCAAACCCGTCTTTCCTAAGATGCCTTGCTGCCATCATGCTCTGTCCTCCAAAATCACAGTAGACGATGATCTTTTTCCCTTCCATTTGTTCATAACATTCTTTTAAGATCCCATAGGGACAGCTGACCGCGTATTCTAAATGACCTTCTTTATAACGGTCTTTTTCTCTGACATCCATCAAAATATAATTTTCTTTGTCTCTTGAAAGTCTGATTCCTTCTTTTAATGATATATTTTCAAATTCCATAAAAGTTCCCTTTTTGTTAGAATATGCATTCAAATTTTCTCTGGAACTTTTCAGTCATTTCTTTTCCGCTAAAAAAAAGGGATATCTGTGGTCACCTGCAGATATCCCTCTTTTTTAATTAGTACTCATCATTTGCATTCTGGCTGCTGTTTTTTGAGCTGTTCTGATTCTTGTTTTTGTTCTGGTTACTTGATTTGTTTGATCCTCCACTGTTGCTTGTGTTGGAAGACTGATTTTTGTTACTTGAATTTGAACAATTTTTTGCCATGTTCATTCTCCTTTCTTTGTGGTACAGCTTTATTTTGCTCAATCCCATACAAATCTATTCAGAAAAATTTATTTTTATTTTTTTGAAAAAACACTTGATTTTTTTCAACCATTCATATATGATAAAGACATCGAGGATATGTTTATTTTCGATTATAACCCCTTATTAATTTATTTATACTCCCCTCAAAAAGAGCAGATTTCCCTATCTGCTCTTTTTACTTTGCTTTTTTATGTTTTTGAAAATGTACAAATGAATTTATTGACAATTTTCCTCTGGTGTGTATAATTAAAGTTGTTCAAGAACAAAGGCGTTCCGATCATAGGATTGGAATGCCTTTTTTTATTATATCAGGCCACCTGATATAATAATCATACTGTAAATCCATGGTAATTCCCTGGGTCTTCTCCATAGATTTGCAGAATTCTTTCTTAAGACTTTATACAACACCGTATACTAATCTTTGACAAGTTTTTGGCATCTTGCGGACACAGTAGTGACGGACTAATCATTGACTTGAACACAGACTTGCTATGTTGACTAGAACGAGACTAGAATTAGACGAATGAACGACTAAAATGAGACTGACAATGACGACTAGAATGAAACTAGAATACGACTCACAATGATGACTAGTTTTGAAGCTTAAAAGTAAGACCCAACACAATACCCAAACTACATATGACATTAGAGAAGCCTCGGACAAATGTCCGAGGCCTTTCTCTTTGTATTATTAATATATATAATTCTACATCATCTCATCTGGTTTCTTCTGATCTTCCGGACGCATAAATCCTGCAAGCAAAAGCTCATAGCTTCCAAAATATGAGATAAACATCCAAAGCATTCCTGAGAAGAATGAGACTCCTGCTGTCACTCCGATCGTCTCTATCAGCTCAAAGATCACTCTGGCATAAATAGAAAGTTTGAAGATCTTTCCAAAGGATACATCTTCTTTATCTTTGCGGTCGAGTCTTGTCTTCTGATTAAAGTACACAAGCATTGTGATAAACACGGCAACCGTCAGATAAGAAATAATGTTCACGATCCACTGTGAGAAAAACATGATCACAATAAAAATATGGATCATTGGTATCATTGCTGTCATTGCCTTGTTATTAAATACTACATCCTTGAAATCTTTAAATGAAATCTTATTCATCATATTGCCGACTGCTGTATTCTTCACAACCATCTCATCTTTTGCAAATGCCATCTCCATAGAATATTCATTACTTAAATCATTGATATCCACTTTATTCTTTGATGTATCTGCAATAAAATGTACTCCTGCAATATCAAAATCCATCTCACGGTCAACCTTCAGCGTCCCGTCTCTTAATTCAAACGCAGGCATTCTTTCCATAATAAAATTCTTCCACCCGCCGACACTGATACTGAATCCGGCAACATCCATTCCATAACCAAGAATTGTTGTGATCAATGTGATCGCCGCAAGAAATAAGACCACCTTTCCTTTCGTAAGATCTAAAAGTCTTTTGTACTGGCTTGGTTTTAAGCATGCTATCTTAAACTGCTCAAACCAGCTGATTTTCTCTGATTTGTCCATAAGTTTCTATTCCCCATATACGATACTTTCCAGTAATTCGTCCTTTTCTTTTGTTCCCTTTAACACTTCTACAAGTTTTGCTGCAAATTCAATCGCTGTTCCCATTCCACGGCTTGTGATGATCTTGCCGTCTACAACAACTTTATCGGTCTGATAGTCTGCTGATTTTAGTTCTTCTTCCATCGCAGGATATGAAGTTGCTTTTCTTCCTTCTAACATTCCATATTGTTCAAGAACTGTTGGTGCTGCACAGATCGCTGCCAGATATTTGTCGTTCTTATAAGCCTTTTTCAGAATGTTACCCAGTCCTTCATGCTCTCTTAAATGAATTGTTCCAGGCATTCCACCAGGAAGTACATACATTGCCCCTTCCGCTTCGATCACTTCGTGGAACATAATGTCTGCTTCCACTTCAATGCGGTGTGCTCCTGTGATCATCTTTGAATTCCCGATAGATACTGTCACTGTCGGAATCTCTGCACGACGCAGCATATCTACAACTGTCAGTCCTTCGATTTCTTCAAATCCATCTGCCAAAAATACAAATACTTTGCCCATCATAATCTTTTCTCCTTTATTAACTCATATTATGTATCACAATATTGTTTTTCTTCCTCTTCTTTATTATAATAACTTTATAGAAAAAGTGATAAAAAGTCAACCCGTCACTGACTACGGTATTTCTTTCCCTTTTTCGATTGACATTTTCGTTAAGAATCTGTAAAATAGATTCCATTGAGAATATATTTGTTTCCGTAGCTCAGCTGGATAGAGCGACCGCCTCCTAAGCGGTAGGCCGGGTGTTCGAATCACCTCGGGAACGTCTTTTGTGCCGGAGTTATATACATCATTTCCGGCACTTTATGTTTATTAAGGAGGAATCTCATGAAAGGTTTATTTATTATTAATCCATCATCTGGTAAACAAAATATCGAATCTATGCTGAAAGATATCATGGCAACTCTGATCCTTGACCAGATCTGCTCTCATATTGATGTTTTTTATACCAAAGGTAAAGATGATGCCAAAAATCGTGCTGCCGAATTAAAACCAGGAGAATATGATTTTGTCGTATCTGTTGGTGGTGATGGTACATTAAACGAAGTAACAAATGGTCTGATCTTAAGTGAAAGTAATATTCCTATGGCGATCATTTCTGCTGGTACAGTCAATGACTTCGCTACATATATGAAGCTTCCACAGACAGCCGATGGTTTCTGCCAGATGATCAAAGAATTCCAGACAAAGAAAGTCGATGTCGGACGTGTTAATAACGAATACTTCATTAACGTTCTGGCTGCCGGTATGTTAACTGATATTGCATACAAAGTTCCGAAAGATAAAAAGGCCGTTCTTGGTAAGATGGCATATTATCTCGAAGGGGTAAAAGAATTTCCAAAACAGTTGTCACAGAATATGACTCTTACATTTAACAGTAAGGAATTTAATGGAACCGAAGATATCATGCTCTTTTTAGTAGCAAATTCTAAGAGTGTCGGCGGCTTCCCTGATGCTGCTCCTCTTGCATCTGTTTCTGATGGATATTTAGATGTTATGATCATCAAAAAAATGGCGCTCCTTACAGAAGCACCAGATCTTATTTTTAAATTATTCCAGGGAGAACATCCTAAGCATCCTTCCATTGAATATTTCCAGACCAAATCTTTATCTGTACTTCCAACAGAGAAGACAGCGGAGATTGCGATTGACTACGATGGTGAAATATTAGAAGAAGGACTCCCGGTTGATATCTCTATCGTACCAGAAGCCCTCAATCTTATCATCTTACGTCAGACAAATTAATATTATTTTAATTGTACAGACCCAATCTGCTTTCCATTATAACTTACAGTATATTTGCTTCCTTCGCATTTATATGTAAGATTGGAAGCAGATTGTTTTTTTTCTAACATCACTGTCACATCATTTAGATGTTTGAATGGAATCTTATATGGTGATAATTTATTTCCTGTTGACAAGAATCCATACTGATCATCCTGTAAAACAGTTTGCATTGATTTAAATGGTGCTATTGTCTTATAGTTATTAAATCCATAATTCAGCATTTTGATCGTGTCTGCATATAATTCGTATCCATGTGCACATAAATCTACAACGATCAGTTCCTGATCTCCTCGTTTTGCAAATGTTACAAGCGTTCCACCGGCTCTTGTTGTATATCCAGTCTTTCCACCTTCAACTCCATCATATACATACATCGTACGTTTTACCATCTTATGATGATTCCATAGTTCTTTTCCATGCTTGTCCTTATTCGTTGGTGCGATATAATAGTTTGGTTTGCATGCAACGTAACGGAATGTTTCATTCTCAAGTGCTGCCTTTGAAATCTTTGCCATATCTCTTGCTGTAACATAATGGTTATCGTCATGTAATCCATTTGTTGTTACAAAATGAGAACCTGTACATCCTAATTCTTTGGCTTTCTTATTCATCAACTCTACAAACTTCTTCGTTGTTCCTGCTGTATGCTCTGCTGCTCCGTTACACGCTTCATTGGCAGACTCTAACATGATCGCATTCAGTACATCGATCAATGGAATCTTCTCTCCCGCCTGAATTCCAATATGTGTACTTCCTGGTTCAATACTGTTTACCGCATAACTTGAGAATGTAACTTCATCATATAAATCCTTATTATTCTCAATTGCCACAAGAGTGGTCAAAATCTTTGTGATACTTGCTGGATAATGACGGTCGTCAATCTTCTTCTGGAATAATATCTTTCCTGATTTCGCATCAATAACGATTCCTGACTGTCCATAAATAGACGGCTGTTTTGTTGTTGTTTTCTCTTTTGTTGCTACTCCATCTGCTGCCAGAATGTTCGCTGCCGGCACCTGTGCTGCAACAAGTAATGACATTGCTGCCATTGCTGTAATCTTTTTGAAAGTCTTTTTCATGCTTCCTCTCCTTTTTCTTAATTAGATCAGAACGAATTTCTTCAATCCCTTTTCGATTCCATCCTCGTCTGCTCTGGCTGTCTTATATGGTGCGACCTCCAGTAACTCTGGTACTGAATTGCCCATCGCTGTACCGTATTTTACATACTGAATCATATCGATATCATTGGCACTATCTCCAAATGCATAGGAATCGTCTCTTGAGATTCCTGTATATTCAAGAATTTGTTCAATTCCTTTTGCTTTGTTAACTCCCATTGGTACAAATTCTACAGAATTGACTGGCTCATGATATGTTCCTTTGTATTTGTGTCCAAGAATCTCTTCAATCTCTGGTTTTAATTTAAGGTCCATATGATGATAGGTCCATTTTGGAACATCGACTGCTTCACTGATCGGATATAATGTTGTCTCACAGTCAACTTCTGTCTTATTCTTCATTGCAACATAATAGTCATCATGATTATCCGGATCATAATATCCATGTTGTTCACCTTCCAGAATAATTCCGACTTTCTGCTTCTTTCCCCAGTCGATAACTGTCTGAACTTCCTGCTCTGACATCAGTTCCTGATGAATTACTTTTCCTTCATATTCTACATAGGCACCTGCTCCTAAGATCATACCGTGAAATCCCATGTGGAAATATTCTTCCGGCATCATTCCTTTGCTTCTTCCTGTACACATCACTGCCTTATGCCCATTTGCGATCAGCTGGTTGACTGCCTTTATCGCTGATTCAGGAATTCCAATCCCTGAATAGTGTAGTGTTCCATCAATATCAAAAAATACTATCTTGCTCATTCTCTCTTTTCTTCTCCCTTAAATATTCTCAATCTGCCAGTCGATCGGCTCCATTCCATGTTCTTTTAAGAATTCATTTGCCCTGCTGAAGTGGTGGCATCCAAAAAATCCACGGTATGCAGATAATGGACTTGGATGTGGTGCTTCTAAAATCAGATGGTTTGGATTGTTAAGCAACGCTTTCTTGCTCTGTGCCGGACGTCCCCACAGCATAAATACGATCGGGCGATCCTGCTGATTCAATATCCGGATCGCTGCATCCGTAAATTCTTCCCACCCGATTCCTCTGTGTGAATTGGCTCGATGTGCCTGTACTGTTAATACTGTGTTCAACATCATAACACCCTGATCTGCCCACTTCTTCAAATATCCGTTATTCGGAATATAGCATCCAAGGTCTTCGTTTAATTCCTTATAAATATTAACAAGTGATGGCGGTGCTTCGATTCCTGGTTTCACAGAAAATGATAATCCATGTGCCTGTCCATCTCCATGGTATGGGTCCTGTCCTAATATCACGACTTTAACGTCCTTCACTGGTGTAAAATGAAAAGCATTAAATATATCGTCTGCTGGCGGAAAAATAAGCTTTGTATGGTATTCATCCATTACTTTCTCATAAAGTTTCCTGTAATATGGCTTTTTATATTCTTCTTTTAAATAATCTGCCCAGTCATTCGTAATTGGCGGCATATTTCGACCTCCTTTTTAAAATCTTTTCCCATTATATCATAATTTGTAGTAAAATAAAATTCGATATGAACTATGAAAAGAAAAGGAGGTATTATTTTGAAGCAAATGAAAAGCTTATTAGAGAATCCTCATGGATTTTCTGTTTCTCTTGTACTAGACGGACTGCTGGTTGGAATCTTTGCCGGATGTGTTTCTGTCATTTATCGTCTGCTTTTAAATAACGCTGAAAAACTATTATTTGCAATTATTGCATTTACAAAATCCAAGCCTTTCTGGATTGCTGTCTGGTTTGTTGTACTCATCATAATGGGACTGATCGTCGGATGGCTGATGTCGTGGGAAGGAATGGCTTCCGGAAGTGGTATTCCACAGGTTCAGGGAGAGATGAAAGGTTATTTAAATCAGAACTGGTATCGTGTTCTTTGTTCTAAGATCGTCGGTGGTACTTTATGTATTCTTGGTGGTTTATCTCTTGGACGAGAAGGCCCATCCGTTCAGCTCGGTGCCATGGCCGCAAAAGGTGTTGCAAAGGTAACAAAGAAATCACCTACCAAACAATGTTATATGATGACTTGCGGTGCTGGTGCCGGTCTTGCCGCCGCCTTTAACGCTCCACTTGCCGGAGTTATGTTTTCTCTGGAAGAATTGCAGAAAAACTTTAACAGTTCTATGTTAGTCTGCATTATCTCTGGATGTGTAACTTCCGATTTTATTTCAAAAAATGTTTTTGGATTATCTCCAGTATTTGATTTTCATTTAAAAGCTGCACTTCCTCTACGTCATTATTGGATGTTAGTGCTTCTTGGAATCTTACTTGGACTTTGTGGAGCATTTTATAATTTTATTATGTTAAAAGGCCAGGATCTCTTTGGTGCAATGAAGAAAATACCTGCGAAATACCGCATTGTCTTTCCTTTTGTTGTATCTGGAATCGTATGCTATACTCTGCCTTCTATCTTAGCAGGCGGACATGCCATGGTTTCTCTGATCACAGGACATACTTTATTGGTTTCCACAATGTTATTATTACTGGTATGCAAATTTTTATTTTCCGCATTCTGTTTTGGTTCCGGTGCTCCCGGTGGAATTTTCTTTCCCATGTTGATCCTTGGATCTTATCTTGGTGCGATTTATGGAACACTTATGATACAGGCAAGCGGAATTCCTTCCTATTATCTGGTAAACTTTATCACGATCTCCATGGCTGGATTCTTTACCGCCATTGTACGTGCACCGATCACCGGAATCCTGCTGATCGCTGAGATGACTGGTACATTTGAACATTTTCTGTCACTGGCAGTTGTATGTATCATCAGTTATCTGGTTGCTCATCTGTTAAAGAGTGAGCCAATTTATGAAAGTCTGCTTGGACGTATTTTGGCTAAGAACGGATTTAAAGAAAGTGACGAAGCCGACCACAAGGTTCTTCGCGGCTTTGCTGTCGGCACTGCCTCCATCGCAGCCGGACAGCTTGTAAAAGATATCCCATGGCCGGAACATTGCCTGATCGTCACCTTAAACCGAGGCGACGAAGAAATCATCGCTCGCGGAAGTACTCAAATCCATGCTGGTGATAAGATCATTGCATTGATTGACGACAATTACCTTGGAATGGTTACCGAAAGCATTCAGCTGATCTGCGGAGAGATTATTCCTGAATAATGTTTTATTTATTTTCTGTAAGTTGAGATATTTTTCAGTTTTTATATGTTGCGATTGACTAACCTTACTTTTGACTAATAAAATGTAAGAAAAGGGTACATAATAAGTTCGAAGGAGGGATTGTATGCAACCATTAACGAAAGCCATGCAAGGAGCGACTTGCACCGTCAAGTGGGCATTTGGTCTGCCTGACGTTGTCGAGAAACTCCGCGAACTGAAAATTGAGCAGGGGAGTAAACTGCGAGTCGTTTGTAAGAACAGCGATTATATGATCATCGGCGTTGGTGGAAAACGATATGCTGTTGGGAATGAGATTGCTGGGCGTATACAGGTGTAGATTTTGATTTTTGTGAGTGGAGTGGCCAACTGAAGTCTTTCTGTATATGATAAAAAATAAATAATGGTCTGGAAAAGCAGCTAGAGAATTTTGCCGTTATTTTGACAGGTTCGCAGCAAGCTTGGTGTGCTGTCTGAGCGAAGCGAGTTCACAAGGAAAGCTTGAAGCCGATTGATCTCTTGCTATTTATAAATGCAAAAAATCAATTGATGAAAGAAAAAAATGTAAAATGATTGTGAAACAGCTGCAGGATAGAGACTGTTTCAAGTTTTGTGTAAACACAAAAAACTGATATAAGATTAATCAATAGTTATGAGGGTTATGAGTCAAATTTTGACTCATAGCCCTTATCTGCATTATACAAAAGATTTTAGGCATGTCAAATAAACCTGTCTAAAAACACAGATTTTTAATACATATATTTTTCTAATCGTTCTTCAAAAAATATATCTAATTGTGCACGGATCTGGCTCCAGTCTCTTCTGCGACCAGTCCATTTTTTTGTGATGTCCATCATTGCCAGATAAAGCATTTTTAATAAGCTGTCATCAGTTGGAAATACAGTTTTGCTTTTTGTCACTTTTCGCAACTGACGATTGAATCCTTCGATGGCGTTTGTTGTATAAATAAGTTTTCTAACCTGTTCTGGATATTTAAAATAAGTAGCCAGTGTTGCCCAGCGTTCACTCCATGATTTATAGATCTTTGGATATTTTGAGTTCCACTTTTCTCCGAAATCTTCAAGATTCTCTAAAGCGACCTCTTCCGTTGGTGCAGCATAGACTGCCTTTAGGTCAGCCATTACTTTTCGACTGTCTTTATAAGATACATATCTTGTGGTATTTCGTATCTGATGAATGATGCACTGCTGTATCTCTGTCTGTGGAAATACAACTTCGATTGCCTGTGGAAATCCTGTCAGTCCATCCACACATGTGATCAGGATATCTTCAACGCCACGATTTTTCAGCCCGTTGATGATAGAAAGCCAAAATTTAGCACTTTCATTATCTCCCACATACATTCCAAGAACTTCTTTTTTACCATCCATGTTGATCCCAAGAGCGATATAAACAGCACGTTTTACAATTCGACCTTCACTTCGCACATGATAGTGGATTGCATCCATATAAACAACTGCATAGACTTCTTCCAAAGGTCTTTCCTGCCATTCTTTTACGCTCGGAAGGATCTTATCTGTAATCCTGCTGATCGTACTGTCTGATATATCAATGTCGTAGAGTTCTTTCATGTGAGATTCAATATCTCCAGTTGTCATGCCTTTTGCATACATGGAGAGGATCTTTTCCTCCATGTCCTGGGTAACAGTATTCTGATATTTTTTGATTAATCGTGGCTCATATTCACCATTACGATCACGAGGAACAGCGATTTCCATATCACCATAACTGGTATGCATGTTTTTCCCAGAATGACCATTGCGACTGTTATTGGTATCTTTATTACGATAATCATATCTGGAATAACCTAATTCCTCATTAAGTTCTTCATCCAGAGCACCTTCAAGGATCACAGACATCATATCACGCATGATTGCATTAACATCTGTTCCATTTTTTACACTGATATCATTGTCCTTTAAATATCCTTGCATTAATTGTCTTAATGCTGCTTTTTGTGGTGTGTCTCCTTTTCTTCTTCCCATAAAAAAACCTCCAAACTGAGTAATATTATCTTACATCAGTTTGAAGGTTTACACAAACTTTGGGATACTCCCGCAGGATAATGAAAGAAAGCTTTCTTTCATTACGAAAATTTGCATATCCCACTAATTTGCTTGCAATAACTTATAAATTTCTTCTTTCGATTCATTTGGATGATCTTTAATCATTGTATATATTGGCAATATATCTTTTTCTTCTTCCTCTATTTCATCTGCGATTGTTGCTAATGTTTTTCCTTTTTGAATTTTTTTCATTATCAAAAGAATTCGGTGCAAAGTATCTCCCTCTGCTATTCCGTCATCATGAATTGCTTCTATTGCATTTTTTCCCATACGAATTTCTCCTTTCTTATCATCTTCAATTAGCTCTGGTAGTTTATGATTCAATAATGCAACTGCTACATTATGACTATCCTGATTCATTTTTTGAAGGTTATCGTTATTTTCTGAAATATACTCTTTTAAATTTTCTTTTTCTTCTTTATATTTTAACATGTAAAGAATATACTGTAAATCGCTTTTAAATTTGTCAATGTCTTTTATATTATATGCCCATAATAGATTCATTTTGTAGTTCGGAATAATTGATTTAAGTTCCAAATTCTTTTGCTGCTCTGTATATTTTAAAGAATCATAAAGCATGGTGCGAATTGGCATTGAATAATCTACTTCGCTTTGATCTTCACATCCTAAAATTATCTGAAGAATGCTGTCATTTTGACGCATGCATAAATCTCTGTACCGTTTTGTAATATTAGAATTTATATTGTCTTTGTCTTGTATTGAATCTTCGATATGAATATTTTCAGTATTGATTTCAGTTAATTTCTCTGGTTTGATCAATTGCTGTCCATTAAATATCGTTGCATTAAACAGATCAGCGAAAATTTCTTTGTGCTTAAATAGGTTCTTCATAAGCTCGTCAGTTTTTGCCATAAGCAGTCCTCCTATGTTAGATATGATATTAATAGATAACTTTGTGTTATTAGATATTCTCTTGCAAGAAAATAGAATTTTGATATTTGAAGTAAATATTTTACATTTTCCTTTATTTTATCATATTTACATTAATTGTCAACATTAAATTGATTACATATCATATAAAATAAGGCAAAAAAAGAAGCCTTAAGTATCTTACTCAAAGCTTCTTCTATTTATATAAATTAACTACAATTGGCCAAACTACTTAACTTTAGCAATCAGCTGATCATTCTCAACATCAATCAAAATCGTATCCTCAGCATCAACCCCATCACTCAAGATTAATCTTGCAGCCAGTGTCTCTACACTCTTCTGCAGATATCTCTTCAGTGGTCTTGCTCCATACATTGGTTCATAACCATGATCGGCAACATAACTTTTGGCTGCTGGTGTTAATTCTACGTTTAATTCTTTGTCTGCTAATCGACGGTTCAGGTCTTTGACCAGTAAATCAATGATATTTGTGATATTGGCTTTTGTTAATGGCTTGAACATGATCGTTTCATCCAGACGATTTAAGAATTCTGGTCTGAAATGATTCTTCAGGTCATTCATAACCATATCCTGTGCTTCTGGTTTGATGTTACCATCTTCATCGATTCCTTCTAACAGGTAGGAAGATCCGATATTGGATGTCATGATCAGGATCGTGTTCTTAAAGTCTACGGTCTTACCTTTGGAGTCTGTGATTCGTCCATCGTCTAATACCTGTAATAAGATATTAAATACATCTGGATGAGCTTTCTCGATCTCGTCAAATAAGACAACAGAGTAAGGTTTTCTTCTGACTGCTTCCGTAAGTTGTCCACCTTCTTCGTATCCGACATATCCCGGAGGCGCTCCGATCAGTCTTGCCACGGAGTGTTTCTCCATGTATTCACTCATATCGATACGGACAATATTCTGTTCGTTGTCAAATAAGCTTTCTGCCAGTGCTTTGGCAAGTTCTGTCTTACCTACACCTGTTGGTCCAAGGAATAAGAAAGAACCAATTGGTTTGCTTGGATCTTTGATTCCGGCTTTGGAACGGATGATAGATTCTGTGACAAGTTCCACTGCTTCATCCTGTCCGACAACTCTCTCATGAAGTACCTGATCAAGATGCAGGGTCTTGTTTCTCTCACTTTCAGTTAGTTTCGCTACAGGAATTCCTGTCCAGCGGGAGATGATTTTGGCGATCTCGTCTTCTGTGACGGATTCTCTTACCATAGAACGGTCTTCATTTGCAACACGTTCTTCTTCCTCTTCTAACTGTTTCTTCAGTTCTGGCAGACGGCCGTACTGTAATTCGGCTGCTTTATTTAAGTCATAATTTCTCTGTGCAATCTGAATCTCGCTGTTTACAGATTCAATCTCTTCTCTTAATTTGGAGACTTTCTCAACGGAAGCTTTCTCATTCTCCCATCTTGCTTTTCTTGCTTTGAAATCTTCTCGCATCTCGGCAAGTTCTTTCTGTAATTCTTCCAGACGTTCTTTGCTTAATCGATCATCTTCTTTCTTCAGTGCTGCTTCTTCAATCTCTAATTGCATGATCTTTCTCTGAACTTCATCCAGTTCTGCTGGCAGAGAGTTCATCTCTGTCTTGATCATGGCACATGCCTCATCGACTAAGTCAATCGCTTTATCTGGTAAGAAACGGTCTGTGATATAACGGTTTGATAACGTTGCTGCTGCCACTAAGGAACCATCTGTGATCTTAACACCGTGATATACTTCATATCTGTCTTTGATACCTCTTAAGATAGAAATCGTATCTTCCACGGTTGGCTGATCAACCATAACTGGCTGGAAACGACGTTCCAGTGCCTGGTCTTTCTCGATATACTGACGGTATTCATCTAACGTTGTGGCACCGATGCAGTGTAATTCACCTCTGGCAAGCATTGGTTTTAACATATTTCCTGCATCCATGGCTCCGTCTGTCTTACCTGCACCGACGATCGTATGAAGTTCGTCGATGAATAAGATGATCTGTCCATCACTCTTCTTCACTTCTTCCAGTACTGCTTTCAAACGTTCTTCGAATTCACCACGATATTTGGCACCTGCAACTAAGGAACCCATATCCAGTGAGAAGATTGTCTTGTCTTTTAACTGATCTGGAACGTCACCACGAACGATTCTCTGTGCCAATCCTTCGACAACGGCTGTCTTACCAACACCAGGTTCACCAATTAATACTGGGTTGTTTTTTGTCTTTCTTGATAAGATACGAACAACATTACGAATCTCGCTGTCACGTCCGATAACTGGGTCTAATTTCTGTTCTCTGGCTCTCTTTACAAGGTCATATCCGTATTTCTCAAGACTGTCGTATGTCTCTTCTGGGTTATCACTTGTAACTTTCTGTCCGCCACGGATCTGTGATAATACCTGTAAGAAACGATCTCTTGTGATTCCATAAGCACGGAATAATTCTTTGACTGCCTTGTTTGGATGTTTGATCATTGCAAGGAATAAATGTTCCACAGATACATATTCGTCTTTCATGGCTTTCATCTCGTCTTCTCCGTGAAGAAGTACCTGATTGAGGTCATTGCTCATATATACCTGACCACCGGATACTTTTGGCTTCTTATTCAATAAGTCCTGTACCTGGCTTAAAAATGTCTCTTTGTTAATTCCCATCTTCTCAAGCAGGCTTGCGATCAGACTGTCATCGATCGTAAGTAAGCTGTATAAGAAGTGTTCCTGATCTATCTCCTGATGTCCATGATCATAGGCAATCTTCTCACACTGATTGACTGCCTCGATGGACTTCTGTGTAAATTTGTTGATGTTCATACTCTTTCCTCCTTTACGAATGGGTATTTATCTATATTAAGATATCCATTTATCTTTTGTTCTATTCGTAATATAACACTCGTTATTAGCACTGTCAAGAGGTGAGTGCTAATTTTTTGAGATTTTTTTTGCAAACCCTTTAAAATCAATGGTTTGCAGTATCTTATTTCTTTTGAAATTGTGATTTTTTCTGTTTTGACACCAATTTGACACCAATTTCTCTTTTTGTGGTGTCAAGCATTTAACACCATACTATCTAGTCTTGCAATCTCATTTTCAATCCTTGTCAGCTCTCCAATATGGTTATACACTTCCATTGTTACATCTATATGAGCGTGTCCCATAATATATTGAAGAACTTTTACATCCATACGGCACTCTGCCATTCTGGTACAAGCTGTGTGACGCATTACATGAGCTGAAAACTTTGGTAACAGCTCTGCTTTCCTATGCTCTTTTTTTGCTCTCTCTACTTCGGTTTTGTTATATGCGTCTACAATGTTGTATAAAACACTATTTACGCCATTCGGCATAAGCGGTCTGCCCGATTTTGCTGTAAAGACAAACCCCGAATACCCGTCCACCTCAATGCTCTTATCCTTTGCAAGCATAAAATTGATTTTCCTTTGTTCCTCAAAGGCTTTTGCAACTTCTTGTGTCATAGGTATAATACGAATACCCGACTCCGTTTTTGGTGTAGAGATATGGAACTTGCAACCGTCGCCTAAATTCTTATAAATGAGCTGGTGGTCTACATTAACCGTTTTTGCCTTGATGTTTATATCTTTCCATGTAAGACCAATAAGCTCCCCACACCTTAACCCCGTACCAATCATTATGGTAAACATAGGATAATATGTGTTATAGACATTGCTCTGTTTTACAAACTCCATAAACTTTTCTTGTTGAGAAACTGTTAAGGCTTCTTTTTCCTCTGCTGTTTTTCCATAATCACTAATGGAACTTTTTGCAGGGTTCTTTCGGATAATATCATCATCAACAGCCATTTCTAATGCAGGATAAAGCAGGTTGTGAATATACTTGATTGTAGAATAAGCATATCCAGCTTTGGAAAGTTTCGCATAATACGCTTTAATATGTGAGGGTAAAAGCTGAACAACTTTAATATTTCCAATCTCGTCTTTTACTCTGTTTTCCCAAGCACGAACATAACTAACTCTTGTAGTATCAGCCAGCTCACGAGTTTCCATATAACGCTCAAATAACGTGTTGAGCGTCATTTTTTTGATTGCTCCTTCTGTCAATATGTTATCTTCCATATCTTTTGCAATCTGCTTCTCTTTTTCTCGAAGCTCTGGTAAATCTTGTGCATAGACTGTCAATCTCTTGCCTGTTCTTACATCTGTATAACGATAACTGTATCTTCCATCATTACGCCAGTTTTCGCCCTCTCTTAATTTTCTTCCTTTTGGGTCTTTTCTACTAATTGCCATGAGAACCATTCCTTTCTGAAAAAGCCTCTTTTCTTGTTCTCACAGCATGCTTTGTCCTTTCTTATTATACTACACACGCCAGAGAACATAAATAGAAAATCGCTCTATTCTTCCAAATATAACAAGTATTTCTTGACTTTTTCTATGGAATAAAGAACCCTGCGACCTATCACAATTTTTGCTCCTGCCTGCTCGCCAATCTTTCTTGCAGTAGCACGACCACAAGATAACATAGCAGACAGTCCCTCTATATCAACAGCAATCGGCTGTTCCGTTGCTCTTATCTTCGTTTTATTCATATTCCAACACCTTACCTCGCTGGAACATCACATCATTTAACACATCAGTATTTAACATAATGTAACACCCCCTTTACTGTGTGTCTATTTATAAGTTACATAAGCAGACAGACGGCTTTGGAAAGCTCCATTAGTATCTCAACTATTCCCATTCTTGTGGGCAGAACCGCACCATGCGGACGTATCATTATTCTGTGAGGATAGGTCATGGCAAAACGACTTTTCCAACAGTCGCTCTCGGATCACTGCGTGGGTCGCTCGCTTTCTTTTGGAAAGGTCGTGGCGTACAGTCCCCGTGGCTCGCTATCTCACAAACGTATCTGTCTGCTTTATTCAGTTGTCAAAGAGCTGTGGCGAAAGCGTGTTGCTTTCATGTAAAAGCAGGGCAGAGCAGGAAAGAGGGGGACATTAAACCATGCTCTGCTAAAAACTGCTTATTCTTCTTCGATTTCTAAGGCAATATCAAACCCTAAAATCATTTTGATAAGTGCTTCTCGGATAAGTCCCTTTAACTCCATATCTACAACAATATAGACATTGCCGTATTCATCATAAAGTGGGCGCAAACAGCACTTTGATATGTACGGGTCATAAAATGCCAGTATTTTTTCAATCGCTTTTTCGTCCCCGTCCATTGCTTGCGAAAGCAAATAGTAGGACGGCTTCTTAAATGTTTGCTTCATTTTACTGCTTCTCCTTTAGTATTTTTTTCATAGTTTCCAAAGCATGATGTCGGTTTCTAAATACACCGCTTTGCGTAATCTTTTGTAAGTTGGCAATTTCACTTTCTGTCATTTCCAAGAAGTAATACATTAACAGAGTATTTCTCTTTCTTTCTGGAAGTTTTTTCAAGGCTTCTGCCAGCTCATCATCAAGGACACGAATATCAATGCCACATACTGAAAAGATTGTATAATCTGTTTCGTAGTCGTCCCTCACAGCAAAATTTTCAACGAAAATTTCTGGAAGTTCACAGAATGGAATTTCTTTATCTTTTCGTCGTTTCAATCCTTGTTGGTAGTCCTTTACAACATGACGGACAACTTTCTTCAAACAACTTTCAAAGCGACATTGAACTGTTTTCTGGAAGTCAGACGGTTTCATCAATCTCACCCCCTTTCCACTATGATTTGAAAAGTGTTTATCCCTCTTTCCGCACCATATAGGGAATGAAAGGTGTGATTTAATGACCTCTTTTGAAAAATTTTTAAATTTTTTTCGGGTATGAAAAAAGCCCGCACAAAACATATAGTCTGTACGAGCCTTTAAAGCTAAAACATATTCAATTTTTAATAGTGTGCTATTAGGTGGAATTTGATTGCAAATAATTGTACTTAAAGTTTTCCATAATGCAAGCCCCCTTAAAGCACCGTATCAATGTTGGCATGGTTTTCAAATTACTCTGAAAAATTATGAACTATTCCTTTTGGAAATGTAATGGTCAGTCTTGTATATTCTTTTTCCGTAGAAGCAATATCCAATTTCAAGCCCAACCTATCGCATAATTTTT
>CABIYF010000032.1 GCA_902362875.1 Eubacteriaceae bacterium | reverse complement strand
TGCGTGTTGCCACCGATATATTATAAATATTTGTTCTTAGCTTCTTTCTATCTCATACAACATTAACGACTACCCTTCAAATCACAATTTTAGTTTAAAATAATTCTTCCGAAATTCCAACATCCCTTCATCTCGCATCTTCCCAAGTTCCGCAGACAAAGCGCTTCGGTCGACTGATAAATATTCCGCAAGCTGCTGCCGGTTAAATGATATTGTGAATTCCTCGCTTCCAGCTCGCACAGATTCGGACGACAGATAGGACAGTACCTTATCCCTTAATGATCTTTGTGACATATGTTCCACTTTTCTTGTCATTGCCAGGGTTCTTGCTGCTATGGAGGATAATAAATTTCTTATGATCTTTGAATGAAATTCACAGCCGTTTGAGCAGATCGTGAGTACTTTCTGGATATCTAAAAATAACACTTTCACATCGGTCTTTGCTACAACACTGACTTCTAAATGTTCTACTCCGGCACAGGCATAGACTTCTCCGAATAAGTCTCCGGGGCCTGCTTCTCCTAGGATCATGACGTTGCCCCAGACGTCTTCTTTCATCATATGGACGGTTCCTTCCAGTACCATGCCAATCTGGGTAACTTTGTCTCCTGTGTGGAATATAAATTCATTTTTCTTGTAATTTCGTTCTTTTGCAGAGAGGCAGCTCATCATGGAATCAAGGTCATGTGTTTCGACTCCTGCAAAGAGTGGTGATTTTGGTATTTTCATTTTGATTTCCTCTTGTAATCTGGTTATAACATTATTTTGGTTATAAATGAAACAAAGAGCCGTATCCGATAACGACTCTCTGTATATTCTTTCTCTTATATCTGGAAGATTATTCGCGGAATGTAATCTCTCCTGTTTTCTCATCCATAGCGTCTACGATCGCAAGGGATTCTAAGTGTGTCTGTTTTCTTAAGAAGTCTCCACCTGGCTGGAATCCTTTCTCGATTACAACTCCGGCTCCGATCAGTTCTGCTCCGGAATCTTTGACTAATTTTGCCAGTCCTTCTAAGGCTTTACCATTGGCAAGGAAATCGTCGATCAGTAAAACACGGTCTCCTTCTCCTAAAAATTCTTTGGATACAATGATGTCATAGACTCTTCCGTGTGTAAATGACTCTACTTTTGTTGTGTACACATCTCCTGCGATGTTCTTTGTCTGTGTTTTCTTTGCGAATACAACTGGTACATCAAAAATCTCTGCTGCAACGCAGGCGATTCCGATTCCTGATGCTTCAATTGTAAGGATCTTATTAATATCTTCACCTTCAAAACGTTTTCTAAATTCTTTTCCAATTTCACGGAATAATTTTACATCCATCTGGTGATTTAAAAAACGGTCTACTTTCAGGACATTTCCTTCTTTTACGACTCCATCTTTTCGGATTCTCTCTTTTAATAACTCCATTACTTGGCCTCCACGCTCTTTTGTATTTTAAATAATATTTTAACTACTTTTGCCTCGCTTTGCAAGCATTGCTTGCATTTCTTTTGGATAATCTATATCGCAAAGTTCAGATTCTTCCAGTACCTTGAAAAATCTGGCATTTTCTATATGATTTTTAAGAATTTTTTTGCCGCCTTGGTCCTTCGTTAATGATCGAAGCTCCTGTTTATACCTTTTGGAAAACCATACTGGATTCCCCAGTGCATCTTCTGTTTTGACACAGCCAAGTTCATAATTACCATCTTCCATAAAAGAGAGAAATCCTTCGATGGTCTCTTTTTTCATGTCTGGCTGGTCTGCTACAAAAAAGGCATAATGGTCTGCATCTTCACAGGCATTGATCCCTGCTTTGATCGACCATGAAATACCATATTTGCTTTCCGGGCAAAATGCTGTTTTGATGACTGCTTGCTGGTTCTCTTCCTGAAGCTGTCTTTGGATTTCTTCATGCTGGGTTACAACGACGATCTCCCAGTTTGGATGTTTTCTGCAGATCTCTATCAGATGATCGAGTCCATAGCGGTACATCGGTTTTGTCCCAATATACTTTAACAGTTTGTTCTCTTTTCCAAAACGGCTGCTGTTTCCGGATGCCAGATAAATGACTGCTGTCTTTCCTTTATCCATATTTCTTATTGTTCCTGTTCTAACAGTCCCATAACAATCTTTTCACTGGTGATCGGCAATTCACGAATCCATAATCCTGTTGCATTAAATACAGCATGCGCTAACGCTGGAGATGGTGTGTTGATAACAATCTCTCCGATGGATTTTGCACCGAATGGTCCTGTTGGTTCGTAACTGCTTTCAAATTCCACTCGTAATTTTCCTACATCCACTCGTGATGGAACTTTGTACTGCATGAAGGAATTCTGTTTGACATATCCATTTGGTGTATAATCAACGCCTTCATATAATGCCATTCCGATTCCCTGTCCAAGTCCGCCTTCTACCTGTACTCTTGCAAGGTTTGGATTGACTGGTGTTCCGCAGTCTACAACTGCAACATAATCTAGAATCTCGATATGTCCTGTCTCTTTATCAAGCTCGATCTCAACCATTCCTACCATAAATGGTGGTGGTGATACTGGGGAACTGTTTGTCTCTGTTACCTGGAACGTTTCATTATTGTTAAACATAGATGCTGTCGCAATATCAACTAAAGAAACTTCTTTTCCACTTTCTGGATCTGTGACTTTCTTTCCATCAAATTCCAGATTATCCGTAGATTCGATTTCCATCTTTTCGGCTGCTTTATTTAAAATATGTACTTTTAATTTTTCACACGCACGTTCCACTGCTTTTCCTGTGACATAAGTAGAACTTGATGCGTAAGATCCAGAATCATATGGAGATGTATCGGTATCTGCTCCGCTGACCATAATATCATCCACTGGACATTGCAGACATTCTGCTGCCATCTGTGCCAGGATCGTATCACATCCGGTTCCCATATCGGCTGCCGCAATGGAAAGTGTATACAGTCCATCATCATTTAATTTGATCGTTGCGGAACCTACGTCAACACCTGAAATACCTGAACCCTGCATTGCCATTGACATTCCAACGCTTCGAACCTTTCCATTTCCCATATCCTTACAAGGGTATTTTTCATCCCATTTGATCATTTCTTTGGCGCGGGCAAGGCATCGATCTAAAGCACAGCTGTTCGCTGTCTCCCCATAATAGGCTGGCATGATATCACCTTCGCGCACCATATTCATCTCACGGATCTTGGTTGGCTCCATTCCAATCTTCGCTGCCAGTTCACTCACTGCGGATTCCAGTGCAAAAACACCCTGTGTCGCACCATATCCACGGTAGGCTCCTGCTGACATGCGGTTTGTATACACAACATCGTATGCAAATTTGAATGCTTCTAAGTCTCTGTATAATGGAATAGATTTATGGCCAGACAGTCCAACCGTTGTTGGTCCATGTTCTCCATAAGCACCTGTATTAGATAATGTATACACATCGATTGCTCGAATCTTTCCATTCTTATTTGCTCCGACACGGACTGTTACCTGCATCTCATGTCGTGGAGAAGATGCAATCTGGGATTCCACTCTTGAGAAAATGATCTTGGATGGTTTCTTTGTCATCCATGTGACGAATGCTGGATAAACTTCGGAAATTGAGCTCTGTTTTGCACCAAATCCACCACCGATTCTTGGTTTGGATACTCGAATCTTTGATTTTGGAATACATAATGCATTCGATAAGATTCTTCGTACATGGAATACGATCTGTGTGGAACTTACAACATTTAATCTTCCGTATTCATCAATAAAACAGTAAGTTCTAAATGTCTCCATCATTGCCTGCTGGTTGGCTTTTGTATGATAAGTATGTTCTACAACAACATCACAATCTGCTAATACAGCATCAACATCTCCTTCATGAGTTTCTTCTGTTGCACAAAGGTTTTTCTTATTATCTGCGCCAATGTTACAAAGTGTCTTCCAGTTATCTTCTGGATGTACTAATGGTGTACCTTCATCCATTGCTTTCCTTGGATCTAAGTTCGCTGGTAATACGTCATATTCTACACGTAACATCTTGATTGCCTGATCTACGCATTTCTCATTTTCACCGGCAACGATCGCTACCGGGTCACCGACATAGCGCACATGCTGGTCTAAGATCTGTCTGTCATATGGGCTTAACTCTGGATATGTCTGTCCTGCCATTGTGAAACGTTCCTGTGGAACATCTTCCCATGTATAAATTGCCTCAATTCCAGGCACTTTCATGGCAAATTTTGTATTGATCGATTTGATCATTGCATTGGCATATGGGCTTCGCAGTAATTTTACGATCAAACAGTCTTTTGGTGCCTTGTCATTTGTAAATACAGGTTTCCCTGTCACTAGTGCCATTGCGTCTTTTTTCATGATCGGCTGGTTAACTACTTTCATTCGGCACCTCCATTTTTCGCTTTCTTATATTCTAAAAAGTTTAAGATTCCTCGAAGCTGTCCTTCATATCCTGAACATCTGCACAGATTTCCGGATAAATATTCTTTGATCTCTTCTTCTGTTGGGTCTGGAATCTCTCTGAATAATGCAATCGCATTCATGATCATTCCCGGATTGCAGAATCCACACTGTTCCGCTCCCTGATTGGCAATAAAAGCTCCAAACTCCGCTGCTTCTTCCTGTAATCCTTCCAATGTGTCAATCTTATGTCCATCCACTCTTGCTGCAAGAATAGAACAGGATAAAATTGGCTGGTCATCCATAAATACCGTACATAATCCACAGTTTGATGTCTCACAGCCACGTTTTACACTGTAACATCCAAGATCTCTCACAAGATCGATCAGGAGAGTATCTGCATCAATCTGTGGGGTTACTTTCTTTCCATTCAATGTAAATGTAATCTCCATGCCTATTTCTCTCTCCTTTCTTCTAACTGTTCCAGTCCTCGTCTTACAAGAACTTCTGATAAATGTCTTCTGTACTCTGCACTTCCACGCATATTGCTTCCAAAATTCATCCGTTTGGTCACTTCATCTGCAAGGGTTCTTCTTCCTTCATCGTCTTTGATCATATCTTTCCACTGATCTGATAATTTTACTCTTGCCGCTCTTGATGGTCTTGCACCAACAACTGCATATGCATCTTCCGTTCCGAATGAAATGGCGCATGTCAAAACTGGAAAATCTGTCTTTGTATTTCTATGAGAAAGATAAACACTTTCCTGTGGATGTTTTTTAACGATCAGGCGCACCAGGATATCATTTGGATATTTATTTGCTGCAAACTGATCGAGTGGAATGATTCCCTCGTGATGTAATTCCACATAACTGTCAAATGCAAGAAAACAACTTAATACATCAGAGAAACCGAATTTACCAAAAATACTTCCTCCAACTGTCGCAAGATTACGGAACTGTACTCCAACGATATGTGTGACGCTTTCTTTCACTGCCCCCTGACTCCATGTATTCAAACCTTCATGAAGCTCGATCTGTCTTAAGGTTACCATAGCTCCAATGGAAAATTCTTCGTCATTTTCTTCAATCTGATCCAGTCCAAGTTCCGACAGGTCAATTGCTTTTTGTACATTTCTTGTGACCATCTTAAGCCACAACATACCGCCAATCACACAGTTTGTCTTTTTCTGATTCAGCTCATAAGCCTGCTCAAGACTTTCTGCTTTGACATACTCCTTGATCTTTAACATTCTATTCATCCTTTCACACTTAATTTTTCTAAAAAGTCCCCTTTACAGCAAGAAAAAGGAGTACTTTCCAAGAAAGTACTCCTAAGGTCTGCCTTTATAATCCCCAGTATTCTCCATACGTATCTTTGATTTCCTGTACATTGCTGCTAGAAATACCATCGATCGTCTTCTTAACAAACTGGTAAGTCCTTGGTCGTTTTGATTTCAACGCTGTTGGATTTTCTTTATAATCTCTGTAAGATTCTGCAAAATATTCAGATGCTGTCTTTGTTACATAAGTCTTGTTATATCCTGTGTATTTTGACTTCTCTGCTTTGTAAATGCTGTTCCATTCACTTGTGCTTACCTTGTCTCCTGCAAGGAAGTTCGCAAAATGTCCAAGTTCATGTAATAATACATAATCTTTTGCACTCTGAATCTCAATCTTATGATTCTTTACACTGAATACTCCTGTATGTGATGCATTCTTGTTGATAACCAGCTTGAACTTTAATGTATCAAATGCATCAAGAATCTTCTTATCTGCCTTTGCTCCGAGAGTTCTTACGGTTGTTCCTGTGGAACCTGTCTGTGTAAGCTGTACGGTTGTTGTCTTCACTGTTGTCTGAACAACGGTCTCAACTGTTCTCTTGTTAGAACCCTTCTTATCGTAATCTTTTGTTGTTGTGACAACCTTTGTATCAACTACCTTGCGCTGAGAACTGCTCTGTGTTGTCTTCTTAGTTGTTCTTGTTTTCTTTGTTGTTGTAACTTTACTCTTTGAAGCTTTCTTCTTTAATTTCTGAACCTTTTTGCTTCTCTTTGTTGTTGTCTTCGTTGTTACTTTTGGTGCCTTGCTTAATGGTACTTCGACACCATCAATCTTAATTGTTGATTCTTTTGGATGCTTCATTGTATCAACGCTCTCAAAGGAAGCCATCTGTTTCTCAAACTTCTCCTGCTGATGGTTGTTATAAAATGTAACTCCACCGAAGATCAGCACTACTGCGAGGATAATAGACGTCAGTCCTGCTACAACTTTTTTCTTCATAATTATCGTCCCTTCTTTAATATTTATTTATACTTAATTATACTTTGATATTTCAGCTTCCCCTAGTTTGAAATATCAGCCCTCTTATACACTTTTATCGTACAATATTCGACTTTTTTTGTCAATGGATTCTGGCATATTTAACGAAGCCTTTTACCCAGCATTTCGGCATTTGACGCATACAACATTGCTGTGTCTTTGCTGATCTTTCCATCTTTGTATGCCTGCAGTAACGACTGGTCCATCGACATCATTCCGCTTCCTGTTGATGAATAGATCATTCCGTCAATCTGATGGACCTTATTCTCACGGATCATATTCCTGATCGCTGGTGTCACTTCCATGATCTCAAATACCGGGATCAGCGTTCCGTCTACACTTGGCACCAGCTGCTGTGAGATTACGGCCTGCAGTACAGATGCCAACTGAATTGTGATCTGCCTTTGCTGATTTGGCGGGAATACATCGATGATACGCTCGATCGTGTTAGCTGCACCAACTGTATGCAAAGTTGAAAATACAAGATGTCCGGTTTCTGCTGCCGTCATCACAACCTGTATTGTTTCATAGTCTCGCATCTCTCCAAGTAAGATCACGTCAGGACTTTGTCTTAATGCCGCACGTAAAGATGTTACATAATTGACGGTGTCCATATTTACTTCTCTCTGGCTGACAATGCTTTTTTTATGCTGATGCAGAAATTCCAGCGGATCTTCCAGGGTAATAATATGATCTTCTTTTGTCTCGTTGATCTCCTCCACCATACATGCAAGTGTCGTTGACTTTCCACTTCCCGCCGGTCCTGTTACAAGCACCAGTCCCTTATTTAGTTCACTTAGTTTCATTACCTGATCGGGAATTCCAAGTTTTTTTGAATCCGGAAGATGGAATGCGATCACACGGATCACAGCTGCGAGAGACCCTCTCTGTTTATAAGCACTCACACGGAATCTTGACAGTCCTGGAACCGCAAATGAGAAATCATCATCTCCTGTTTCCAGTAGTTTTGCGATATTACGGTCAGATGCCATTTTATAAATCTCACGGATCATATGCTCTGTATCCTGCGGCATCATTCGTTCTTCATTGATCCGGTGCATAACTCCATTTGTTTTCATTGTAAGCGGTAATCCGGCAACAATAAATAAATCGGATGCCTCCTTATCTGCCGCTAATGTTAAAAATTCTTCTATGTTCATTGTGTCCCCTTTGATCATTTTCTCTGAAATACCGGAAGTGAATCATCCTTCTTCCATGTGCCAACTGCTTCATTTTTAAAACATAATATCTCATAACAAATGTTTTTTTGCTTCTTCGGATAGCAGATTCTGATCTTTACATTGATCTGCTGCTTATTTGTGATCTTCTTTTGAAACTTTATCGTATGCTTTGTTTTATCATATGTAATGTCTTTCAAGTCTGACAAACTTTTTGGTATATTTCGCAGATATTCTTTTTGATTTTTTGATCTGTGGTATGTCTGCCACAGCCTCTTGTCAATCTGACTTAATGTCTGATTTGCCTCATTTGATGCCTCATAATAATCGGTTGTTCTCTTAAGATTCTTTTTACTTAATGTATAATCTCCATTTGCACTCGTAAGCGTAAGTGTCGCAAACACCGATAAACTGACAATTGTTAAGACCAGAACGATGGAAGCGGCTCCCGTTCCAAGAAACGGCATTCTATGATCTTTCATTGTTTTTTCCTCCTGGCAGATGTTTCAAAAGTTTGAGATGATAGATCTGTTTTTTTCCTTTATACATTATAACATTTCCCTGTCTGTCTGTTCCATCATCCTGAAAATAGATCGTCATTTGATATACTGCATTTTTCTTTTCTGTCATCTTCCAGTCTTTATCAAAATATCCCCGGTACTTTCCATCTTTTTCTTTTAGTTTGGAAAAATACTGTTGATAATCTTTCAGATCTGTATATCCCGCTTCAAACAATTCTGCCGCCTGGCTGACATAGTTCTTTGTCTCAGTCAGTTCTTTTGCCTTTACGCTGATGTTATGTGATTTTACAAATACCTGCAAAAGAACTGCGCCACAGACTGCAAAGAAAAACAAAACAAACATCAATTCCATCAAAATCAAATGGCTTCCTCTGTTTCTTTGTCTCATACGCCCTCCTATTCTCTGCTCTGTCTGTATACACAGGTTCGATATTTCACTCCATCTTCTCCCGTGATCCTGATATCATACATCTGGTTCTGCTCTTTGATCTCAAATCCTTTTACCGGCACGATCTCTTCCCCCTGTACCTTTTTCGTATCAAGGCCGTCCCGGATCATCAGTTCCCTTAAGGCTCCATTTTCCTGGTAAATATATGTATAATATTTCTTTCCTGCTGTCATCTCTGTATGGATCAATACTGTTTTATTGTGAAATGTTCCGATAGAAATGCTGTTTTGTTCATCCCATTGTTTTATTTTTTCTGTTATATAAGAAATGTCAATACGCTTCTCATAATTTTCATTCATCGCTGATGCCGTATGGCTGTATACATTGGCTCCAACCATGATCAGTGTAAATGCGCATACCGCAAATGTCGCAAACAGGACAATGAGAAACATCTTATCCACCATATGTTTTTGTCTCTCCACAAAAATCACCTCTCATTCACTGCGATCACGGTTACCTGCGGCATCCGGTTTGATCCAACGATCTCGTAGGAAACGATAAATTTGTCTTTATCATAGCTTACTCCATAATGCTGTTCCAGATATGACAGACTTTCCGGATATCGTCCCTCTACCGCATAGCATTGTACCGCACCTTTGATCACTGCACTTCTTGTGCTTTCTTCCTGTTTCTTTCTCGTCTCACTGAAAATACGGCTGCTGCTGTTCCACAAAGCAGCGGCCATGATCAGGCATATCACAATGGGAATCAGAAATGTAAGCTTATTTTTGAATTTGCTTTGTTTTTGAAAACGATTTTTCAAGCTGCGCCTCCCTTTATCCGATTCCTGCCATGATTCCTGCCAGTGGAAGCATTACAGACAGCAGAATAACTCCTACGATCACACATAATACTCCTACCAGAGTCGGCTCCAGAATGCCGATCATTTTCTGAATCTGATCCTGAAGTTCCTTCTGATACAGATCCGCAGCCTGTTCCATGACCTCATCGGTTGCTCCGGTTTCATATCCGATCACCATCAGACGTTCCTGCATTCCTTCAAAAATATGTGCTTTCTTGACCGCTTTTGGAAATGATTCACCTTTTTTCATCTCTTCCTGGCATACGGCGATCTGTTTTCTTAATGGTTCATAATCTACCAGTTTCCCAGCCAGCATAAGACTTTCATCCATATCAAGTCCACTCTTTAAGGACATTGCCATTCCACTTGCAAATCTTGTTCTTGCACGTTTCCATGCTGTCTTCTTCATAAATCCGATCTTGGAAATCTTTCCAAACAGTTTATCTCTGAATTTCTCTGAAAAAACTGCACAGATCACAAGGATCAGTGCGATCGCTGCGATCACGGATAGAACGATCGCTGACTGTCTCATCCAGTTTCCGATATTCAAAATATTACGTGCCACGCCTGTCATTTCCTGTCCAAGCTGAAGATAAACCTGTTCAAACACTGGCATAACTTTGACAAACAATACAACAATGATCACAAGTATCATACCAAGCATTGCTGCCGGATATGTCACTGCACTTTTCACTGCTTCGAGCGTTTCTTCTTCTCTCTGATAATAAGCTGCAAGTGCTTCCATCGTCTCATCCAGTCTTCCGGTCTGTTCACCGATCTCTGTCATATGTAATGCATATTCTGGAAATACACCTGATTTCTCCATTGCCGGATATAACATTCCACACATTTCGATCTCTTCCCGCAGCTCTTTCAGAATCTCTTTTCCATCTCCGGAGACATCCCCTTCTTCCATAATATAAATTCCTTCCAGTGCAGATATTCCTGATTTCAAGATTAATGCCATCTGGCTGCAAAATGTGATCAATTCTTCATTATTAAGTTTCTTCTTCATATCTGTCCCTTCTTAATAACTATACTGGAGTGCATAATGATCCCCATCTCCAACATATTCCTTTACGTCATCTTTATTATCACTGTTCGCTGCCAGAGTCGGATCCATCAGTTCCCAGCTCTTCCCATTAAATTTGATGATATTATCTACCCATCCTTTTTCGTCAAGCCACGTACTGATCCATGCGTGATAGACGCTGCCAGAATACCCAATCTCAAGCTTCGTCGGAATTCCCTGAGACCTGAGCATCGCTGTCATCAATGCCGCATAATCAAAGCAGATGCCTTTCTTCGTCTCTAAAGTTTCATCCACAGATGGCAGATAACCCTTCTGTACATTCTTTGCTTTATCATCATCATATTTTACATTATCAACAACATAATGATACATTACTTTAACAACCGAAAGCGAATCCTTTTTATCTTTTGCAAGTTCCTTTGCTTTCTTTACCGCTTTGGTTCCCTGTGAGAATTTCACATATTGATTTGGATATAAAAATGGCAGAAACTTATTCTTTAATTTTACATCAAAACTGTCCATCATCAAAACACTATATTCATCTGCCTGAATATTCTCATACACAGCGATCTGATATGTCCCATTTCCACAAGTCAGCGGAAAATAAACTGGTTCTTTTGTTTTATTTACAAAATATTTGTATGTTTTATCGTTCTTTCCCGTAATCTCTACACTGATCTTTTCTGCAGTTCCGCTATATCTGACTGCTACATATCCTTGTGAAACATTCGATATATCAACCACTGCCTCTCCATAATCCAGTACTTTATCTCCCGGTGCTTTCGGAGTCAGGACTTCTGCTTTTCTTGTGTTGGTGGTTTGTTGGCTTTTCTTTGTACAGCCATTCAGAGCTATTATAAAAATCAGACATGTCAAGACCAGTACTGTTTTTTTGACACGCTTCATTGAGGTTCTCCTTTGATCATTTGTTGGTTTTAACTTTCATACAACACAATTATACCCTGTTTCAATGTTTTTTGCACATCAATTACTCTCTGATTTCTGCTTCCCTTCCAATGGAGTTTTCCATCGAATTCTTCCTGTACAAAAGGTCCGTCGACAATGACATCACAATACTGTACGATGTCTAAAGTCTTAATCTCATCCCAGCAGAATCCTGTATACAGCCAGATTGTCTTATCTGGGAATTTTTCTTTGATCTCTTTTGCCAGAACTGCCACTTCCGTATGGTTTGCCGGATGGAGTGGATCTCCTCCGCTGAATGTCACACCGGAAATATAGTCTGGTTTGATTGCTTCGAATAATTCTTCTTTTGCTGCCTCATCAAAAGGAATTCCTCCTTCGATGTCCCATGTGACTGGGTTATGGCAGCCTTTGCATTTGTGGGTGCATCCTGCAACCCAGAGAACGGCTCTTAAACCGTCTCCATTTAACATATCATCTTTCGTTATATTATGGTAACGCATCTTTACATGGATTTCCTTTCTGCAATTTCTGCCATCTTGGCATCATTTAATCTTGTATCTCCCTTAACTCTGGAGTAAGACAGATATCCGTTCATACGATCGATCTTTGTCAGGTTTTCGCTTCCGCATACCGGGCAGACATCCATCTCTAATTCTTCGTGTCCACAGTCATCACAGTATGCCAGAGATAAGTTAACACCTTCGTAGAATCCTTTGTCCATCGCTCTTCTTACTAATGTTTTTACCGCTTCTTTATTATAGTTGATCGGATATTTTACATACTGGATCTTTCCTCCATTGCACAGTTCCCAGAAACGTCCTTCGAGATCCTGTTTCTCGATCGGTGTGATGTCTTCTGTGACATGGCAGTGGAAAGAATTGCTGACATATTCTCTGTCAGATACATTTTCGATAACACCGTATTTCTTGCGGAACTGTTTGACCTGAAGTCCACATAAGTTTTCTGCAGGTGTTCCATAGATCGCATATAAGTTTCCGTCTTCTTTCTTGAATTCTTCTACTTTCTCATTGATGTAACGCAGTGTCTCTAATGCAAATTCTCCGTCTTCTGCTAATGATTTGTGATTATGTAACTGCTGTAATTCATTCAGTGCTGTAATTCCAAAGGAAGCTGTTGCACTCTTTAAGATTGGTTTGATCTTATCATGAATTCCTAAATGTCCTCCTAAGAATCCGCCTTCACAATATGCCAGTGGATTCGTGGATGCTTTCATTTCTCCTAAATATTCATATGTTCTGATATGTAATTCACGGATCAGATTCAGATAATAATCTAATACTTCATGGAAGTCTTTTCCTTCCTGTTTCGCCTTTGCATAGATCATTGGTAAATGAAGGCTGACCGCACCGATATTAAATCTTCCTACAAAAATTGGTTCATCATTTTCATCTGCTGGTTTCATACCGCCTTCTTTATACCATGGAGATAAGAATGCACGGCATCCCATCGGACTGATGATCTTTCCGTATTTCTTGTACATGCTTGCGATATATCCTTCTCCGGTTAAGGATAACCAGTCTGGATACATCGTCTGTCTGGAGCAGCGGATTCCTGCTTCAAATACATCTTCTAATTCGCATCCTGGTCCATGAAGATTCTTGTCATATAAGAAAACAAGTTTTGGGAATAATACTGGTTTCTTGTGACCTTCTTTTCCCTGTCCTCTTCTTCTGACATCTAACATAGAGATCGTTGCCATCTTGGCAAAGCGTCCTGTTCCTGTTCCTGCTGTCATTGTGATAAATGGATAGTCTCCACGGCTTGAGGATACACTGTTGAATTTGTATTCTAATCCCTGGAATCCCTGTTCAAATTCACGTTTGACATCTTTCATTGCTTCTTCTTCGGCACGTTCTCTGGACAATCCAAGTTCTTCGTATCTCTCGATACCTGCCTCGTAAGATTTCTCTGCATATGGTTCTAAGATCAGCTCAATATTTGGCACTGTAAATCCACCATACTGCTGGCTTGCAGCACTTAATACGATATCTCCGATCACGTCAAAGGCAACGTCTAATGTCTTAGGTTCATTATACCAGAGATTTCCCATCTCAAACCCGCCTTTTAACACTTCCTGTACGTTAAATAAACAGCAGTTCATCGTATCACGGCGGGCTGACATATCGTGAATATAAATATATCCATCACGGCATGCCTGTATTTCTTCTGTTGTCATGAAAAATTTCTGATAGAGTTCTTTATTTAATTCGTTAAAGATCAGGCTTCGCTTTGTAGATACCAACGCACTGTCTGTGTTGCTGTTTTCTTTATCTCCAATGTACATGATAGACTGGCTTTTCTTATAAACCTCATCTAACATCTGTACGAAATCCTGTTTGTAATTTCGGTAATCTCTGTAACTTTTTGCAACTAAAGGATTGGTCTGCTCTAATGCACCTTCGACCACATTATGCATATCGGAGATCGTAACTTCTTTCTTACGCATCTGTTCGACTTTCTCTGTGACAAATTTGCAGATAAAATCGAGTTCATCCTGTGTAAATGTTACTAATGCTCTATATGCTGATTTGTTGACCGCTACAACAACTTTCTGTACGTTAAATTCCTCTTTTGTTCCGTCTTTTTTAATTACCTTGATCATAATTCTCCCTTCCCTATCAGATTTTTACAGTTATTCTATTAATTTGAATCTATACTAGATGTAGTATTTTGTTTTATTTATGCACACTATATAGTGTAGCTTTTCAAGTTTAACACCGCTATATGGTAAAGTCAATGTTAACTTTCTATCATTTCCCCTTTATCTGTAAATCCTTCCAAGAGTAAGGTTTTGACTATTTTTTATTTCCAGTTTTTTTGACAAATATTCCCCGAATGATATTGGTAATTTGCTTTCTTTTCTAAAAAAATCTGACAAATCATCTTCTGTTTTTAGTACATACACCGACTTTGCGATCTGTGCCTCATCCACCAATTCTTTGATGATCTTTGAATCTTTCTTTCCATTTCCAAAAACGACCACTTTCAGATGCCCAAAATTTAGCTGCTGGCTTTTGTATTGTTTCCATTTCTTATTTGCATCTTTTAGTGAGCTTGCAAGAACCGTCATGGAACTTGATGGAATCTTTGTTCCAGAATCACTTTGTGCCTTGTCAAAGTCAGCATATGAATAACGAAACAACAATTTCTCTTTGTTAATTCTTTCAATTCCCATTGCCATGACAAAACTCTGGTCTTCCACATCCTGTCGTTTACTGCATCCCGCTGCCAAAACAGTTAATATAAGAATCACGAAATATACTTTAAACTTCTTCATCGTTTTGCTCCTTTCGCCACGCAACAAATAAAATGAATGGGAAAATCAAACCTATGGCAAGATTTCCATATAAAAATAAATAAAAAAACTGTTTGATCCATTTTGCATATGTTGTCATGATCCAGCTGCTAAGCACAAAGATTCCACCATAAGATAAGAAAAGTCCGATCATTCTTCCTTTTGAAAATGCATGTTTGATGCTTTCATTTCCATAAAATAAATATCCACTGAATACGCAGAAAACTCCAACGATCCAAAATGCGATCAAAAAAAGATCAAGTCTTGCCATGATCCCGCCTGGCATTGCAATTCCCTGTGCCATGGACATCACTGGTTCCGGATCGATCTGTGTCAGCTTCTTTCCTAACGATCCAACCGTACTTAGAAACACTCCTGCTAAAAAAATTGTTAGTCCTGTAAATGAACGAAAGCGGATTGGTCCATCTTTTATATCACCGCGGTAAAACCAGACAAATTCGATGGGATGAAGTAATGCAAATACCAACAAACTTCCATTGATCAATTCCTTGGTTGTGAATCGTTCGATCTTTAATTCATTCCATGAAAGATTCGTAACGCTTAAGAGTAATACAAAGATCATCGGCAGCAATACAAACCAGAAGATTCCTTCCATCACTCTACCTCGTTTTTTCAGGCCGCCTTGATTCATACAGTATGCAAGAACAAGGAGTGGAAAACCGATAAAGAATGCAGATCTGTCGGGAAGCAGATATTTTTTGGCTAGAAATAAGATACACAAATAAAAAAACATTCCATTGAATAGAAACCTTACATAATAAATGATCGATGCAAAACGATATTTTTTTAATACCTTTTCAATGGAAACGCCTTTTGCTGTATGGTCTACAATCCACAAATAAATTCCTGCCATCACACTTGCCACAAGAATCGATAAGATTCCTGAATCATAAGATTTCTGCAATGCGATCTGTGGCACAAACATTGCTGCCGCTGAAAATATCTCAAGGATCATGATCCGGTTTCCCTGTCTTGCCGTGATCGTCTGTGAATTATTTTTCATCCTTTTCCTCCTTCTGCCTTACCCTTGCCCCTTCTTTCGTAAATTCCGGCCGGTATTTCATCGTTTTTAGTGGATAACGTATCATAAAATCCTGAAACGCTGTGGATAACTTTCCTTTTTCTTCCACCATCGGATGCGCATACGGCACTCCGTAATTTTCCAGATAAAACAGATGAATGAACATTGCAAGAAATCCTAAGAAAAATCCATACAATCCCCAAAAAGCACAGACAAGGATCAGGAAAAATTTCATCAACCGAAAAGCACTGGTAAATATCTCATTTGGAATGGAAAATGTTGCAATCGCTGTCAATGCTACAACGATGACTACGATCGTGCTGACAAGATGTGCATCCACTGCTGCCTGTCCAACGATCAGCCCTCCAACGACCCCCATTGTCCCGCCAAGCTGCCCCGGAAGCCTGATCCCTGCTTCTCTTAATAATTCAAAAGATAATTCCATCAATAACACCTCAACGATCACAGGAAAAGGAACTCCCTCTCTTGCCGAGATCAGAGCTAATAAAAATGGTGTCGGCAATACTTCCGGATGAAATCCAGCGATCGCCACATAAAATCCCGGCAGACCGATTGCAATGATCGATGCAATATATCGTAAGATTCTTACGAACGTCGTAATTTCCCAACGATTATAGTAATCATCACTTGCCTGAAAGAACACATTCAGCGTAACTGGCAACAACAAAACCATCGGCGAATTATCAAGAACAACCGCAATCCGTCCTTCCATCACACTGCTTGCTACTTTATCCGGCCGCTGCGTCAGCTGATACATTGGAAATGGTGTTTTCTGATCTTTCTCCAAATATTGCTGTAACATTCCATTATCAAAGATTCCATCCACACAGATTTTATCCATCTGTTTTTGTATCTCATTTAAGATATCCTTCTGTACCAGATCTTCAATATACATCAGAGCATAATCTGTCTTGCTTCTTGTTCCAATCTGTTTCTGGATCACCTTTAACCTTGTATCCCTGATCCTTCTTCGAATCAGCGCTGTATTCGTTCTCAAACTTTCTGTAAAACTGTCTTTCGGCCCAACGATCGCAACTTCCTGATCCGCATTCTGAACCCCTCTTGTCGGAAACGATTTGCTTGAAAACAAAATTGCTCTCGCTTCTCCATCCAGAAACAACACGGTATTTCCAGATAAAACTGCCGTCATGGCATCTTCCATTGTATCGATCCATTTCCAGTCTGCAGATTCAATGACATATTGCTCGATTGCTGCTTTTTCCTGTGGAAAAGAATCTAATAACAATGGTCTTATCACCGATTCCTGCAACATCTCTGTATCAACCAATCCATCCATGTATACGATATACAGGCTTATTTCATGTTTTGGCCCGATCTGAAATTGTTTTTCGACCAGATCATTACAATCTTTCATGACTTGTTTTACATAAGTGATGTTTTCTTTGATATCATTTGAGATGCTGCCTTTTAGTTTGTGATCTCTGCTGTGAAAACGATCCATGAGTTTTTATACCCCTTTTCTTTTTTGCATTAGTATGTGGGGTTTTAGAAGAAGTATTCATTTTAATTTAAGCATGGCAATCCCCACCTTCATTCCAAACCAAAACCCCTGTCTCCACAGCTTCTTCATACTTAGATATCTTATAAGCCAGTCTCTCCATCGTACTTTCAATCTGTTCCTTCTGCTCTTTCAGTGAATTCATCTGTTCCTGAAGCAGCTCCAGTCTTGCTGGAATGGTATTGTCTCCTTCTTTATATAATTTCACATATTCAATCATAACTTCAACAGGCAGGCCAGCACTTCTCATACATAGTGCGAGTTCTACCCAGCCTAAATCGGATTCCTGATAATCTCTGATTCCGTTTGCTTTTCTTGTTACTTTCGGGATCATCCCCACTCTTTCGTAATATCTTAATGTATCTGCGGATATATCGTATTTTTCTGCTACTTCTTTGATTGTCATATTTTTTCTCCTTTCTGCTTTATTTCTAAGTTTATTTTAAGCCTTGGAGCTGGGTTTAAGTCAAGATTTTTTTCTGTCGCCTTCTATCACGCAAAAAACAGCTGGATCTCTCCAGCTGTTTTTCATTCCATATCATATATCTTAGATACCATCAAATTAATTCTTAAAATTAATCTCTCTTAATTTTAACTGCAACGCCTTTTTCCAGACTTTCGTGTACTGCTTCTGCGATCAGTTCTGCCTGTAATCCGTCGTTTCCGTCTGCTACGAATGGAATATCGTTCTGTAAGCAGTAGATGAAGTCATTGATTGGTTCGATTCCGAATCCGCTTGGTCTTCCGCAGTTATTTAAGATGAAGTAAGAGTTTGGTGTGCGTAATTTGCTGTTATTGTACAGTTCTACTCCACGGTTCTGAGAGTCGATTCTGAACATTGCATTTTCGCACAGGATCTGTGTTCTTCCGTCATTGTTTTTAGCGAATCCTTTTGGTAAGATCCAAGAGTTTTCTACTGTCCAGTAGCATCCATTTTCCATTTTCAGTGTTGCCTGGATTGTGTCATATGTATCTGCACCTCTTCCTTTTAACACTTTCTTTGTTCCTACTGCGTATACTTCTTCTACTTCACATCCCATATACCAGCGGATCTGGTCATAGCAATGTGTTCCTAAGAAATGTACAGGGCTTGATTTGTCTGCCCAGTTAAACCATTCTGTTGGTACATCAATGATATCGTCCATGCACATATATCCACGGATTGGTGCTAATGCAGGATCCATGTGGAAAGCGTCTGGTGTTGCAATAGATACAGCATCGATTTCTTCATTGTCCAGCATTTCATTTACGTCGTTGTATGTTTTTACATTGTATTCTTTTGCGATGCGGTCTGTGATCTCTTTGTTTAAGTCACATACTGCAACTAAATTTGTATTTGGGTTCCATGTATATGCATTTACATGGTTGATTCCATAGATTCCTGCTCCTACTACTGCAACATTCATAACTTTCATTTTAAATCTCCTTTTTTATAACTATATGACTAATGATCTTCCTAGAAAATTCCTACGAAAGAAAGTAAGATTGAAACTGCGATGATTCCAGCTGTTAATGAGTTTACTCCTCCAACGGATACTACGATATATCCTAAGAATACGAAAGGAATCAGTTTGTTCTTTCCGATCATGTTCATGATCAGTGCGAATCCTAATGCTGGTAAAACTCCTCCAGCTACTTCTAATCCATGTGTTACAAACTGTGGAAGAGAATTCATAACGTTAACTACTACATCCTGACCTACCATATTAATGATAAATACTGGTAAGAATAATAGTGGAAGTGCTAATAAAGCAGGATAGATTGTTGCGCATCTCCAGATGACATCTGCATTTCCTCCTTCTGTTACATCTTGCGTTTTACTGCGTCAAAACTTAATGCTGAAATTTCAGGCATTGGCTGAACTGTGATCTCAACCCCTTTTTCTACCAGTTTCAGACAAGTTTCAATATCTTTAGAAATTAAAAATACTGTATCGTCTGTGTTATCCAGTACTTCCTTTGTTTTGTCAATTGTTACGATATCAACATCTGTTCCTTTTGGAACTGCCATCTTGTAAATGTCGCTCATAAATTCGTCATTTCCAAGAACATCGTCTACTAATACGATTCTTCTTACTGGGCAAACCTTTAACCATCTTGCCACTACCTGTCCGTGAATCAGTCTGTAATCTACTCTTACTAATTTAATTTCTGCCATATTTCTTTACCTCCGTTCTTTCATTATCTTTGTTGGGCTTTTAATTCCATCTTGTGCTGCTTCTATACAACTTTCGATCAGTTCATCTAACGTCTGTGTTTCACGTTCTGTTATAAACTGAATGATCATTGGAAGATTCACTCCTGTTAATGTTTCGGCATTTCCCTTTTTCAATATCATCCCCAGGGTTCAGGGTCCATGCTTTACACTGACTTAATGGTCCTGCAAACATTTCTGCATCTTTGATCAGTTCAACACTTGAATTGCCATGTGTTGCAATGATTAATCCGATCATCGCTCCTCCTCTCTTGGTCATCCATATTTCTATTTCGACACATTTTAATTTATTTGCTTTTTGCATCTTACACTTATTTATAAAGCAAACGCCGTGCCAACTTTTTATTTTTTTGCAAAATAAAAAAAGCACATATTCATTTTTTCGCATAAATACGTGCTTTTTCAGCTTTAAAATTTTTTAATTATTTTCTGTCAGATAATAGATCATTAAGATCTCCCGATCGTTAAGCGACACATTGTACTTGTTTTCTATAACACTAAAGCTCTCTTTTAAGTTTTTTACAAAACTTTCGCGACACTTCTGATCATGTGTCATATCTTCTTCTGACAGCCGCCCTTTTTCAAGAATTAAACGTTCTACCATGACACACATATGGATATAAAACATCTTTACAAATACCATTTCCATCACGCCACTGTATTTCAATCCGTAATTATCCTGAAGATAGATCAAGATATTTCGCACTGCCTGTGTATACAAATTCTGCATATATGGGTGTATCTCCTGATCGATCACAGTATCCGCGATTCGGTTGACTTCATCATATATGATCTTTCTGAACTTGATCGTTGAAATATCTTTTTCCAGATATTCTCTTACCAGATTATTCATGACTTCTTCAGAGAAATCTACATCTTGCTGTTCTGTCATGGAAATCTTCCACTCCGCATCCTGATCTGGCGACACTTTGATTGTTTCATTAATATATGGTATGGATTCTCCGTTCCCAAGCAAGAGAGAATCTGATGATAAATGGCTTAAATTAAATGAAATAACTTCCTGTCCACGGGTTCTTTCATTATATGCTTTTGCACAGGAAAGTCTGATGATATTCTTCAGGGTTCCGATATTTCCTTTTCCTTGAAATGTTAACAGTCGATTGATGACATTGCTGCTCACTTGAAATGTTGCTCTCATTGTTTTTGCTTCCTGATGGATCATAAACAGGATCAGCTCGTATTTTTCTTCCAGTGTTCTCTCTTGAAAATCCGGAAGTACGACATCCACAGGAATTCTTCTTAGAAATGTATCAAGCATTGTCTCGCGGCCTTCCGGTGACAACCTGTGAACTTCATCCAAGAATAAATATCCATTATCTGCTTCTTCGATCAGTCCCTTTGTGTCCTTGTTCGCACCGGTGAATGCACCTTTCTTGTAGCCAAATAATAAAATCGGCATGCTCCGATAAATGTCGTAAACGGATCATCTGGCAATTCTTCTTCCGGTTCTATATAAGAAAACATAACAGGTCTTGTTTTTTCCTTCTGCACGATTCCTTCTCTAACAAGGTCATTTAATATTCCACTGGCTGTATTTCTCTGGATGTCTAACTGTGTTGCGATTTCTTCGGCAGTCTGTCTGGTCATATTGTCTTTCAGCAATTTTAAAATTCTGTCTTTATTATTTTCTTTTGCCATACTTCTTCCTTGTCCTTTCTAAAAATTTCCCTCTTCACAAAATTCCCTGTACTGTCTTAAAACTTATACAATCATTACCTCTATCATAACACATTTTACTAGCAATTTGCCCAAAATTTTGTTAGAATATAAAGATAATACTTTTTATCTGAATGAATATAGAAGGAGATTCAAATGACTTATTATGATATCTTATTTAGTTTCTTTATCTATGGATTTCTTGGATGGTGCGCGGAAGTTGCCTTTGCAGCCTTCAAACAACATTCCTTTGTAAACCGTGGATTCTTAAACGGTCCGATCTGTCCGATCTATGGAATTGGCGTGACTGTTGTAGTTGCATCCCTGCAGCCTTATGTTGGAAATCTGATCTTGCTTTATATTACTTCTACCATTCTTGCAACTTTTCTTGAATGGCTGACTGGATTTCTGCTTGAGAAGATGTTTCACCACAGATGGTGGGATTACTCTGATATGCCATTGAATATCGGCGGCTATGTCTGCCCTTTATTTTCTGCGATCTGGGGTGTCGCCTGTGTGTTGATCGTGAAACTTATTTATCCATTTACCGACAAGCTGGTTTCATTCCTTCCTGTATGGCTTGGTAAATTCCTGCTTGTATTATTGACGATCACGATTCTGGTTGATATCTGTATTACTGTTCAGGGTATTTTAAAATTCAACAAACGACTTGCTCTTATGGAAGATATTGCAAAAGAACTGCGTAACATCTCTGATCAGATTGGCGAGAATATCTACGACAGTATGATGGATGGTCTGGAAGCTCAGGATCGCCTGAAAGCACGTGCGGATGTTATTCGTGAGAAAGTAGATGAAGTAAAACAGGAAAATGCTGAAGAAGTCAAGGCTCGTATGGATTCTCTGAAACTGCGTGCAGATGAACTTCGTGCAAGATATGAAAAGATGGCAAAACTTCCTACATTTACATCCCGCCGTATCTTACGTGCATTCCCTAAGATGATGCCTCGTGAGCATGCGAGGGAATTTGGACAGCTGCGCCGCATGTTGAAAAAGAGAATGGATGAATTGAAGAAGAAATAGATATTGGGATTTTTAAAAGGAACTGCCTGGGTTGGGCAGTTCCTTTTTTGGTGTTGGTCTTTATGGATCCTATTTTTCATTATTTATTAATGATCTGATAGATTTCTTCTATTGTTGTTGGATTTTGTTTGATTATTTCGTATATTGGCTGAATAAATTGTATGTCTTCCATGAGGTCATCTGCTATTTTCTCCACAGAATCTCCTCTTTGGGATTTCTTTTGGATAAGAGAAATTTTACTCTTGATTTCTCCTTTTTCTTCTAGTTCTTCTAAAGCCTTGCACATGTTCATCTGACCTCCCTCTTTCTCTATCTTTAATGCATCGTCCATCAATTTCTGTGACTCTGTAATTGCACCAATTACTAATCCTAGTTCTTAAATACAAATTGTGATCATTGCATGCAGACGATCTTCTGCTGTTAGTTTTGATAAAAATTCATCTGAATTTCTCCAATTTTTCTCTTTTTTATTTTTTGCTGCTAATTCGTTATATTCTTTTAAATATGAAAATGCATCTCCAACCATATGACGCAGTGGCATTGCATAATGAACCTTCTGTTGATTTTCAATTCCAAGAATTACAAAATCTATACCGAATGCTGTCTTTTTAACTACATCTAAAACTTTCTGTATTGTTTCCGCATGTCCATTAAATTGAATTAAAGATGAGATATCTGTATCTACCTCTGTTAAGTCATTTGAACTGATCCCCTCCCTTTTAGTATTCTATTTGACCTCTAATTTTTATTTAATCTCAAATAAATATCTTTTTCAGTATCCTCTGGATGTTCTTCGATAATATTATAGATTGGTAAAATCGTCATTTCCTCTTCTACAAGATCATCTGCTATCTTGGATACGGAATCTCCCTTTTTCATCTTTTTCTGAATCATCATAATTAATTTTAGATTTTCTCCTTGTGTAATTCCACGCTTGATTCCTTGCTCGATTCCTTGCTCAATTCCTTGCTCAATCCCTTTATTAATTGCATTATCTAATATTGTACACATTGTAATTTCTCCTTTCCCATCTTTTTCTACATCCAACTGCAGAAATCTTTCATCTTCTGCAAAGATTCTCATAAACTTTAACATTTCATCTACGTGCTTGATCGGTTTATGATTTTCAATTGTCTTATATCCTTTTCTCCGTTTTACAAAATAGTCAGCTATGATTCCAAAATCACTCTGAAACATCTCTATCTGTTCTTCTGTCAGATATGCGATTTCAAAAACATTGATTCTATAATTGTTCAACTCTTTGCTTATATTACTTTTTTTCTTAAATGTATCTTTCAAAGATCTTGAAACATTCCATGGTTTGTCTCCAAAATATAAAACCAGCGTATGAACTTCACATAATTCTTTCTTATCCTCATCATTTAATAATTGTGTTCGGTAACTGGCTCCATCATATGCCATAACTCGAAATGACATTGTTTTATCTGTACTTGTCTGGTTCTCTATTCCAAAAATGATCTTGTAATCTTTTCCTTTCTCCCACACTTTCAGAATATCTCTTTCCTGTTCATGCAATGAATCATCTGCTGCTTTATATTGGGATTTCACTTTTGTTTCTGATAATTCTTGTGGCTTTATGACTTGCTTTCCATCATAAATCAATACATTGATAATATCTGCAAACACATCTGGATAGTCTTCTAGTAATTTCTCTACTTTATCTTTCTGTCCCATACTTGCCTCCTTTGTATGTAAATTAAAAATATCTGTGTGATTAATCTGCAGAACTGCATCATTATTTGGTTATTTGAACTGTTTTACAGTTGTTTAGAATTCTTTTTGAATTGTAATCTAGATTATTGGTATTTTTAGTCTACATTATTTTACATAATTTGGCAAGAATTTTTTACATTTAATTCCATATATTTTATTTATAGTTTATATACTACATATTACTATACTTATTTCATATTTTCAATATTTATCTTTTCCCTTTCACAATTTAAAAATCAAAACCACCGGCTTAGCCGGTGGTTTGTACTAGCCCTATGGGGCTTATTTTATTTATTTTGGTTTACTGGCTCACCCGTAAACGGGTCAATATATTCTTTTAGTGTCATCTGATCATACTCTAAATCATTTTGTAATTGATTTTGAATATACTCTTGTATTTCATTTAAAAACACAAAAAAGATGCTGCCGCATATATGATTTATTAAATCATTAATGCGACAGCCCCTTGTTAACATAGGATACAGCTGCATTCTAGCAGTCTTCTGATAAATAATTTTCATAAACTGATTACAACCGGCTGTCATAGTCTTCCTTGGAAACCTTAGACCCTATGGCTTTGCGTCCCTGACTTTCGTCAGGTTTGCCTGTTAAATATTGTTTGTAAACTGTTTTTATTATATAGCATTTTTCAACATTCTACAAGATTTTGTTGGAATTTTGTTGTTTTTAATATTTTATACAATATTCAAATATATTCTTTAGTCATCATAATATACTTTCACAGACAATTTATGAAAGCGGGTGAACCAATCTATGAAAGTATATGATGACTGTTTCCGTTCCATATTATGTGTACATTTTCTCTGAATACTTATTCCCCATAGATACGATAACATCAATAATATGCGTACTATCTTTTTACTTTCCCCGTATAATTCACCCTGTCATCTAGAAGGATATCATATTTTTATGGATAGAAATATATTTGGCGTGAAAGGTTGCTTATACAGCGTGAAAGGAACTGCCGGGTTTGACAGTTCCTTTTTATTATTTGTTTATCATTTGATAAATTTCTTCTGTTGTTGCCTCTGGATTATCTTTTACAACTTGGTAAATTGGCTGAATCATATTTTCTTCTTCCTCTATCTCGTCTGCGATTTGTGCTAATGGTTTATTTTTCTTTATCTTTTTTTGCACTAATATAATAATTTCTCGTGCAACTCCTTGCGCAATTCCTTGTGCAATTCCTTTGTTAATTGCTGTATCTAATATTGTACACATCGTAACTTCCCCCTTATCATTTTTCTTTATATCCAATTGCAGGAATCTTTCATCTTCTGCAAAAATTCTCATAAACTTCAGCATTTCATCTACATGTTTAATTGGTTTATGATTCTCTATTGTAGTATATCCTTTTCATCTTTTTGCGAAGTAATCAGCTATAATACCGAAATCACTTTGAAACATTTCTATTTGTTCATCTGTTAAATAGGCTATCTCAAATATACTATACTTATTTTATATTTTCAATAGTCCATTATAAAAACACTGCAAATCAATCCTTGACATTTCAAATCATTGGACTATAATAAATTTTGTTAAATATATAAACTTTACCAAAATTCGTTGAAGAGAACAACGCTGTTTTTGAACTAAGTGTTTCAGAGAGCCTGCGGTTGGTGTGAGCAGGTACATTTTCATTGACAGATATCATCTCTAAGATGCGGACTGAACATTACTAGATATTAATATTTCCAATCAGTAAGTCTCGCCGGAATCCTCCGTTAAAAGGAAAGCGTATGATAGTATGTTAAGAGCTGTAATTTTATTGCAGAAATTGGGTGGTAACGCGGATTATTTCGTCCCTTTTCAGATTTTTTCTGAGAAAGGACTTTTTTGTTTTCTTAAAAAATGACGAATACATAAAGAAATGGTGAGGGACATCAGGAGGTAACATAAATATGAAACAACTACAAAAACTAAGCAAATTTTTATCAGATTACACTTCTATCGTTGTAATCGCCATCGCAGTCATCACATTTTTCCTGCCATCACTTATGGGGTGGGTAAATTTTCAATTATTTACAGATCCAGTAGCGAATAAATTTACAAGCCAGTCAATTATTATTGGTATCATTATGTTTAGTATGGGGCTTACATTGACAACCGACGATTTCAGAATTCTTGCGCAAAGACCATTTGATATCTGTATCGGTGCGATCGCTCAATATTTGATCATGCCATTTTTAGCATTCGCTATTACAAAAGTCCTAAATCTTCCATCTGGAATCGCTTTAGGATTGATTCTCGTAGGATGTTGTCCGGGTGGTGTATCTTCTAACATTATGTCCTATCTTTGTGGCGGAGATGTGGCATTTTCCGTTGGAATGACAACAGTATCTACAATTTTATCTCCAGTTATGACACCTCTTATGGTATCTTTTCTGGCAAGCGGAGCTAAAATCACAATCCACGGACTTCCAATGTTTGTTTCCATCATTGAAACTGTTATCATACCAGTAGCAATTGGATTTGCTTTAAACTATGCATTAGGAAAGAATGAAACATTTAAAGAACTTCAGAAAGTTATGCCGGGCGTTGCTGTTCTTGGTCTTGCATGTGTTGTTGGAGGCGTTATCTCTTCTCAGGGATCAAAATTCTTCCAATCTGGAATTGTAATCTTCATTGCAGTACTTCTTCACAACAGCCTTGGATATTTCCTTGGATACTGTGCTGGACGACTTACTGGTATGAATACAGCTAAGAAGAGAACAATCTCAATCGAAGTTGGTATGCAGAACGCTGGGCTTGCAACAAACCTTGCAACAACAACAGCTCAATTTGCTTCCACACCTGAATCTGCTATTATCTGTGCGGTTTCCTGTGTATGGCATTCTATTTCAGGAACATTGCTTGCGGGAATGTTTGCACAGTTTGATAAGATGAAAGAGGGACGTGAAGAGGCTGCTGTGAAATTGTGATTTGAAGGGTAGTCGTTAATGTTGTATGAGATAGAAAGAAGCTAAGAACAAATATTTATAATATATCGGTGGCAACACGCA
>CABIYF010000031.1 GCA_902362875.1 Eubacteriaceae bacterium | reverse complement strand
CCGTTCAAAACGGCGTGCATAAATTTCCTGGTCTGGATCTTTTATACTCTTATTTTGTTTTTCTCATATACAATCTACACGACTTATTCAAATCAAATTTTACCAATGATAATGATGCAGCTGTCCTTCCATCTGAAATGCTTCAAATCCTTGATGTCTCAGCACTTCATAAGCCACAATCGCAACGGAATTAGATAAATTCAATGATCTGATATGTGGCAGCATTGGGATTCTGATTGATGTTTCTTCATAATCTAATAAAATCTCTTCTGGAATTCCAGCGCTTTCTTTTCCGAACATGATGTATACATCTTCGTCGTCTTCGTATGCTGGTGCAGAGTAAACGTGTTTTGCTTTTGTTGTTGCCATATAAATCTTCGGATTATTGTTCTTCTCCAGAAAATCCTCAAAATTAATATATGTACGGACATCTAATTTGTCCCAATAGTCAAGTCCTGCTCTCTTGATCATTTTTTCATTCAGACGGAATCCTAATGGCTCGATCAGGTGCAGTACTGCACCGCATGCCACGCAGGTTCTTCCGATATTTCCAGTGTTTGCCGGCATTTCCGGTTCGTGTAATACTATGTGAAGCATTGTTTCCTCCATTTTCTATCTAAAAATATACCTTATGTCGTCTGTTGAAATCATAGATTCAAACAAACATTATCTGCGATTATTTTCAGAATATATTTTGTATAGTTCATCTTGTCTAGGTGCTTCTAAGTTTGCTGCCTTTCCCTGACGATAGATCACTTTGTCTCTGGAATCTGTTGTGTGACCAATGATTGTCGCTTTGATGCCTGCCTGTTCCAGTTCATTTACCAGTGTTCTTCCATGATCTGTTGTGATCAGCATTGATCCGCTTGAGATCAGCTGGTAAGGATTCAGATCATATCTTTCACAAAATTCGATCGTATGCTGTCTTAATGGAATATCTTCTATGCAGACTTCCACGCCGACTCCTGATGCTTTGGATATCTCCCATAATGCACCGTATACGCCTCCTTCTGTGATATCATGCATGCAGGATGCGTATTTTCTTGCGATCAATCCTTCTGGTACTACTGAAATATCATTTAAAAATGCTTTTGCATCTTCAATAAATGTATCCGAAAACCATTGTTTTAATTCGTCTTCTTTTTCATTCGCAATGATTCCTGTTCCTTCCATTCCAAGATATTTTGTGACAACAATATCCTGTCCAGGTTTTGCACCACCAGATAAGATCAATTCGTCTTCTTTGACTTTTCCGATTCCTGTCACGGATAATACAGGCTGTGTAACCGCAGCTGTGATCTCTGTGTGTCCTCCCAGTACCATGATATTTAATTTCTCGCACTCTGCATTGATCTGCTGCATCATCTTCTTGATCTGTGCTTCTTTGATCATCGGAGGCAAAAGTGCTGTTATCATAAGACCAATTGTCTCTGCCCCTGCAGATGCAAGGTCATTGGCAGTTACATGAACTGCCAGATGACCGATCTCTTTGACCGCACCTGTGATCGGATCTGTGGATGTGACAAAAACTTCTCCTTCCTGAAGTTTTAATGCCGCACAATCTTCTCCAATTCCAGGGCCTACAAGAACTTCATCTCTCTTTGTATGCAATTGTTCAAATACTACTTTCTGCAATGCAGATTCTGATAACTTTCCTATCTTCATATTTAATTTCCTGTGCTTTCTCCAGATTTGGCCGCAGAAGATTTTTTCGCTGTTGTTTTCTGTGCTGTTGTTGATTTTGCAGCAGTTGTCTTTTCACTCTTTGAATCTTTCTTCTTATCTTTCTTGTCTTTTTTGTCTTCTTTCTTTTCTTCTTTTTTAGTTCCGACACGATAAACTGTTGGTGTTGACATGTATGTTGATGTGTTGAACAGTTTCTTTGATACCTGCTTTCCATTAATCTTTACAATCTTCCATAATCTAGCACTGTATCCTGTATGTCCATAACTTTCCACAACTTTCTGTCCTTCTGGCAGTGTCGCATCATTGACTGTACTTTCTGTACTTTCTTTGACATTTGTTGTCTCAGATAAAAATTCGACTGTACGTTTTGGATCTTTTTTCTTTCCATATACCGTAAATGTAATTGTTGATCCATTTGCTTTACCTTCGATATAGATCGGTGTATCAAATGTATTCTTAAATTTCATGTCTTTATCTGTTCCTGCGATCGCAGCGTCTGCTGATCTTGGTACATAGTGAACTGTCATGGAATGTGGAAATCTCTCTACGATCTTTAATTCTGCACGGATAACTGCATTATATAATGTTGTAGAAACCTGACAGATTCCACCACCATATGTCTGAACCGTCTGTCCATTTTCGTAAGAACCAGCAAGTGCATATCCATTTTCTTTTGTAAATGGTGATACAGTCTCGTATACAGATAATGTCTCCCCTGGATATACCATGCTTCCATTGATCTTTGATGCACCATTTGCAACATTTACTTTACGTCCATATGGAGAACTTCCGTATTCAGTTGTGTAAGTACCAAGTACATCTTTAATCTGTGCCATATCTTTGGATGTGTATTTTGCTTTTTTCTTTACAACATCAAGCTTGGCTTTCTTCTTTCCAGATTCTATCGCTTTTTTGAAATTTGTAAATGTTTCATCCATGTTTAATGTATAGCCTGTCTTTTCTTTGATCACGACAAACTTTCCATTCTTACGTTTTACACTGGCATTTCTTGGCTCTGTGATGATCTTCTTTGTTGCCTTCTTGACACTCTTTGCGAACTTGTCTTTGTCATACTGACGGTATGCTCTGAGTTTATGTGTCTTTTTCTTAACGTCGGAATACTGTTCAAAAACGCTTCCTGTTCTTCCAAGTGCATATGCCTCTTCTACTGTCTTATCAGCATCTGCCATGGCTCCCAGTGATTCGATCTTCACATCTGTCTTCTCGTCGTCTACATATAATGTGATATTCTCTTTGTGAATCTCTTTCATATGGGATTCAATTGTTTCCTTTGCCTCGGCTTTCGTCATTCCGCCAACAGAAATTCCTTCGCATGTAACGCCATTTAAGATCTTTCCATCTTTTACTGCACTGCTTACCTTATGATTCAGATAGAAGAATCCTCCCGCCGCCAAAATAACGATCACAGCTGCTGCAATGATTATCTTTTTCTTCATTATGTCTTACTTCCTCTCCAAAATTCTACGATTACATCATCAGGTATCCGGCTACCATTGTTCCAACCATAACAATGATCAGAAGAATTGCAACTACAGATACAAAAAATCTTTTCTTCTTCATTTCTTCATCACTCCATAATTAAATATAATATGATCGATCTTCTTTGATGCTTCTCTTTGCGTCATCTGATCGATATCAATGTTCTCCCCTATCGCATGATATGTCATCAGCTGAGTTAAATATTTCTTTTGTTTTGCTGTGGCAGGTCGTTCTTTCCTGACCTTATACTGGAGCTGTTTTGGCACAAATATGTCTTTCTCTTCTGGAAACTCCTTCTTCATCTGTTCAAATACGACTGCCGTTGCCAGTGCATCATCATAAGCCCGGTGTGCCGCCTGATTCACATAATTATAATGTGCGCACAATGTCTCCAGTTTTTTATTCTCAAGTCCTCCTAACAGTTTCCTTGCCACTTTCAGCGTGTCAACTCCTTCTCTCTCAAAGTTGTGTTTAAATGAAACCGCTGCCATCTTCATAAATTTGTAATCAAACATCACATTGTGTCCAAGAACCGGTAAATCCCCGCTGAATTCCAAAAATCCCTCAACACCTTCTTTCAGTGAAATCCCCTTCTTCAGCATATCCCGGCTGATTCCTGTTAAATTGATGATAAAATCACTGACTTCAATCTCTGGATGAATGATGCAGTTATACTTTCCACTGATCTTTCCATCTCTGATCTTGACAGCCCCTATTTCAATGATCTGATCTCTCTCCAATGATAATCCAGTAGTCTCAAGATCAAATGCAACGTAATCCTTCATTCGTAGTTACCTCTGAGAATATTTATACAATATTTCTGTTCAATATTATATATTTAGTTTCCATGCTATCTCCTTATTATACACAAATCAACTTTTTGCCTCAACCCTGTTTTCTACTATATTTTTGTCCTTTTTTATGATACGATAATTTCAGATATTAAAACAAAGGAGGACGGAAAGATGATTCAACTGATTGTTTCTGATCTTGACGGAACACTGCTCAACAGTGAACAACAAATAACCGAACGCACAATCCGTGCAATCAAACAACTTCAAAGAAAGGGTGTTCGTCTTTTGATCAACACGGAGATGAATTATTTTGATACCAAACAGCTCCTTGATTCATACGATCTTCAATGCGATGTTGCCTGCTTTGGAGGTTCCTGTATTTTTGATGCTTCTGGAGAACAATTGCATGCTTCTTACATTCCATCTGGACGAATTCCCGATATGCTGCGTATCTTCGGTTCCTGCCGTACATTTTATGAAATCCACAGCACAAATGGATTATGCATCCTTGGTTCCAAAACAGGATACGAAAATTATCTTAGAAATGAAGTCATTCCTTCTATTATAGAGGAAAATAAAATTTTGAACCTTGAACCTGATGCATATATTCAACATCGGATCGAACATGCACATTTTTACGATAACAGCAGACTTCTTCTTGATGAGAACCCCCGTATCATTAAGATTTCCACACAGTCCCCAGATGTTGATAAATTAAATATCCTTACAGACACTCTGCACACTCAGGTTCCTGACTTTGCCGTATCATCCCGCAATCCATATCGTCTGGATGTTACTGCCGTCAATGCACTCAAAGGTTCAGCAGTCAATTTCTACACATCACTCTATGATATTTCTCTTAGAAATACTATGGTCATCGGTTACAGTGAAAATGATTATTCCATGCTTGGACTTCCTTATATAGAAAGTGTTGCGATGGGTAACTCCGCAGACATTATCAAAGATATCTGTCTCCATCATACCGCTGGCAACGATGAAGATGGGGCTGCGATCGTATTTGAGCAGGTTCTTTCCAAACAGTAATTCTATTTTTAATTTATATTTTTCAAAATTTAAATGTTATACAACTTCTAGTTGTGATACTATAAAACTATACAAAATTTTACCCAATATTAGGAGGCTATCACATGATTAAATTAATTTCATCCGATATGGATGGTACTCTTCTTGACAGTTATCGCCAGATTACCCCTATTAATATCGAAGCGATCAAAAAAGCTCAGGAAAATGGTATCAATTTTATTATCAATACAGGCCGTGAATACCCCAATGCACGTGCTCTTGTTGAATCTGCCGGATTAAAATGCGACTTAATCTGCAGTAACGGTTCCTGTGCATTTGATAAAGACGGAAATCTTTTATTTGAACACGAAATTGACAAAGAAACAATCCGTAAGATTTTCGATGCATTTAATGAATACTCTATGGAACCATCTTTATACACAACCGAAGGACGTATTTCCCTTCTCCCACTGGAGGAACGCAAAATCTACACAAGAGACGTCTTTATTCCTGCCATTCAGGTAAATCATCCTGATATGGAATATACCCTTGATGATTTCCGTGAACTTGTAGACAATGTTATCTTTGTCGATGGCCAGGAAGCTCTGTTAAACAGTGATCATCGTATCTTAAAAATCTCATCCAACTCTACGGATCACGAAGCATTAAAGAAATTAAGAGTTGAACTTGAAAAGATTCCTGGACTGGCTGTTGTTTCAACTGTTCCTACAGATATTGAGATTACTTCTGTACATGCCCAGAAAGGAAGTACTCTGTTAGATTATGCAAAGAGAGATGGGTTAACTCCTGATGAGATCGTTGCGATCGGTGACAGTGAAAATGATTATTCCATGCTGTCTATCCCTGGCATTCATTCTGTGGCTATGGAAAATGCCTGTGATATAATTCGTAATATTTGCGTTTATCAGACTCGGGCGAATACCCGGGATGGAATTGCTTATATTATTAATTGTATTTTGGCGGATCGGGAGAATTTTAAATTGTAGTTGATAGGATAAAGTTATTGGTGGAATATTATTAGCCAAACACATAAAATTTTTAAGTTGCATGGAAATAAACTTAAATTCATCCATGTTTAAACTTCTTCATGAATCAGAAAAAGAACAGCAATTCTTTTGATTTTCTGAAAATAGAAGACTATAATAAAGTCAATATAAATGGAAGGAAGGCAGCGAACATAATGAATTATTACAGTGTAAATTTACCAAGCTATACAATCGGAGATGGATGTTATAAGGAAATTCCTCATGTAACCAGATTTTATGGAAAGACAGCGGTTGTGATCGGTGGAAAGATTGCTATGTCAAAAGCGAAGGATAAGATTTTGGAAGGAATTAAGGATTCTGATGTTGAGATTCTTGATTTTATCTGGTATGGCGGTGATTCCACATATGAGAATGGTAATGCGCTGATCGCTATGGACGTTGTCAAGAAGGCTGATATGATCTTTGCAGTCGGTGGCGGCCGTGCTTGTGATACTTGCAAGTATGTTGCAAATGAGATGGACAAACCACTATTTTGTTTCCCAACAGTGGCTTCTAACTGTGCATCCGTTACAGCAATTTCTGTTATTTATAACCCAGACGGATCATTTAGAGAATATTATTATCCAAAGAATGCAAATCATACATTTATCGAATCATCTATTATCGCAGATTCCCCAGAGGAACTATTATGGGCTGGTATTGGAGATGCATTAAGCAAGGAATGTGAAGCTGTTTTTTCATCAAAGGAAGATGAATTATCTCATACTCCAATGATGGGTGTTCAGTTAAGTAAAATCTGTACGACTCCATTAGTTGAGTATGGAAAGAAAGCGTTGGATGATCTAAGAGCAAACAAAGTATCTTATGAATTAGAACAGGTAGCTTTAGATATCATTATCAGCACAGGTTTAGTATCTAATATGGTAAGTGCCGCACCAAAATATTACTATAATTCAAGTCTCGCACATTGTGTATACTACGGATCAACGGTAACCGAAGGTGGAGAGAAACACTTACATGGAGAAATTGTATCACTCGGAGTGTTATGTCTTCTTACATTTGAAAAGGCATATGAAGAAAGGGAACGAATCGCTAAATTCAATCTAAGCATGGGACTTCCAGTATGTTTTGAGGATATTGAGATCACAGAAGATGATTTTGATGCTATGGCAGAGAAGGCTATGACTACAACTGAATGGGAGTTTAGACCTAAAAATGCTGGAGTTACGAAAGAAAGCTTTATTGAATGTATGAAAGAGACGGATGCTTTTGGAAAGTCATTAAAATTGTGATTTGTAGTTTGAAGACAGAAATTATTGGTGGAATATTATAAAAAGAGATCATGTGCCTGCAACCCACTCGCGTTCGGACTCCCACGTAGCTGTACTAAGCTCCTGAATGGTCTAACGACCATCCACTCGCTAAGTGCAGACGTGTCTGTACGGTTGCTGACACATGATCTCTTTTTATAATATTCAAATAATTTACGTGATTCAAACCACTATACAGTGTGTATGTTATACGGTATTGATTGATAATTTTTGTATTCGTTAACAGAAGGTAAAAAGACTTTTACAGCACCGATTTGATGAGAAGTTTGAGCTACATTCAAACTTCATATCATCTGTCTAAGAAAACCTTAATTCCTATCCAATACCATTCTCCATACACATCCCCTTAAATTTTCAATCTTGTGAATTGTCCACACTATAGACTTCTGGTATATGATGAAAAATAAATAAGCAACTGAACGCGATGCATTGGAATTTTGCCATATTTTGAATAAATTCGCAGCCCAATTGGACGATTGTCTGAGCTTCAAAAACTTTTGTCTTAAACAAAACTCCAAAGCGAGTTATCGTAGGAAATTGGGCGGATCAGCGATTTGTTCAAAATATGAGCAAAATCCCACCGCATCGCGTTCAGTTGCTTATTTATTTTTTATCATATACTCGAAATCTACAGTTGGCCAATTACAAATTAAAATTTCTCATTCTTCGCTTTAACAATAGCTTCAGCCATCTCCTGTACTCTCTGTGCTGGTGATGGTGCGTTTAAGATTCCTGAAGTTGCTCCTGTTCCGTCTGCTCCAAGTTTTACAACGTTGTAGCAGTCTTCGGCAGTGCTGACTCCTGATGCGATCATAACTAAAACGTCTGGGTTCACTTCGTGAAGACCTTTGACTGTTTCAATTGTGTAAGAATCGTCTGCTACCTGTCCTGTACCGATCAGGTCTGTTGGTTCTGCTAATACGATATCTGGGTCCATGCATGCAACTGCTTTTGCTTCTACTGTTGAGTCTGCGCAAACGATTGTGATCATTCCCAGTTCTTTTGCTCTTTTGATCGTTGCATATAATTCAGATACTGTTTTCTGATTTTCTGCATGGTTTAAGAATACAGCTTCTGCTCCTGCTTCTTTTAAAGATTCTGGAAGTACATGTCCCATTCCTCGTCCTGGTGTTAATGAGTCCATGGACTGTGCGCATACGATCAGGTTTTCTGTATTTTCTTTGATCAGTCTGATATCTGCATATGGGCATGTGAAATAAATCTGAAGTCCTGTTTCTTTTGCAGTTTTGTCTGCTGCTTTTGCTAATTCTAAGCTTTTTTCACCATATAGATAAGACTTAGGATTTACGATTAAAAATGGAGATTCTGCTTTTGCCATTTTGTTTTTCCCCCTTATTCTCCGATCACAATGATCTTACATTTTCTTGTTCTTTCTCTTGTTCTGTCAAAGTCTACAAAATATACATATCCTGTAGCTCCAACTCCTAATTTTCCTTCGTCAACTTCTAATGTTGCACTGGAACCGATCAGTGTTGATCTTAAGTGGGCATCACCATTAAATAAAGCTGTTCTGTCTCCGTTTGGAAGATATGTATCTGCATCCGGCCATGTTTCAACTTCTTTGTAATGTTCTTCACCTGGATAATTGTACTGATCTGCACTTACATGATCAGGAATGATTTTCTTTAATACATTGTTCAGATCTTCCTGTAAGAATTCATCGCCTTCTTCATTGTAGTCATGTACAAATTCTTCAAAAAATACAGAACATGTTGTATGTGGAGAAATTACTGTGCAAATTCCATTCTGGATTCCGCTTTTTTCGATTGCTTCTCGAACCTGTGGTGTGATATTTACATATGTTGGAGTTTTACCATGTGATTTTAACATGATCGTTTCTTTATAAACTGCCATTTTTACGCCTTCTTTCTTCAAACTATCTTTCTTTGTACTATCTTCTTTCCAATTATTTGATTTTCTGGAATACTTTGATCGCACGTTTTACGTCTTCTTTGATTGCTTCTGTTGCAACTAATGACATGGAATCATAGAATAATGGTTTGCTGTCGTCAGCCCAGTATTCTTTTGATGCTTTTCCACCTGCTGTATTCATATATGTATAATAGTTCACTTTACAAATACCATTTTCAATTGCTACTGCATAATCTTCATCTGATACACCAGAACCACCATGCATAACAAGTGGAATATTTGTTGCTTCACGAAGTCTTGCAACTCTTGGAAGATCTAATTTAGGCTCTGTAAGATATACACCATGTGTTGTTCCAAATGCTACTGCAAGACAATCTACATTTGTCATTTCTACAAATTTCTTTGCGACTTCAGGATCTGTATAGATGTTATCTAAATCTTCATAGTCATCTGTACTGTCAGCTCCTGCACCTTCACCCTGAACAACTTCTGATGTAAAGATATGTCCGAGTTCAGCTTCAACACTTGCTCCTACTGCATGAGCGATCTTAACGATCTCTGCTGTTTCTGCTGCATTTTCTTCGAAAGATTTTGCTGATGCATCATACATTACAGAAGTAAATCCCAGTCTTAATGCCTGTACACATCTTTCAAAACTTGAACCATGATCTAAATGTAATGCTACAGGAACTTTCGCTCTCTCAGCATAATATTTCATAACAGGTCCAATTTCTTCTAAATCGATCAGATCATCATGGCTCTGTGCATGCTGTAAGATAACAGGGGCATTTAATTCCTCTGCTGCCTGTATGATTCCTCTGATCGCTTCTAATGTTGTTCCGTTAAAAGCACCAACTGCTTTATGTTCAACCTTTGCCTGGTCTAGTAATTCTTTTAATGTTACCAGCATATTCTTCCTCCTAAACTCGTTTCGCCTTCTGAGATAATCTCGCTCTTCCTGCTTTTCTTGCTTTTGTGATAACAGAATGCGGATTTACTCGTTCATCTAAATCATAAAAATAATTTATTATATCTTTATCATCATCAAATTCAGATACTCTGAGCCAATATCTTCCTTTTAACAGTCCGCCTTTGTCGATGTTCATATACATCGTTGTATTTCCTGCTACCATTCTCATGGAGAAAGCTGTCATTTCACTGATCTGATATGTATGCTCCTTGTTGTATGCACGAAAAGTTATAGTTTCTTCGCCAAGCTCAAATTCGTACGGATTACTTAAGGATACAAACTCATTCCAAACATTATATACGCAAATAATTAATACAAACATCAGCAAACCATCAAACCCAGTCATCACCTGTCTGATCAGGCAGAAAAGCCCGATCAGAAGTGTGAATAATCCTGGTATTGTGTGCTGAATGAGATAATGCGATTTTTTATACATATAACTTTTCATAAATACATTTACCTCTTTCTGCTGTTTTATATCTTAGTTTTCTTCAGCATGAGCTGCTTTGATAATACGCTGTCTGTTTAAGAAAGCTAATGCAAGTGCGATAACACCAACAACTGCTAATGCAACGATGCTTAAGTTACCTGCTCTGTAGATTACCCATGTTAAAGGATTGGCTCCATCACAGATAGAAGAAATCTGTGTTACACCATTGTATGTAGCGGCATCTACTGTATGAGCTACAGATGTTGTAACTGCTGCAAGGTCAGTTGAAATATATAATCCACCTGCTAATGCGATGATACCTGTGATGATCGCACGGAATCCGTTACCACCAACTAATGGAACGATCAGTACTAACATATATGGGATGCAAGATAAGTCAGCCATTGGTAATACTGTGTTTCCTGGAAGGATTACTGCTAAGAATACTGCTACTGGTACAAGGATTAATGCTACTGTTAATGTGATAGGATGTCCTACACCTACAGCTGAATCAAGTCCAATGTAGATTTTTCCTCTGTTAGAGAATCTCTTAGAAATGAATGCCTGTGCTGCTTCTGAAATAGGCATAAGTCCTTCCATAAGTAATGATGCCATCTTTGGAATCAGTACTAAAGCTGCTCCTAAATATACACCACTTGTTAAAATGTTTTTAAGATCGTATCCAGCTAAAGCTCCGATTACGATACCTAATACTGTACCGATTAAGATTGGTTCTCCGAATACACCGAATTTCTTCTGTAATTTTTCAATGTTAATGTCGATTTTGTTTACACCAGGAATTCTGTCAATTACCCAGTTGATCACGATTGCAAATGGTACATAGGCTGCTGAGAATCCGTGAGGAATAGATACTCCAGGCATTCCTAATACTTCTTCTGCTTTTGGTGCTGTGTAGTCAGCGATTACAAATACGATAATGATGTTGATGATCGCTGCGATGATTCCGTATGTAAGGTTATCTGTAACGATTGCTACTAAAGAACCTGTGAAAGCGAAATGCCAGTAGTTCCAGATATCAACGTCGATTGTCTGTGTTGTATTTGTAAGTAACATGATAATGTTAATGATCAGTCCGATTGGGATGATCAACAGACCTACTGTTGTTCCCATAGCGATAGCTGCTGCGGCTGGCCATCCTACGTCTACTGTTGTAAGTGATAAATGGAATCTTGTTGCCATCTGCTGAACAGCTGGTGCAAGATATGTACCGATCAGTCCTACTGCAAGGTTCAATCCGATGAAACCTACACCTACTGTAAGACCACCTCTTAAAGCTTTACCAAATTTAGCCCCTAAAATAACTCCGAAAATTGTTAAAATGATTGGCATCATGACGCTTGCGCCTAAGCCGTTAATATAACTGAAAAAATCAATAACTGCCTGCATGATTTTTCTCCCTTCTTATCTCTCTTTTTCTAATAGTTTTTCTTATTTATTCATCTGTTCTTCAACATCGCTGAATAATTTGTCTGCTCCAACACCAGTTAATAATGGAAGTCCTGGTAATACTGGGCAAGGCATGTTTGCTCCAACTACTGTTGTTGCGATCGCGAAGTCAGCACTCTTACCTTTTTCAGCAAGTTCTGATACCTGACACTGTTCAATCTGATATTTTCCTGAATATCCATGTTCATCAAGATATGCTGATACCTTCTGATTTGCTACTGTTGATGTTGCTACCCCTGATCCACACGCAATGATAATTCTTTTCATATTAATATCTCCTTCCTATATATGCGTTTTCTCATTTCTTCTCTATCAATAAAGTCATTATTTCTCTACAAGAGCTGTCATAACCTCATTAATCTTGTCCTGATCTTTTGCCAGAATTTCTTTTAATGTATCCTGATCCTGACATAAAGTGATTAATTTCTGAAGCATTCCCATCTGGTCTTCTTTATGTTTGATGGAAAGCATAAATAATAATGAAACTTCTGTTGTTTCTCCTTCCATTCCCATAACATTAAATGTTACTGGTTTTTCTAAGATTCCAAGACAGATTGCTGCATTATTTACATGTTCTGGATCTGTATGTGGAATTGCCACATTGATCTCTCCTACAGGAAGTCCTGTTGGATAAACACTTTCTCTTTTTACGATTGCATCTGCGAAAGTATCTTTTACATAACCTTCTTCTTCCAGTGCAGATGCCATCTGCTTAATTACTTCTTTGTCGTTGTCTCCTGATAAAGTAACTGCTAAATAACTTTTTTCTTTGTTACTTATTATCTTGTCCATTTTTAAGCTCTCCTTTTTATTTATATTTTTTGTTTCTGAAAACTGTTGATCATGTCTAAAACTGCCTGCTCATCTGGGAGCGAGTCAAATTTATTCATGTTGTTTTCATCTCCAAAAATTTTCATCATATCATAAATCGCCTGATTGATACTTTCTGCACTTTTGATGCTCATTCCTATGACGTATCTGACCGGGTCATTATAAACACTTCCAAATTCAATCGGTGTCTTCAGTCTGACAAGTGAAGCTGCCTCCTCGATCGCACCTTTGCTGCAATCTGCATGAGGAAGTGCCATTCCCTTACAGACAACAATGTATGGTCCATGTTTTTTTACACTGTTTACCATTTCTTCAACATATTGTTCTGTAACGGTTTTTGTGTCATAAAGAAGCTTTCCCGCACATCTTATGGCATCTTCCCAGTCTTTGGCCGGATAATCCAGTTCAATGCGTTCCTTGGATAACAGATTGTAAAAAGCTCCTTGAATATCTTTTTGAGGATTTTGTTTTATCACTCTGTTTTCCTGCTCTTCTATCTCTTCCTGCTCTTTCTCTTTCAATTCAAATACTTTTTGCTGTATTGTTAGAATATCCTGATCATCAAGCATTGGACTGCTCACTGCCACATTCGGCAGTTTCGAATTCGGTAATGGAATGGTTGAAATGATCATCTTTGCTCCGGACTGCTCGATCTCATTCATATTGTGATGAGATGATACACTGACAATGTCTATGATATCTTCCAATATCTTAAGTTTTGCCAGCATAAACTGAACAGTTCCTCTTCCTGTCACACAAACAAGTGCTACTGGAATTTTCTTGTTTTTGTTACTTTGTATCTTTTCTTTTTCTATCACTGATGCAAAATACAGAACAAGGAACATAACTTCATCTTCTCTAAATTTCTTTCCGATAAAATTCTCTAAATTCTCAAGTTCCTTATGCACTATCTGTAAGATCTCAGGATAGTCATTGATGATCTCATCTTTAAATGGATTTACAAGAACTTCTCCGTTCATAACTCTGTAGACTGCGGATTTCATATGTGCAACCATTAGATCATACAGACCAAAATCCAGATAAAAGTCAATTCCTAACTGACCTGAGATCAGATGAATTGCTTCTGCAATCATCACATTGATATCTAATGAGGTTGCACTGTTTCGCTCACCCTTTAAATATCTTTTTCCTCTAAGATGTTTTGTGAACATCAGAATTTCTTCTTCTGTTATCTTTACATCGTATTTTCTTCCAATTTTCTTTAAAACAGATTTACTGAATGGATATTTTGAACTGATCTCTATCTCTTCTTTTGATTCATCATTGAAGCTTATCAGGTATTTGCCCTGATCCAATCGGTTCAAAATGATCATCAATTCAATTCCTGCCTCATAAAATGAGTAGTCTTCCAGGATAACGCCTGTCTCTTCTTCCTCTTCCAGCAGAATATTCTTAAGATCTTCAAAACAGTTCATCGTATCAAGCTGTTTTAAAAGCAGCCACCAGTATACATTCAGCATGTATCCATTCTGGTAATATTCTTCACTGTTAACTTCCATAAGTTTTAGAATATTTTCACGAATCTGTGTCTCTGTTGCTTCGATCACATATCCAACATGTGGTTTTGCTTTTAAAGTCATTCCCCTGTCTTCAAACCAGCTTTTCAGCTCCTGAAGATCATTTAAAATCGTATTTCTGCTGACTCAAATTTCATTTTTCAGCATATCCACTGTGATATATTCTCTGCCATTTAAAAGTATTAAGGCTAAAATCGTATGTCTCTCGTTTTTTGTCATGGTGTAAGAATAGAAATTATAATTTTGGATAAACTTTTCAAACTCTTTCATGTGAATCTGGTCTTTACCTTCGATGCTTAATTCTCCTTCACTATTTTCAGAGATTGTTGGTAATCCAGCTTCCATAAGGTCATCATTAATGCTCTTAACAGCTAACTTTATCGAACGCTCCTGAACATTATATTTATCTTTCAATGCAGCTACTGTTAATTTGTCATTCCAAATTAATTCGCTGAATATTTTATTCTCTCTTCGGTTCATCTTATCACCTGTTTCCCTTCAACTTGTTTTTTATTATAATTTCTGATTGTGTCTTTTTGAAGTCCAAGTTAACGTCAAACGTTTTTATCAATTTGTACTAATTCTATAAACTATGCTTCTATTTTTTGTATCTATCTACTAATAATTACCCATTTTGCGTGGTTTATGCATCTTTTTATTTATTGTTTCAATAAATCTGAAATGATACAATTCAGTCATTTTCAGTCAAAAAAATAATTGCCAGATTCAGAAAAAATCTGGCAATTATTATATTCTTTAGTTTAGTATTTTGTATGTTCACAGCTTGTTGCTGTTTAATTGATAAGTTTACAAACTACTGCTGAAACGCGTTCAATAAGTTAGGGATCATCTGTTTCTTACGTGACATAACTCCTGGTAATACTGCGATCTTATCTTCTGGTGTCACATCGAATCCTCGTTCGATCACACCTTCTGCATCTGGTCCGCAGATCAACAGATGTGTTGTCTCTTCTAAAATATTTGTCAGCATAAAGAATACATAATCAAGTCCCTGTTCTTCTTTTACAGAATCCATATACTCAAGGATTGGTGCTTTAATATCATCTAATTCACCCTGATCCATGGATGTGATCTGTCCAACACCGAAGTTAATTGTATCAGCGTTGAATTTCTTGTAATCCATATAGAAGATCTCATTTGGAGTCTTACCACTTAGATCACTTCCTGCACGGAACATTGCTTTTGCATGTTCTTCTACATCAATACCTGCGATTGCAGCTAACTCTCTTGCGATCTGTTCATCAACTAGTGTACATGTTGGTGAACGGAACATTAATGTATCAGAAAGAATTGCTGAACACATTAATCCAGCCATTTCTTTTGTGATCTCAACTCCCTGTTCACGGTACATCTGGGCGATGATTGTTCCTGTACATCCAACTGGCTGGTTTCTGAAGTATACTGGAGATACTGTTTCGACACTTCCGATTCTGTGGTGGTCAATGATCTCCATGATCTCGCATTCTTCTAAGCCTTCGACAGCCTGTGATACTTCGTTATGGTCAACTAAGATCAGCTGTTTCTTGCTGAATTCTAAGATGCGTCGTCTGGAAATGAATCCTACGAATTCGTTGTCTGAATTCAATACAGGGAAATAACGGAAACGTTTCTTTGTCATTTCTTCTTTGACATCATCAATATAATCTGTTTCATTAAATGATACGATCGTATCTGTTGCCATAATGTAAGATACTGGCATAGCCTGGCAGATTAAGCGGCTGGCTGTAAATGTATCATATGGTGTTGTGATGATACGGCAGTCATTTTCTTTGGCAAGTTCTAATACCTTATCGCTTACTTCTGTTCCCATACATACAACGATACACTGTACACCTGTCTGAATTGCACCGATCTGTGCATCTTCACGGTTTGCAACGATCACTGTATCTTTCGCTGTTACGAACTCTTCCATTGTGTCAACGCTTGCTGCAGATACTGTTAATTTACCTTCTGTGATATATCCTTCAATATCTCCTGTCTGAAGTGTTCCGTCTAATGTTTCAACTACATTCTTATATGGTGTTTTTGATTTTGCAAGAATTTCATTGTCATAAACATCCATGTCTGCTTTTAAAACGTCACTGATAGATACCAGACCGATCATTTTCTTTCCATCTAAAACTGGAAGAGATACGATCTTCTCTGTCTGCATCATCTCACGCGCAGCTTTCAGTGAATCTGTTGGTTTTGCTCCTTTGACAGGGTTTAAGTTAACGTCTGTAAGTCTTGGTCTTACATCACTGACATACTTTGGATCTTTGATTCCAAATGTATCAAGAACATATCTTGTTTCACCGTTGATATTACCGGCACGATATGCTTCGTATCCGTTCCCTTCTACCTGATTTTTTAAGTTTGCATATGCGATCGCAGAACAGATAGAATCTGTATCTGGATTACGATGTCCAATTACATATACTTTTTTCATTGTTCCTCCTTCTTTCTAGGCAGCCGTATTGTGAATGTCGTATACTCATTCTGGCTGGTTGCTTTAATAGTTCCATCATGAAGCTCGATGATCTCCTTGGCAATGGCAAGTCCAAGTCCTGCCCCGCCTGTTTCTGATGATCTTGCCTCATCTAATCTGTAAAATTTCTCAAACAGGTTATTTAATTGATGTTCCGGTATCGTCTTTCCCTGATTCCTTACGATGATATCTGCCTCATCTCCATCGATCATTCCATAAACTTCGATCAGAGAATTGGGGTAACAGTATGAGACTGCATTCCGAAGCAGATTCTCAAAAACCCTGGCAAGCCTGTCCGGATCACCATAAATTAAAATTTTATCATCTACCTCTATCTTCCACTCTAATCCCTTCTGCTTAAATACCGCAGCAAAAGAATCCATGACTTGTTCAAGCAGAACATAAAGATAAAATTCTTTTTTATCCAATGTAATATTCTGAAGATTATACCTTGTAATCTCAAAAAACTCATTGATCAACTCACCCAGTCGTTTCGCTTTCTCGAGCGAAATTCCTGTGTATTTTGCTCTCTGTTCCACCGGCATATCCGGTGCTTCATTGAGCAGTGACAAATATGCAATAATTGAAGTAAGCGGTGTCTTAAGATCGTGAGCCAGATAAACGATGATATCATTCTTTCTTTGCTCACTTTCCTCTGCAATACGCCGCTGCTCCTTCAGTGTTCCTTTGATCTCATTTAACTTGTTCTCCAGCGGATTTAATTCCGGTGGAAGCAAAATACGGTCTTTGGATTCATTCAGGATCATCTGGATACCGCCTTCAACCTGCCTTAGATATGTCGTAAATTTTGACATACCCAGATAAAAGCTTAACAAAAGTAGCAGGAAAAATCCAGCACCAATGATCATTGTTTTATTCTGCATAAAAACCAGACGGTATACACGGATCGCTTCGATCTCATCCATACCCAGCCGTTCAAATATATAAACGACTGTTTTGGCAAATGGATTCTGAAACACACCATCTACAAAAATATCCAATATAAAATATCCGATAAAGGCAACAACAAGGCTGATTCCAAGTGTCTGCAGTATGATCCTTATCTTTAAACTTCTGTATTTACTCCTCAACTTTGTATCCAACTCCCCAGACTGTCTTGATCAGTTCTTTATGTCCCATAACATCACCTAACTTCTCACGGAGATGCCTGATATGTACCATCACTGTATTGTTATTATTCTTAAAGTATTTTTCTTTCCATACCTGTTCAAACAGATTCTCAGAACTTATGACTTTCCCTCTGTTCTGGGTCAGTATCCAGAGTATGGAAAATTCCAATGGTGTTAATGTGATTTCTTCTTCCCCATAAGTACACTGGTGTGTCGCTCGGTTTAAAATCAGTCCGGAAATCTCCAGTGTATCTTCCTGATTAGAGCCAGAACCATCGTTATATCTTGTAAATCTTCTCAGCTGTGCTTTGACCCTTGCCATAAGTTCCAGAGGCTCAAACGGTTTCTCAATATAATCATCCGCTCCAAGTGTCAGTCCATTGATCTTATCCATAGAAGATACTCTTGCAGTCAGCATAATGACTGGGAAATTATGTTTTAGGCGGATCAGTTTTAAAATTTCAAAACCATCTATGTCTGGCAGCATCACGTCAAGGATCGCCAGATCGATATTCTCATGTCCTACACATGCAAGTGCGTCTTTGCCATTATAAAATTTAAATACATTATAGTTCTCGTTCTTTAAGTATAGTTCAATAAAGTCAGCAATTTCTTTCTCGTCATCTACTACTAATACCGTTGACTGTCTCATCTGCTTCCTCCTTATTTACTCTTTGCCCCCAGGAATCACCTGAAATCTGTGGTCTGTTTCTTCCTCTTCCAGTTCCTCTCTTGTGTGTCCCTTTAATGCGTATACCGGAACAGTTTTATAAAGCTTGCAGATCAATTCACAAAGAGTGTTTTGTTCTTCCTTGCTCTTTAATAGGTTCGTATATGTCTGTGTAAGTTCTGTACATGTTACACCATTCTGAATCTTCACAACCAGTGATTTTACGATCATCATAACCTGATACTGATCACTTTCTATATTCTGCATCACAAAGTCATAGAATTCTGGAATTCCACTCCAGTTTCCAATTCCATTGGCAAGTGCCAGTTCCTTGTACTCCTCCTCGCTGTAAATCTTCCATGAAATATCCTTGTTAATGCTCCATTTAATGAACACATCGTTCCTGTCATCTACCTCTCTGCTTGCATAGATCAGTCTTAAATTTGTCTGATTTCTTAATAAGATACCAGACTGCCAGAATACAACTCTGTGCATCACAAATTCTTCCAAGTCATCATATGTCATGTCTTCTATCATGTTATCTCTGATGATCTCACAACATTCATAAATATCCAGAACACCATACAAAAATAACATTCCAAATAAAATATTCTCAAGTCTTGTGTATTCTTCCATCTGTTCCTGTGTCCGATGGCTCTTAAGCGAAAAGAAAAATTTATCTTTTGCCTCCATATTGATATAGATCGTATCATCTTCGTAAGAAAGAAATCCAAGAAAATGGAGCTGTTCCAGTTCTCTTAAATACATCTGTGCAACAAGACTGTCACCTTCCATCTCCCAGCACTGTAATAAAAATTCAATTGCTTCCTGCTGTAACATCTTCGTTACGAGCTGTGGTTTATCATAAAGTTTCTCTGCTACTTTATCTGCCAGAGATATCTCTGCTTCTCCATCATTAAAAGGGGCACCAAGTCTCTCACATACAACCATAAGATTTACCTGCGGATTCGTTGCAAGTTCTTCTACAAATGTTCTTTTTGATGCTTTAATCACTGCCATATCCTATCCTGTCCCTCCTTCGCTTTAATCTTATAAAGTATATCTTATCAGACCTCTTCCGTCCAGTGGGACGTTCAAAAAGATTTCTTTAAAATAATTCTCTGATTCTGTCAATCTGTTCTTTTGTGATACGATACCCCATATCATATGTCTGTTTTAATACATCAATGTCTTTCTCCAGACTTTCAATCGGGTACTCGGGTCTTAAGATCACTGCTTTTCCTTCTTGTTCGAGTTTCTCACAATATCTTACTGTTTTATTGTATTCAATGTGTCTCTTCATTAAAAGTTCCGGCAGATGCGGATACTTTTTCTTTAATAATTTTGCTGTGATCTTATGACTCTTACTTAATTCCTTCTTATATCCCTCTGGTCTCGTCAATACGATCAGGTTCTTCTCGTTCCCATCTTTGATCGACTTTCTGATTGGGATCGGATCTGCAAGTCCTCCATCATAATATGGCTTCCCATCTACATAAATCGCCGGGAATACCAGTGGAATCGCACATGTTGCCCGAAGCATTGTACATCTTTTATCTAGTTTCATTCCATCTTTGTATTCTACTTTTCCAGTCCATGCATTGGTTACTCCAACTCGGATTCGTCCTTTATATTCATGAAATGTCTTCCAGTCAAATGGATATAACTTGTTCGGAATCGTATCGTATACAAAATTGAGTCCAAAGAGACTTTTCTCTTTTAATAAATTCCCTGCTCCTAAATATCGTTTGTCATTTCTGTGATTCATAAGAATCCTTAGATTACGTTCTTTTTGCTTTGAAATATATGAAAATCCGTCACAGATCCCCGCTGATACACCGATCATATACGGAAAGATGATGTCCTCATCCAGTAATGCATCCATCACTCCCGCACTGAAGATCGGACGGAATGTTCCGCCTTCTAAAATAATACCTGGCATATTCTGTCCTCCCATCGAGTAAAAAAATATCATCTTGTCTTTCCTGAATATTATAACAAGTGACACTTGGTAAATATTATATCACGTTTTTGGGATAGAATGTTACATTTCCTCAAAGAAATTATGAAAAGAATCCGAATTTTGTGTGAACAGAAAATAACCTTTTTTATTGATATATCGTGCTTTCGATGGTACAATGTTGATGTAACTAAAATGGGAGCTTAAAAGGTGATACCTTAGCTGAGAGGAAACTTACGTTTCGACCATGGACCTGATACGGATAATGCCGTCGTAGGGATTTGGATGCTATGAATACAAGACGAACTGTAAACGAGCATCAGATGCTTTTTTAGTTTGTCTTTTTTTATCTCAACTTTATAATATTGATGATAAAAACATGATCAAAACCGAATAAGAGTCTCCCAAAATTTTATATTTTGGAGGTATACAACCATGAATTACACAACACAGATGAACGCAGCAAGACAGGGAATTGTAACAAAAGAGATGGAAACCGTCGCCGCCTATGAAGGAATTGATGTCAAAGACATCATGGCAGAAGTTGCTGCTGGTACGATCGTCATCCCTGCCAACAAGAACCATAAGTGTTTAAAACCATTTGGTATTGGAAATTCATTAAAGACAAAGATCAACGTAAACCTTGGTACATCCAGAGACTGCTTAAATTTGGATGTTGAGATGGAGAAAGTAAATAAAGCTGTTGAGATGGGTGCTGAAGCAATCATGGATCTTTCTTCTTTTGGACATACTCACGTTTTTCGTAAAAAACTTGTCAACGAATGTCCGGCGATCCTTGGTACAGTTCCTATCTATGATGCGATCGTTTATTACAATAAAGCACTTAAAGACATCACATCTCGTGAATGGATCGACGTTTTCAAGATGCATGCTGAAGACGGTGTTGATTTTATGACAATCCACTGTGGAATCAATCGTAACACTGCCGAACGTTTCAAAGCTATGAAACGTAAGATGAATATTGTTTCTCGTGGTGGTTCCTTAATCTTCGCATGGATGGAAGCAACTGGCAATGAAAATCCATTTTTCGAATATTATGACGAAATCCTCGATATCTGCAATGAATACGACGTAACTTTAAGCCTCGGTGATGCATGCCGTCCGGGATGCCTTGCTGATGCAAGTGATATTTCACAGATCGAGGAACTGGTAACACTTGGTGAACTGACTGCCCGTGCATGGAAGAAGGATGTTCAGGTTATGATCGAAGGTCCTGGACATATGCCTATGGATCAGATTCAGGCGAATATGAAGATTCAGCAGACAATCTGTCATGGAGCCCCATTTTATGTACTTGGACCTCTTGTTACAGATATTGCTCCAGGATATGACCATATTACTTCTGCCATCGGTGGTGCGATCGCTGCTGCATCCGGTGCAAGCTTTTTATGCTATGTAACCCCAGCAGAGCATTTACGTCTGCCTAATGTTGATGATGTAAAAGAAGGAATCATGGCTTCTAAGATCGCAGCTCATGCAGCCGATATTGCCAAAGGTGTGAAGGGTGCCATGGACTGGGATAACCAGATGGCAGCTGCCAGACAGAAACTTGACTGGGAAAAACAGTTCGAACTTGCTCTTGACCCTGAAAAGGCAAGAAGATATCGTGCAGAATCTACTCCTGAAAGAGAGGATACCTGTACAATGTGCGGAAAGATGTGCTCCGTACGTAATATGAATGCCGTCCTTGCCGGAGAAGATGTGGACGTCATCTAAGAATTTTTAAGCATCCAGACTGTTTGATAGACCTCCGGCACTGCCAGATACAATCAATACCTTACGTATCTGAATATATATGAAAGAAGGTACTTTATATTATGAGTAATGAAAGAAATGGCTTCTCCAGCCGCTTAGGATTCGTCCTTGCAACGGCCGGATCTGCCGTAGGTCTTGGAAACATCTGGAGATTTCCATACCTGGCTGCCAAATACGGTGGTGGAACTTTTTTATTGACCTATCTGATCCTTACTTTAACGTTTGGATTTTCACTGATGATCACAGAAGTTGCATTAGGAAGAAGAGCCGGAACCAGTGCGATCCGTGCATTTGGACATTTCAGTAAGAAATACACTTTTATCGGTTATCTTACAACACTGATTCCATTTATCATTTTCCCTTATTACTGTGTTATCGGTGGATGGGTTACAAAATATGCACTTATTTCCCTTCAGGGTGGTATCCACAATGCCGCTTCTGATACATTTTTTACAGGATTTATCAGTAAATCGACAGAACCTATGATCTGTGTTCTTGTATTTTTACTTGTCACAACTTTAGTTGTTGCTGGCGGAGTCAAGGGCGGTGTTGAACGTGTAAGTACAGTTATGATGCCTGTACTGATCATCTTACTGATTGGTGTATCTTTATTCTGTATCACAAGACCAGGTGCTATGGACGGAGTTGCATATTATTTAAAACCAAGCTTAAAGGACTTTAGCCCAACAACAATCTTAGCTGCACTTGGACAGCTGTTCTACTCCATGTCACTTGCCATGGGTATCATGGTAACCTTTGGTTCTTACATGCCAAAGAAAGCCGATCTTGAAAAATCTGTAACACAGGTTGAGATCTTTGATACCGGAGTTGCTTTCCTTGCAGGACTTATGATCGTGCCAGCTGTATTTGTATTCTCCAACGGAGATTCTTCTATGCTTGCCAAAGGGCCATCTTTGATGTTCGTTATGCTTCCTAAAGTATTTAACAGCATGGCTTTCTCAAGCATTATCGCAGCTGTATTCTTTATTTTAGTGTTACTTGCGGCACTTACTTCTTCCATTTCGCTGCTTGAAACACTTGTTGCAGTACTGATGGATAAATTCCATATGAAACGAGGTACTGCCTGCATTACGATGTTTATTATTGCTTTATTACTAGCAGTTCCATCTTCTTTAGGATTTGGAGCATGGAGCAATATTACGATCCTTGGATTTGATTTCCTTGACTTCTTTGACTTTATCAGTAACAGTGTATTAATGCCAATCGCTGCATTCTTAACATGTATCTTTGTTGGTTATATTATCAAGCCGAAAGAGATCATTGACGAAGTTGAGAGTTCTGGGGAATTTAAGAGAAAACCTTTATTCCTTGTTATGATCAAGTATATCGCACCTATTTGTATTGTTGCTATTTTGGTGTTCTCTGTACTTGAGGGACTTGGATTTATAACAGTTTAAAAAATCTATCCTTGAATTATATAATGCTATTGCAGCAAAAAAAATGTATAACTCAAATATGTCCATTGAGCAAATTGTAGATATTACTGAATTAACCAAACAAGAAGTCGAAAAATTACTGCAGCTAGAAACCATCTAATCCAATATACCAAAAACGTACCATAGAAGATTATATTTCTCTCTATGGTACGTTTCATTTATATCTATATATTCAATATAGATTATACGGTATCAAACTAACTACCCTAATATTGTAATAAGAAAACTAGCAGATATCAGCACTAACGCTCCGCCAAGTCTAGTAGCCATCTGTGCAAATGGTATCAATCCCATTCGATCAGAAGCGGATAATACTGCGATATTTCCAGTTCCACCCATACTGTTTGTGCATAAGCCAGCTGTGATTGCTGCTTCTACTGGATAGAATCCTACGAATTTTCCAAATAATCCGGCGCATAATGCTACGGTTAAGATGATAACTACTGTAATCAGCATAAATTCTGGTGTTAATGCTGCTCCTAAGACTTTCAGGTCTAATAATGCGATTCCGATTCCTGCCAGTAATGCACTTGTGAAGTTCTTCATAACGAACTGGCTCCACTGTACGGCTGCTTCTTCGTATTTTGCTGGAATGATTCCTGCGAGTTTCATTTCTTTTCCTGATCTCTTCTCGTCTTTGGATGGCATTAATTCTCCATTTCCATTGATAGCTGGAACGATCGTTCCAATTTTTGCGATCAATGCGGCGCAGATGATTGCTAATACATTTCCTACGGCAGAGGCTGGGATCATCTGGGAGATGATCTGGGCGCTGTCAGCTCCTGTGGCTCCTGCGTAGATTCCTGATAATGGAATGACTCCTGCTCCCATACCACCACTCATCATTGGAAGTGCAATGTAAAGGATCGTCTGTCCAAAACCGCGTCCTGTTATAATTCCCATAAGACCGGCCATTAAAATAGCACACGCCATAGAGAGGAAGGAGATTGGCAGAAAACGAACTGCGGCTTTCTTAAGAAGATCTCGATTCATTCCTAAAATACTTCCAGTGATCAGTGCTGCGATATAGAAATCTAAGAATCCTACATTATTCATGAAATCTTTGCAGTTTTCTACGACTGCGCTTGGTAAGATTCCGAAGGTGGCGAGGGCTGAGGATGCGAAAATACAGAAGACTGCACCACCTCCAAGATAGGATCTGATGATCGGAATCTTATTTCCCATGAGATTTAGAGCACTTCCAAGGACCATCATAATTGCCAGTGCACCCACCATATTTTCAGGAAGAATTCCTGTCATTGCGGCATATAAAATGACAAATGCCACAATGATATAAACTGGTAATGACATACCCATAATCTTAATTTCATTGATCTTACTTTTTTTCATACCAGACAGGCCCACTGTCTGCACACTTTTTATTACCTTTTCCATGCTCTAAACTCTCCTTTCTTAAACTATAATCTTATAACTTTGAAATCCCTAATTCTTTTGCTTTTGCTGCAACTGCCTCGGCTACATGGCTTGCAACTCTTTCATCGAAAGCTCCTGGAATGATATATTCTTCGTTTAATTCATCTTCTTTGATGATATCTGCAATTGCATACACGGCTGCGATCTTTATTTCTTCTGTGATATCTGTTGCCTGTGCATCTAACGCTCCACGGAACACTCCTGGGAATACTAAAACGTTGTTGATCTGGTTAGGGAAATCAGAACGTCCTGTTGCGACAACTCTTGCTCCACCTTTCTTTGCCTCATCTGGCATGATCTCTGGTGTTGGGTTTGCCATTGCAAATACGATCGCATCGTCTGCCATTGTGCTTACCATCTCTGCTGTTACGATTCCCGGTGCAGATACTCCTACGAAGATATCTTTTCCTTTCATCACTTCACTTAATGGGCCGTGAATCTGTTCTTTATTCGTCTTTTCAGCCATTTCTTTCTGTGCAGGATTCATCCATTCTTCTCCAACTGCTAAAGCTCCCTGACGGTCAACTAAGACAACATCTCCGACTCCGATTTCTAATAATAACTTACAGATTGAAATTCCAGCAGATCCTGCTCCATTAATGACAATTTTTACATCTTCCATTTTCTTTCCGACAAATTTGACTGCATTTAAAAGTCCTGCTGATACAACGATCGCTGTTCCGTGCTGATCATCGTGGAAGACTGGAATATCTAATTCTTTTTTCAGACGGCTTTCGATTTCAAAACATCTTGGTGCTGAGATATCTTCCAGATTGATTCCACCAAAGACTGGGGCGATTCGTTTCACTGTCTCGATGATCTCTTCTGTATCTTTTGTATCTAAACAGATTGGGAATGCATCGATTCCTGCAAACTCTTTAAATAAGATTGATTTTCCTTCCATAACAGGCATTGCTGCTTCCGGTCCGATATCTCCAAGACCAAGAACTGCTGTTCCGTCAGATACAACCGCTACTAAATTTCCTTTGGCTGTGTATCTGTAAACTTCTTTTTTGTCATCTCTGATCTTTCTGCAAGGTTCTGCAACTCCTGGTGTGTAAGCTGTACTTAAGTCATCTCTTGTTTTGACTGCTACTTTTGAAACGACTCCGATCTTTCCTTTGTTTTCCTTGTGCATTTTTAATGCTGCTTTGTTGTAATCCATTTTTGTGTCTCCTTTCGTTTTTCACATCCGTTTTTTTCTTTCTGACTACACTTTACCAGACCACGAAAAAAAGAAAAGTTTTTGAAATTATTGAAAGACTTTAGAAAGTAAAAAAAATGGTTTTAACTGGAATCTTTATTCTTCCGATTGAACTTAAAGGACTTGACCGCAATCTCGAATCAAATATTTCAAATACGGCTTCGATACTTTCCTATGATTCAGAGATCATTGACGGGTTAAATAAAAAACATTTTTCAAAGAATCTGATCCGTCGTATGGATACTTTATTTAAACAAAGTTCGGAAGATGTTGATTATCTTGTGATCGCAACCGCTGACAGTACCAGAGTTTATCATCAAAAACATGAATATATCGGGAAACATTTTACTGGAAATGATGAAAAAAATATCTTAAATGGGGCAAAACCATATATCACAACCCGTCAGGGAAATAAAGATATTCAGAAACGTGCATTTCATGCAGTGAGAGATAAATCCGGAAAGATCATTGGTTTTATTATGATCAGTGCATCCCTGCAAACGATTCGATATCAGCAGCATAAACTGATCGCACAATTTCTATTGATCTTTGCACTGATCTTATGCATCGGTCTGATCGTTGCTTATATCATTGCAAAAAACATCCGAAAATCTCTGCTTGGATTTGAGCCTGGTACATTCGCCAATATGTACCTGCAACGAGAAGAAATCCTTGATAATCTGGATGAATTGATCTTAGCCGTTGACCGTAAGAAAAATCTTTTATACCAAAATAAGACTTCAGAGACAATGGAAAATGCAGATTCATTTTTTGCAAATACAGCACTTACCGATTTGATCGATGAAGGATTTCACACAGGAAAATCTTTGTTTGGACGAATGCTTGAGATCAGTGATGCTTCTTTATTAGTAAACCTGATTCCGCTTCCTGAACCAGGAAATCCTGAGGCTGTTCTTTTGATCATGCGTGATAAGACAGAGATTGCTTCCCTTGCCCAACAGTTAAGTGGAACCAATCATGTGATCGATGCCCTGCGTGCGAATACACATGAATATATGAACAAATTACATGTCATTTCCGGGCTGTTGCAGATTGGCTCTTATGATGAGGCAATTGAATTCATCAGTGATGTTTCCTCTGATATTGAAAATGGCTACCAGACCGTCGTAAGGCAGATCAAAAACCGCACGATCGCGGCCCTGATCTTAGGGAAGCAAAACCGTTCCAAAGAACTTGATATTGATTTTTGCTTAAGAAAAGACAGCTTTTTAGAGGAACATAATCCTTATCTTTCCACAAAGGAACTTGTAACCATCGTCGGAAATCTGATTGAAAATGCATTTGATGCAACCAAAAATGTAGATGGTATCCGGCAGGTAGAACTTACGATCCGTTCAAATGAAGATGGACTTATGATCTCTGCAGATGATACCGGATGTGGAATGAGTGAGGAACAGATTCAACGAATTTATGAAGGACAATATACAACCAAAGGAGAAGGCCACGGAATCGGACTTCTGCTGATACAGGAAATCATCAAAAAACATGAAGGCTTCTTAGATATCGCATCTGATATCGGTTCTGGAACTTTCTTTACCGTTACGATCAATAAAAGGAGGAAGGGTTATGATTAAAACAGTGATCGTGGAAGACGATTTAATGGTTGCTTCTATTAATTCACAATTTGCAAAACGAAATCCAAATATACAGATTGTGGCTACATTTCACAATGGAAAGGATGCTCTTGATTATTTAAAGAAATCTGATGCTGATCTTGTGCTTCTTGATCTTTATATGCCAGATTGCACTGGTCTTGAACTGCTTAGCGAACTTCGAAGCATTGGCAGCGAGATTGATGTTATCATGATCACTGCTGCAAATGATGCGGAACATATCAATGAGGCATTGCAGCTTGGAATTGTTGATTATCTGATCAAACCGTTTCAGTATGAACGCTTTGCACAGGCATTAGATAAATATCTGGTACGAAAGAAAGCGATCGAGAGTGGTATATTGTTTACACAAGAAGAGATCGACCGGCTTGTCAATGCTTCCACGCCTTCTGCCTCTACAAAAAAAGCTGAGCTTCAAAAAGGTGTCCAGAAGAAGACTTTGGATAAGATCCGTGTCTGTCTTTCTGCACATCCTGGTAATTATCTTCCCTGCGAACAGATTGCTTCAGAGACTGGTCTGTCCAGAGTTACGATCCGACGATATATGAACTTTCTGATCGAGGAAAATGAAGTCATCAGTCAGATTGATTATTCCACTGGCGGAAGACCTAGTATTTTGTATCAGATAAACTTATAAGTAATCCTATTTTATTCTTATTTGGAATTATTGTAGTGGAACGGATCATCAGTCATCACAAATAGTCTTCTGATGTTTAAATAAAAACAAAAAAAGAGAAGAATTTCTACATGATTCTTCTCTTTTGTATTTTTGTCAATAATATCTTTTTTAAAAAGGCATCTTATTCTACTGGATGTAAATTCTTCAATGAAATATCCATGATCGGTGCTGAATGTGTCAACGCTCCACAAGATACATAATCTACACCTATCTCACGGATTGTTTTTAAACGTTCTTTTGTAACGTTTCCTGAACACTCGGTTTCTGCTCTTCCGTCAATCAGTTTTACCGCTTCTTTCATTGTCTCATCATCCATATTATCTAACATGATGATGTCTGCCCCTGCTTCTACGGCTTCTTTTACCATATCAAGATTCTCTGTCTCTACTTCGATCTTTCTTACAAATGGTGCATAGTCTTTCGCCATAGCTACAGCTTCTTTGATTCCACCAGCTGCTCCAATATGGTTATCTTTTAACATAACCCCATCAGATAAGTTGTAGCGGTGATTATGTCCACCACCAACAGTTACTGCGTATTTTTCAAATGGGCGCATATTTGGTGTTGTCTTTCTTGTATCTAACAGTTTTGTTTTATATCCTTCCAGTTCTTTGGATAATTCGCTTGTCATTGTTGCGATTCCACTCATTCTCTGTAAGTAGTTAAGTGCAACACGTTCTCCAGATAAAAGTGCTCGGATATCTCCTTTGACAACTCCCATCAGCTGTCCTTTCGTTACATGATCTCCGTCTTTTAATTCTGTTTCAAAAACAACAGTTTCATCTAAAAGTTTGAATACTCTCTCGAATACTTCTAATCCACAGATGATCCCGTCCTGTTTACAGATTAAGTTTACCTCTCCCTGTTTTGGTTCTGGCATCACTGCATTTGTGCTGACATCTTCCTGAGTGATATCTTCTTTCAACGCATTCATCAAATATTCATCGATGTTAATTCTCATCGTTACACCACTGATCATAAAAACTTCTGTCCTTTCGTTTAATTTCGTCAAGAACGAGCTGTTCATTTTCCTTCTCACGTGCCTCTTCGTTCTCATACTGGCTGAAATCTACTTCAACTGTTTCAGCCTTTGTTGGATTCGCTGCAATGTCTTTCGCTGCTGCCTTGGCAAATACAAGTGCTTCCAGTAAAGAATTGCTTGCCAGACGGTTTCTTCCATGCACTCCGTTACAGCTTGTCTCTCCAACTGCGTAAAGGTGATCCATTGATGTCTTGCTGTCTAAGTTAACCTTAATTCCACCCATAAAATAATGCTGTGCTGGTGTTACTGGAATTGGTTCTTTTGTCATGTCATATCCTTCATCCAGACACTGCTTATAAATGTTAGGGAATCTGTGTTTGATTCTTTCTCCATCTAAATGTGTGACTGTCAGATACACATGATCACTTCCGTCTTTCTTCATCTGCTTGCAGATCTCTCCTGTTACAACATCTCTTGGCTTTAACTCATCTGTGAAACGTTCTCCGTCTTTATTGAGCAGATAAGCTCCTTCACCTCTGACAGATTCAGAGATTAAGAATCTTCTTCCTGGTTTCTTTGAGTAAAATGTTGTTGGATGAATCTGGATATAGTTAATATTCTCTAATGCTACATTATGGCGCAGACAAATAGCCAGACTGTCTGCTGTCAGATGTTTGAAGTTTGTAGAATGTTTAAATAGTCCTCCCAGTCCTCCTGTTGCAAGAACTGTATCTGGAGCTTCGATCGTATCTAAGTTTCCATCCTGATCCTTATATACGATACCTTTACATTCTCCGTCTTTCTCGATAATATCAATCATCATGCAATTCTCCATGATCGTAATATTATCTCTTTTCTTTGCTTCTTCATATAAATGACTTGTGATCTCTTTTCCTGTCAGATCTTCGTGATGAAGAATACGGAATGTAGAATGTCCACCTTCTCTTGTAAACTCAATCTCTCCATCCTTAAGGTCAAATCTTACACCAAAATCTTTCAGATCCTGAATGATCTGTGGTGATTCCTTGATCATCTTCTCGACGGCACCTTTGTCATTCTCATAATGTCCGGCCTTCATAGTGTCTTCGAAATATGAATCATAGTCTTCTGGGTTCTTCAGCGCAGAGATTCCTCCCTGTGCTAAGAAGGAGTCACTTTCCTCAACTTCCTTCTTGGTAATAACGATTACTTTGTAATCCTGTGGAAGAAATAATGCGTTAAATAATCCTGAAGCACCACTTCCTACAATGATTACATCTGCTGTTTTCATAATTCTCTTTGTCCCTTTCTTAGAACTTTCTTGTCTTACTGTGCGATTCTTAACATCTCGTCTAATGCTTTCTTAGCATTTAATCGCAGATCTTCTGGTAATTCTACCTGATTCTTCATGTCTCTTAGTGTGTCTCTTACATTCTCTAAGCTGATACGCTTCATATTTGGACAGAACTGACGATGTCCTACAGAGTAGAATGTCTTTCCTGGGTTCTTCTGTTTTAATTCATATAAAACTCCCATCTCTGTACAAATGATAAATACATCTTTATCAGATGCTGTTGCATAATCAATGATTCCTGATGTACTTCCTACATAATCACCTAAAGCAACGACGTCAGGTGTACATTCTGGATGTACTAAAACCTCTGCTTCTGGATGTACTTCTTTGGCTTTCTTTACATTCTCAGCTGTGATACTTCTATGTACATGGCAGAATCCATCATTGTAAATGAAATTCTTCTCTGGAAGTTTGCTTCCGATATAACGTCCAAGATTCTCATCTGGTACGAAGAAAATATTCTTCTGTGGAAGTGCTGTTACAACTTTCAGAGCATTTGATGAAGTTACACAGACATCAGAATGCGCTTTGATCTCTGCTGTAGAGTTAATGTAACAGACAACGGCAAGATCATCATATTTCTCACGCATCTCTTCAATCTTCTCTACATCGACCATATGAGCCATTGGACAATCTGCCTTCTGGTCTGGCATGATCACTGTACGGTCTGGATTTAAGATCTTGGCACTCTCACCCATAAAGTTTACACCCGCAAAGCAGATCACGTCTTTAGATTCCTTTAAAGCAACTTTCGCAAGATAATAAGAATCTCCAACATAATCAGCGATCTCCTGAACGGCATCGTCTACATAGTAATGTGCTAGTAAAACAGCATTCTTTTCTTGTTTTAATTGTTCAATCTCTTTTTTTAAATTTTCCATGGTTCTCTCCTTGTTATTAACCTTAAATATACCACGAGAAATAGGTTGATTCAAGTATTTATCGTAAAGTATCGGTAGAACATTTGTATAAATTGTGATTTGAAGGGTAGTCGTTAATGTTGTATGAGATAGAAAGAAGCTAAGAACAAATATTTATAATAATCGGTGGCAACACGCATATTTTAAGAGCGTTTTTTACAAATCGCTGATTCGCGCCTGTTCCTTTGAAAACTGATATGTAATGACCTTTGTCAATAGTAAATTAACAGAAATCACAACAAATTTTTATT
>CABIYF010000030.1 GCA_902362875.1 Eubacteriaceae bacterium | reverse complement strand
ATGTTGGCGGCATAAAAACTGCCACCAGATTCAAAACTGATGGCAGAAATATTTTTTATTTTTTCTATTGTCTACTTGACGGGTAGCAGTTCATACAACGGAAACCGGGTGCTTTTTATTTTTGTCGATTTATGGTAATATAGAACAATCAAATAAATAAAACAGGAGATTTTTTATGGAACGAGACTTAACCAAAGGGAGTATTGGGGGAAATATTTTTAGATTTGCACTTCCTTATTTTTTATCATATTTTTTACAGACATTATACGGAATGGCTGATTTATTTATCATTGGACAGTTTGATTCTGTCGCAGGCACAACCGCTGTCTCAATCGGAAGCCAGGTGATGCATATGATAACGGTTATGATCGTTGGAATCGCAATGGGAACAACGGTTATGATCGGCAAATCTGTTGGTGCAAAGCAAAAGAAGGAAACCTCAAAGATCATTGGAAATACGATCACTTTATTTTTAGGAATTTCAGTTATTTTAACAGCGATTTTATTGTTTCTGGTAAATCCTATCGTCTATGTTATGTCAACACCTGAACAAGCAGTTCATGGAACCAGTGCCTATTTAATGATCTGTTTTGCGGGAATTCCACTGATCACTGCATACAATATCATAAGTTCTATTTTCCGAGGACTCGGTGATTCCAAAAGTCCGATGTATTTTATCGCAATCGCATGTTTCTTTAATATTATTCTGGATTACATATTTATTGGAGTATTTCATCTTGGTGCTTCTGGTGCAGCGCTTGGAACAACACTGGCACAGACGATCAGTGTGATCATTGCATTATTTGCAGTATTTAAAAAGGATACAGGAATTTCCATTCAAAAAGAAGATTTAAAGCCACAGGCACGTACCTTAAAGAACATTTTACAGATTGGTGTTCCTGTCTCACTTCAGGATGGATTTATCCAGATATCCTTTATTATCATAACGATCATTGCGAACCAGAGAGGGTTAAATGATGCAGCTGCTGTTGGAATTGTTGAGAAGGTCATTAGTTTCGTCTTCCTTGTTCCATCCTCCATGTTATCTTGTGTATCAGCGATCTCTGCACAAAATATCGGAGCTGGAAAAGATGACAGAGCTTATAAAACACTGCAATACGCAACGATGATCGCGGTAAGTTTTGGACTGGTTGTCGCTGTCTGTATGCAGTTTGTCTCCAATCCAGTTGTCGGTATCTTCACAAACGATCCGATCGTTATCAAGATGGGCAGCCAGTATATCAGAAGTTATATCTGGGATTGTATGATCGCAGGAATTCATTTTAGTTTCAGCGGATATTTCTGTGCCTATGGCAAATCAGGAATTTCCTTTTTACATAATGTATTGTCTATCATACTGATTCGTATTCCAGGTGCTTTTCTGGCTTCAAAATACTTTGCTGACACACTTTATCCAATGGGATTTGCAGCACCATGTGGATCACTGTTATCTGTGATCATATGCGTCACTGCACTCTATTATTTTAAGAATATAAAAAAGGAAATCACTGTCTGAATTGATCATGAACCGTAGAAGTATATCTTTCCAAATTTTCTGAAAACTGATATAATAAAAGATAACTATTGGAAACAACTTATGGAGTATAAAGAATGCAAATATTATTCAACTATGTCGCTGATAATCAAATCTTTTTTCTAATTTTATTTGGTATGATGATTCTTATTGTTATACTTTTTGGATTGTATCAAAAACAGCAAAGAACCATCCGGCAGATTGAACAGACTGTCGAAGATGAACGAAATTTTTATCAGTCTTTTGAAGACGAAACTTCCCATGTTTATCTATGTATCAGACAATCTGATCTTAAGATCTTATATATCAGTTCTAATTTATACACTGTTACCGGACTGAATCCAGAGAGTGTATATTCTGATATTGAAATGCTTTCTGCACTGGTAAGTCCGTATGATGCAAGAAAGATCCGAAAAGAACTGACAACATGGAACCAGACGGATACTCTTGAGCAGGAGATTAATTTTCACAAATTAGGTTCCGAGCAGCCTTATCGCGGAAAACTTTCTTTATCTGCTCCGGCTGATAAGGACATCTATTTACTGGTATTTACAGATATCACGAACGAATACCAGCTTCGTGAAACCTTATACGAACAGCTTGATCAAGTTCAGAAAGAAAGCCTTGCCAAAACAGACTTTTTATCCAGAATGTCTCATGAAATCAGAACTCCTATGAATGGTATTCTTGGTATGTTGAATCTTGCCCAGAAACATATCGATGATTCAACACTCGTCAGCCAGTACCTTGGCAAAACAGAAAATCTTTCAATGTTCTTACTGACACTGATCAATGATATTCTTGATATGTCCCGAATTGAAAGCGGAAAAATGAAATTAGAAGAAGTACCGTTTGATCTGACTGCAATGGCTGCAAAAATTGATAACATGTTCAGTGGATCCGCCAAAGAGAAAGGGATTTTATGGACACTGCAATTACAGAATATTGATACACCTTACGTGATCGGTGACGAGATGCGTTTGAGTCAGGTTATCATCAACTTTATTTCCAATGCATTAAAATTCACACCGGAACATGGTGAGATTACCGTAACTTTCCGACAGATGGGAATTATCGATGACAAAGCACATCTTATGCTTCGTGTAAAAGATACTGGAAAGGGAATGAAAGCAGGTTTCCTTGATAAGATCTTTCTTCCATTTGAGCAGGAAGATGCATCTACCGCACATAACTATGGCGGTAGCGGACTTGGAATGGCAATTGCCGATAATATCATTAAATTAATGCATGGTGAGATTCTTGTAGAGAGTGAAGAAGGCAAAGGATCTGAGTTTGTTGTCTATGTTTCACTTCCAGTTGCTCAGGAAAACATCGATGATTTAAAGAATTCTGCATCCACAGCCAGCCAGACTTCTTATCTGGAAGATCAAACATCTTCCGAACAAGATTTTACAATGGAAGGACTGCATATTCTATTGGCTGAAGATAACGATATCAATGCCGAAATTGCCATTGAACTGTTAGAACTTGATGGTGCGATTGTGGATCATGCGCCAGATGGAGCCAAGGCATTGGAAATGTTTGATCATAGTATTCCAGGATATTATGATGTTATATTAATGGATATCCAGATGCCAAACATGGATGGATGGGAAGCTACAAAAGCGATCCGTGATCTTCCTAGAACGGATCACGACATTTTAATCTTTGCCATGTCTGCAAATGCATTTGTAGAAGACCAGCGGCATTCTTTAGAAATTGGAATGAACGCACATATCAACAAACCAATTGATTTTGAAGAACTTCGTCAGTTAATCAAGGCTAATTTGTAATTATATATGGGGTATAATATTTATGGGGAAAAAACGTACAAAAAGAGAAAAGAATTTTCCAAAGCACGTCGTAACAGGAGTGGCAGTGACCAGTCTTGCTTTTGGTGTGCTTACAAATGCCGCTGGATTTGAAAATTTATTCGAACCACAGAGTTACAAAAAATTCGAAAAACAGTTAGACAAGAAATCAGATTATGTTTCTGGCAAAGGCAAAAATACGGATCTTGCCGACCAAAAGAATCCAAATCAAAAGAACTCAGGAAATGACCTGCAACAGGCTATGAAGCTTTCCGGCGACCAGATGAAAACATCATCACAAAAAAGTGATATGAATCTTTCGTCCAGCCAGAATTCCGACAATAATGCTCAAAATGCAAATACTTTTTCTGTCTCAGATACCGATGGTACTGGAACCGTTGATACAAATACCAATCCCGGTAATTCATCTGATACAAATGGAAATGATTCATCTGATTCACAGAAACCAGGGACATCTGACAGCAATCAGAAGCCATCCAGTGACAACTCATCCGATACCGATGATAAGCCGTCTACACCGGATACACCAAGCTCTGATGATGATTCCAAAACAACTACATGGGAAGAAGAACAGTTAAAGCCAAAAGATCAAGAAGAAACCAAATATGGAAAAATCACAAAATTAACTGCAAAGATCACAAAAGAAGAATATTCAATGGAATCTGCTTTTGATGCCAGTGATGCTGTTGTAACTGGAACATTTATAAAAGATGGAAAAACATATACACAGGAACTTCCTTATGGTGGAGAAGATGGATATAAGATTTCATTTTCAACCAAAAAAGTAGGAACACATACAGCCGTTATTAGTTTCGGTGGTCTGACAACACGTGCCGCATACAAGGTTTTACAAAATAGTGCTGTCGTAAATTTCTTTGTTTTTTACAATAACGAATACTATGGTGCTCAATTTAATGGAAAGTTATTTGATTTTCTGACAGAAGATGTACAGGATTATTTATCTTCTTTAAACAAGATACCTTATACCTATCCATGTGGAGGAACCGCAATCAATCTGGAAGATATGCACAGCCGCATGATCGCTTATCTTTTAGATAATCAAGTAAAAGAATCCCTTGTTAAATTTGATGGAAGTTACCCTAATGTAAATTTCCTGGAAGAATCTTCCGATGGATATCTTAAAACAATGCTGGAAGGTTTCCGTTTTTGTACAGACAAAAATTTGATTGATTCAAAATCTTATATTTATTATCCAGCGGACACCAAAAGCTGGAATTATGCAATTAATACCAAACAGCTTGTCGATGTCATGGTCTCTGTACCGGACGATTTTAAGATAAAACGCGTGACACAGTCAGAAGATGACTGGAAATCATACCATGCTGATCAGGTTCTTGAACAATATCTCGGAACAGATGAGAATCTTTGTGTCCCGATGGGTGTTACCAAAGTTCAATTAACCAAGAAACCAGCCAATGCAAACGTTACAACGCTTACCTTGCCGGAGAGTGTAAATCAGGTTGATGCAGCATCTATCGCTGAATATATTCCTTCTTTGCAGGAATATGCCTATACGGACCCTGATGACAGCTGTTCGATCAGTTACCGCAATTATAAAATCATTGATGGAGTTTTATACAGCAAAGACGGGACAACTTTGTTATCTGTTCCTGCTGGAAGAACAAAGAAATTAGTCATTCCGTCAACTGTTACAACACTTGCCAAGGGCTGCTTTAAAAACGTGTCTCTTGATAAGATTTATTTTGAGGATTCATCCGCTCCTGTATGTCTTGGAGATACTGGTTATCACGGAACGATCGTTGTGCCTGAATCCACTTATAATACTGCATGTAAAAAATACATCTTTGCTTTTTCGAATGAATCTACAAATATTGATTTTGTATCAGAAGATCAACAGGAATCCTTGTATAGTTATGATGCAGATACAAATACCATTTGTAAAAAAGATGATCCAGAAACTCTTTGCGGCGTTCCTTCAGATGCAAAAGGTCTATACAGTGTTGATTCTAAATATAAGACGATTGAAGCCGGTGCATTTTATGGCAATACTTCAATTACAGATATAGAACTTGGACGAAATATAACAAAATTAAATAACAACAGTCTTGCATTTTCAAGTAATATCAGCAGCATTTCCAGCACTTCATCAAAACTACAGATCGATGCAAATCTTTTTGGTGATCCTTCGGATGGTGCTAAAGTTCCTGATATCAAATTTTATGTATATGCAACGGACTATGAACACTATCTAAAGGAGTGGAGTGATATTCTTGATCCTGTCTATGGAAGTGAGACAGCCAAAGGAATTCTTTCTACCGACAATGGAACGATCATTTATGAAGATGGTGCAAAATACGAAAGATATAAAGAAGGATCAAATACATACTATCGTCTGTTAAAAGTATATGAGAATTCCAAAACTGCTTTTAAGATCAAAGATGGTACAACAAAAATTACAAATGGTGCCTTGGATGAATGCTCGAAACTTGAAATCCTGTATCTGCCATCTGATTTGCAATCCTTTGATTCAGAACTGTTAAACAACTGTAATGCATTGGAAACCGTCATCAATACCGCACCTTCCACTAAAGTTTTCCTTCCTGATGCTTCTGATGGTTCGGTCTTTAACATTGGTGTTGATTATCAGGAATTTACATATGACGATGGTATTGTATACGGAAAAACACTGGATGGTTCTTATACATTATTGAATGTTCCAACGGATTACTCTGGACTCCTAAACCTGAAAAATAATACAACAAAGCTGTATAACAAAGCATTATCCGGCTGTACGGGGGTAGATGGATTTAATGTTCTGGATGATAAAGCACTTACAGAAATCGGTGCTTATTGTTTTGAAGGATGCACATTTATATCGTTTGATGCTTCAAAGCTTACAAACCTTAACCTGATCGGTAAGGCAGCATTTAAAGATTGTATCTATTTAAACAGCATCTATCTTCCGGACCAGCTGCAGACTTTTGAGGACCAGACATTCTATGGATGTACAAGTTTAAAGAAGATATCTGCAAATGGCATTACAGCGATCAAAAATGAAGTGTTTGCTGAATGTATTGAATTGTCAGAATTGGCCGGATTTAACAGCTTAGAAACCATAGGCGATCTTGCATTTTATGACTGTCTGTCTGTGGACGCAATTGTACTTCCTGATAGTGTTTCTAAGATTGGAGAAGAATGCTTTGAAAACTGTTTAAATCTATACAAAATTGTTCTGAATGGAGATATTACAGCAATCAGCCGTTACTGTTTCTATGGATGCCAAAGTCTGACTACGATTGAAATAAGTGAAAAAACAAAAAATACTTTAAAAGTCATTGGAGCAGAAGCATTTGCTGAATGCAGCACTCTAAAAAATCCTGATTTTTCGGAAGTTTCTTCTCTGACTTTGATCGGTAAAGGTGCTTTTAAAAATTGTAATGAATTAGTCAGCATAAAACTTCCACAATCACTGGAGAAACTGACTACAGATACTTTCTCTGGCTGTAATAATCTTTCTGCTTTGCAGTTAAATTCAGAAAACGTTACAGCGATGGAAGGCAGTGTATTTGGAGATACAATCCCTCATTATCTTCATATTCTTGTTAATGAATCTGCACTTGATTCTTATCAAACAGCTTATCAGACAACGCTTGATAAAACATATGGCAGTGGAACAACAAAGAATGTCCTTCGTGTTATTGATCCTAATACAGAATATATCAATGGAATTCGATATGAACTTACAGAAAATGGACGTATTTTAAAAGAAGCACCGGCGGATTTTGAAGGTGAATTTACTGTTTTAGAGGATACGATCAAAATTGATGATGATGCTTTTAACGGCTGTACCAAAATAACAAAACTTATCATTCCTTCAAAAGCGACCGTTGAATTAGGAAAACGTTGTTTTAAAGACTGTACCAGTCTTGAAGGAGTTTATATCTATGGCAATATTCCTTCATGGGAAGAGGAGACATTTATGGGATGCAGCAGTCTGCAAAAAGCAACGATTGGTACCTCGGTATCCACGATTCCAAGAATCGGAACACGTGCATTTAAAGGATGCAGCGGATTATCTGCAGAAGCAGCGGTAAGTATTTATGCACTTGTCAATACGATCGGACAGGAAGCCTTTATGGATTGTACCAATCTTCCATCAATTGGATATGGAACCAATGGTACATTAGGAGAAGCCAGAGCAGCTCTTCAAATCATCGAAGATTCCGCTTTTTGTAATTGCACGAAGTTAAAAACATTTCTGACAACTAAATTTTCAGGGGTTACAACGCTGGGAGATTATGTATTTAAAGGATGTTTGTCTATGACAGCTCCATCTCTTGCAGCCTCCGTTACATCCATCGGAAAGGGATGTTTTATGGATTGTGCGAATCTTAGCTATGTAAGTATTTATGGAGCAGTAAAAGAGTATCCAGATGACTGCTTTAAAAATTGTCCAAAATTACAGCGTACTGGTGGTACAGCACTTGCATTTGCAAGTTTACAAAAGATTGGTGATGGAGCTTATGAAGGATGTACTTCCTTATCATCTGCTACAGCCAGCTGGTATCTGGAACGTTATTCAAATCTAAAAGAAATTGGAGATAACGCATTTAAGGGATGTAAAACTCTGCTCGATACAAAGCTTTCAGCAACCGTTACAGCCGTTGGCAGTCATGCATTTGATGGATGCACGAATATGAAATCCTTAACATTTAAAGGAACCACTCCACCACAAATCGGTGCATTTTCGCCAGAAACAATGGCAGATGGATTCCTGTTAAAAGTTCCTGACAGCAAAGAGCAGGATGATAAAGTTTATAAAGACTATTTTGAACGTTTGAAAGATGCTTTGGGAAGCAGCGATAAAGTATATCCAATCCTTGACTCTGTTTCTGATGGTGCAAAAGACAGGAACACACCACAGGTAACAGAGGAAACAGAAACTGATTTGAATACGGAAGACAATTCACAAAATAACGAGGAGATAAATAAATGATCATTGAACAATCAGAACAGGTAATGCGAGAAGTAAAAAAGGTTTTTATCGGAAAAGATGAGATCATAGAAAAAGTTTTAATGACAATCTATGCAGGAGGACATATCCTTCTTGAAGATGCGCCTGGTGTCGGAAAAACTTCTTTAGCACTAGGATTTTCCAGAGCACTTGGAATCTCATACAAACGTATCCAGTTTACTCCGGATACTATGCCGTCCGATATTACAGGATTTAGTATTTATAACAAAAATACGGGAGATCTTGAATATAAACCAGGAGCTGCAAATTGTCATTTGCTTCTGGGAGATGAAATTAACCGTACATCACCGAAAACCCAGTCTGCATTGCTCGAGGTAATGGAAGAAGGAAGTGTAACTGTCGATGGTATCACTCATGTCCTTCCAAAACCATTTATCTGTATTGCCACACAGAACCATTATGGATCTGTCGGAACTCAGGCTCTGCCGGAATCACAGTTAGACCGTTTTATGGTACGCTTAAGCATTGGCTATCCCGGCCGTGACAGTCAGGTTGAGATTCTTAAAAAACGTCGTGGTATCGGTGATATGGATAAAGTACAGGCAAAAATGAACGAGGACGATATCAAAGAGATTCAGGGATATTTATATTCCATTACGATAACGGACGAAATTTTTTATTATATTACAGATCTCTGTGAAGCCACAAGACATTCTCAAATGGTTGAATTAGGAGTAAGTCCTCGTGGCGTTCAGGCTTTGACACAGCTGGTACGTGCCAGAGCTGTTCTAAAAGAACGTGATTATGTGATTCCAGAAGATGTCCAGGCTGTATTTATTGATGTCTGCGCACATCGTCTGGTGATGAAACCGCAGGCAAAGATCGAAGGAATCACTGCTGTAGATGTATTAACGAACATCTTAAAAGAAGTAAAAGCACCATTATTAAGAGGATGAGAGGAATCTTAGAACATTATGAAAAATCATAGAATCTGTTATGGAGTTTTATGTCTTATCTCTTTATTTACATATATCATAGTAAATAATTATATTTCTCTTGCCTTTTTTGCGGTCTTAATGATATTTCCGATCGCATCATTTGCAACACAGAAATTTGCCATTCAGAGTTTTTCGCTTGATATACAGGCAAAGACAAGCTGTTATGTAAATCAGGAGCTGCCGATTAAGATAGAAATTCAAAAGAAAAACTCAATATTAGCTGGTCCGGTTTTTGTTCATCTGGTGTTTGAAAATATTCTGTATGGAAGCAAATACAAACAAACAATTATTTTACAGCCTTCCGAGAAGAAGAACATGCAGTTTACTTATCCTTTGCATATGAAGGACTGTGGAAACACCAAAATTTCTGTTGAATCTGTCAACTGTATGGATCTGCTTGGCCTTTTCCAGACAAAACACCATGTTTCCAAAGTTCTGGAAGTTCTTGTGTATCCTGTTCAAATCCAGTTAAATACTCTGCTTCAGAGAAAGCCGGAGACGATCACGGATGGAGAACTATATGATTATGCGAAACATGGTCAGGATGTAAATGAAGTGTCCGGACTTAGAGATTACACAGAAGGTGATACACCGAGAAGTATTCACTGGAAACTTTCCAGTAAACTTGATAATCTTGTCGTACGTGAATTTGGATATCCTTCAAATTACAATACCTTGATTCTTTACCAGATGGCAAAGACTGTAAATGGTGTAACCATTTCGAACAACTTAAACAATGCTGTGTTATCTTTATGTGCATCATTAAGTTATTCAGTTCTTGAGAAGAATCTTGAACATCAGGTTGGATGTATGTTTCAGGGTGAACTCCATTCAAATCCCGTAACATCGCTTGCAACTTACGATCAGATGGTTCTAAATCTTTTATGCAGCCCAATTGAAGACAATACACACAGTAATGATATGGTTTATCAGATTTTACACGGAAATCTGACTGCAGAATACACAAAGATCATCTACATTACACCAGAGTATGATGAAAGTTCTATCCGACAACTTGCAAGATCGGTGGATCTTACGATCATTCAGCTTGTAGAAGGAAAACTTCCTGAATACATTAATGCAAACGGATACTCTGTTACATCGATCAATATCGATGATTATGAGGAAAAAACACATAATATTTCTATATAAGAAAGACTACACATATGAAAAAAAAGAACAAAAAATTTGTCTATCTCACTGCAGATGGACAGAAAGCACAATATTATAAAACTTCCGGTTATGAGCTTATTCGCCTGATGATCTTGTTATTAACGATGTTATTGTCATTACAAGATCTCATGTATTCAAAAACATGCCTGATCTTTGCTGTTATTGTTGGATTTATGGTTTTGATTATCAGACAGATGTCTCTGACCTCCATGCTATGGACAAAACGAATTGATTTCTTGTTATATCTTGCAGGACTGGTTTGTCTGGCTATATCAAATCTTTCTCTGATTCAGGCGATTTTTGACCTTATGAACCGCTGCATCATTTTATGTAATGTAAGATTTGATCTGTCTCTGGATCGTTTTGCCGCAGATGCAAGAGCCGCATTTGGTTCTATTATTTTATGGGGACTGATTGCTGGCATCATGGCAAGCTTTATTTTCCGTCAGGCTAAGCAGCGCAAGCTCTATGGAACTTTATTATTCCTTGTAGTTACTGTTATCTTTGGACTGATTCTTGGAACATCCAGTATGGTTCTCCCTGTTTTTCTGGCACTGATCAGTATTTCAAATATATTTGTATATGACTGTATTCCAAATCGGGAACTCAATGGTCGTTTCTTTATCTGCAGATGTCTGTCTTTGTTTCTTATGATCTGTCTGCTGTTTATAAGTTCCTTTTATAAACCTTCACAGAATTTACAAGACTGGAAAGATGATGCCAGCCACAAAATAGAAGAAGTGCGTTATGGAAAGGATTCTCTTCCAAAAGGAGAGTTTTCCAAAGCTGATAAGCTTTTAAACGGGAAAGAAAAACGTTTGACTATTGAGATCGACCAGCCACAGGAACTTTACCTCAAAGGATTTGTCGGCGGTTCTTATATGGGGGATCAATGGACAATGTTATCAAACGATCATTTTGAAGGAGATTATGAAGGAATCTTAAACTGGCTTGCGCAAAAGGATTTTGATCCGCTGATGCAGTATGCTTCTTACGAAAAAATCAATGCAAAGCAATCCAAACATCAGTTTACAACAACAAAGATCAACATCACAAATGAAGGAGCTTACCGCAAATACCTGTATCTCCCAATGACGTTGTCTTCCCTTGATGCTTTTCGTGTTTCATCTGACAGGGACTGGAACATTGATTCAAAACGTCTGTTTGGAACATCTGCTTATAAATTCCAGACCGTTCATTATACACAGGATTTAATCGATGCAACTGCAGCCTCCTGGCTTTCAAATACATCGAATACGTCCCAGAAAAACTATCAGCAGGCGGAATCTGTGTATAACAAATTTGTAAATGATTCTTATAAAGATATCGATTCATCCTTGAAAAAAATAATAAAAACAACCTTTTTCAAAGATACTCAAAAAATGGATTTTAAAGAAACAACAACCAGAATCCGTCTGATTTTACGCCAGAAGATAACGTATTCTCAAAGGCCTCAAAATTATCAGGGACAAAAGGACTATGTTACATGGCTGTTAGAAGATGCCAAAGAAGGAAATGCCGTATCTTACGCAACAACTGCAGTTATGGCCTACCGAAGTGCCGGATATCCTGCTAGATACGTGGAAGGATATCATTTGTCAAAAGCTGATGCCGATCAGCTGTCCAAAGATCACAAACATAAAGCTTCTTTGACAACACAGAATGCTCATGCATGGGTTGAAGTTTACCGAAGTGGTATCGGATGGATTCCTGTCGAGGTTGTCCCTGGAATGTATACTGAAACATATTCTACACAGACTGTTCAGGGCAAACCTTCTTACCAGTTAAAATCCAAGAAGGATAAATCCGGTATAAATACAGAGCATGGAAAATCCGGTAAAGCAAAAACAAAAGAGAAGAAGAAGACAGCATCCAATTTTACAGTAAAATATGTCACAACAACACTTTTGATCATATTGTATCTTATTTTGATTTTCTATCTTATATTAGAACTGCAACGCATGATCCGTCTGTATTTCTGGAATAAAAGCCATGACAATTTGATACCAGCAAATGATTGTGCAGATATTTTAGAACAGTTTTGGAAATTATCTAAGATCAAAGGTGATTACAGTCATCCTTTCAGTTTAGAGCCAGCGATCCTTGCTGTATACCCACAGGTAGACGCTCTTGAATATCGAAGAGCCGTCGAACTGATTCAGAAATCCCGCTTTGGTGGTAAAACTTTAAAAATATATGAACAGCATACATTAACTTGTTTTGTTCATAAAATTTCACATTTATTATGGTTAAAGCAATCAATTTTTGGTAAAATTGCATTAAGATATATTTATATCATACCAAAGAGATAATAAAAAACAGGAGTAACTTATTATGCCAGTATTTGATTTTAGTAACGATACAACTAAGAAACAAGAAGAAGTCGTTTGTACTTATACAACCTTTTCTTCAAATGAAGACCACGCAACCATTGAATGTCCGATTCTCATTCTTTCCAACAAACAAAAGGACTGGGCACATCATTCCTGCGGTGTATTTTCAAATCAGGACAAACAGACAGCCTTTGAGTTTGAAGAAGAAGAAGAAGGTACTGTCATTTCTGATATTTTACGAATCGATGCCCGTTTTGTAAGTCTGATCAAATGGCTTGGAGAAAATCACATCCATGTGCGCCTGTCTGGAGAAAATACTTCCGAAGGTTATTGTGTATACAAGATTCGAGAGATCGCATTTGGCGGTGGTACAAAATTATCTGCAGAAGATGGTTTTCTTCAATTTATGATCGAACGATTATTCCAAAGTGATGCCCCAGAAGATACGCCTTCTGAAGAGAATCAGGATGAAATGGGTGACGACATGAAACTCACAAGTATTCAGAGCATTACTGATTTTATGACATGTGCTGGCCGCACACTGCCGGATAATATTCGATTATGGGCAAGACGAAATCTTGCCGTTGCACGTTCTCATGAAGTTTCACAGGAAGAGAGAAGACACGCCCAGCGTGCACTATCAATCATGATGAACATTCAGTGGAAGAGTGATTATTTTAAAGCAATCGATCCTGATGAAGCCAGAAAGATCCTTGATGAAGAACTTTATGGTATGGAACGTGTCAAACAAAGAATTATTGAAACGATCATTCAGATCAACCGTACACATACATTGCCAGCATACGGACTGTTATTAGTAGGACCTGCCGGAACTGGAAAATCTCAGATCGCATATGCCGTTGCAAGAATCTTAAAACTTCCATGGACAACGCTTGATATGAGTTCGATCAATGATCCGGAACAGCTTACCGGAAGTTCCAGAATTTATGCAAATGCAAAGCCTGGAATCATTATGGATGCATTTTCCATGGCAGGAGAGTCAAACCTCGTATTTATCATCAACGAGCTAGATAAAGCAAACTCTGGAAAAGGAAATGGAAATCCTGCAGATGTATTATTGACATTGCTTGATAACCTTGGATTTACAGACAACTATATGGAATGTATGATCCCGACAGTCGGTGTTTATCCAATCGCCACAGCGAATGAAAAAGATCAGATCAGTGCACCTTTGATGTCTCGTTTTGCGGTCATTGATATTCCTGATTATACACCAGAGGAGAAGAAGGCTATTTTCTCAAGATTTGCACTTCCAAAGATCTTAAAACGTATGGGATTAAAAGATAATGAATGTATTATGACAGATGAAGCATTAGATACTGTAATTGAGTTGTATTCTGAAACAACCGGAATCAGGGATTTAGAACAGGCGGCTGAACATATTGCAGCCAATGCATTATATCAGATTGAAGTTCATCATGTATCCAGTGTGACATTTGATGGCAAAATGGTAAGAGATTTATTATTATAATAGAATAGAATACACATATTTGACGAAGTATCAAAATTAATGGTATAGTAAATACCAGACATAACAAATAATCAAAAACCAAACGGAGGTTATGATATGGACATGGAAAAAATCTATTTAACTATGAAACGTACTGGAGCCGGCAACATCGTTCTTGGAATCTTATCCATTTGTTTAGGACTTGCATCAGGAATCATGCTGATCGTAACTGGTGCGAATCTGTTAAAGAAAAAGAAGCATCTTAGTTTTTAAGTCTTGATCTGAATTTATTTGAACATTATTGAAGAGGAACATTTTAGATTTTATTTTAAAGTGTTCCTTTTTATTTTTGTAAAAAGTAAGATTTCTTGATTTGCATATAGAAAGAGAGGTTTCTTATCCGAGATCAATCTATACGCAAAATACCGATTTAAATTATAGATTGGTAAAAAAGAATATAGAAGCCGGTAAAAATCCGGCTTCTCTCGGTATTTTTATGAATTTACACTCTTTGTAGATTTATTTTAATTTTGTTTTAAATAATTCCAACTGCTAGTCCAATCAACCTTACGATCAAAGCTGCCACCCAGGCGATCACGCATTGCCATAATACAAGACTGACTGCCCACCTTGTTCCAAGTTCTCGTTTAACAGATGCGATCGCTGCAACACATGGACTGTAAAGCAAACTAAATACCAATAATGATGCGGCTGCTAACGGTGTGATCGCATTCGTGATATTTCCCCCAAATAACACTCCTAAAGTTGAAACTACACTTTCCTTCGCCATAAATCCACTGATCAATGATGTTGCGATTCTCCAGTCTCCTAATCCTAATGGTGAAAATACTGGTGCTAAGAATCCAGCCACCATTGCTAACATACTGTGCGCAGAATCTTCCACCATATTTAACTGCAGATCAAAACGCTGTAAAAACCATACCACGATCGTTGCTACTAAGATTACGGAAAATGCCTTCTGTAAGAAATCTTTTGCTTTCTCCCATAATAACTGTGTTACATTCTTAACTCCAGGAAGTCTGTAATTTGGTAATTCCATTACAAAAGGTACAGGTTCTCCTTTAAATAAAGTTCCCTTATATAAAAATGCGATTAAAATTCCAATGATAATTCCTAATATATACAGTCCTGCCATAATCAACCCGCCATGTTTTGGGAAAAATGCATTTACAAAGAAAGCATATATTGGAAGTTTCGCTGTACAACTCATAAATGGTGTTAAAAGAATCGTCATCTTGCGATCCCTCTCACTTGTCAGTGTTCTTGTTGCCATAACTGCAGGAACTGTACATCCAAACCCAATCAGCATTGGGACAATACTTCGCCCGGAAAGACCGATCTTACGAAGCAATTTATCCATGACAAATGCAACTCTTGCAATATACCCACTGTCTTCCATCAACGATAAAAAGAAAAATAAGGTTACAATGATCGGTAAAAAACTTAAAACACTTCCTACCCCGGTAAAAATACCATCGATCACAAGACTGTGAATTGCAGGATTTACATGTGCTGCAGCTAATGCCTGATCTGCAGCTGCTGAAATTTTGTCGATTCCCATCTCAAGCAATCCTTGCAGCCATGCACCAATGACATTAAATGTTAAGTAAAATACCAAAACCATAATCCCTATAAAACATGGAATGGCTGTATATTTTCCTGTTAAAATACGATCGATCTTTTCACTTCTTATGCGTTCTTTGCTTTCTTTTGGCTTTACAACGGTCTGTTCACACAGATGTTCTATAAAATCAAATCTCATATCCGCAATTGCCGCACTTCGATCCAAATGACGTTCTGCCTCCATCTGGCAGACGATGTGTTCCAGCATTTCCATCTCATTTTGTTCAAGTTTCAATTGCTCTAAGATCAATGGATCTCCCTCAATTGCCTTTGTCGCTGCAAATCTCACTGGTATATCTGCTTTCTCTGCGTGATCTTCAATCAAATGAATCACTGCATGAATGCATCGATGCACAGCGCCATCATGATCTTCTTTATTGCAAAAATCCTGTCTTAGCGGCCGTTCCTGATATTTGGCAATATGAATTGCATGTTTGACAAGTTCATCAACGCCCTCATTCTTTGCTGCTGAAATCGGTATCACTGGAACTCCAAGCATTGCCTCCATCTCATTTACATTGATAGATCCTTGATTGCCAGTCACTTCATCCATCATATTTAATGCAATCACCATTGGAATATCCATCTCTAGTAACTGCATTGTAAGATAGAGATTACGTTCAATGTTGGTTGCATCTACAATATTAATAAGAGCCTTTGGTTTATCATCTAATACAAAATTCCTGGAAACAATTTCTTCACTGCTGTATGGTGACATAGAATAGATTCCTGGAAGATCTGTTACATTGGTCTTAGGATAACCTTTAATTGATCCATCCTTCCGGTCAACCGTAACTCCCGGAAAATTACCGACATGTTGATTCGCTCCAGTCAGCTGATTAAATAATGTAGTCTTTCCGCAGTTCTGATTTCCTACCAGCGCATAAGTTAATATTGCACCTTCTGGAAGCGGATGTTCATTTTCCTTCGAATGATATTTTCCTTCTTCTCCAAGCCCTGGGTGTTCAGAAACCTTCATATGATCTGTATTCTTATGATCTGTGTTCGTCTTTGTGACACGCGAAATCTCTATCTGATCTGCTTCTTCTAAACGTAATGTGAGTTCATAACCATGAAGTTGTATCTCCATGGGATCACCCATCGGTGCAAATTTTACAACGGTTACTTCTACCCCTGGGATCATCCCCATATCAAGAAAATGCTGCCTTAACGCTCCTTGTCCTCCGACACTTTCAATGACAGCACTTTCTCCAATTTGTAATTGCTTTAATGTCATATTCTTATCCTTTATCTTCTCGTCTTTTGTTTCTTTTATCCTTTGGATGTTTCATGATCCATACAGAGTATATTGTATCATATTTTTGATAATTTTTCTCAATAAGATATTTATTTTAGCAAAAAACAGCAGAAATTCTGCCCGCATATCGCAAAATTCCTGCTATTTTATATAACAATATTGATTTTAATAATAATATTTAGTCGGTTTATACCGAAAATATTATAACAATATTTGTTTTTTATTCAATGCCTGTTACTTTGTAATCTTTATCTTCAACTGTCTGTGTTAAAACATCATCAGATACTTCATTTGTCATAGAAACAACGGCTGTTCCTTCTTCATGACTTACTACAGCTTCTTCCACACCATCTAAAGCTTCTAATGCTTTCTTTACTGTAGCCTCACAGTGTCCACACATCATTCCTTCGATCTTCATTGTTTTCTTCATTGTAATTTCCTCCTGTTTTGTTGTTGTATTTTGAACCTGAATTTCTTCAAGTACTACACTGTTTTTGATTTTCTTATCTCTGTTTGCATCATGCATTTTAAAGAAGTTTAATCGTAATGCATTGGTAACAACACAGAAACTTGATAAGCTCATTGCCGCTGCACCAAACATTGGATTTAGTTTCCATCCAAGTAACATATACCATGCACCTGCAGCTAATGGAATTCCAATGATATTATAGATAAAGGCCCAGAATAAGTTCTCATGAATATTCTTAAGTGTTGCACGGCTCAAACGAATGGCTGCCGGTACATCACTTAAACGGCTTTTCATTAAGACAACATCAGCCGCATCAATTGCAATATCAGTTCCTGCACCAATGGCAATTCCCATATCGGCTCTTGTAAGCGCTGGTGCATCATTGATACCATCACCAACCATTGCAACTTTTCCTTTTTCTTTTAAGTCACGAATGACGCTTTCTTTTCCTTCTGGTAAGACTCCGGCGATTACCTGGTCAACGCCTGCCTGTTCCCCGATAGCTTTTGCAGTACGTTCATTATCTCCAGTTAACATGACAACACGGATTCCCATGTTCTGAAGTTCTTTCACTGCCTGAGGACTGTCTTCTTTGATCACGTCAGCAACAGCAATAATACCGATCAGCTGATCATCACAGGCAAAGAATAAAGGTGTCTTTCCCTGATTGGCAAGTTCTTCGGATTTCTTGATCATAGATACTGGAATTGTTGCATATTTCTCAATAAATCTCTGATTACCACCATAAATTGTTTCGTTTTCAATCTTCCCAGAAAGACCATTTCCTGCAACCGCCTGGAAGTCTTTGATCTCAAGATTATCACTAAGATTTATTTCTTCTGCTTTTTGTAAGATTGCATGTGCGAGAGGATGCTCACTCTTTTTCTCTAAAGCATACGCCATAGAAAGAAGTTCCTCTTCACTGATACCCTCTACAGGTACCATATCTGTCACCTGTGGTTTTCCACTTGTGATCGTTCCTGTTTTATCTAAGGCAACAATCTGTGTCTTTCCTGTTTCTTCTAAGGATACGGCTGTCTTAAACATGATTCCATGTTTAGCACCCATTCCATTTCCTACCATGATCGCTACTGGTGTTGCAAGTCCTAAAGCACAAGGGCAGCTGATCACTAAGACGGAAATACCTCTTGCAAGTGCAAATCCAAAACTCTGTCCAACAAGCAGCCAAATGATCATTGTTGCGATTGCAATACAGATAACCGTTGGGACGAAAATTCCTGATACTTTATCTGCAACTTTCGCAATCGGTGCTTTGGTTGCGGCTGCATCACTAACCATCTGAATGATCTGAGAAAGCGTTGTATCTTCCCCAACTCTTGTTGCTTCACATTTTAAATAACCAGAGGTGTTTAATGTCGCAGCGGATACTGCATCTCCTTCTTTTTTGTCTACAGGAATACTTTCTCCTGTTAAGGCGGATTCATTTAACGCACTGTTTCCTTCGATAATCATACCATCTACTGGTATATTCTCTCCAGGTTTTACAACAAAGATATCTCCCTGATGTACCTGTTCGATCCCGACTTCCATTTCCTGTCCATTACGGATCACAACGGCTGTCTTTGGTGCGAGTTTCATCAAACTCTTTAATGCATCTGTCGTTTTCCCTTTAGATCTTGCTTCTAACATCTTACCAACCGTGATCAGTGTTAAGATCATAGCTGCAGATTCAAAATAGAATTCATGCATATATTTCATAACAGCATCCATATTTTGATGCATCTGAGCATCTGTCATGGCAAATAAAACGTAAACACTGTATCCATAAGAAGCTGCTGATCCTAAAGCAACCAGAGTATCCATATTCGGTGCTTTATGGAATAAGCTCTTAAATCCACTGATGAAGAACTTCTGGTTAATGACCATGATCACCGTTGTAAATAACAGCTGGATCAGCCCCATTGCTACATGGTTTCCATCTAAAATCTTAGGAATTGGCCAGTTCCACATCATATGTCCCATTGACAGATACATAAGTGGGATCAAAAAACACAACGATGCGATCAGACGTTTCTTTAAGACGGGAGTTTCTCTGTCTTTTAATAAATCTGCATCCGAAGAACTGCTCTGTGTCTGTTCTCCTTTTTTCTTTGCTCCATATCCGGCATCTTCCACTGCTTTAATGATTGCAGACGGATCTGCGGTTCCTTCAACACCCATTGAGTTTGTCAGCAGGCTTACAGAGCAGGATGTCACTCCCTCTACACTGGAAACCGCTTTCTCTACGCGTGTGCTGCAGGCAGCACAACTCATGCCAGTCACTTGATATTGTTCCATGGTTTCCTTTCCTTTCATTTTGGGTTTATTAAATTGTTATTTCATTAGTTTTTGTAAAACTTTTACTAACTCATCGATTGTTTCATCTTTGCCTTCTCTGATATCTTCTGCCACGCAGGTTCTGATATGATTAGCAAGAAGAACTTTATTGAAACTGTTCAATGCTGCATTAACAGCTGATACCTGAATTAATACGTCAGTGCAATAAGTATCGTTCTCTATCATCTTTTTTATTCCTCGGACCTGACCTTCAATGCGGCTTAGACGATTGATCAGGTCTCTATATTCTTTGTCGGAACGTTCTTTTGTCTTGTGATGACAACAACATTCTTTTTGTTCTTCCATTGTAATTACCTCCTTTACGATTGGTATTATATACCCTATTGGGGTATATTGCAAGTTTTTTATTTGAGAAAAAGTTGCAATTATATAGCTAAGCCTATTTTACAATTTTAAAAATATATGAAACTATGATAAGATCATTGATAAAATCCCTAAAATAGCATATAATAATTTTAGGGATTAATTATGAGACTTAGGAGGTGATATTATGATTACAACAACGGCAACTGATATTCAGAACAACTTTGGGAAATATTTAAAAGCTGTTCAAGAAGGTAATGAAATCATTATTTTAAAAAAAGGAAAAGAAGTCGCCAGATTGATTTCAAAAGACACAGGTATTTCTTTTTTAACAGATTCTCTAACTGGAATTCTAAAAAACGATTATAACGAAAAGGTTATTCGTGCAGAAAGGATCGCAGAAAAATATGAAAATATTGATTGATACAAATGTAATTCTTGATGTATTATGCGACAGAACTGATTTTGTTGAAAACTCTTCAAAAATCTGGAAATTATGCGAAGTTGAAAAGATTGATGGCTATATTTCAGCATTATCTATTCCGAATATTGTTTATATTCTAAGAAAAGAGTTAACACCAGAAAAAACGCAGCAGATTATTGAGCAGTTATTTATGATTTTTCATATTGCCGATCTAAAGTCTTCTGATATAAGGAAAGCTGCAAACATGAAAACTTCCGATTATGAAGATGCGATTCAAATGGTATGCGCACAACGAATGAAGGTAGATTTTATTGTAACTCGTAATATTAAGGATTTCATCGAAAGTAAAGTACCTGCTATGAAACCAGACGAATTATTAGAACGTATATAAAAAGGAGGCATTCCACAAAGTGTGGTGCCTCCTTTTTATTATATTAAATTAATCTTCTTTTTCAACCTTACGATTTTCTCTATTTGCAATCTCTTCTTTGATTCCAGCTAAGAAGTCATCTAACTTCATCTGTCCTTCATCACCTTTGAATCGGCTTCTTACAGATACAGCTTCGTTTTCTTCTTCTTTTCCACCAACAACTAACATGTATGGGATCTTCTGAAGCTGTGCTTCACGGATCTTGTATCCCATCTTTTCAGCTCTTGTATCGATGTCTGCACGGATTCCTGCAGCTTTTAATGTATCAAGTACTTTTGTAGCATAATCTAAATGCTTATCAGAGATAGGGATCACTTCAACCTGTACTGGAGCTAACCATGTAGGGAAAGCACCTGCAAAATGCTCGATTAAGATACCGATGAAACGTTCAATAGATCCAAATGCAACACGGTGGATCATGATTGGACGATGTTTCTCTCCATCAGCTCCTGTGTAGTGAAGATCGAATCGTAATGGAAGCTGGAAGTCAAGCTGGATTGTTCCACACTGCCATGTTCTTCCGATAGAATCCTCTAAGTGGAAGTCGATCTTAGGTCCGTAGAAAGCTCCGTCTCCTTCATTTACTACATAATCAAGTCCAAGATCATCTAGGGCTGCACGAAGTGATTCTGTTGCAAGTTCCCAATCTTCATCGCTTCCCATGCTGTCATCTGGACGTGTAGAAAGTTCTACATGGTATTTAAATCCAAATAAGTTATATACCTGATCGATCAGTCCAGCAACACCTTTGATCTCGTCTTTGATCTGATCTGGTGTCATAAAGATATGAGCATCATCCTGTGTAAAGCAGCGAACACGCATTAATCCGTGTAACTGACCTGATTTTTCATGACGATGTACTAATCCTAACTCACCCATTCTTAATGGAAGATCTCTATAAGAACGTGGTTCAGAATCATAAACAAGAACTCCACCTGGGCAGTTCATAGGTTTGATCGCGAAATCCTGTTCATCAATGACTGTTGTATACATATTTTCTTTGTAATGATCCCAATGTCCTGATGTTTCCCATAAGTGACGGCTTAACATGATAGGTGTTGAGATTTCAACATATCCAGCCTTCTGATGGATTTCACGCCAGTAATCTAACAATGTATTTTTAAGAACCATACCTTTTGGAAGGAAGAATGGGAATCCAGGTCCTTCTTCTCTCATCATAAACAGACCAAGTTCTTTTCCAAGTTTACGATGATCACGTTTTCTAGCCTCTTCCATCATTGTAAGGTATGCATCTAATTCTGCTTTCTTTGTAAATGCAGTACCATAGATTCTTGTAAGCATCTGATTATGCTCATCTCCACGCCAGTAAGCACCTGCAATACTTGTAAGTTTAAATGCTTTGACTGGTTTTGTAGTCATTAAGTGAGGTCCTGCACAAAGATCAACGAATTCTCCCTGCTGATAGAAGCTGATCACGGAATCTTCTGGAAGATCTTCGATCAGTTCCACTTTGTAAGGTTCGTTTCTTTCTTTCATAAATGCGATTGCTTCATCTCTAGGTTTTGTAAAGCTTGTGATCTCAAGATTTTCTTTGACGATCTTCTTCATTTCTTTCTCAATCTTTTCAAGGTCTTCCTGTGTAAATGGAGTATCTTTCTCCATATCATAGTAGAAACCATTATCGATAGAAGGTCCAATCGCAAGTTTTGTTTCTGGGTACAGACGTTTTACTGCCTGAGCTAAAATATGAGATGCTGTATGACGGAATGCATGTTTTCCTTCATCAGAATCAAATGTTAAGATATTTAATTCACAATCTTTGTCGATCACAGTTCTAAGGTCAACAACTTCTCCATCAACCTCACCTGCGCAGGCAACTCTTGCCAGTCCTTCACTGATATCTTTGGCAATATCAATGACAGACATGTTGTTTTCATACTCTTTTACAGATCCATCTTTTAATGTAATCTTCATCTTTCTTGTTCATCCTTTCTTGATATATAACGTTTTATTTATCCCATTAAAAATCTTATATAAATACAAATCTTACGAGCATATTTTATATAAAATTAGTCATAGAAATAAAAAATCCCATGGACTAATAAAAATCCATGGGACGAGTTATCGCGGTTCCACCCTGGTTATCTGTTTCATATTCTTCTAATAAAATAATAAATTCCAGAAACAGATCACTTAATCGACGATTAACGGTGTCAGCCGGGCTGGTTTGCAGCCACTCCGAGGTGGTCTTCCTTTGTTTGTCTGCTTAGGATACTTTCAGCAAATATATCCCTCTCTGGAAGCTTTCCACAAAGTACTCTTCTCATCAACGTTTTGTTCTTTTTGATTTCTTGTAAATTATAGCATTGTGGTCTTATAAAATCAATGGGAAAATAAAATTTCTTTTTGAAACATTTCTCTTTCCTTACTTTTAATATCTATCATTATAATTGATTCATCAACTGATATGCATCATTCACAACAGCTGCTGCCCATTCACCGCCAACGCAATAATGCTTATTCACGGCCTGCGCAGAAGTACCACAATAATAACTTCCACCTGGTGTCAGGTATTTCTCATGTAAAGTCTTAGCCGTTGTAAGAAGTCCTTCTTCTTTGGTTGCCTTATTAATTCCTTTGGCACTGTCAGAGGTTACACCATATCCAGTCAGATTATTATCTTCCCTTGCACGTCTGCTTGTTCCCCATGCACTTTCATGCGCTGCAATTCCCATTAAAAAGACTGCATTCACATGATATTTTTCTTCTGCTTTTACATAGGCTTTCGCATCCGCATAAAGAGCCGTTCCCTCTAACATATGTTTTGCATCATCTACCGTAATATGACTTAATAAACTTACATTATTCGGATTAAAATATCTTGTCTGTTTTTCTTTGGAAATCTGCTTTCTTAGTTGTTTGATCTGTTTATTAATTTTTTTGATCTTTTGTTCCATTGGTTTTATCGGAAGAATCTTTTTATTCTTCAAATACTGATTTAAATTACAATTGTCGTTCTTATCAAGTAAACTTTCAAAATCTGGATGGTTGATTCCAAATACATATTTATCCGCAATATTTCTTAGTTGTTTATCTCCAAATAAATCCGCGAGTTCATAAAGATCATCTCTCATAGTTTCATCTTTTTTTGATATTTTGATCGCAGGCGTAATTTCCTGTCCATATAATGCGACCTCTGCCTTAGAACTTGCTGTATATTTCTTATAAAATGCTTTGACAGCTTCGCTCTTTTTCGTTTCCAGTTGTATCTGGCTGGAAATTTTGGATCTTTTTTTCTCTAATTTCGTAATCTTTGCTTCTTTGGCTGAAATTCTGCTTTGAATCGCTGATGAGCTGGTTTTGCTTACCACCTGTGTCGGCATTGGAACGACTTTTTCCTGATCAGTTTTCTTAGATTTTGTATCTTTCTTCTTTGAGGATTTCTTTGTATCTTTTGTCTTCTTTGTAGATGTTTTTTCTTTTGTCGTCTGTGTTGTGTCCTGTGTGGTTATTTCTTGTTCTACCTGTGTTGTTTGTGTATCGTCCGCTGCATAAACTGGCATTACAGACATTGCCATAATTGAGCATACAAATGCTGCCATAATCTTACGTCTCATGATTGTTCCTCCTTATGTCGCTGCATTCTGCTTATGATACTTTCTATATTCTAATACTCAAATTTTCTCTGGTAATTTCTACCTTACTCCTTTTTATACAAAAATTCAAGCACGCTTTTGCGTACTTGACGTAAAGTTCCATATGATTACTTTTTCTTCCATAAAAAGCATCCTTTTTCATGAGAATAAATGACTCCAACAGCTTGAAGATAAGAATAAATGATCGTTGTTCCGACGAATTTCATTCCTCGTTTTTTTAAATCTTTTGATATCTTATCTGAAAGTTCCGATGATGTTTTGCCTGTTTCATAGATTACTTCATTCTCTGTAAACTGCCATAAATAATTTGAAAAACTTCCGTATTCCTCCTGAATCTTAAGAAAAATCTGTGCATTCGTAACTGCTGCTAATATTTTCCTCTGATTTCTTATGATTTTTTCATTTTCCTTTAACTGAGCCTGTTTATTTTCGTCATACGCACTTATCTTATATACATCAAAACCATCAAACGCTTCCCTGAATGCTTCTCTCTTATTTAACACACACTCCCAGGATAAACCTGCCTGAAAGGATTCTAAAATAAGCATTTCAAACAATTTATGGTCATCATAAACAGGGACTCCCCATTCTTTATCATGATAATCTATGTATAACTGATTCTTTGGATTTGCCCAGCAGCATCTGTCTTTTCCATCTTGATATTTCATAGAAATCTGTTCCTCCGCTAATTTATATTTTATTTAAAATCCACATTCACAACCGCAATCTCAGCTTTCGTTCCAACCCTCATATTCGGGCCAAATAAGCCGACTCCTGAGGTTACGATCTGGTGTGTATTCCCAACCTTGCGGTATCCATATGGATTCTTCCAGAATAAATGAATTGTTAAATTCCCTGGGAACATCTGGCCATCATGAGTATGTCCGCAAAGATCAAGATCGACCCCTGCTTTATTTAACGCTTCCTGCTGCCTTGGCTCATGATCCAAGACGATCACAGGTTTCTTAAGATCTATCCCTTGTACAAGTTCTTTTGGAGTCTTACGTCTATTGATTCCACGTCCGACTCTCTCGGCATCTGGTCTTCCATACAGATAGAAACTCTGATCAATACAGACAGATTCATCTCTTAATAACTTCATTCCAGCCTTTTTCACAAATTCATCCATTCTTGGGTCGCTAACTTTTTTCTCCCGGCCACTGCCAAACGTAAATCCTGCAAGAATCTTTTCATCAATATCATGATTTCCATAAACTGCATACACACCATATTTACTCTTTAACTGTCGAAAAATTTTGATCAACTGTTTCGGATCATCTAACGCATCGTATTCATTATCAAAAATATCGCCAGCGATCACGATCAGGTCTGGATTTTGTTTATTTACTTTTGTTACCATCTGTTTCATCTGAGAACATCCGATATTATAACCAAGATGAAGGTCTGCAAGTAAGACGATCTTTAACTTTTTATGATTTCCTGCTTTTTTATGTATCGTTACATGATAACTTGTTGTCCTGATATTTCTTGCATTGTATACTCCGTAAAAACTGGTTGATAGGATCAAGATCAAACAAATGCACCCAACAAGTCTGAAAACTTTTGGTGTCCAGAACTTTTCCTGATCTGCTTTTAAAAGATAGATCAGGATCAGGCGAATCAGATCCGCAATTATGACCGTAAGTGCCAAGTACATCAAAACACCCAGCCAGTAATTACTAATCAGTTTCATAACACGTCGCATTGTTCCTTGTGGAAGTAAAAATGCAATCAAGATACTAAAGGCAAAAAATGCATAGATCATGATTAAAACGGCTTTGATCCATTTCTTTTTAAAGTGAACATGACAAGTCTCCAGCCATTTTAAGATTCGAAATAAAAAATAGGCGTTTAGTAACAAATATAATGGTGCCAGATATATTGCTATCATTTTCTTTTGTACACCTTCTTTCCTGTCGTATTTTCTTCATGTGAATTTCTTATCTAATTCATCGGAATCTGGTAAACGGTTGCCTGATTCGTCAGTGGATCTCGATTCTGGTAATCAAACAACAGAATCGTTTCTTTCTTTCCAAAGTCTTCATCTACTGCATAATCAAATCGTTCCATATGGGAAAGTTTGCGCATATTCTTTTCACCAAAGTATGCAAGCTGTTCATCTTTTAATAGGATTTCCTCATTGATATAACGAAGTTCGTCCTTTTGTAATGTATAATCTCCTGCAAAATCCGGACGTTTCTTTACATTTTCACGAAGATATAAGTCATACGTTAACAGCTCTTTATATAATACAAGATTTTCTTCCTCTGTAATAGTTTGTATAAATTCATATAAGATTTCAAATCGGGCAATCCGGCTATGGCTGACCTTGTCATAACCTTTCTCCTCATAAAATCTGGCAAGTGTATCATATAAAGCAAATGCAGTGTCAAATTCTTTTTCCAACAACCGTAAGGTGTTCGAAAACTGGCTGCTATTATAATAAACTTCTACCATTTCTTCCACTTTCTTTAAAACCAGTACATCTTCATAAGGCAGCCATTTTGTATAAAGGACTTCATAAGGCGGTGTATCTTTATAAACAAGCCCATAGTTCTCTTTTTGTTTTTCCATATAAGAACCTTTTAATACTTTTAAAAAGCCTAACTGCAATTGTTCTGGACGTACTTCATAGACATCCTGAAATGACTTTTTAAAACTTTCAAGATCTTCATATGGTAGTCCTGCGATCAGATCCAGATGTTGATGTATATTATGTCCAGCATTGATCCTTGTTACGATATCTGCAACTTTCTTAAAATCCATTTTCCTGTGAATCTCAGTGATCGTATCAATGTTCGTTGACTGAACGCCAATCTCTAACTGAATCAGTCCCGGACGCATATCAGAGATCAATTCAATTTCATCATCCTTTAAGACATCTGCTGCCACTTCAAAATGGAAATTGGTAATGCCGTTATCATGTTCCTTTATATAACGCCAGATCTCCATTGCATGATCGTGTCGACAGTTAAAGGTACGGTCGACAAATTTGACCTGTGGCACTTTATGATCTAAGAAAAACTGTAATTCCTTTTTGACAAGAGAAAGATCTCGGAAGCGCAGGCATTTATCAATCGAAGATAAACAATAACTGCATGAAAATGGACAGCCCCTGCTTGATTCATAGTAAATGATCTTATGTTCAAAATCTTCAATATGTTCATACACAAATGGAACTTTACTTAAGTCCATCACCGGACGCCATGGTGTCTCTACGATTTCATCTTCATTCCTGTAAGTAAGTCCCGGAATCTTGCCAAGATCATCTCTCTTTCCATGATAATGATCAAGCACTTCAAGGAATGTAACTTCTCCTTCCCCTTTCATTACACCTGTTACCTGTGGAAGACGTCTTAACACTTCTCTTGCATCATAAGAAACTTCTGGACCTCCAAGCCAGATTGGAACATCCGGCAGCAGTTTATGAATTTCCCTGATCACACGTTCTGTGTATTCAATATTCCATATATAGCAGGAAAAACAAAGAATATCCGGATGTTTCTGATATAGACTCATCAGGATATCATCCACCTGCTGATTGATCGTATATTCTGCAATCTCGACTTCATCGATATATGGCTTTGCGTAGGCACGAAGGCAGTAAACTGCAAGGTTCGAGTGAATGTATTTCGAATTGATCGCTGTTAATATTGTGTGTTTCTTTGTCATATTATTTATCTCGCACTTTCTTTATTTTGTTTCATTCTGAATATCTTTTTGTTTTGTCTTACTCTGAAAATAGATAAACGAATCCGCCGCATCAAGAATATCACTAAATTCATCTCTTGGTGCGATCTCAATATATTTCTTTAATAAATCTTTCTCTTCTTTTTTATATCTTCCATAAAAAATGTCAAACAGATTATGACCCCGCATATAGGTTTTGATCTCTTCCATATGTTCTTTCATATCTTGCGGTGATGTAAAATCACGTCCCATCATCTGTATCAAATGAACTCCACTTTTGATCCTATGCAGATATTCTCTCCATTTATCATATAAAATCTCATAAAAAGCATCTTCAGATTCTATAACTCCAAGTTTTGACATGATCTCTGGATTTAAAAAATAATTTTCAAAAGAATAATATTTTAAGATCAATACATTTTTCCTTGTCACTTTTGGTAAATGATCAACATCCACAAGATTTCTCTCATCATAATATTTACAAAGCTGTCTTCCAAGCATATCTCGATCCTTACCATCACTATCACGGATCATTAAAAAACGATCCTTCATATAAAGCTGATTTATATATTTTAAGTTGGCATACGTCTTGATATTGGTACAACTGTTTGTTGTCAGGATTGCTACACGATTTAATCTGCCGTCTTCATCATAAATTTCAGAATAATAATGATTTAACAACAATGGAAAACGGTATTTATCTTGTTTTCCTTCTACGATAAAAACAAAATCGACATTCATAAGATCGGAAGCATTATATCCAAGATCGTCTAATACCGAACTAATGTTCGTTTTCTTCTTTGCAACAGAATATGAATCTTCATCCAATATGATCTGACATAATTGTCTACTGCTAAAATTGGCTAATAAGTGTGGAGAATGTGTTGTAAAGATTACCTGATTCTTCTGTGCCAGACGATAAAGGATCTCACTGGCTGTCTTTTGCAGTTGTGGATGCAAAAACATCTCTGGTTCCTCTACCAGAATGATCGATGAAAGACTATTCTCATCCATTACATAAGCTTCCAAAAGAGAAAGCATATAAATACTTTTCATTCCACGCCCCAATCGTTCCACAGAAATTGAAATATCACGTTCTTTGTTATAAGCTTCTGCATTAACTTGAAGCATTTGGTCAACATCGTAATTCATAGAGAAAATGATATCCTCAAATCCACCGTTCTTATGGAAGCTCTCATTAATACGTTTCTCAAACTGGTCAATGTTCATCTCGTACAATTTATATTCAAATAACTTTGCAGCCTCAAATGCATTCAGCTCTTTTGGACTCTTCTGATCGATCAGACCGATACACTGAAAACAATGAGTACATGGTTTCACAGGATCAAACATACAGCAGTTTGTACGCATGATCTTAAGCAAACTGTCTTCCTGTAACATAAAAAGATCATCCTGTATCTGTTTTAAATTACGGTTCGTTCCAATGAAATAAATAGTTGGGAAAATCTCCCGGATATACTTATTATGTTTCTTCTTACCATCGTAAAACCGCTGTTTGCCTTCTTTATTAGCAATAAACGTAAAGGTGATCTCTTCATTTTTGTAAGATGGAAGTTTACTCTCAAAATCCTTTTTCCAAAGATCGTATTTTTTATACTGGCTCACTATACCATTTTTATGAAAAATATGAAGATCTTCTTCTGTAACGGATAATATAAATCCAATCTCTATATTTTGCATTGTCTCGTTAAAATCATCCAATGAGATTTCATAAGATCCTTCGACTGCACGCAAGGCATGAAGGATGGATGATTTTCCTGTATTATTCTTTCCAACAAGAATCAGAGCATTCTGGATATCTGATATTTCCATATGCCGGATTGATTTAAAATTTTTGATCGATAAATATTTAATCTCCATAAGATGCTCCTTTCTTTTTTATCTTTATTATCTCATGAATCATCTTGGAAATCTATATTCTGTTATAAATAACATTCCGGTCTTCTGGTTGAAAAATATGGCTTGCTTTCCCTTAATTTCTCTGCCTGACTAAGATCAATCTCACATTCAATAAGCTGCTGCCTGTCATCTGCTTTAAAGATGACATCTCCATCTGGACCAACAAGTAGTGATTCTCCTGCAAAATCCATATGATCTTCTTTTCCAACACGGTTACACATCGCGATAAACACCTGATTTTGCATTGCCTGTATACGGATTTCCCATTCAAACATCTCCATTGGTTCATCTTTTGTATTTGCAGTTGGAATAATGATCAGGTCAGCTCCTTTTAAAGTTGTCGTTCGAATACTTTCCGGAAGGTGTCTGTCATAACAGATCACAATTCCGATCTTGCCAAACGAAGTATCAAAAACCTGAAATCCTTCTTCGGATGGTGTGTAGTAATCCTGCTCATAAAAATTTTGTGCCTGTGCAATATGTACCATCTTAGAACGGCCTTCAAGTTCTCCTTTTGGATTGATCCATAAAGAAGTATCATAACGTTTTTGATTTTCTTCGAAGTAAACATTCGGAGATAAATAATACTGATGTTGTTTTGCTTTTTCTTTCAATAATTGTATCTCTTTACTATGACTTGTCATACAATATTTTGCAGCATCTCTTTTTTCGTACTTCGGGAAAAATGGGGACAGTTGGATTTCTGGGAAAAATAAAAGATCACTGTCTTTTGCCCAATCACAGTATTTTAGGGAAGTTTCTAAATTGTGGTTGATATCATCACTCATCTGCATCTGTGCCATTGCAATTTTCATCTTCATTATCTCCTGTCATTTATTTTTGTGGCTTTTATTATCTCATTTTTTGTATTTAAAATCCAGTCACGAACAGACATATATTTAGAAATGTTACAATCACTGCAATTGTAAAAAGTGTCATCTTCAATCGTTTAGAGTTTGCATATTTTCCCATCACTTTCTTTGAAGATGTCAGGTAAATCTGCGTAAAGATCGTAATTGGAAGCTGTATCGCTAAAAACATCTGGGAATAGATCAGTCCATCAAATGGGGATTTTATAAATAAAATGATCATAGCTGCAGGTATCATTGTAATAAGAACACCAAGTTTCGTATCTTTATGATTAATATCATATGGCTGACTAAAAATCCCAGAAAAAATCGTTCCACCAGCCATTCCTGCTGTAATACTTGATGAGATTCCTGCCAGCAATAAGGCTAGCGCAAAAATAATTGATGCTGCATTTCCAAGGAGAGGTGTTAACATAGAACCTGCCAAATGAATATCATCAATGGAATGACCATTTCCCTGATACAGGGTAGCTGCTGCCATTAAGATCATTGCACTGTTGATCGCCCATCCAATGATCATGGAAAACAAAGTGTCCTTAAATTCGTATTTTAACTGCTGCTCTATCACATTTTCATCTTTTAGATTCCATTCCCGACTCTGAATGATCTCAGAATGTAGAAACAGATTATGCGGCATCACGACTGCTCCTAGAACACTCATGACAACTGGAAGTGAACCTTTTGGGACTTCTGGCTTTACCCATCCGATCAGTGCCTGTTTCCATTCAATATCTGCAATACAGATTTCAAACAGAAAAGAAAATCCGATCAGTGATACAAACAAAATGATAAGTTTCTCTATTCTGCTATAAGCATTCGTAAACTGACAGATCAATACGATCCCTAAAATGATAAATGTACCAATCTTTACTGGAATATGGAACAACATTTCTAATGCCATTGCACCACCTAAAAGTTCTGCCATTGCGGTTGCGATCGATGCTACAACTGCCGTTAATAAAATGATGTTCTTAAGCCCTTTATTAATATACAGACTTGTTGCTTCTGATAAACATTTTCCTGTGACGATTCCTAGATGTGCTGCATTATGCTGTAAGATAATGAGCATGATCGTTGATAATGTGACCATCCATAACAATGTATATCCATATCCGGAACCTGCAGCGATATTACTTGCCCAGTTACCGGGATCTATAAAACCTACAGTGACTAATAAACCTGGGCCGATATACCTTAAGAAGTTCATTGTTTCTTTTGTTGATGATTTAAAAAATTGCATCATACACGAAATGTTCCTTTCTTTTTATTTTCGTTCTAGTTAGTCTTGACTAACTATTATTATACATAGAAGGGGAAAGTTTGCAAGCTTTGTGAAAAATTGATAGAATAAGTCATGTATTATTTTCATTTACTACTACTGAATAGCCGTAAATGGTATGCTAAATAAATAAGAAACAGGTGAATTTTATGAAATCATTACCATATTATGACGATCTGACTGCAAGACAGACGATCAAATTACGTGAACTTATTAAAACTCTTCCGCCTTTTGCGAAAGAATTTTTCCGTGCAATTGATTCTACCACACAAGTAAGAACTCGAATTGCTTATGCTTATGATCTGAGAGTGTTCTTTCATTTTCTGATCGATGAAAATCCTGCTTACCGTAATTACTCTGTACTGGATTTTAAAGTGAGTGATCTTGATAAGATTGAATCCGTTGATCTGGAAGAATATATGGAATATTTAAAGGTTTACATCTCGGAAGAACAACATAAGCATATGCAGAATACTGAACAAGGTGTTTTCCGTAAGATGTCTGCTCTTCGTTCTTTTTACGGATATTTTTATAAACGACAGCTGATCGAGAAGAATCCAACATTGCTTGTCGATATGCCAAAGATCCGTGAGAAGGAAATTATCCGTTTAGAAGCCGATGAAGTTGCTTCTTTGCTTGATTTTGTAGAACACGGTGGTGACCATTTAACTGGGCAGAAACGTGCTTATTATGAAAAGACAAAGGAACGTGATCTTGCGATCATTACACTTCTTCTTGGAACTGGTATCCGTGTGTCTGAATTAGTAGGTCTAAACATTGATGATGTTGATTTCCGCAATAACGGTCTTCATCTGATCCGAAAAGGCCGAAAAGAAATGACCGTTTATTTTGGAAATGAAGTTGCAGATGCTTTAGAACAATATATTGGGGGCAGCAGAAAACTCATCATTCCAAAGGAAGGACATGAAGATGCTTTATTTTATTCTATGCAAAGACGAAGAATTGGTGTGCAGGCGGTCCAGAATCTTGTGAAAAAATATGCGAAAGAAGTCACTCCACTAAAGAAGATCACGCCTCATAAACTGCGTAGTACTTATGGTACTGCTCTTTATCAGGAGACCGATGATATTTATCTTGTAGCGGAAGTTCTTGGACACTCTGATGTTAATACGACTCGAAAACATTATGCTGCAATGTCTGATACGAGACGGCGTCAGGCAGCAGGGAAAGTTGTCTTAAGAGAATCCGTTTCTCATGATTCTGAAGATTCAAATTCATAAGATTTTAATGACAAAAAGCAGAGTCATCTAGTTCGATTTCTCTGCTTTTTATTGTTACTTTTATATCATTTTATAAATTTCGTCACTTATTTTTTAATTTTCACACTCTTCATACTGCTCCATTTAGAATATATTGTTTTCTTTCCAGATTTTTTGAAACATCTAATTCTAACATAATACGTCTTTTTCTTCTTTAACTTCTTGATTGTTGTTGTAGTAGTTTTATTTTTCTTAATATTAACTGTTTTAACTCCAGATTTAAAATTCTTCTTCAAACAATATTGTACCTGATATCCTGTTACTTTGATGTTTTTCTTCCATATAATCTTGGCTTTCTTTCCTTTTAAATTCTGGACTTTTGTTAATCTTGTAGTTGTTACAACAACTGGTTTCGAAGTGGAAGGTTTGGTCTGGCTTCCAACATTTGATGTCTGCTTCTTTAATGTAACCAATACCGGAGTTAAATGGAATATGTTATTTGAAACATTCTTTGTATCAAAATCTCCCTGTACACCATATCTTGCCAATCCATTTGCCCAAAGAGAATTATCATTTTTTAAATAGAATACTCGTTCATAAGAATAATATGCCGCTGTCTTTACATTATCTGCTATTTTTACAGGTTTTGGTTCTACTAAATAATAATTATTTGATGCATAATGTCCTGTATTATGACCTTTTCCATTGCCAAAAATCCCAAAATCATTAGATCCCCACATATAAAGTTTTTTATCATTCGTAATTGCAGCATATGCTCCTGAAATTCCTTTAAAATTCTCTGTTTTTACAATCTCTTTTACATTACTGATACTCATTTTGGTTGGTTTTGATACATAGTAATTTTCTCCTGAATCATTTCCATAAGAACCAGTACCAGTTTCTCCTTTTTCATTAGATCCCCAGCTGTATAATTCACCAAAATTCGTAATTGCAAATGACGTTGTTCCGCTTTCATAGGATTTTACATTGGATAAAATAATCTTTGGTTCCGCTTTATCTTCTGAATCTTTTCTTCCTGCATAGTCTTCATTTAAATATGAATAATACCACGCATATAAATCTCCTTTTGATGTAAGTGCGGTATACCCCGCCTGCGTATATTGAATTTTTACAATCTTATCTGAAATATTCTCTATATTTTTAATTTTCTCTGGTGTGGAATGTGTTAGAGAATCCGTATATCCATATGCATTTCCCCATACATATATCTCACCTGAATTTGTTAATGCTGTAGTTGTTTCTCCACTTACACTTACATCACAAACTTCTGAAATACCATTTACTTTCTGCGGTGTGTTATAATTCTTTGAATTAGATGAATCTTCACCAATTCCTAATCCAAAAGAACTATTATTTCCCCACATATAAAGATTTCCATCCTCTGTAATAGCAGCACTCTTGTTCCAACCTTTATTAGAGAGAATTACTTTTTTTACCCGTTCTGGTATCTTCACTTGTTTTGGAACAGTATTATTAACTTCACAAGCACCGATTCCTAATTCACCATTCGTATCGCAGCCCCACATCCATAATGTTCCATCATTTTTAATTGCCGCATAGTAAGTATCCGTAAATACAAATTCTTTTACATTTTTCATAAATATAGCTGGCGTTTTAGGCTTATACAACGTTGAATCAATTGCATTGTACTTATCCATCGCTGCCATTGATCCCCATGTCCATAAATCTCCATTATTCATGAGTGCTGCCGAATAAAATCCTGCTGTCTGAATATCTTTGATATTCTTTGTAATCTCAACATCTGAAGAAGTTGGCGTTACTTGTGCTGCATTAACTGGTGTGATTGCCGATATAAGCATTAAAAATGATAATACCACTGCCAAACATCTCTTCGTTACTTTTTTTCGTTTTTTCATAAGCATCCTCCTCGTTTCTTACTTAATCTGAAACTCCCTTTGTATTTTTTATTATACACGAAAAAGAAGATGTCTGGAATATCCATAAGATATCTTCTGCAATTTCTTCTAAAAATTTTTATAAACCTATTGATTTTATATGATTTGCTCTTTATAATCAAAATGTTTATAAAATAGGTAATTGCGAAACTCACGGTGCTCGTTCGCAATCTTGAACCAAAACAAGGTAGAATTCGTGCAGAGCACGAATTCTGAAATGAA
>CABIYF010000029.1 GCA_902362875.1 Eubacteriaceae bacterium | reverse complement strand
ATAAGCGATCGGTAAAAAACGTGTGCATAAATTCTCTAGCTGCTTTTTCAGACTATTATTTATTTTTTATCATATACAGAAAGACTCCAGTTGGCCAATTGCCCACAAAATCAGAATTTATACAACTTCACTCTTCGACCGATAACTATTCTTATAATGCTCCGAACTATTCGCCTTCACATTCGCATCATTCAAAATACACCCTGTAATCTGTGCTCCTGATCCTGAAAGAATCTCCATACCTTCAAGGATGCGGTCTGCTTCCGTATAATCCTGTCGGATAACAAAGACTGCGCCGTCTACATACTGGGCAACGATCGCTGCGTCGGATAATAATGCACTTGGTGGTGTATCGATTACCACAAAATCGGCCTCTGCTTCCAGTTCTTTTATAAACTGTCTCATATTTTCACCGCTTAGGACAGTGGATGTATCCTGAATTGGTGTTGAACCTGCCAGTACCATAACGCTTGTGTCTTTATATGGCTGTACGGCATCTTCAATCTTGACTTCTCCTTTTAGTACCTGTAATGTTCCAAGTTCCTGCTCCTGCATTCCAAGAACCTTTGCAGTAGATGGATTTCTTAAGTCGGCATCAACGAGGATTACTTTATATCCTTTCATCGCCAGAGATATCGCAATGTTTGCTGACACTGTAGATTTTCCCTCTCCTGGCATCGCACTTGTTACAAGGAATGATTTCATGCCTGTTTCTTTTTGTGCTCGTTCAATTCTTCTTCGTACTGTTCTTGATGCTTCCAGAAAGCTTCTTGGAAGTCTTGGATTGTCTAAAACAACCAGTTCTTCTACCTGTGTACGTTTCTTATGGAACTTCGCATGTGGCAGGATTCCAAGACTGTCTACGTGGAATAAGCGTTTGAAATCTTCTTCTTTCTTCACTGTGTTCTTTCCAAATGCAAGAAGTACATCTAAAAACATACATAAAAGAATACCTATTACAGCACCAATCTCTATCTCGTGCTTATAACTGAATGGATTAGCAGGTGCTGTTGGGACTCCGCTTTCATCCATCAGTGTCAGCTGGGAACTTCCGATAACAAATTCCGCAACTGACGGATAATTCTTAACAACTGATTCTAAAACTTTTTGTGCAAGTTCTGGATTACTTTCTGTAACTTTTAACGTAAATAAGTTTGTATTCTCCATAACTTCCGCTTCAATTGTTCCTGGAACAGACTGCATTCCAAGATCCTCTGCTAATACCTGTTTAAATGCTCCGCTTTGCAGAATATATGGAAATGACTTTGCCATCTGGTTAGCTGTTGCATTCTCTATATAGGTATTAGAATTCTCTGATGAAATACTAGAACTGATCGTAAATGTTGACGATGCAATATAATATGGAGAATATGTAAACCTTTTATATCCACAGAAAATTACACCACATACTATGATCGTGATCAGAAATTTAAATTTCAACTGAAATGCTACTTTTACCAGATTATCAAATAGTCCGGCAATATCGATCAGATTCTCCCTATTCTCTCTATGTTCTGCATAATCTTTACTCATCTTCTTTCTTCACCTGCCGTTCTGTCACTGAATCTTTGTTATGTTGTTCCTTCTGTTCTTTGTTATGATCTTCTTTCTTATATTGTTCTTTCTGGTGTTCTTCTTTCTGATCTTCTTTCTGGCTTTGTCTGCTGCTTCTTCCATAGCCGTAACCATAACCGTAGCCGTATTTACCACCATAACCATATTTGCTTCCGTAGCCATAGCCGTAACCATAGCTGCTTCCACTTCCATATGCATAACGATATCCATAATTCCTTGCTGTCTGGGCAATCCCATGGAATACATCGTTATATACGCATCCAAGCATTGTTCCATCTCCGGAATTCAAAACACTGATCGCTTCGTTGATATCCTTTACGAGTGCTGTGTGCTGGCGTACTACAAGAATTGATGCATCTGCATAATCTACAAGTTCTTCTGCATCTGCTGCCTGTGACATCGGAGGTGTGTCAATGATCACATAATCCAGACGATCTTTAAAGAAATCTACGATCTTATAAAACATATCTGATGCGATCATTTCTGTAGAATTCGGGTAGATCATAGTTCCTGTAACCAAAAGTAACTCTGACTTTGCCAGTGCATGAACCAAATGGTCTGCCTTTTCATTTCCATTCAGCACCTCACCAAATTCCTGTACTTCTTCTGGTGCAAGTCCAAAAATCTTATACTGTGATGGTTTTCTTAAATCTGCATCGATCAATAGCACTTTCTCTGATTCTTCTGCGAGTGCCAGTGCCAGATTCGCTGCCACAGTTGATTTTCCTTCATTCTCTTCTACACTGGCTACAAGAAGGGTTTTCGCCTGCTTATCTTTCATCTTACTACTGACTTTTCGTGCCAGTTTCTTCATATCTTCCACATATTGAAAACTTGTTCCTGGATTTGTCAACAATACACTACTCTTTTTCCTGTGGATTCGTGCTTTCCATGACTTGTAAATTCTCTCATGATAAAGTGTCTGAAGCAACGTTCCGTCCAGTTTTTTAGAAACTTCTTTGGGTTTTCTCACGGTATCCTTCAAAAAAGATACAATTGCAATCAGACCGCATAATGCTATAATCGTCATAACAAAAGTTTTCTTCATCAATGCGGCTGGCTGAAATTCATTTACCGGACCACTTGGTACGGTTGGATTCTGTAATACGTCGAGTACAACTGTACCGATCAGCTGATTCGTGACAACGGAATAATTGTTCATGATCGCTTTGTTCAGCCTGAATGCCATCTCTGGTGAATCCGCCTGTACTTTCAGTACAAGAAGATTCGTTTCATTTACAACTTCTGCCGAAGCAGTTCCTGGAAAATAATCCATATTCATCTCTTTGGCAACTTTTTTCTGTAAAATACTGCTATTTAAGATTTCTGAAAATTTTGTTGCCATCTCTGTCGTTGTGCCCAGATCAGAATATACACTGTTGTTACTTCCTTTGCTGCTGACAATAAATGTGCTGGTTGATTCATATTGCTTGTGATAACTTCTTCCTACATATACATAAGCCAACAGACTCATAGATGCGGCTAACAGCAGAATCACTACAATATATTTGCTGATATCTCTGAGAATGCTGTACAGATCTATATTCATTTCATAATCATTTACCGATATATTATGTTTTTCATTACTCATATCTCATCCTGCCTCCTATTCTGTAACGATCACGATCAGTCTTACGGTACCTGTACGGCTCTTCCCACTCTTTACAGAATATGTGATCTCATAGGAACCTGCTTTGTTATAATCTACTTCGTCCTTAATGCTTACTTTCTTATTATTAACGTCCCCTTTGACATTTGATTCATAATCTCCGCCCATACATACTTTTGAAATATAAGATTTGGCATTTAATTTATGTCCTTTCTTTGTATACACGAGATATTTCTTCAAATGGATAAATGGAATCTCTGATCTCTCTGTTCCATTATATACTTGTATCGTTGCCTGAAATGATACAGTATCTCCTGCACTGTTGCTTACCTGTAATTTTACCGGATATTCCCCTGGTGTATAAAGATCTACTACAGAATTCGTTAGAATCTTTACCTGATTTGACAAATCTCCGTCAATCTTGTCTTTGACTGTCAGATTCTTCAACAGATCCTCATTCTTTACAGATCCTCCTGACTCAAAACACAATGGCTTCTTCAGATCAAATGTCGGAGAGGTATACCCCGCATATTTTACAATGCGATTGGCTCTGCTGACATTGTTATGATTATCCACTGCTGCCAGAACGACAAGACGGCGCCCTCCGCTTAAGAAGTTTGATACACTTTCTACAACAACAGAAGATGTCACATCACCGTCGTTTGCATCAATTGCTTTTACACCTTTTAAGAAATCCTTATCTGTCGCATTCAAATCCACTGTAAGTTCTTTTTGATCAATTGTGATCACTGGTCCGATCCTGTCCCCTTTTCTGACTTGTGTAAACCAAAAAAGCAAACTCGCCGCCAGTGATATACAAAATATCACAAAACTTGCCATCTTTAATTTCTTCATCTCACTAAGTCTCCTAACTTCTGTTATTTTTGTATGATCTTCTTTCCTTCAAAAATCTTCTTAGGATTATCATATAATAATTTCTTTGAATATTCAAAAGAATAATGATCTTCCATATATTCTTTTATATCTGCCATATATGTTGTCCGTTCATATGGTTTGTGTGCATCACTTGCAATACAGGTAACCATCCTTTTTGACAATAAATGATCGGCACATATCTTTGCTCTTTCTCCGAATCTTCCAAAGATACTTCCTCTGTTTACCTGTGTAAGACACCCTTGTTCCATCCAGTAAAAGATTCCCCTTGCCGATTCTTGTACACATTGATAACGTTCTGGATGTGCAATGATCGGTGTTACTCCAAGTTCCATCACTCCATCTATCAGTTCATCCATCTCTTCCTGCTCAATTCCAAAGCTGAATTCCATAAGGAAATAGTCTGTCTCATTGAGCGGCAGCAATCTTTCTTCCCTGATCATATCTGGAACTTCATGTGTCATAAAAATCTCCATTCCTGATAAAACTGCTAGCGGAATAGCTTCTCTATCCAGTTCTCTTCTGAAATCCGAAAGCCGTTTCATATATTCTTCCACGCTGTATTCTGAGAAAAATCCTCCCGTATTCGCATGTGATGTTGCCGCCAGTGCATGAACCCCGCTTTGTGCTGCAATTGCTGCCATCTCGAGGGAATCGTCCATATCTCTTGCACCATCATCTAATCCTGGCAAAATATGTGTATGTATATCTATCATAGTCAACCCTCATATTCGAAAAACCCCCAGTCTCTTTACGACCGGAGGTTTTGTTTGGTGCACATTGTGATTAATTCTGTTCTTGTACATGTTTTGCTGCATATACTGCTAATGCTGCAGCTGCCAGTGATACATATACTAATGTAACCGGTGCTCCATGATCACCAGTCTTCGGAGAGGAAGATGTTGTATTCATTGTAGTTGATGTCTTTGAAGAACTTCCATTATCCCCGTCTTTGTCAAATTCATCTTCTCTAATCTTTGTTTTCTTATCAATCTTTTCCTGAGTTTCTTTTTTCTGTGAAGTTGTTGTTGGTCCATTATCATGATCGTATTCGTCCTCAGGACTTGGTGCTGCCATTACAGATATTGCAAAAGCAAAACTCATGATCAATGTTGCTAACATTACGATTATCTTCTTCATAGTTTGTTCCCCCTTAAATAGTTCAGCTTAGCTGACCTGTTTATAAAATACCTTTAATATCATCTCAAAGAGTTTCGTCTCATCTGGATAATATTCTGCATATCCTGTCTCACCTTCTTTGATGTTACATTCAATACTCTGAATATCATCAGATGAAAAACTGCTTCCTGAAACTTTCGTTGCCAGATATGTGATCTTCGGTGCTGAAAGATTCGTTACTGAATTGTCAGACACAAGATTCAATAAATCAATTGGTAACGTCAAGTCGTTCTTCATCTCCTGCAATGCTTTCTGTGCATAAGATGTAATATACTGCTGCTGTCTCTGCATACGCTTCAAATTCGCATCCAGTGGTTCAAACTCTCTGGATCTTACATATGTCTCTGCCTGACCCCCAAGCAGTGTGACATTCGCTCCTTCTTTCAAAGATGGATCTGCGCTTGTCAGATCTCCGATCACCTGAACATTCACTCCGCCAACTGCATCATTCAAAACGCTGATGGCTGACAGATCAATAGACATATAAGACTGGATCGGTACTCCGTATAATACTTCGGATACAGCATATGCTACATTCTCACAGCTCTTCTTCTTTCCATCCCCATATGCATAAGCCAGACAGATCTGACGAAGTTTCTTCCCGTCATATTTGCCGTTCTTATCATATGATCTGACGTAAGTCATAATATCTCTTGGAACGTTGACAAGTGTAACCTTGCCCGTTGAGGTATCAACTGCTGCTACAAATATGGTGTCAGCCTGCCCGGCTCCACGCATCTTGAGCTTGCTTTCTTTGGAATCAAGATTCTCTTTGTCTACACCCATAAATAAGATATTTGTTATATTCTCATTATACTGGTATTTGTGGCCTTTGTAAATGACCAAATCCCCCTTATTCTGGACTTTTACGCCATCCACTGATTTCGACATGTCTACTTTACCGCCAAAAAGAGAACTTTTCCCAATTGCCCACATTCCTAAAATAACCGCTGTTGGAAGTAGTATGATGATCGCTGCCACGATCACAATTCTCTTTACGATTTGTTTCGGAGTTTTCTTTTTCTTTTGCTTTTTCTTCTCCGGCTTCTCTTCCTTTACTTCATAGCCTTGGAATTCTTCTTTTGTCTCTGAATCATATCCTTCCAGCTCTTTCTTCAGTTCGTCATTGAGTTTCTTTGCTTCATCTACTTTATTCTGCACTTCTTTCATCTGTTAACACCGCCTGTACTAGATAACGATTATGTGGCTGTCCTCCTACGCAGGTGCTCAGCGTAATAATCCTGTCATTGCTTGTAACTTTCTGCTTTGTTCTTATATGGCTTTCCATATTCCTGATATTCTTGACATTTCTTAAATAATTCTCAAACTTCGTTTTGTTCTTAAAATCAAATGTCTTTAATAAATGTCTGTCATCAAATTTGTAAGCTGCAAAGATCGTATATGTATATGTCTTCTTTTGCGTGTATACATACACTTCTTTATGTTTGTTAAAGAACTGTTCATCTTCAAATTTGTGAAGATTCTGGAACATTGATCCATTTCTCATATTATGTCCATAAAAAATAGTGTTTGGATCTGTAAAATCCTTTTTGTTTGCTTTCTCTGTATAGATACATCCTGCAAATTCTGGTTCATTCTTAAAGTTATATTTTAAATAGTGGGTATCATCTTCCTGATTCAGTGCCACAGGATAGTCAATTCTTGTTCCCGGTACATAAATCCATGCATAAATATCACTGTTGATCTTGATCAGTTTCTTAAAATCAATCTTCTGTCCATGCTTAACTCCCGCTGGAACTTTCTCTGGTTCGTCCCCATCATTCTCTCCAGTAAATTCAGTGCTTGCAATGGCTTTTAATGTCTCTTGCCTTGCCTGCTCTGTCTTATAATTCTGGTACTTGATCCATCCAAAACGTCCAAGGCAGACCACACAGACTAACACTGCAATTGCCAGAATGATCTTCCATCCGTTCTTCTTCATCATCTTCCCCCTTACTTTTTCATAGATTTTATCAAGTATATTATACATTTTTTTGAAAATACGGTCAACGAATCTTCCGTATTCGGACATCCTTTGTCCTAAAAGTCCATTGCCATCTTACTTGATTCTTGTTCTGATAATTCTGTGACCTGTGTTTCCATAACTCTGTAGACTCTCTGGCACATATTTAACACGCTTGGTCTGTGAGTTGTCACGATACATGTCTTGTTCGGACGCTGTTGTATGATATTTCTTAATACCTTACGTTCTGTTGTTACATCAAGTGCCGATGTCGCTTCATCCAGTAATAATACCGGTGCATCTCTTAAGACTGCTCTTGCGATCGCAATTCTCTGCGCCTGTCCTTCTGAAAATCCGCGGCCTCTCTCTCCAATCTTTGTATAGATCGTTTCATCCATCTCCTTTACAAAATCCCACGCACAGGAAATCTTCAAAGCTTCTATCATTTCTTCGTCCGTCGCATCCTGCTTTACCATTCTTAGATTCTCAGCGATCGTTCCAGAAAGTATTGTATTGCCCTGTGGTACATAGGCAAATAAATGGCGAGTATCGGCATTCATTTCCACCTGTTTTCCATTGGATGCTTTTAAATATGCTTCTCCCTTTTCCGGTCGGATCAGACCTAAGATCAAACGGATCATCGTTGTCTTTCCCTCTCCAGACGGACCAACCAACGCCACGATCTCTCCCGGTTTTGCCACAAATGCTGAATCTGTGATAACTCGGTTTCCTTCGATATAAGAGAAGTTTACATCCCGCATCTTCACTTCAAATCCATCTTCCACATAATCGTCCATCTCTGAACTTTCTGGAATATGTACTTCTTTCTTAAGCTGTGCAAGCTCTCTGATACGATGTGCTGAAATGGAGCTGTTTAAAAAATTTGGAATAATTGATACCAGATTGTTAAATGCGCCATTTAAACTGCTTCTCTGCTGCAAAAACAAAGTCATCGTTCCATAAGTGATATCTCTTGTCCACAATCGGAACAGGCAATATCCAAATGCCGCATATTGTACGACCATTCCAACCAGTGACATTAAGATATTCGTTTTGATCGTGAACATGTTGTATTTTAAACTGATATCTTTAAATTTCTCCTGCCATTGTCTCATCTTCTTTCCATATAGAGAAGAAATTCCAAATGATTTGATCGTATCAAAATTATAAAATGTCTCTACTTCAAACGTCATCATCTCACTGCTCATTTCACGGACTTTCTTTCCATATTCTCTCTGCTTTGAGATCAGAAATTTAGACATCACGAGCATAAAAGGTGCACTTGCAAATGCCAACAGTGACATGATCTTGTCATAATGCCAGATGACCGCAAATGTCGCAATAAAATCATAAACTGCAATAATGATCGTCGGCAGCCAGCTGATCGCATTCCCACTGATCGTGCTGACATCGCTGTTAAACCTGTTTAATACATCTCCATTGCTGTACTGGCTGATCTCCATCCAGTCCGCATCTATGATCTTATCAAAAATATCCGCCTGAATATCATTATTAATGTAAATACTTAACTTCGTCGAAATACGTCCGATCACATTTCCAACAGTCAGACTGAAAAATGCACTTCCCAGCGTGATCACCACCATGATCCACAACTTACTCATCTGATATCCTGTGATGATATCGATCATATATTTACTGGCAACACTTCCTACCAGTCCCATCGATGTACTGAAAATACCAAGGATCGTATAAAATGCAATTGCACCTTTATATCGTTTACTGTATGAAAAGATCCATTTCCAGTCATCAATGATCTCTGAAAATGTTCCATCTTTCCATTTTCCGATCAGAATGTCCAAAGATTCAAATGATATTTTCTGATTTGATTGATCCTGATTTTCATCATCTAACATATACGAGCACCTTCTTTCATGATTCTGTAAAATTCTTTTGTATATTCACAAATATATTCTGGTATTCCATCATAGTTTCCTGTTTCAAGCAATGCTGCAGCTGCACAGGTGTTGCAGATTGGACGGTACCTGCATGATACACATGCTTCATTGATAAGTATCTTTTTTGTTTCATTTGAAATCGTTTCCCATCCTTGTAAAAATCCTTTATCGAATACATTTACCTGTGGCATACTTTGCATCACACATGGACGTATCATTCCCTGCCAATTAATTGTAAAAGAGCAATTACCTGCAAGACAGGAAATATGCCGGTCATAGCCATAGTTTTCTGGTATATATTGTTCTATCGTATTTATTATTGCTCTTCTATATTCTTCAAATGCAATGTCTCCCATCTGGTATTTATAAATCAATACTTTTGCCATTGCCGCATCCTTTGGATTCATACGGCTTTGTTCATCAAACGGCTTATTTCTTTCCCTGCTTGCCGGATACATGTATGTATCCAGGTTTACTGCTGCATCGTATTGTTTTGCAATATCTAAGATCTTTTTTATATCTTCCTCATTTTTTGATGTAATACTTCCATTAATTTTGACATCGATTTCTCTATCTCTAAGCATCCTGATTGCATTTACTGTCTTTTGAAAACCAGCTGGATAATGACATAACTTTCCATATGCCTGATCATCTGCCCCATATAATGTAATATTGATTCTGCGTGGTTTATACTTTGCAAAGAAATCAGCCCATTCTTCATTGATCAGTGTTCCATTTGAATTTATTGTCAAAATCATTCCCATATTCTGAAGTTCTTTGTACAACTCTTTAAATTCTGGAAATAACAATGGTTCCCCGCCTGTTAATAATAAAAATAATGTACCTGCATCTTTCATCTGATGAGCCAGTGAAATCCATTCTTCTTTCGTTCTTAAACGGCCTTTTTGTTCCATCTCTGCTTTGGATAAACGAACATAACACATGTCGCAATTCATATTACAAAGTGGTAACAGCTCTAAACTTCCATTGATCGGAGCTTGTTTTATATATGCTTTTTGAATCAATCTCTTTTCCATTGAATCCATGTTGTCTAAATCATACATTGGCTCACCTTCTTTCTTGTGTGTTCTGTTCTATTATATGATGTGATTATGGAAAAAGGAAGTTTTTTATTTTTGCAATAGCATTAGAAAAATATTTAATATCAATAAGTTTATTTTTGATAAAAAGTATGATAAGATTACTGATATATATAAAGAAGAAAATATATCCCCTGAACTGGCTATGATCATTGGATGTATTACGGAATCGCAAAAATTGATTAATGATGCTGTAGCATCTGAAGAAAAAGGAGGGAATGTGAATATGTGTAAAGCACTTGAAGAATTAGAAGAAAGAGGCCGTCAGGAAGGACGATTACAAGGACAAGTAGAAAATAAACTTAAACTAATCCTGAAAAAAGTTCATAAAAATAAGTCTTTTGAGCAAATTGTTGATGAATTGGAAGAAGATGCAGATGTTGTACAGCTTTTGTATGATTTTGTAAAAAAAGTAAAAAGTCAGATTTTTCTTATTATCTGACTTTTCTTCTCAATCTTTATAACTTTTTATGAATGATTCGGTCTGTTTTTATCATCCAACACTGCCCATCCATAATGTTTATAATACCCTGTTTTGTTAACATCATCAGATCCCCACACGGCATAATATCTTCCATTTCCTGCTGGGCTAAGAATTTCTATAGAATCTATTTTTGAAGCTTTTTTATTTTCCATAAACGTTTTTGTAGTATCGTTGTAACTGGATTTTTCTGCACATGGACGACCATGTAATAATCCATCATGCACTACTCTTTTTCCATCCCATGTTACATCATTATTAAAATACGTATCTCTAGTATATTTTAGATTATCCCCCGCAACCTCACAATATAAAGAGTAACATGCAGCTACATATTCATTTGCTGCAAATGTCTCAAAATAGGCACTTGGTCTTTCATATCTTCTTTTCATAACAATGTCCCCTTTCTATCTTAAATTCTATCTCTTATCGTCTTCATTCCATACCACATTCTTCTTTTGTAATTTTATTGTACTAAGATTTACCAGCATAAGCGATAAAGTAGATGTAAAAGGCATTTTTTTAGCGTAATCTTCCTTTTGGCATACATTTTGTAATATAGATATCACACTAAATAGCGATAATAAATAAGGAATTTTTATCATTTAAAAAATTTATCTTGTCTTACTCTGATATCCCCTATATAATAGACTTGTGAAATTTTAAATTGATAAGAATTTCAAAACAACTAAGGGGGAGTTGCTATGAAACGAATTTATGAAAAGCCTATGGCAATTCAAGAAGCTTTTATTGCGAATGAATATGTAGCTGCTTGTTACAGCCTTGCCTGCAGTGTTGGTTCCGGTAATAAAGGTGATAAAGGAAACAAATGGAAATATAACGAAAAAGGTTATGTTTATCATGAACATGATTTCGTATCTGGAACTTGTACTGACGCAAGTGCTAACCGTGTTATCACTAATGATGGTTCTGTTGTTAAGAGCGTTGGTGAATATAATAAAGATCAAGGCTGGCTTAATGGTGGATTTGATTATTGGGATGATAGAAATCATAATGGCATTGTTGATACTAATGACGGAATTTATTGGCATACAGAAAGTAAAACAACCAATTATTGGGGACAGTCATCTGTAGACAGACGTTGGAATCATTATGGTATATTAAAACCTTTAGATTCTAGTCGTCCTAATCATTCTTAAATTTTATAAGCTGAAATCAAGATAATCTCTTATTTTGATTTCAGCTTTTATAATATCAAGCAAAAAGGAGTTCCTCTATGAAACTATACAAAATCGCAGATTTCATCTTCGAAGTCCATATGGACGAATCTCTGGATATCCCAGAGAATTTCAAAAAGTTTGAAATCTCATCTTCTCCCGAAGATATACAAACTGAATATTTTATTAAAATCGTTGATGAACTTCCAGAACCACAGGGCGAATGTATTACTACACGAAATGATTTGCAGGTATTTCAAAATGGGAATCTTGAAAGCCGGCGCATGAATTTTGTCGGAATTCCTGAACCTTATGGTGTATATGAAGAAAAATCTGAACGTGTGATCTATTCTTATTTTAAACGTTCGTTTCTCTCCATGCTTTCAGCGGATACCGTGTTTGTTTCTCTTTTTGCTATGGAGAAGCGAATGTTTGCCCATGATGCCATGGTGCTGCATTGTTCTGCTTTGCAGGTTGATGATGGTGTAATCTTATTTAGCGGACCAAGCGGTATTGGAAAGTCAACACATGCAGATCTCTGGGTAAAACATCGTGGTGCCAGAGTAATCAATGGAGATCGTACTTTGCTTCAGAAGTTAGGTGATCGCTGGATGTCTCTTGGATGGCCGATCTGTGGTTCTTCTGAAATCTGTCATAATGAAAGTTTTCCTGTGAAAGCCATTGTTTTTCTAGATCAGTCTCCTGAAAATGGTGGTATGAAATGCAGGTATTTTGATGCTACAAAACAATTGATCAGCCAGTTGACGATCAATGCATGGAATCCTTCTGTGGTCGAAAAAATCTGGTCCATGGCCGAAGATCTTGCTGCAGAAGTTCCTGTATTTTATTATCATTGTAATATGGAAGAAAATGCAGTTGATACTCTCGAATCTTTGATTCATGATGTACTATAAAAATGATATTTTAAACGTCATACAATCTAAAGGTTATATAATTATATGTAATAAGAGACAGGTTTTTATAAGCCCATTGACCTCCTTTAAAACCTGTCTCTTATTATTTTCGGTTCTTCATCAAATTATCCGCTAGTGCTGATGCTGTATTAACTATGATCTCTTGCTCTACAGTCTCGCATTGTTCCAGAATACATTCTAACTTCCTGCTGTACAAATATTCTTTCTGCTTTTTGCTGTAACTGTCTACCAGTAATTCATCCAATGTCACATCCAGTGCATCTGCGATCAACTTCAAAGCTGGCAGTGATACACTTGCGGAAGCTGTTTCTACATTAGACATATGGCTTAATGAGATATCAGCCATCTCTGCTAACTGTTCCTGTGTTATATTTTCTTTTTTGCGATATTCTTTAATCTTTGCTCCCAGAGCTTTATAATCGATGGTCATAATTCCCACACTCCTTATATACTCTGATTTTATTATGAATCAACTTTACAAATAATAGTCTAAGGCAATAGTTTCTATTGTATTGGACTATTTATTCTGTTTTTGTTATGATGAAGTTAACACGTTTATTCTATATACTCAGATTTATATCAGGAGGTTTTTATGCATCGGATCATTAAACTCATTGTCACTCATATTCTTATTTTTTTATTGGCCTTTTTAGGATTTCAAGGTTACAAAAAATATAAAGTCTTAAAGATTAAACATTTATTAAAAGTCTGGAAGAAAAAATATCATCCATTTCCAGTAAAAAAGAGAGCCTGAATGCGGCTCTTTTTTTAGTTATTCCCTTTCTCTTGTATATTATTCAAAACATTCCAGTTTTTTATTTCTTAACGTTATCTTAACATGTTATACTTGTATACAATACAGCCTGAAAACTGAAAAGAAAGGATACACACTTTAAATGAACTTATTCAAACCTATGTTACTGACTAGCTTAAAATCCTACGACCGATCACAATTTGCAAAAGATGTCACTGCAGGGATTATTGTTGCGATCATCGCACTTCCTTTGTCTATTGCACTGGCTCTTGCTTCAGGTGTTGGCCCTCAAGCTGGTATTTTTACCGCAATCGTTGCTGGTTTTGTTATCTCTGCCTTTGGTGGCAGCAGCGTCCAGATCGCTGGTCCAACCGCAGCCTTTGCCACGATCGTTGCCGGCATTGTTGCCAAAGATGGGCTTGATGGTCTTATCATCTCTACGATTCTCGCTGGAATTTTCTTAATCCTGATGGGAATCTGTCGTTTTGGAAGCCTGATCAAATTTATTCCTTATACGATCACAACCGGTTTTACTTCTGGAATCGCTGTTACGATCGTTATCGGACAGTTAAAAGATTTCTTTGGTGTCACTTATCCAAATGGACTAAAACCGATTGAAACTACAGAAAAATTAAAAGCCTTTGTACTTGGCTTTTCTTCTTTTCATATGGATGCACTGATCGTTGGTGTCATAAGCCTTGCAATCCTGATCATCAGCCCATATTTTCTAAAAAAAATACCTGGATCTCTGATCGCTGTAATTGCTGGTATTTTAATGGTTCATTATCTACCATTAAATGTCTCAACGATCGGCAACCTTTACACGATCACAAATGATCTGCCATCTTTTCATATGCCTGCGATTAAATTTTCCATGGTACAGTCTGCACTGCCTAACGCATTTACAATTGCTATACTTGCAGCGATCGAATCTCTGTTATCATGTGTTGTTGCTGACGGAATGATCAACGGAAAACATCGTTCTGACACTGAATTGATTGCCCAGGGACTTGGAAATATTGCTTCTGCCCTGTTTGGCGGAATCCCTGCAACAGGAGCCATCGCAAGAACCGCTGCAAATATTAAAAATGGAGGATGTACTCCGATCGCTGGTATCGTACATTCAATTACTCTGGTTATCGTTCTTGTTATCTTAATGCCATTTGCAGGAATGATCCCTATGCCTACGATCGCTGCGATTCTTTTTGTCGTTGCTTATAATATGTGTCAGTGGAGAACCTTCGTTCATATGTTAAAAACAGCTCCTAAGAGTGATATTATCGTGCTGATCGTTACATTTATCCTGACGATCGTCTTTGACCTTGTTGTAGCGATTGAAATCGGAATGGTCTTCGCCTGCCTTTTATTTATCAAACGCATGAGTGAAGAAACCAATGTAAAAAGCTGGGTCTATGTCGATGATGATACACCAGAGATTGATGAACATTTAAGAAGACTTCCATTGGCAATCCGTGTCTATGAGATTACCGGACCATTGTTCTTTGGTGCTTCTGACGCAATTGAACACATCATTGTCAAAGACTTTACCAAATGTCTGGTCCTTCGTATGCGAAGTGTTCCTGCTCTTGACAGTACCGCTTTAAATGCTTTAAAAGACCTTGTTACTACATGTGAAAAGAAAGGCATTACGATCGTATTTTCTCATGTAAATGAACAGCCTATGAAGGTTATGAAAAAGGCTGAATTTATCAAACTTGTTGGAGAGGAGCATTTTTGTCCGAATATCTCTGCGGCTTTGAAACATGCAGAAGAAATTATAAATCTATAAATTTTAATATTTTCATACTATACAACAAAAGAGACAGGAAATCTTCGTCCCCTGTCTCTTTTTATTCTTATCCGACAATTCTTTTTGCTATATCATTTGCTTTTTCGTAGATTTTATACGCATCTGTTCCTATGAAAAATTCACCATTTTCGTATAGAATCTTTCCTGCTACCATTGTCATTTTTACATTTTGCTTGCTTCCACTGTATACAAGATTCTTTTGTATATTATGAATTGGCTGCATATTCGGCTGATTCAGATCGATCATGATAAGATCAGCTTCTTTCCCTTCTGCCAGAACATCACAATCTGGAAGATTCATTGCTTTTGCTCCGCCTGTTGTTGCCATTTTTAATACATCCACTGCATCCACTGCACTTGCATCATTTTCCCTGTACTTGGCGAGTGCTGTTACAAGAAACATCTCACGGAACATATCAAGGCAGTTATTACTTGCCGGTCCGTCTGTTCCGATCGCCAGATTGATTCCTTCTTTTAACATATGATCGATCGGTGCAATTCCGCTTGCAAGCTTTAGATTCGATGCTGGGTTTGTAACCACGGATATATTGTGTTCCTTTACAATATCAAGATCATCCTGTGTCATATGAACACAATGATAAAATCCACCGCCATAATTGAACACTCCAAGGCGATGCATATAGACGGTTGGTGTCATTCCTGTCCTCTCGACACATTGTGCTACTTCTGATTCACTCTCAGAATTATGTGTATATACAGGAGCATGGTATTTCTCTGCCAAATCCGCAATTCCTTCTAAAATCTCTTTCTTTGTCGTATATTCTGCGTGAAATCCTAGTTCAAAATTGATAAGATTTTCTTTCTTATGGTATCTCTTATAACATTCGTCAAGAAGTTCTACCGACTGTGTAAAATTATTGACCGCCCCGATCACGATTGTTCGATATCCGCAGTCTCTGGATGCTTCGATGATCGTGTCCGGAGTCAGATACATATCTGCATTCGCTGTGATTCCGCTTGTCAGATATTCCATGACTGCAAGTTTGGATAAGTGATAGATATCATCCGGAGTCAGCTTCGCTTCATATGGAAATACCTGTTCATTCAGCCAGGATAACAGCGGCATGTCATCTGCATGGGACCTTAAAAATGTCATTGCCGAATGTGTATGTGCATTTTTAAATCCCGGCATCACCAGGTTCCCTTTTGCATCTATCTGCCGCTCCCATGTTATCTTCGCTGCTTCTTCCTTCTTGTCCGGACCTGTATATACGATCTTTGTCCCGGAAATCCATATTTCTCCGTCAAAGATATCCTTTCCCTCTTCCATTGTCAGAATTCTTGCATGATAAATTCTTATCATCGTTATCACCTCTTTGTTTCTAAATATTTCCCCATTCTTTTCACTGCTTCCGTTACAAGCAGTTTGAACTTCGGTGCTGCTTCATCTGCCATTTTCTGTACATCCTCATGACTTAGCGGATTTGCACTGATTCCTGCCGCTGGATTTGAAATACAGGAAATACCGCAGATCTTCATTTTCATATGATTAGCTGCGATTGCTTCACATGCCGTACTCATCCCAACCGCATCTGCACCGATGATCTTACACATCCTGATTTCTGCCGGAGATTCAAAATTCGGTCCTGCGAGCTGGATATAAACGCCTTCTTTCAAGTCGATCTCAAGATGTTTAGCACTCTGTCTTATCATATCCTGAAGTTCCTCATCATAAATATGACTCATATCTGGAAAACGTTCTCCTAACTCCTCTATATTCGGCCCATTTAAAGGAGATGGAACAAAACATGCAATCTGGTCTTTGATCATCATAAAATCACCGGCATGAAATTCTTTGTTGATTCCACCGGATGCGTTTGTTAAAAACAAAATCTCTGCGCCCATCATCTTCATCAAACGTACTGGTAAAACTACATCACTCATGGAATATCCCTCGTAGTAATGAACCCGTCCTTCCATGATGATAACTGGAACACTTTCAACATATCCTAATACAAAGCGTCCTTTATGTCCTTGTACGGTTGAAACTGGGAAACCTTCAATTTCATGATAATCAATGATCTTCTCAATCTCGATCGTTTCTGCATAATCTCCGAGTCCTGATCCTAAGATCATTGCAATCTGTGGTTTAAAATCTGTTTTTTCTCTGATTTGTTCATAACACTTTTTCACTTTATCATATACTTCATTCATGGCTTATTTCTCCTTTCTTAAATGTCTTCTTTGTATTATTATGCCATATTTTCACGAAGTTTGAAATATACTTCCTATGATACCTATTTATTTAGAAATATTATCTTTTCACTGCTTGCTTTCCTTTCCTTGGCAAGTTATACTTAAGATATCAAATTATTTTCCTATAATAAGGAGTAGATGATATGAAATTGGCAATTGTTGACGACAATGAAATTGAACAGGAAATTATTTTAAATACTCTGGATGTTTACAGCAAGGAACATTCTGTCCATTTTGAAATTGAGACATTTTCAGATGGTGGTTCATTTCTGGGTGCTTATCAATCCGTTGATTACGATCTGGTTTTTATGGATATTTTTTTAGCAGACCAGAATGGCATTGATATTGTACGCAAGATACGGCAGACGGATTCTAAGGTGCTGATCGTCTTTTTGACAACCAGTGCTGACCATATTTTTGAAGCCGCACCATTTCATTTTTTTGATTATATATTGAAGCCTTTTGAATACAAACAGATTTCTCATGTTTTGGATGAAGCACAGCAGATCCTGCCTAAGAGTGAAGTTGAACTGACTTTTGAATATCGTAATTTTGATGTTCATTTTCCTTTGTCAAAGATTCAGTATATTTATTCAAATAATCATGAAGTCATTATCCATACCAGTAATGGCAGCCAGACATTCCGTCTTCCTTTTTATTCTATTACAGAGAATCTTAATGATCCACGCTTTCTACAGTGTAACCGTGGAATCATGTTGAATATGGACTACATAAAAACAATGGAATCTGATTATTTTGAAATGACGAACTCTAAGTGTTTTCCGATCAAAACGAAAGGACGCAAACAGATACGTGAACAGTATATTCAATACCAGTTCTTGAAACTTGAGGAGGGATAAGAATGAATGCTTATGATATTTTTCTATACTTATCTACGTTTTTGATCGTCATTCCTATGGCTGTTTTCTGCCTGTTTCCAGTGATCGATCATCTAAAACATCCTCTTTCTCATTTACTATGTAAAATAGGGCTTGTTTTTGTGTGTTATTTCATAATTGTTTTTATTGTCTATCTTGTACTCAAACGGGATCTTGGCAACGCTCTTATGTTTCCTGCTGTTCCTGTTTTCTTTTATCTATACCAGAAAGAGACAGATATTCTTCCATCTGCCTCTCTTTTTATTATGCTGACTGCCTGCTGTCTTGGTGCTTTGTCTTATATTGTTTACCAAAGCTGCGGCATGCTTTTATACCCACATGGTCATTATACAACAAATTATATAGAATCTATTCTTGCACAGCTCATATTTCTGATCGTCTCTGACATACTTTTGTATTTTCCTGCCCGCAAATATCTCGGGTGGATGGTTTCACATTTTGAGAATATCTTTGTATGGAGAATTGCATGTATTTTCCCTTGCTTTTTTACTCTTGCTGCAGTCACTTATGTTCCTTACGACTATTATGATATGTATTCAAGACATGCCATGCATATCTATTACTCCATGACAGTGACTTTACTGATTTTTATAATTTTGTTATACATTTTATTTTACAATCTCACTTACAACTATGTGGAAAACCAGCGTATTCTGGAAGAACAAAAGATTCTGGAAGTTCAGGCGAAACAATATTCACAGCTGTCTAAACATGTACAGGAAACAAGACAGCTTCGTCATGATTTTCGCCACCAGATTGCTATTATCTCTGAACTTTTAAACCAAAAGGATTATGATTCCTTAAACAAATATCTTGCCCAATATGAAGCTTCTATCTCCAGTCCTGCCAAGATCTACTGCCGGCAGCCTGCTGTCAATGCTTTGCTTTCCCATTATGATTATTTATGTAAGAAAGATCATATTGAGGCTAATTTTGCCGTTGATTTTCCTGAATCTTTCACAATCTCTTCGGTTGATTTCTGTATGATCCTTGGGAATCTTTTAGAAAATGCTTATCTTGAATGTATCACTTTGAAAAAATATAAGAAATTCATACAGCTCAAAGCTCTCCAGACTGCACCTGGGGCTTATGTTCTGATGATCGAGAATCCTTATGAACATGAAATCAAAAAAATGCCAGTGGATTCCTTTCTTCCCGCCACAAAAACTGCATTGGTACTGGGCTGAAATCTGTCACTGCCATTTGTAAAAAATACGATGGTCATCTGTCCATTCAGACTGACAACCATCGTTTTAAAGTCAAGATGTTTTTACAATGTTAATTCTATGAATTAAGCTAATTTTTCTTTTGCTACGTCTACTAAAGCTTTGAATGCTTCTGGTTCGCTGATAGCCATCTCAGATAACATTTTTCTGTTGATGTCAACACCAGCTAATTTTAATCCGTGCATGAATTTGCTGTAAGAAAGTCCGTTCATTCTTGTAGCAGCGTTGATACGTGCGATCCATAACTGTCTGAACTGACGTTTTCTCTGTTTTCTTCCTGCGTAAGAACTTGTTAAAGCTCTCATAACAGACTGTTTTGCTACTCTATACTGTTTAGATCTGGCACCTCTGTATCCTTTAGCCAGTTTTAATACTCTATTGTGTTTTTTCTTTGCGTTCATTCCGCCTTTGATTCTTGCCATTGCTTACATTTCCTCCTTAACGATCCATCTTACAGATATGGTAAAATCTTCTTCATGTTCTTTTCGTTTGTTGCATCTGTCATTGCAGCTTTTCTTAAATTTCTCTTTCTCTTAGGAGATTTCTTTGTTAAGATATGGCTCTTGTATGCCTTATTTCTTTTTAATTTTCCTGTTCCTGTCTTTTTAAATCTTTTTGCAGCTGCTCTACATGTCTTCATTTTTGGCATGGTTATTTCCTCCTTAATCCTGCTTGTATCTACTCATATTTGAATATCTTAAACTCCTAGTTGTTCTTTGGAGCTAAAAACATTGTCATGCTTCTTCCTTCAAATTTAGGTTTCTTATCGATGGTGGCTACATCTTCTAATGCTTTCGCGAAGTCATCTAAGATATACTTGCTTGCGTTCACATGTGCAAGTTCTCTTCCTCTGAATCGAAGTGTGACTTTCACTCTTGCGCCTTTGGAAAGGAATTTCTTTGCATGATTAATCTTTGTGTTTAAGTCGTTTGTGTCAATGTTTGGTGACATGCGGACTTCTTTCACATCGATGACTTTCTGTTTCTTCTTCGCCAGCTTTTCTTTTCTTGTCTGCTCGTATTTGTACTTACCGTAGTCGATAATCTTACAAACCGGTGGTTTTGCCTTTGGTGAGATCTTTACAAGATCTAATCCTGCTTCATCTGCTAACTTCTGTGCTTCCCTTGCGGACATAATTCCAAGCTGTTCGCCATCATTCGCGATCAGACGTACTTCTTTATCTCTGATCTGTCCGTTAATCATTAATTCGCTGATAATTACACCTCCATGATAATTAAAAAAGTGGATAGTTATAAGACTATCCACATAAAATTCAAGCATGATCACGAAATATCATATTCTTAAATATTAACCCAAGTCACTTCCTAATCTATCTTATGTGCTAAGGTGAGAGTGGATACTCTTCTTTGTTGTTTGGGTTGCTCTTTCGCAACTTTTAGTATTATATCATGCTTTATTTTTGATTGTCAAGTAATTTTTGTGTATTTTCTTATTTTTCTACTGTAAATGAAACTCTTAAATTTCCTTTAGAATCTTTCAGGCTCTGGGTAAATTTCAGCTGATATTTGTTGTAGTCTACATAAACATCATAATTCTCAGTTGTTCCAACTAATGCAATGTTAATCTTATTGGCAGCTTTCTTTATGATTCGGATCTGTCCGTTTGATCCTCCAGAGTTTACTTTCAGACTTTTTATCATTGCAAATGAAAGTTTGACATTATCAAATTCGTAGGAATATGTCTTTCCATTCTTTCCTTTGAAAGAAACTTTCAGTCCAGCCCAGTTTGGATTCACGGTAAATAATGTTGTATTTCCTGATGTTTCCACACAGACATCATCGAAGCCCTGATAAACAAACACATCTACATATTTTGTGCATACCTTGCCTGCGCTCTTGCTTGTAGAAACTGTAATCTTTGCATATCCACCACTCTTAGCTGTGATCTTTCCAGTGGAACTTACTGTTGCTACTTTTGTGTTACTGCTTTTGTAATACAGTTTGGCATTTACCATTTGTTTTCCACCCGGATATACTTTTGTATTAATCTGGGATGTCTTTCCTTTTCCAAGGGTCAGGGATGCTTTTGAGGTCAGTTTGATGGAAGTCACAGGTTTTCTTACATAAACTTTTACTTTCTTTGTGCTCATTCCACTTGCTTTAAGTGTGATCACTGCTGTTCCGTATTTTTTACCTTTTACGATTCCTTTTGAACTGACTGTTGCAACAGATTTCTTTGAACTTTTGTATGTAATTTTTTTCTTTTTATTTACTGTCTTTGCTTTTAAATTCAGAGTCTTTCCGCATAATACCGTCACTTTACTGCTGACTCCTGTTTTAATATATGCCTTTTTTGATGCTGCCTGTGCTGGCTGTGCAGTCATTGCAGCAATCAGGCATACAGACATTAAAAATGCTGTGATCTTTTTCTTCATTGATGTGATCTTCCTTCTATACTATCGTGTATGTTTGGTTTTATCTCTTATAACAAAACAGGAATTCCAGAGAAAAATCTCCTCCAGAATTCCTTTTATGATCATTTAAAATGATTATTTTGTTACTGTAACAGTCTGAGTGATTGTTACATCTTTTCCGATTGATGCTGGTAATTCGATTGTGTATTTACCATTAGATTTTTTAGTTGTGTATGTACTATTAGATTCTTTGTTTGTAATTGTTACGTTTGTTGCTGATTTGTCAGATACTACTTTGTATTTGTTGCTTTCAGCTGTAACTGTTCCGTTAGATGCAACTGTTACTTTGATGTTACGTGTTGCACCAGTAGATGTTTTGACTGCTTTTACATTGTATTCTGTTCCAGCTTTTACTTCTGTTACAGTTACTGTGTATTCACCATTGTACTGATCATTTACATTTGTAACTGTTACAGTCTTTGTTGCACTGCCTTTTGTACCTTCTACTGTCACAAATAATTCTGTACGTGATGTTGTTGCTAACCATTCTTTGTAAGCAGATGCTGGATTACCAAGGTATCCTAATGCTTCTTTTACGTCTGCTGCTGAAAGAATTGCTTCTTTACCATTGCGTTTTACAACATACTGTGTTGCGCTTGCATCGATTCCACTTAATGTAACTTTGTTACCAGAAACAACTGGTTTAACTGTTGTAGTTGTAGTAGTTGTTGAAGGTTTTACTGCTTTTGCCTTAACAGTTACTTTGAAAGTAGCTTTCTTCTTACCAGCGTCTTTTGCTGTTGCTGTGATTGTAGCATTACCAGCTTTCTTTGCTGTAACAACACCTTTAGATGATACTGTTGCAACTTTTGTGTTGCTTGATTTCCATGTTACGGATTTTGTTGCAGCATCACTTGGTTTGTATGTTGGGTGCAGTGTAAACTTCTGACCTTCTGTCTTAGTTGCTTTTGTTCCTTCTTTGAACTTCAGAGTTTTCACAACTTTACCAACAGTCAGTGTCATTGTAGCTTTTGCTTTCTTATTGTTTTTTGCAATTGCTGTGATTGTTACTGTACCTTTTTTCTTTGTTCTTAAGATACCTGATTTAGAAACTGTAGCAATCTTTTTGTTGCTTGATTTGTAAGTCAGATTCTTAGTTTTAGAGCTTTTTGGTGAGAAGTTCAGACGGATTCTTACATTCATCCAACGTCCTGCACTCTTCATCACATAGCCTTTCTTTTTAAAAGAAAGTTTCTTAACTTTTTTTGTTGCAGCACTTACATTTGTTGTCTTTGGTGCTTCTGTAACTGCAACAAGTCCGAAAGCCATAACTGCTGATAAACCACAAGCTGCTGCTTTCTTGATCATTTTGTTACTCATACTTACATTCCTCCTTATTAAGTATTTTAATGTTTGTCTTCCGCATCAGAATGTCCATAGTATGAATATGAATATTTATAATCATAGCTTCCATACGCTCCGATACGTTCATCAACTTTATTTAATACAGCCCCAAGGATACGCACCCCGCCCCTTTTTAACTGCTTGATGACATCTTGTACTACTTTACGTTTGATAACTCCCTGCTCGATCACAAGGACAGCACCATCACAGTATTTGCCGATGATCACTGCATCAATTACAACTCCAAGAGGAGGTGCATCAATGATCACATAGTCATAATCATCTCTTACTTTATCGATAAATTTCTGAAACTGTTCAGAATCAAGAATGCTTGTTGGATCTGGTGATAATGGTCCAGCAACTGTCAGATAAAATCCTTCCGTCTCTGTCTCATAAATAATATCTTCAATCTCTGCCTGTCCCGTCAGATAGTGGCTTAATCCTTTATCGATTCCCTGAATGTGATACTTCGCAGCCAGTACGGACTTTCTAAGATCTGCATCGACCATCAGAATCTTCTTGCCGCCTTCTGCCATCGTCTTGGAAAGATCAAATGAAACTGAACTCTTTCCCTCGTTTGGCACACTGCTTGTCATAGTGATAACTTTGATATCTTTTCCGCAAAATGCAAGATTTGTCTTTAATTGATTTAATCCTTCTGTCAGACGATAGTCTTTGATCTCTGGCAGATTCATTGTTACTTTCTTCATTGTACTACCTCGCCCTCTTTACTTTCTTTGTACGCTTTGATGTACCTTTCACTAATGGTAACTGCGCTAAAGTATTGATTCCAAGATATTTCTCAATATCATCTTCCTTAAGGATCGTATCATTCATCAGATACTGGATCACGATCACTGCTGCCATCAGAATAAATCCAAGGATTGCTCCGATTGCCACATTCTTCTTAAGACTTGGGCTGTCTGGCTGTTCTGCCTTGTAAGCATTCTCGATGATCGTTGGTGATTTGACATCCATCTTCTCTGCAACTGTCTTTGATGTTACTTCTGCAAGATCCTGTGTGATGTCCTTGGCAAGTTCCGGATCTTTGTCAGATACTGTGATCTGCATGATTCGTGTATCTGTTGGATTCTCAACTGTGATCTTGCCGCTTAATTCTTTGTAATCCATATCAAGCTTCAGATCATTGATCACCTGTTCAAGAACTGGTCTTGTCTTAACGATTACCATGTAATCCTGTGTAAGCTGTGTTCCCATTGTTAAGTCTGTAAGCTGTGAAATTCCACTCTTGGACATAACATAAAGCTGTGCACTGGAAGAATAAACTGGTGTCATTGCAAACTTGGTAATAAGTCCTGCTGCACCTGCAAACACGATCGTTGTAAGCAGAATCCAGACAATCTTTTTCTTTAATGCAAGAAATAACTCTCTTAAATCAATCTCAATTTCGTCGTCATTTTCTAATTCATACATAGATATGTTTCCCTTTCCTTAGATACTTTTCCCCTCCAGCATATTATGTGGATTCGTTTCCAGGATCTGTTGTGCGTTCTTCTTCAAAATAACTTCTGCTGCCTTCTTCATATTCGGTCTGCGGTTTCTAAAATCGTGGCAGTCACTTCCAAGGAAATGTATCATTCCCTCTTTCGCAAGTTTCCTGCAAAATGATGAACGCTTGTCAAAGATCCCTCCAATCAAACTTTCTGCGTTAATCTGAATATATGCCCCAAGACTAATTAGTTCTTCAATCCTGTCCATGTGGCGGAACACTGCTTCATAACGTTCTGCATGTGCTATGATTGGAATATAACCTGCATAAACGAAACTCTGAATCGCACGATATAGATATGTATATGGATCTTTCACTCCAAATTCTACCAAAACATACCGTGTTCCATTCATTGTCAACGCTTTTCCCCCGTCTAAATCAGAGATTGTATTCTCCTGATAATATAACTCACTTCCAAGATATAAGCTTATCTCCGGATAATATCTTTCAGCCTTCTGGGAAATCTCATCAAAATGTTCTCTTAGTACATCTTTATCCGGATGTCCAAACTTCGGTCCATAATGTGGTGTCATTATAACGGCATCCACACCTTGTTCCCGTTCTTCATCCAGAAGTCCCATGGAATCGCTCAGTGTCTTCGCTCCATCATCAACTCCATATAATATGTGTGTATGAATATCTATCAATCCCATAACAATCTCTTTTCTAGTGTTGGTATTATATGAGAATATCCATTTATAAACGAATACTCTCATATAATATATCATCTTTTTACTTTAGTTACAATGATTTTACTTATCTAAAAATAATACAATTATACTAATTACTCTTTGCTGAACTCTACTAACTCAAGTCCTTCGTTGCGGTCTAATACAAACTGAATACCCCATTCGTTCTTAAATAACAGCAATGGATTTCCTCTCATATCTTTTACTTTCTTGACCTCTGATACGCCTCTTAGCTTGTTCATATCTGTATCGCGGTCTTTGATCCAGCGGATTGCCTGATATGGGAGAGGCTCTAAACGGATCTCACAGTTGTACTCATTCTCCAGACGGTATTTTAATACATCAAACTGAAGTGTACCTACAACACCAACAATGATCTCTGCAAATCCTGCTTCGTGTTCCTGGAAAATCTGGATGGCACCTTCCTGCGCGATCTGTTCCACACCTTTTACAAATTGTTTTCTCTTCATAGAGTCAAGCTGGATAACTCTTGCGAAATGCTCTGGTGCGAATGTTGGGATTCCTTCATATTCAAAATCATCTTTTGGAAGACACACTGTATCTCCGATGGAAAAGATTCCAGGATCAAATACACCGATGATATCTCCTGCGTAAGCTTCATCAACGATCTTACGTTCCTGTGCCATGATCTGCTGTGGCTGGGAAAGTCTCATCTTTTTCTTGCTCTGCACATGTTTTACTTCCATGTTCGCTTCGAATTTTCCAGAGCAGATTCTCATAAATGCGATTCTGTCTCGGTGGTTTTTGTTCATATTTGCCTGAATCTTAAATACAAACGCTGAAAATCCATTTTCCACAGGATCTACTTCTTCTCCCTTGGATGTTCTTGCAAGCGGTCTGTTTGTCATCTTTAAGAAATGCTCAAGGAATGGCTCTACACCGAAGTTTGTAAGAGCTGATCCAAAGAATACAGGGGATAATTTACCCTGATGTACTTTGTCCATATCAAGTTCCGCTGCTGCACCATCTAATAATTCGATCTCTTCCATCAGATTCTCATAGAAATCTTCCCCGATCAGATCTGCTGCGTTATCATCATCTGCTGAAATGATCGTTTCTTTCGCTTCTTTTGCTCCACCTGTAGATACTGCTTCGAATCTTAAGATATTTCTTGTTGCACGTTCGTATACACCCTTAAATTCTTTACCGCATCCGATCGGCCAGTTGATCGGACATGTCTCGATTCCTAATACTTTCTCGATATCATCTAACAGATCAAATGTATCTTTTGCTTCACGGTCCATCTTATTAATAAATGTAAAGATTGGAATATGTCTCATTACACAAACTTTAAATAACTTAATTGTCTGTGGTTCGACACCCTTAGATGCATCAATTACCATGACAGCACAGTCTGCTGCCATCAGTGTACGATAAGTATCTTCTGAGAAGTCCTCATGTCCTGGTGTGTCCAGAATGTTAATACATTTTCCTTCATATTCAAACTGCAGTACAGAAGAAGTTACAGAGATACCTCTCTCCTTCTCAATCTCCATCCAGTCTGAAACTGCATGTTTTGAATTTGCTTTTCCTTTGACTGACCCCGCTGTATTGATCGCTCCTCCATATAAAAGGAATTTCTCTGTCAGCGTTGTCTTACCTGCATCCGGATGAGAAATGATCGCAAAGGTTCTTCTGCGGCCGATTTCCTGCTCAATGCTGTTTGCCATAGTTTTTTCCTCTTTTCTATTCTTTCTATCTATCATTTTACTTTTCTACGCATACTTAGTCATATTATCACACACCTATAAAAATTTCTACTGATTCTTATGAAAAACAATGTTTTTCCTTATAAAAGGTACGTTTTTTTACAAGCTGATTCATGGTATAATAAAAAATAATATTAAATCTAGGAGGATTTCTCATGAGCAACACAACTTTACACAATGAAAATGTATCTGTTACTTTAAAATCTCTTGGTGCTGAATTAACTTCTATCAAAGATGCTTCTGGCACTGAATATCTCTGGCAGGGGAACCCTAAATTCTGGAGTGGACAGGCTCCTGTATTATTCCCAATTGTTGGATGTCTTCGAAATGGAACTGCCACGATCGGCGACAACAAAACATGCTCTTTTGGGCGACATGGACTTGCAAGAAGATTAGAATTTGATCTTGTTTCTTCTTCTGATACCTGCATTACATATTCTTTAAAAGCTAATGATAAAACAAAGGAACAGTATCCCTATGATTTTGAACTTCAGATGACATATGAATTGACAGAACACGGCGTAAAAGTAAGTCACACTGTGATCAATCATGATTCTGTGGTAATGCCATACTGTGTTGGTGGTCATCCTGCATTTAACTGTCCTGTTTTTGAAAATGAATCCTTTGAAGATTATATCGTAGAATTTGAGCAGCCAGAGAATGCTACCTGTGCACAACTTACAGAGGATGGACTGATCAACAACGCTGACCGAGTTTCTGTTCTTGAAAATGAAGCGTTTATCCCTGTGAGACATTCTTTATTCTATAAGGATGCTTTAGTCTTTGATGCGTTGAAATCTAGAAAAGTTGCTCTGAAACACAAGAAAACTGGTCATGGTATTTTAGTTTCTTTCCCTGATTTTGATTATCTTGGGGTTTGGTCTAGTGCGAATGATGGACCATTTGTTGCTTTGGAACCTTGGAGCGGAACTTCTACATGTAGTGATGAGGATGATGTGTTTGAGCATAAACGCGGGGTTCGATTCTTACAATCTGGTGAATCAGAAACTTTAAGCTTCTCAATCGAAATATTATAATCAAAAAAGGAACCTCTTGATATTTTGGGGGTTCCTTTTTTTGTTAATTATATGGATTTTATATTCCAGTCCATCTCCTATATTCTTTTGCTTCTATCCCAAATGGTTCCAATAGTTTTGCTGCAATATGATATGTCATCTCCTCAATTGTCTCTGGCATATGATAAAATGTCATCATCGGAGGAATAATATGAACTCCTGGAATCATCGCCAATTCTTGAAGATTTCTTAAATGAATCGCACTTAATGGTGTCTCTCTTGCTGCAAGTACCAGTGGTCTATGCTCCTTGATCGTTACATCTGCTGCCCTTAATACCAGATTGTCTGCATATCCACTGTGAATTCCTGCGATCGTCTTCATACTGCATGGAACAATGAGCATTCCTTCTGTTTTAAATGATCCACTGGCTGGGCCTGCTCCAATCTCTCTTGAATCTATGACATGATCCGCAAGTTGTTCTATTTCTTCTATTTTCATTTTTGTTTCATGTTCCAAAGTTAACTTTGCACTGTCTGTCATAATTAAATAAGATTCAAAATCATCCTGCTCTTTCATCAGTTTTAGACACTGGATCAAAATCGGCATTCCACTTGCCCCCGTTGCTCCTATGATTAGTCGTTTCTTCATTAAAATAAATTTCCTTTTCTTAATTTATAACCAATGTTCTGGATCTACTTCCATAAATCTTGCTCTCTTAAATCGTTCTTTCTGATCGTATGGAACCGTACAGTCAAAGATCGTCTTGCATGCGATTCCATGATCTCTGATGCTTGGAGAACATGTTGGATCGTTGGATGGATCTAATGGATGGCATCTGACTCCCGGAATCGTGATGATATCTGCATCTCCCTGGAATCTTGTATTCATTGCCCATAAGACATCATTCATATCAAAACAGTCAACATCTTCATCTACTAAAAATACATGTTTCAATTCACTAAACGCAGAAAATGCTAATAATGCTGCCTGTCTTTGTCTTCCTTCGTCACTGGCTTCTCGTTTCTTAAACTGCAAAACTGCCATATATTTTCCACCACCTGCTGATCCACAATATACGTTCTGAAGACGTCCCGGCATTGCTTTTTCTACCATTCCGTAAATACTTGCTTCTGTCGGAATTCCTGCCATGGATACATGTTCTTCACTTGGTCCGATACATGTCTGCATGATTGGATTTTCTCTGTGTGTTACCGCTTTGACTTTGATCAGCCAGCACTGGGAACTTGCAGGTCCTGTATATCCCGGAAATTCTGGCATTGCATAACCTGTGTGGCTGTTCTGGTCTTCCTGTACTCGGACGTTTGGAATGACTTCTCCTTCAATGACATATTCTGCATTTGCAATCGCCATTTCGTCGACTGTTAAACATTTGCATAATTCCACTGGTTCATTTCTTAAAGCTCCTGCTACGGATAATTCGTCATATCCTAGTGGTGTTGTTGGTGCTTCAAAGCAGGAACCGATCTCGATTGCCGGATCGACTCCGATACTGATAGAGATTGGAAGTTTCTGTCCTAATTCTTCTGCACGCTCTGCCATTGCTCCGATATGTCTTGCTCCCGGAGTGAAGAAAATAGAGAGTTCATCTTTTCCCTGAATACATAATCTATGGATCGTCACATCATGAACTCCTGTGTCTGGATGTGTTGCATAGCACATTCCAAGGGTGATATATGGACCCGCATCATCTGGTGTGTTGGTTGGGGCTGGTACCAGATCGTATAGGTTGAAGTCTGGATCTTCTGCTTTATGAACGACCTGCTGACATGGTGGCGCTCCCTGATATTCAACTGGTGGGATTGGGTTATCTACACTGTGATAAAGTTTCTTTCCTAATTCTTCTGGTTTACAGTCTAAAAGAGCTGCTACACGCTTTCTGCTTGCTAGAACACCAATCGCTACTCTGGCATCTTTATGTCCTTTGACATTGTTAAATACCATTGCTGGTCCTTCTTTTGTCGGACGTTTGACTGTTCCACCTGCACCTACATAACGGTAAACTCCGGCAAGTTCTGCCATTGGATCAACTTCTACGTCAGTTTCTATGTATTGCCCTTCCATTGTTTTTAAACGTTCTAGGGCACTTCTTAAGTCTCTTACTTTGTCTGCCATGCTTTTCCTTCTTTCTTTGTTATGATGATATCTTAATTTGCAATTTAATAATTCATTTTATGTTTTTTATTATATCTTGTGAATTTCCTTGATTCAATTCATTTTTTGATATAATCATTTCCATATTTTATCCTAAAGTTTTATCTAAGGCAAAAAAATCTGATATATAACCCACAGATTACATATCAGATTTTTATTTTTATATTAGTTCTTATAAATGACGAATCTCTATCTCTTCTTCGGCTAATGCCTTGCGGATCTTCTCCACAAACAGTAATGCTTTCTCTCCATCTCCATGGACACAGATAGAGTCTGCCTTAATATCAATATCTTTTCCCGTAATTGAAGTAACTTTTCCTTCTTTTACCATACGGACAACTCTCTTGATCGCTTCGTCTTCATCTTCGATCATAGCTCCAGCTTTTCTTCTGTTTACCAGTGTTCCGTCTTCTTCGTAGGCACGGTCAGCGAATACTTCGCTGGCTGCTTTTAGTCCGCAGTCATTTGCGGCTTTGATCATTTCGCTTCCGGATAATCCCATCACGATCAGATCTTTGTCGTATTCGTAAATTGCTTCGCAGATAGCTTTGGAAAGCTCATAGTCTTTCGCTGCCATGTTATATAATGCTCCGTGTAGTTTTACGTGCTGTAATTTCACTCCGGCTGCTTTGCACATTCCGCCTAAGGCGCTGATCTGGTACAGGGTATATGCTTTGGCTTCTTCGTTTGAGATTGCCATGCTTCTTCGTCCAAATCCCATAAGATCTGGAAGTCCTGGATGGGCTCCGATTCCGATGCCTGCTTCTTTGGCTCTCTGGATCGTCTGTGTCATAACGACTGGATCGGATGCGTGGTATCCGCATGCTACGTTTGCGGATGTGATCAGTGGAATGATCTTTTCATCATTTCCAATTGTATATCTTCCAAAGCTTTCTCCAAGGTCACTGTTTAAATCTACCTGATACATAATAAATGATGCCTCACTTTCTTTTGTATACCCATTCTTTTGAGTATCTTTCTTAGTCTAATCTTAATAATCTCTCGATAAATCCTGTATCTGCTTTTCCTTCGCAGAATTCGCGGTTATTCATGAGCTGATATTGGAAATCAAGGTTTGTATGAATTCCTAAGATTACCATTTCATCGAGGGCTGTTCTCATTTTCTGTAATGCTGCGTCACGATCTGATGCGTGTACGATGACTTTTGCGATCATGGAATCGTATTCGGATGGGATGCGGTATCCTGTATAGATGGATGTATCCACGCGGACTCCATTTCCAGCTGGAAGATGCATGTTCTTGATCACTCCAGGGCTTGGCATGAAGTTTTTCTCTGGAATCTCTGCGTTGATACGGCATTCGATCGCATGTCCATTAATCTGAACGTCTTCCTGTGTAAAGCTTAATTCCATTCCCATCGCTACACGGATCTGTTCGATGATCAGGTCTGTTCCTGTAACCATCTCTGTAACTCCGTGTTCTACTTGAATACGTGTATTCATTTCCATGAAATAATAAGTTCCTTTTGGATCAAGGATAAACTCTACGGTTCCTGCATTTGTATAGCCTACGGCTTTTGCTGCAAGGATCGCATCATGGTTCATGGATTTTCTGATCTCATCTGTGATCGCTGGAGATGGTGATTCTTCGATCAGTTTCTGGTGGTTTCTCTGAACAGAACAGTCACGTTCTCCTAAGGCTACGACATTTCCGTGTTCATCTGCCATGATCTGAATCTCGACGTGTCGTGGATTCTCGACAAATTTTTCAATATACATCGTGTCATCCCCGAATGCATTAGCTGATTCTCTCTGGGCAGTGTTAAAATTAAATTCAAAATCTTCTTTGGATTTTGCAACACGCATTCCTTTTCCACCACCACCTGAGGATGCTTTGATCATGACTGGGTAGCCGATCTCGTCTGCTAATTTCTCTCCTGTGACAGCATCATAAACAGGTTCTTTTGTTCCTGGTACGACTGGAACGCCTGCTTCCATCATTGTTTTTCTTGCATTTGATTTATTTCCCATGCTGTCGATAACTTCAGCACTTGGTCCGATGAATGCAATATCATTTTCTTTACATAGACGGACAAAGTCAGCATTTTCAGATAAGAAACCAAATCCTGGATGGATCGCATCTGCATCTGTATTCTTTGCTGCAGAAATGATACGTTCCATGTTAAGGTAACTATTCTTTGCAGGCCCTTCTCCGATACATACTCTTCGGTCTGCTAATTGTACATGAAGACTGTCTTTATCTTCTTTTGAATAAACCGCGATACTCTTAATTCCCATATTACGGCAGGCACGGATGATCCTGACTGCGATTTCTCCACGGTTCGCGATCAATATACTTCGAAACATAGAATGCCCCCTTTAGTCTTCAAGTTTTTTTACTTTGAATAATGGCTGCCCGTATTCAATCTTCTGTTCATTACTTACTAAGACAGCTTCGATCTCACAGTCAAAGTCACTTTCGATCTCGTTCATTAATTTCATTGCTTCAAGGATACATACCGTCTGCCCTGCTTTGACACGATCTCCAACTTTGACAAATGCTTTGGCATCTGGAGATGGTGCAGAATAAAATGTACCTACGATTGGGGATGTGATGTATGCTTCGTCTTCGGAATCAAGTCCGTCTGCAGCACTGTCAACACCCTGTGTGGAAACTGCCATTGGTGCAGCTGGTGCTCCCTGACTTCCTCTTCTGCTCATTTTGATTTTTACATCACCTTCCTGAATGCTGAAGTCCAGCATGGAAGAATTCTCGATGATCTTTACTAATTTTTCGATTTTTTCTAAATTCACAGTGTCTTCTCCTTTTCTACTCAAACAGTGTGCTGACACGTTTTGCGACTAAACGGCAGTCTAATACTTCTTTACAAGGTGTATAAATCTGGCTTCTGAAATCATTCAGCTCTTTCATCTCATCTGCCAACAGTTTCTGTGCCTCTTCTACTGATACTGCCTGAAATCTGATCTTTTGTTCTGTCTTTCTCTGGACAAGTTTTGGAATATCCACAGAAATAACGGTTGCGATCTTTGCATATCCACCGGTTGTCTGGCGGTCTGCTAATAAGATGATCGGTTTTCCATGGCTTGGCACCTGAACGGATCCAAATGCGATTCCATCCGAAATGATATCGGATGTCGTTTTATATGCAATAAATGGTCCTTCCAGACGGCATCCCATACGGTCAAACTCACTTGTCACTGTATATTCTGAATTTAAGAATGTCTCACGTCCTTCTTTGGTAAACATCTTCTCCTGAGGACCCATGACAACTCTTAAGGTTACTTTTTCCTGATCAAATTCATTTAAATCCAGGCTTCTTGATAAATAATATGGCAGATATCTTCGTTTTGCCCTAAATCCGATATAATCTTCATCTTCCAGTTTGCGGCCTTTAAATCCACCGATCTGACACTTGATGTTTGTAGAGCGGCTTCCCATCACAACTGGTACATCAAGATAACTTGAGAATGCGATATACCCTCTTGTTCCAGTTCTTGCTCCGCCAAATGTCAGAATATCTCCACGGTACATATAAATCGCTGTATACATCTTCGCTGGTTTTCCATTGATCTGTGGACTGAAATCCCCGCCTGTGATGGAAATGATCGTTTCTGACGTAAATTCAAGGGTTGGTCCTATTAGAGTAAATTCAAGAACCGCCTCATTTTCCGGGTTGTCCAGTAAGAGGTTTGCGATCTTAAAGGAACGAACGTCCATAACTCCAGATACGCTGAATCCCTGACTCTGATATCCTGTTCTTCCAAGATCCTGTACCGTTGTCAGCATTCCGCCTTTTAATACACGAATTCCCATGATCTACACCTCCTTCGTATAAACGACACATTCATAAGTTCCATTTTCAACCTGCTCTTTGATCTTTAAATATTCTTCTTCTGATACAGGCACAAAACGGATATAGTCTCCAGCTTCAAAAAGAATTGGATTCTCTCGCTCTGGATCATATGTTTTTACCGGTGTCAGACCAAGTAACTGCCATCCTCCCGGTGAATCCAGTGGATAGATTCCTGTCTGAGAACCACCGATTCCAACACTTCCTGCTGGAATTTTAATTCTTGGATTTGCAAGTCTTGGTGTATGAATTCTCTCATCCAGTCCTCCAAGATATGAAAATCCTGGCAAGAACCCAAGCATGTAGATTAAGTAGTCTTTGGAAGAATGAATCTTAATTACTTCTTCTTCGCTTAACCCTGCATTCTTCGCAATATTCTCGATATCTGGTCCGTATTCCCCTCCATAACATACTGGAATCTCAAAGACTCTGGATGCGGACGCTTCTTCATTTACATCAAGTTTTAATAACTTCTGCAAACGCTTTGTTAATGATTTATAATTTACAACTCTCGGATCATAGTTGATCAGAAGGCTTGTAAATGCTGGAATCAGATCCTGTACACCTTCGATATGCTGTGCTTTTAAAAGATGTACAAAAGCTGTGATCCTTGCATTGATCTCTGGGGAAATCTCCTGCCCAAACTCAATGAGTAAGGCAGAATCTCCCGCAGTGCTGATTTTTACTTCTTCCATGTTTCTTCACATACTCCCTTCGGTCAGTCTGTGTTTTTATGCAAATAATGCACTTAAGCTGCTTAATGATGTAATTCCAAGATATCCGGAAACGATAACTACCACGATTCCAAGAATCAGTAAAAGTACTGGATGATGATAGTCTTCTCCCATAACGGATTTCTTCTGGGAAGCGATCAGGCAGACTCCTAATGTGATCGGTAAGATCAGTCCGTTTAATGCTCCTGCAAGTACAAGTAATACAGCTGGCTGTCCAGCAATTGCCATACAGATCGTGCTGACTGCGATAAATCCAACGATAAACCATTTTTCATTCTTCTCGATCGTTTTGCTGAATGTCTTAAGGAAAGATACTGATGTGTAAGCACATCCAACGATAGATGTGATCGCTGCACATAAGATCACAAGACCGAAGAAACGATATCCGATCTGTCCTGCTCCCTGTAAGAATGCATCTGCTGTTGGGTTTGCAGCATCTAATGTATGAGCTGGTGAAGTTGCTGTTGCTACAACGACTCCTAATACTGCAAGGAATAAGAAAATACGAACGATCGTTGCGATTCCCATTCCCATAACGGAACTCTTATTGATCTCTTTTAAGTTTTCTTTTCCAGTAATTCCTGCATCGATCAGACGATGAGCACCAGCAAATGTAATGTATCCACCAACTGTTCCTCCAAGTAATGTAAGGATTGCTGGGAAGATATCACCCATAGATGCTGTTGGAAGTACTGTTTCTTTCGCTGCCATGCCAATTGGAGGCTGCACGATCAGGATAACGATAAAGATGACAAGGATCATAATACCACCAAGAACTTTGGTAAGGTTATCCATTGCATTCATTGCATTTTTCATTAAAAATACGAGGATTGCGATTGCTCCTGCGATAAAGTATCCTGCAGTTGTTGGAATTCCAAGGAGTGTATTAAAACCTAAAGCTCCTCCACCAACGTTACCAATATTAAATACTAATCCACCTGCAACAACTAAGAATGCGATCACATATCCAAGTCCAGGAAGTACTTTATTCGCTACATCCTGTCCACGCATTCCAGACACACACAGAACTCTCCATACATTTAACTGTACGATCGCTGCCAAGATAACGGAGATTAAAATTACAAATCCGAAACTTCCATGCAGACTGTCTGTAAATTTACCAGTCTGGGTAAGAAATCCAGGTCCAATTGCCGATGTTGCCATAAGAAATGCTGCACCGATTAAAGCGCTTGCACTTTTCTTGTTATTCTCTTTCTTCATAGTAAAAAATTCCCTTTCTTTTTGATTATAATGAGACGATTATATCAAATTTTCTGATAATATGCAACTTTAAAGCGATAAATGAGTGTATACAAAATATACCGTTCTATATTCTGTATATGAAAAATTTTAATTTGAAAGGTAGTCGTGGGGATTGTATATGAGAAAAACGAAATAATAACATAGAGGATCCAGACCAGAAATTTTGCTCGCCGTTTTGAACGGTCGCTGAT
>CABIYF010000028.1 GCA_902362875.1 Eubacteriaceae bacterium | reverse complement strand
TTAGACTGTATTTTTGTAAAATAGAACACATTTGAAACAGATCCAAAAACAATTACACACCATGAGCAAATTTATTTGCTCATGAATAATTCAGGGTTATAATTATTTTTTTTAGAATTATCAATAATTTCTTGGATAAATATGCATTAATTATCTTCTCAAAAACTTTGGCAAAAACTGTATAACAAAATAAAAAAGCCCTAAAACCTAGGTAACTCCTAAGTTCTAAGACCTTTATCTAAGAGCGATAGACGGGGCTCGAAGCTTACCAACACTTACAAACACTGATAAAAAGGAGGTTTTCGAGAGGACTTTTGCCACATTAACCACCATGTTAACCACTGTGCAACAGGATTAACCTTTTAATTGCCTTGATTAACTTTCATCAAGAAGAAACACTCTGTCAAAGTTGCAACGCACCATTTATGGCATGACTTTGACAGGGTGTTTCTTTTTGATATCATTCCGTCTGGCAATTATTTTCTTCTGACTTCAAAAATGAATAATTCAATATTATTTCTATTTTATTATCATTCATAGCAATTTGAACCGAATCACTTTCATCTAATAATCGTAACACATTATTTTTTAAATCTTTCGATATTACATCACTTATGATAAACAAGCTTGAAGTAAATTTTATTTGAGCTCCCATCTCATCTGATTCAACAATAATATCTAATAACATTTGTTCCGCAACGTTTATTGCAATTTCAGATATCCCGTTAAATCTTTCTTGTAACTTAATATCTATATCCCTTTGTTTTTTACTATCAACTTTTTCTCTTATCCCATCAAATTTTTTCTTATTATATTTTTCTAATAATTTTGTTGCCTGTTCTGACAAAAGTTCTTGAACCATTTCTTCAATTTCGTGTTCTTTATTTTCTATCTCTTTAAACTCAGAATAATATTTCTTTTTTATAAACATACTAATCTTGTATCCTTTTCTAATTTTAATAGTGTCAATATACGAACACTACCCATAAGTCCATTTTACTTAGATAATTAATTTAATGCAAGAATAATCTATGAATAGGTAAAAGAATGATTAAATATGACAAATTATGGGAAACAATGAAAGAAAAAGGAATTACTCAATACGACCTTTACACACGATATAACGTTAATCGGTCACAACTAGCACGATTACGTCATAATAAAAATGTACAGGTTAATACCATTGATAAATTATGTAATATCCTTGAATGTGATGTTGAAGATATCATGACTCATGTACCTGATAATAATTTATTTTAGTCTTGCAAATCATTATTGGATTAGTTATAATTAACATAGATGATGTTATCATCTTTTGTTTATTAGACAGGACCTCTTGAAAGGTTTTCTTTTTTTAGATTCAATTTATAAATATAGAAATTTTATTGCAATTATTTAAATAATTGCTTTTTTTATTTTAGAAACGTTTTAGTTTAAAAATATAAGGCCATACGGAAGGAGGCGGATGCTTATGATGAATATTTTTAATATCTTAAATATATTAAATACTATTATTTTGCACATTGTCACATATAGTATTATCACTAGTACATGGCCTCTTATAAACAATATTGATTCCTTACCACAAAGAATCAATATTATTATTATCTAATTTTTTTGAAAAACAGAAATTAAGAATGAAATGCATTAATTCTAATCCAGAATTTGCAATCATCAGAAATGAAGCTTGTGAACACCTACAGTTAGGTCTCTTCTTGTTAATCCGCTCTGGTTATCGTGTTAGCATCCAGAATAGTGGATATTATAAGATTTATCCAAAAAAGAAATTATTGGAATCCACCTATCTAAACCCCACAACAAATGCTATATTCACATTATTTTGTGGATACGATGATTCTATATCACCTTCTTCAATGTTACAACTTAATATCGCTTTATCACTATGTGTTGAAGATGCTTTTGATTGGTTTTTAGTTTGTGGTTTTAATTTAGGTTCCTCAACAAGAAAAATGCGTGGTTATCTACATTTATTGTATCTAACACTTCCAACATCTTCAGAAAAAATTTATTCTAGTGAAGAATCTCTAAGACAAATTGACATTGCCCAAGATTGGTGTGACAAAAATCATTTTGAGATTATTCGCTCAAAAAAACTTAATTAAATGTAAGAAGAGAGTATGTATTTTTTTCATTTACATACTCTCTTCACATATTTTTATAAATACCACCCATGTTCTCGATGAAATGATGGCGGTACTGGCTTTTTCCCACCCCAATCCCTTTCACTTTTAACTTTATCAAAACATCTTAACAAATTTTGAAATCTATTTCTTTCTAATTCGCTATATTTAGGCGAATTAAATCTTTGTTGGACTTTTCTTCTCTCTATTGTCCATTCATTATCTGTAAGATTTTGAATCCATTTCATACTATATTTACAAGGCTTTTTCTTTTTAATTCTCCTATATCCACTATATACCCCAATAATCAAACCACTACTACCTATAATTACCTTTTTAATTGTTCGATTCATATATTATCCCCCATATTATGCAATTTATCAAAACCTAATGATTACTTTTTCATAATAACACAGGAATCTTTAATATCTCAATTCTAAATGCTATTATCATATCCTCTTTTATTTATTCATATGAAATAACTTATTTTTCGTTTTTAAAACGAAGTTTTATCCACCATTAAATACTAAAATACAATCAAACATCGATGTTGAGTCACAAATAACCTGTCATTTAATTAAGAAAGGAGTCAGCGTACATATGGAGATTTTAAATTTAGTGATCGACGTGAAAGCATCTTTAGGTAATAAATTTTTATTAACGGATATTCGACCATCCTACAAGTATGAAAATGGAAAACGGCTTGATGAAATTGAAGGATATAAGTATGATATCGTTCTCCCTGAACGAAAATACGAAAAGATGTCTGTAAAAATTTCTGGTGAAGCAAGATTTCCATATCCTGTGGAAAATCCCATAAACGTAGAATTTGAAGGTCTCAAGTTGAAACCTTATTGGTATTCTGGCCGTTATGACGTGTCAGCAACTGCTTCGAACATTACGAAAGTTGTGAAACGAGAATAACCTGTTCAAAAGGATTCGATAAGAATTCCTTTTGAACGTGAGAGTAGGTAGTATTACCTACTCTCACATGTATCATGTAGCAATAAATACAAACAATAAAAAATGGAGGACATCAATATGTATAGTAACAACACACAATCCAGAAAATGGCTCTTTACAATCCAGAATCCAACAAAAATTGGATTAACAGCTGATTATGTTCATGCAATCCTACAAGGATTACTGACTCTTGCATATTATTGCTTCTGCACAGAAATCGCAAGCACAGGACAAGAACACATGCACATCTTCATCTTTAGTACATCACCTATACGTTTTTCGACAGCGAAACGTAGATTCCCAACAGCCCACATCGATAAAGCAAATGGGTCTTGCTTAGAAAATCGAACATATCTTTTAAAGCAAGGTAAATGGGCTGATACTTGCAAGGCTGAAACATCCGTACCTGGTTCTTTTCATGAATGGGGAGAAATGCCCTCCGAAGGTAAAGAAAAGAATCCAGCTAAAGCTAAATTAATCGAACAATTAGAAGCTGGATTAAGTACAGTCCAAATTATTAAAGAAAATAATAATTTTGCATTTAAATCTAATGATATAAATGTCTTACGTGAGACATTGCTTGCTGACAAGTATATGATGGAAAATCGTGATGTAAACGTGACCTATATCTATGGCGATTCTGGTGTTGGTAAAACAAGGTTCGTATATGACAAGCATTCTCCTTTAGATATATGCAGAATCACAAATTATGGGAATAAATTGAATTCTGTAAAATTCGATGCCTACCATGGTCAACGTGTACTTGTATTGGATGAATATCACTCCCAGATTCCTCTGCCAGAATTGTTGAATCTATTAGATATTTATCCTTTATATTTACCTGCACGATATAACGATAGAGTAGCATGCTATCGTGACGTATATTTAATCTCCAACATACCTTTGGAAGCACAATATACCGATTATCAGATTCACGATAAAAAAACATGGAATGCCTTTATTAGGAGAATCTCATCTATTAAAGAATTAAAAAAAGATGATTTCATCGTAGAAAAAAATAAGGAGGATTATGTATTATGATAAGCAAAAACACAGATTATGTATCTACTGACTTTTTGAAAAAACGTCTTAGATATCGTGTGAAAAACTTTATAAAAGTTGTTTTTAACGACAAGAAAAAACAGCTATTTTTGATTGCAATGCTTCTTGTATTATTAATAACTAATGCTATCTTATCAACAGGCAATATGGGGGTAACTCCATATTCCCTGTTATCGCTAAGATTATATTGGTATGCCTTTACCATTATCGAATTCTGTGTAATCTATATATTATGGAGTGATTCATTAGCAGATAGAAAATATTATGATGCTTTTTTATCAATCGGATTTAAAAATTCTGTCGGAATTCCACCCATTTTAATTTATCAAGAAGTAAAAGATAATATTTTTGTTATTACATTTGATTCAGTTGGAATTCCTCTTGAAACTTGGATAAATCACAAAGAGAGTATCCAAAATATCCTTAACATTACAATTCAATCTTTTGATATCGGAAGACAAAATAATGAAATTATAATGAAAGGATGTAAAGGTTCTTTTGATTTTAAATCAAAAATTTATTGGTCGTCCGAAGAAGATTCAACCGATGATTCCAATATAACCATCGGAAAATCCATATTTTCTAAAGTAAAAGTAGACTTAAATTATTATCCACATATTCTTATTGGTGGTTCTACTGGTTCAGGTAAAACATTGCTTCTAAAATTAATATTAATGCAGTGCATAAATAAAGATTATGAAATAATTATATCTGACTTTAAGGGCGGTGTTGATTATCCCTCAATATGGCAAAGGAATTGTTCCTTTGCCACTACTCTATCTGATGTAAGCTCACAATTAAAAAATATATGTACTCGTTTGGAATCAAGAAAAAAACTTTTTTCTCAGTTTGGTTATGGCAATATCGACATTTACAATCAATCTGAACGTAATCCACTAGCACGCATTATTTTTGCTTGTGATGAACTTGCTGAATTACTGGATACTACTGGATTATCCACAAAAGAAAAAGCTCCTATTAAGGAAATAGAAAAATATATCAGCACAATTGCCCGTCTTGGTCGTGCCTTTGGAATACACTTAATTCTCGCTACCCAACGTCCAGATGCAAATATTTTGAACGGACAAATAAAAAACAATATAAGCTATAAAATATGTGGTCGTGCAGACCAAATATTAAGTCAAATCATCTTAGATTCAACAAATGCTTATATTAACATTCCATCAGATTCTCAAGGATTATTTATCAACCAAGATGGTCTTTTATTTAAATCCTTTATATTTGATGAAAATATAGATATTAAAAATTCTCATGACCAATAGCGAATTAATTCTACTATATCAAAAGTTGTTTAATCATGATATACTTAAGACTGGCAAAAGTTCACTCGACTATAAGATTATGACTTTAAAAGAACGTGAATTTTTAATAGAGTTTTATAACTCTACTGGTCATCATTTCTGGAAAAATAAAACTTCTGGGAAATACCATGTTTATGTATATGCCGAAGATAGACCGAAAAAAAGAAAGCTTATCTCCGCTATATCTAAACACAATTTAGACCAAGCAGTATTAAATTATTATCATGCAACAGAAATCACTTTTGAATATGTTTATTATGAACATCTACAGATAAAATATTCAAATCGCTCAACAGGTACAAGAGACAGAGAAGAATGTGCATGGGAAAAATATTTTGCTGAATCTGATTTTATTCAGCATCCTATTAGTTCCTATACACTTGGAGATATTGAAGATTTTGTCTTTGAACAAATGTCTGTCTATAAATTGGATTCAAAAAAAGTTCAGAAAATCACGTCTATACTGTATCCAGTTTTTCATCGTGCTTATGCCAAAGAATATCGAAAAGATAATCCTATGTTATCTTTTCAAATTCCAAGATATTTTTTTACACCATCTACCGAAAAACGAGTTAAAGATGCAGTTTTATCCGACAAAGATTTCAATATTCTTGAATCCTATTTATTGGACAGCCTTGAAACAGAGAATCAAAAATATTCGACATTATTTGCTATTTATCTTGATATGTTGACAGGTCTTCGTGCAGGAGAATTAGTTGCCTTAAAATGGACTGACATTGAAGATAACTACTTACATATTGCACGTGCTGAACAAAAAACTCGAAAACGAGATGAAAACGGTAAATTACTAAAAGGTAGTAATTTTATCATAGCAAATACCAAGACAAAAAACTCTGTCCGAGATATTCCATTAAACGAACGAGCAAAAAAAATCTTAAAATTATTACACCAATGGCAATTAAATTTAGGATTTGAAGATTCTGAATATTTATTTATCAATGAGTCTGGCGAACGTCTAAATGCCCCGATAATTGAACAACGCTACCGAAGATTATGGAAAAAGTTAAAACTATCTTCTGGAACTGGTGGAATCCATGAATTACGAAGAACATTCGCCACCAAATTAGCATTACAAGGAATTAGTATCTACATTCTTCAAAAATTAATGGGACATGCTGATATTCAAACAACTCAAAAATATTATATTCGTGTAGATGCTGATATCGAAAATTCTTTAAGTTTCGTCGAAAATATATAAGTGGTTGTCTATGTTAACCCCAAGGCAACCACTTTTTTATAATTTCATGGAAACAAAAAAGCCCTAAAACCTAGGTAACTCCTAAGTTCTAAGACCTTTATAGAAGAGCGATAGACGGGGCTCGAACCCGCGGTCTCGACCTTGGCAAGGAGTTTTGTTGAATAAATCGGTACATATTCCTTGATTTTATGTATATTTCTATCCCATTTCTTTATAAAATATCTATATTCTACACACTTACTTTCACAAAACTTTGACAATTTCACAGTGCTTCATACATTGAAAATATTTCATCATCTGTCAGTGATCCATAATCAATAGATACCCGGTTATTTCTCTTGTATGGTCTTATGATTCCCTCTGCTTCTCCGATCTCTTTAATTCTCTTATTATTTCTCATTTGTCGCAAGGCTTTAGACTCTCTTACTCTGGCACGTTCTCCATTCACTCCTAAATGCTTACCACATTCCTTTAATGTGCAGCCGTGTTTATATCGGTCTTCTATTACCTGGCAGTCTTTCGGATCCTTTACCGCCTCACTTACTGCTTCCCATAGTGTCACGGTCAAGCGTTCCTTGTCAATCTTATCTTCTACCTGTGCCATATCTGCGGTATGGTCTGCGATCGTATCCCCTATCTTTAAATCTTCTTGTATAATATCCTCTGTAGAACTAACTGACATGATCCCCATTGATTTCTTTAAACTGTCTAACTGCTTCTGTGTTAGCTCCAGGTATGCTCTGAACTCCCGATCTGTTGGCTTTCTGTTATGTGTTCTCATGAAATAACTTGATACCTGGTTATACTTGTATATCTTCTCTTGGGTATGGACTGGAACTCTGATCGCTCGCCCCACATCATCTAAATACCTCTTCAAATGACGGCTAATACAAGTTAGGGCATAAGTAATAAAGGTTGCTCCATTATCTGCCTTATAGCTGATCGTGGCTTCATGCAGAGGTATATATAACTCTTGCATCAGATCATCTATATCAGTCATTGAATCAATATTACTGTACTTCTTCGCTGTCTTGCGTAGCAAGTAGTAATTCTGATCATATAGCTGCTGCATATTCTTTTTTATATCCTCGCCCTGTTGTATCCTTAAGACTAATTCTTCGTTGTTCATGATCACACCTCTTAATACAGATATAGCCTACTGCATCAAATACAATAGGCTATATCGCAACATATCATTTTATAAAAAGGAGAAATTATCCATGAAGAGCTTTTTTATACTGCTGCTTTGTTTTCCTGGTAATAGATCGCTTTCTTTTTATTCTCCAGGATAAAAGCATCATATACAATTCTACCCTCTACCAGATCGCCACTGATCCCTGGCGGGTCCTGGTGCACTTTGTAGTCTTCTAATTTGGTTGGTGCTACTGTAGCACATGGATGAGCAACCATAAAACCGAAATTCTTCGGAAGTCTGATATCGGGTACCTTGATCACTGTTAAGCCGTCTAAGTTACCAATAACACCCTGTAGTCGCATTTCTGCACTTACATCTGTATTTAGGATAATATCGGGGCATTTCTTCATAAGGCGGTAAATATCTGGGGTTACTACTAAGCATCTGCTAGTTTCTGACACCTCTGCATTATCAAGTGTATTTGTAGCCTTTGTGATCTCGTCATAGATATTAGCCTCTGTCAGTGTGATTGCTGCGGGTTTTGTTCCCGCTCCTGTTGCCATAACACCATATACATAAGAATCTACCTCTGGAATGATCACCTCTCTCTGCTGTCTAGATAAGGCAGAAGCTCCCGCAAGCTGTTGCGCTGTTTCGTCACTGTCTAACTTATCAATCGCAAATGTAAAGGATCTATCCTTTGATAGTGTAAACTCTTCTGTTGTAGCATTTAAGGACTCAACTTTACCATATCTTGAACCAGTTACATCTGTACCTGTTCCCTCACGATCGTAGTCATTCATCTGTCCTGTGCTGACCTTATATACTTTAATTGTGTGGGCTCCTGTCCATTCAAAATCTGTGTTAGTCAGGAGTGTTTTTTTGCTCTCTGTTGTAAATTTTTCATCCACATAGGGCTGAAATTTTGTTACTAAATCAATCGCCATTTATATTCACCTCATTACTAACGTGACTTAAATATATCAGCAATCTGTTGATCTGCAATGTTAGGACTTCCAGTACCAACCCTTGGAGCTCTTCCTGCAATATATGGTTTTATTGCTATCTGCAAGGCTTCTTTGAAAGTTCCTGTAATCTCGTCATAGCTCTTTGTAAATCCCTCTACACTGGAATAATTCATAAGCTTTGAAAGGCTCTGCGGTAGTCCGTCCTTTTCTAACTTTTCCCTAACCTCTATACTCAATTCACGTTCTAATACTTTTCTTTCTCTTATCTCTAATTCACTCTCTTTCTGTCCCTCACCCAGGGCTTTAGAGAGTTTTTCTCTTTCTCTGTTCAATCTCTTTGACACAATGCGATCAACGTCTGCATCTGTGTACTTCTTTTCGGGTTTCTGCTCTGTTGCTGATCCCTGTTCTTTACCGTCCTGTTCTTCTGTAGTGGACGCTCCTACCTCTTCCGTTTCTTCAACGCTGTTTTCTTCAATATCGCTCATGTAAGCACCTCAAACGTTTAAAGTCCGCCGACTGTTGTTTTTTTTTGGAACATTGCCGCCCCGACCATACAACAGGGCGGCTATGAAAAAATGATAAGTTACTCTCACAAAAGAAGATAACTCCCCGATCAGAGACAATCGGGATATCATAACAATAAAAAAGGACGTCAAAAAAAGCTATCATAAAAAATAACCTTTCTGACGCCCGCATTTGTACTTTTAATGCTTGGCTTACACCAGGCGAAGAGAACCTGTTGCCGTACTCATGTCTTTTATTTGTTATATTGCTACCATACCGCATATTGACCAGTATTGCAAGCCTTATTTTGGTATTTTTTTTGACTTATTTTTGTTAACATTGTGAACGTTTAACTCTATATATACGTGTATATAGGGGTATATGGGGTACATGGGGTATTACGTTCTCCCTATTCCCTTTATATTTTATTTTTAAAGAATTTAATGTTTACAATGTTAACATAGCATTATTCCCTGTATTTATGCGGTTTTTCGTGTTAACATTTGATTGTTTACGGTATGTTTACCTTGTTAACATTTCCAGATATTGTATGTTTACCTTGTTAACACTTTTTTCAAACGTTTACGGTTCTGAATTGATAATTGCATTCTACGTTAATATTTTCAATGTCAAGTTTTGTCATGTTCTTTTGCTCATTTTTGAGCAAAACGTAACTTATTACGGTTTCTTATAATCCTGTATACGGTTCGCTGCGTCCAATCTTGGACTGTGCTATTTTTCCCTGTCCACAAATGTAGTAAATCCGAGTATTTCCGAGTATTAACATTCTGAATCTGATGTTTTATGAAGTAGTTTAACCGTGTCCAGTTTTGAACCCGCTCAAAATTGAGCAAGTTCCAGGAATCAATAAAAGGATGCCACATAATGCAGCACCCTTAAATTGAGTTTAGGCAGATATATCATTTCGATCTTGGTTGATCTGGTTTCTTTATTCCGTCTTTATCTTAACTTTTCTTAACATTCTCGATCACTAATACACCCAAAGTCTTACTGTCGATCGGAAATACTGACGCAATGTTCGACTTCCAGATTTCCTCTGGTATTGCGCTGTGATTGCATACAGTACAGATATAAGCTTTCTTCGGTAGATTATATACCTCGATCTGTACATCATTTCCCGTTCTCTTGAGTAATTCCTTAAATTTCATTGTTGCTTTCTCCTTTCAATTTTAACTTTATGTATGCTTTCAAATATCGTTCGTCTTTCTGTTTTACCATCTTAAGCGATAAAATATAAGGCTCTAATATTTGAATCAATCTATCAAGTTCCTGTGCGTTCTGGTAAGATACTTTAATTTTTACCATGTTCCTACTCCTGGTACTGTATGATTTACGATCTGATTCATAGCCATAATATAACTCTTGATCGGTATTACCCCATCCACAGCAAAACTTTTTAAGTATTCTTTGTCATGCTCTGTCAATTGATAAGTTTTTGGTTGTGATCTGCTTACTGGTATATCGTTATACTTCATCATGCTTCACCTCTCTTTCCTCTCTGATCTGCTTTACTGTCTGCTTCATTCTGTCAATGATCTGATCTGCGTCTTGCTCTGGCAGATATACCAGGCACTCCATGATGTTTAACATACTTGTTTCTATTGATTCCCTTTCTCTTAATATAAAACTTTCAATAATTTTCATAAAAAACACTTCCTTTCTGTGTTAGGGTTGTGTTATATTAAATTTGTCGAATTTTCATAATATAAACACAACCCTTTGGTTTATCCCCCTTGATATGGTCATCAACTGTATCAAGGGGTTTTTTCTTATAGTTGCGTAAGTCCAGATAATACAAAGACTGCTGCCATTACTGGACTGATTAACTGTGTTACCAGGAGCAAGCAACCAATAACTATGATTGCCTGTCCTAAATGTCTATCTTTCATGTGCTAATATCCCCCCTCTACTGCATTTATTAACTCTCTGATCGCTTCGATCTTAAGAATCTCTAGGGCTGATTGTTCTGAAAGTATACCCCCTTTTCTTCTCTCTGCCTGTATCAATTCCGCTGAATCAGCCATGATCTGGTTTACCATTCCTTTTCTTTCTTCATTCATTTTCTATATCTCCTTTCTTCTAGGGACCCACAAGAAAATTAACTCTTCGTAACAACTCACGTATTTAAGCCATTTTTACGTATATTCTATGTTTGACTCTTCGTAAACCCTATATTTACTAGAGTCAAGTTCTGACTCTTCGTATAAACCCTTATAAATACTATATTTTTATATGAAGAGTCAATTTTCTGACTGTCGCTTAGGTAATACCCAATACCATTTTGTATTATCTAAATACCCCTCTTTTTTGCTTATGATATTCAACGCTTTCTTTGCATTTATATATGTACCTTTAGAAAAGCTATTCGCTTTTAACAATTCTTCCATTTCCTTAGCCAATCTTTTACCCTCTGGCATATTCCGCATGATAAAATCTTTGCATTCTTCCAATGCCGGAGCTTGTCTTTTTGTTTGTGATGCCATTGATGCATAATCATCCATTGTGTACTGTGTCGTATCAACGTATTTTATGCCACCCTCTTCCGGGTTGATCTCAAATAATACTGTCAATCCTTTGTGTGCTAAACTTGACTTTTCATGTGACATATATCGTAGCTCTTTGTTTCCTGGTACTGTACCCAGTGCTAAATAACTACGGCACACACCAACGATATCTGTTGATCCTATAATCCTTGTAATTGCGTCACCTTTCTGATTCTTGTTAAAATGACAGATCAAGACAATTGCTATATTGTATTTTTCCGCTAGTGCTACAATATGGTTTAATACTGATCTTGTTTTATTGGCTGCATTCATTTCTACATTCTCACCAATATAGGACTGAAAAGGGTCAAAGATGATAAGATCGGGACTAAACTCTTTTACAAAACCCTCTATCTCTGGACTATCAAACGTTAAACTTGCTTCATCGTCTATGACAGTGGCTATATTCTCCATGTTTGCACCGCAAGCCCTCATTCTTGGCTTTAAGGTATCCCCGGCTCCATCCTCTGTAGTTAGATAGATCACTCTTCCAGGATCATTATGAAATGGCGTTGAATTAAAGAATGGCTTTCCTGTTGAAACACACGCCGCTATATAACATAACAAATATGTTTTTCCTACTCCTGGATAAGCTGCACACAAGGTTATCTTTCCCTTTGGGATATACGGATGAAACAACCATTGAATCGGCTTTTCTTCCACCTGTTGCATCGATACGAGCTTTGCCTTATGCTTCTTTCCTGGAATTATAACACCGCCTTTAGTCGTTACAAGTCCCCTTTTACTAGCTTCTCTAATGAGTTCAGCAGCTCTTTGTTGCTCATCTTTTTCGGGTCTTTCTTCCACGTTATCACCTCTTTTCTCTTCTTCTCCTGTCTTTCTTTCTCTAACTGCTCAACATACCATACACCAACATTTTTAAATGTCTGTTTTGCTTCATTCTCATATTTCTCTGAAAACTGCTTATAGTATGCCCTGGCGTTCTTACTGCCCATTGCCATAAATTTGATCATTGCCATTTCTGCAAAACCTGGATAAGTTAATTCATATCCATAGATTGCCTTGAAAAAGCTTTCAGTCAGCTTCATGTCTGGTTTGATCATCGCTATCAGTTCCTCTTTGCTGTTCATTCTTAATTCCCATCCTCTCACAAAGATAGTCTTTGCTGATTCTTCCGCTAATGGTTATGTATCCCTTAGATTCTAGCTCCTTGTTTAATCTGGCTATGATCCGGTAAGCCATCGCAGAAGAACACTGCAGCAATTCACAAACTTCCTTTGCTCTGATAAATCCTGTCATTGTATCACTCCTTTTCATAATCTACATAGCTGCACAATGCTTTATTAAGGCTTTCTAATGCTGTTTGTTCTCCTAACACTCCATAATTTGTGTGAAAATGGATATCATCTTGCACGTTCTGGATCGTCTGGTTATACAGCACATAATACTTAATGAATCCCTTAATGATCTCTAATTCACTTAGGTTCCCATGTGCCAGATCAAACAACCAGAATTTCATCTTTTCACTGTATCTCATGCCTTAACTCCTTTCATTCCAAAGCCATCGCCCCGACTTTACTACTCTTCTGTTTCAATAATTTCTGTTACATCAACACCTAAAACTCTGGCAAGTCTTCCGGCTGTCTCTGGTTTAACATCTCGCCCTTGTAAGATTCCGCAGTATGTACCTTTAGGAAATCCACTGGCTTCAATTTCTTTAGATCCCATGCAAGCTCTTGCTTTGGCTAAATCTAGTTTTTTTCGGTTAATTTTCATTTTTCTTATCTCCTTTCTAATTAGTGCATCTAACTAATTTAGTTTTATTATATTAGTGCATTTTAGTTTTGTCAAGAATTATATTAGTGCATTTTGCGATTTTAAAGGTTTACTTTAATGAATTGAAATGATATTATTATAGTAGGAGGTTTTTTATCATGGCACTTGGAACTAATTTAAAAGAAATTCTTAAGCAAAAAAATATGACTATAAAAGATTTATCTAAAAAGGCGGGAATTTCTGTCAATACCTTATACTCTATAACTAAGCGTGATGGAAAAATGGCACGTTTTGATATTATAAAAAAAATATGTGAAACATTAGAAATCAAAGAAAGCGAGCTATTGGGCTTTGATGTACAACCAGAAGATTATGAAGAACAAAATTCACGTCGTAATTTAAGAGTTTATGAAGTGCATCGCAATTCTGATTTAAGAAATGGTTATATTAGCAACATACCGCCCACTCAAAAAGAACTTATTCAAGCGTTTACTGGAATGGTTGAAGATATTACAGATAATAATAAACATATTGAACTTTTATCTCATTTTGATAATTTAAATGACACCGGCAAAGAAAAAGCTATTGAACAAGTGGAATTGCTTACTAAGATACCAGAATATAAAAAAGACCCTGGAAACGATAACCAGGATCAAGAATAAAACACATTTTTCTTGGATAAATACGCATTTATCCGCATTTCTGCAACAAAAATCAAGGAATATGTATCATTTATTCATTCTAAAGCCATCGCCCCGACTTAGAAAGAAAGGAATGATACTATGAGTATACAAAAAAGATCATGGACTACCAAAAAAGGCGTACAGTATAGATATTACGCTTGTGTTTGGAATCCTGGAACAAATAAACCTATATATGGCAAACAACGTAAAAAGCGAAAAGAAGCGGTCCTGGATGAATCACAGATACTAAAAGAGCTTGCTTCTGGCAGCCATAGTATTACAGATCATAAAACCTTTGGGAAATGTGCTGATCTGTGGCTTGCATCTGCCCCGAATATGTACCGCCGTAGCACCTGTAAGACTTATACAGATTTCTACCATCGGCATATAGAGAACGTGTTCCAGGCTTCACAGATCGACCATATCGAGCCGATGAAGATTCAAGAGTTTGTTAATAGTCTCAGTAAGAAATATTCTCCGGAAACAGTGAACAAGTGTATTAACATACTCTCTGATATCTTCCAGTTCGCCATACAACCACTGAAAGCACTAGCCCCACCAGATAACCCCATGATCGGGATCAAACGCCTAAAAGTTCCATACAAGAAGAAAGTAACGTGGACTGATGAACAAGTCGCAGCGTTCTTAAATAGTCCAGTGATCAAGGCTAACCACTATTACTCTATGTTCTGTGTGTCGCTGATCCTGGGAATGAGACCGGGCGAGGTCTGCGGATTCTGTGACGATGATCTGATTGAACAAAACCATGTAATCATGGTCCATCGAACGATTGACAAAGAGGGAAACGTTGACGATACAAAGAACACAAACTCTATCCGTGCGTTGTATCTTCCTGGTGTGCTGTATGATATCGTGAGACAAAAGCAGGCGGTCAAATTACAGCTTAAAAGCTATCACCCCGATTATCAACACGACTTTTTATTTACAACCGTAAAAGGGCGTCCTGTGAATCCCAACCGCTACTCCGCTAAATTCAGAGAAGCATTGAAAGAGTATAATAACCAGGAAACAGAACCGCTGCCAGTGATCCCCCTTTATAACTGCCGACACTCTTTCGCAACAAATAACTATGAACGTGGGGAATCTGATAAGGTGTTATCTGATATCATGGGGAATAGTCCTAAGACATTTTTACAGACCTATGCCCACATAAGGCGTAGACAATCAGACCAGGCAGTGACAGCCTATGAAGAAAAAATATTTCAGAAACTTTGACAAGAAACTTTCACAAAAAATATATACAAAGCTATGCCGGAAACTAAAAAAAGGCCCTAAAACCTAGGTAACTCCTAAGTTCTAAGACCTTTGTAGAAGAGCGATAGACGGGGCTCGAACCCGCGGTCTCGACCTTGGCAAGGTCGCGCGTTACCAACTACGCCACTATCGCATATTTATTTTTTCGGAACAGATAATATATTATCGTATTTATCCTTTCTTGTCAACATCTATTTTTATTTTATTGTCATAATTCATCCACTATAGTAAAATAAAACTAACATATATCCATCGTTGGTGGAGAATTAAAATCCTATACGAAAATGATGAATGAAGCCAGAGATCTTGCAACTGATCGAATGATCGAAGATGCTCAAAATATGGGAGCTGATGCTGTTATTAATGTCAGGTATTCTTCTTCCGCAGTTATGCAGGGTGCAGCTGAGATCATTGTTTATGGAACAGCTGTAAAATTCTTATAAACTAACAAAAAGGTACTGAATTCCTTTTCTGTCTAAATTGGAATTCAATACCTTTTTATTTATTTTCTCTCTATAAATTATAATAAAGATTTATATAATCCAATAATATCTTCTACACTTGCATCTTTAGGATTTCCTGGTGCGCATGCATCTGCATAAGCTGATTCTGCTAAGAACTGTAAATCTTCTTCTTTTACAATTTCTTTTAAGTCTGCTGGTATTCCGACATCTGCTGATAATTTCTTAACCGCATCAACGGCTACTTTTCTGTATTCTTCCTGTGTCATATCTTCGACACCTTCAACACCCATTGCTTTTGCGATATATTTGTATTTGTCTCCTGTTGCATCTGCATTGTATTCCATAACTGTTGGAAGTAAGATTGCATTAGCTACTCCATGAGGTGTGTCATAAACTGCACCTAATGCGTGAGCCATAGAATGTACGATTCCAAGTCCTACGTTTGAGAATCCCATTCCTGCAATGTACTGTCCCATTGCCATTCCTTCTCTTCCTTCTGGTGTATTTTCAACTGCTCCTCTTAAGTTCTCAGAGATCAGTTCGATCGCTTTGATATGGAACATATCTGTCATTTCCCATGCTGCTTTTGTTGTGTATCCTTCGATCGCATGTGTTAATGCATCCATACCTGTTGCTGCTGTTAATCCTTTTGGCATAGAAGACATCATTTCTGGGTCGATCACTGCGATAACTGGAATGTCATGTGGATCTACGCATACGAATTTACGTTTCTTTTCTACATCTGTGATTACGTAGTTGATCGTTACTTCAGCTGCTGTTCCGGCTGTTGTTGGTACTGCGATGATTGGTACACAAGGCTTCTTAGTATCTGCAACTCCCTCCAAGCTTCTTACATCTTCAAATTCTGGATTGTTGATGATGATTCCGATAGCTTTTGCTGTATCCATGGAAGATCCACCACCGATTGCGATCAGATAGTCAGCTTCTGCTGCCTTAAATGCTGCAACTCCTGTCTGTACATTTTCGATCGTTGGGTTTGGTTTGATCTGTGAATATACTTCATAAGCAAGTCCTGCGTTATCTAAGACATCTGTTACTTTCTTTGTAACTCCGAATTTTACAAGATCTGGATCAGAACAGACAAACGCTTTTTTGAATCCACGTTTTGTTGCTTCTGTTGCGATCTCCTGAATTGCTCCTGCTCCGTGATATGATGTTTCATTTAATACGATACGATTTACCATTTTGTACACTCCTTTTTTCCTTGACAATTTTTTAACTATCTTTATTATAAAATTGTTTTTTCAGGAAAACAAGTTACACATTTAGCAATATGTAAAAAATGTTACACTTCATGAAAAGTGTAACATTTTCTCATCTTTATATATCCTTAAATAAATCGTAAAGTTTTGGAGGCATCGCATCAATCAGCTGTTCTGCAAGCTGTTCTGGCGACATCTTCATTCCTGTTGTCGCCCATTCTACCGTCATAGCGATCGAACCTCGGCAATACATTCTCAATAAGAATTCTAATTCTTCTGGAATTTTCTCGACACCCTGTTTGTAAATGATATCACAATAAAACTGGTAAATGCACTGATAATCATACTCCATCAGGCAATTCTGACTCTCACTTGAAAATGCTGCGGCGAAAAATTGTCCTTCACCTTTGATGAATTCGAATTTCTTAATAAGACCCTCTCTTAACGTCAGACTGATCCCCATCTGTTTAAATGACATCTGCGCCAATACATCAAAATACCAATTGATCAAGTCATATTTATCCTTAAAATGTCGGTAAAAGGTGGGACGAGTTACATCACACTGATCTACGATCTGTTTGACCGTGATCTTATCTACTGGTGTATGCACCAACAACTCTTTCATTGCATTTGCTAATTTATATTTCATCTTCTCGGATACGTCCATCTTTTCCCTCACCTTCTTTCATATATGATTCTATTTTACCTTATTTGACATATTTTCGAAAGTCAAAAAGACGATTATCTGCTTTTCTTTCATTTTTAAAATGCATTTTATCACAGATGATCGTCTTCTTTATTTATATTTATTATCAAGAAGTTTCGTGTTTAGTAAGAGACATTTCCTCTTTGACCACAAAGTGCTTCGAATTCCTTTAATTTATTTTTTGCCTGCTGGGAGACATTTCTTGGAACCTGAATCTGAACAACCGCATACTGATCCCCTTTCTGAGATGGATTTTTCATCAGAGGCATTCCTTTTCCACGCAGTCTGATCTTAGATCCTGACTGGGTTCCTTCTTTGATCTTGCAAATGACATTGCCATACAACGTCTTGATCACGGCTTCACCGCCGCAGACAGCCATGCTAAATGGAATGTTGATCGTTGTATACACATCATTTCCTTTTCGTTTAAATCCCTGTTTTTCACCAACCGTTACGTTTAGGAATAAATCTCCTGCTTCTCCGCCTCCGATTCCTGGATTACCTTTTCCTCTTAAACGGACACTTTTTCCTGTATCAATTCCGGCTGGAATATGAACCTGCAGCGACTGTGTCCTTCCATTTTCATCCTGTAGATGAATAACTTTATCGCAGCCTGTAACCGCTTCATCAAAACTGATAGAAATATCCGCATGTGCATCGGAGCCTTTCTGTTTAAATGATCCACTATTTCCAAACCCGCTGCCACCAAATCCTCCCGAAGATCCGAAACCTCCCTGATGAAAGCTGCTTCGATGAAATCCCTTGCTGCTTCCTCCACCACCAAACATACTTCCAAAAATGTCACCAAAGATATCATCACCATCTCCACCTTCAAAGTGGAATTCCTGATATCCTCCATGAGCACCACCATAGTTTTGGTAATTCTTATAGAACTCAGACTCTGCTCCAGTTCCGTCAAAGGCAGCATGACCATATTGATCGTATAATTTTCGTTTCTCTGGATCACTCAAAATATTGTAAGCATCGGTCGCTTCTTTGAATTTCTGTTCTGCAGTTTTATCTCCGGGATTCATGTCTGGATGGTATTTCTTTGCAAGTTTCCGATATGCTTTCTTAATCGCTTTCTCATCTGCTGTTTTGCTGATTCCAAGAACTTCGTATAAATCTCGTTTTGCTGCCATTTTGTTTCACCTTCTTTTCCTTTTAATTTTCTTTGCTAATATGATTTCATTTGCAATTAGATAGAAAGATTCCCCGAAACTTAAATCGTTCCGGGGAAAATTCTTTATCCTTCAATCGTTACGAATTTCTTTTCTTCTACTTTCTTCTCCGGAGCTTTCTTCGGAATATCCAGCATCAGAATACCATTCTCATACTTACCGTGGATATCTTTCTCTGTGATATCTTTGCCAACATAGAAACTTCTGCTCATGTTACCTGCGTAACGTTCACGGCGGATGTATTTACCTTCTTTGTCTTTCTCGTCTTTATCAAGTCCTTTTGCTGCGCTGATCGTTAAGTAACCATCTTTCAGTTCAGCTGTGATCTCATCTTTCTTAAATCCCGGAAGGTCGATCGCTACTTCGTAGTTACCGTCTTTTTCCTTCACATCAGTCTTCATCAGGTTCTTTGCGTGTTTACCATACAGCTCTTTATCAATATCTGGGAAAGAAAAATCCATCCAGTCATCGTTAAATAAGTTTCCTCCAAAAATACTAGGCATCATCATCATAAGTCATCTCTCCTTTTTCTTTATAATAATGTTTGGGCGTGTCAGGGTGATTCCTGACACTTGCCTTTTATATGAAGCACATTCAGATTGGTTCTGAATATGACTTGTTGTATCTTACAGGGCCTTTGGTTCTTTGGCTTCTCTCTTAAGCCCTTCCCTCTTGCTCTAGTTGTACTATAACACCTATTATTAGCACTGTCAACAGTTGAGTGCTAATTTTTTTAAATTTTTTAATTACACATCAACTTTTATCTATTTTTACTGTCCTTTACTGTTTCTATATTATTTTACTGTTCTTTACTGTTCTTTACTGTTTTCGTCAATAAAATTTTATGATTATTTTCCATATTGTACTTGTACCGATGCTATGCTTCTACAAAATAACTTTAATCCCTCTTAGTTACTGTTATTAATGAAAATTTAAGACATAAAGAAAGACATTCAAATATTGAATTTTATATTTGAATGCCTTTTTTATATATACCTATATACCAAAAATCAAATTACTCTCAATTTTCTGGAATAAATTGTTCTATAAAATCTAAGCAGAGTACCACGTCCATATTTTAATATGGGCGTGGGTGAATGCGTCCTGACGGACACATTATCGTTTCCCCTGATTCCGAATATACTGTTTTATTGTGTGCAGACTGTTTTCACTAACAGATGAAATAAAATAACTATCCGACCAAAAATAAGGTTTCCAGTAATATTTTTTTAAAATGGTTTCGCCATACAACTTTCGTGCTTTTCGTGCTGTTTGTGTTTTTAAAACATTTGCAAGTTCCGCCGGTGAAGTTGTTGTATCAGCTTCCATCAGGATATGGACATGATCCGATTCGCCATTGATCTCTAGGATGTGAAACCCTCTTTGATCTGCTACATAGTGGATACGTTCATAAACAACATCTTTTACTTTGCCTGTTAAGACTGGATGTCTGTATTTTGACGATCTGTGCAGAAAGTCCAAGCTGTTGTACAATGCAGCTCTTTTTCGTGTGCGGAATATCTTTACCGGTTATGACAAAGAACATCGGACAGAGAACGAAGTCGAAGTCTTTCAAGAAGTTGCGTTATTACAACGATCTTATCCAAACATGCACGTCCGCAGAGTGATCTCTTATACACACCTTGAAAAGATGATGCGTGTCACAGAGAATGCAGATTTCTTTTCCGGACTTCCAAGACAGACAGCACAGCAGATGGTCAAACAGTCAGTCACAGATTTCAAAAACTGGCTTGCTTCTTTAAGAGAATATAAAAAGCATCCAGAAAAGTATCTGGGTAAGCCTAAGATGCCTCGCTATAAGAAAAGTGACCTGACGACTGTGATCATCACAAACCAGGATGCTGTCTTGTATCGGGACGATATCGGGATGTCCTTAAAACTGCCTTTGCAAAAGCAACGCTTGTACTTTTCAAATCTTTCTTCGGATCCTGTATTAAAAGAAGTCAAGATCAAACCGTATTATGGTCGTTTTTTACTCTGTCTGACACTGGAAGAACCAGATGTTGCATTTGATCCTTCCGGATCTCATGTATGTGCTATTGATCTTGGAACAGATAACTTCGCAGCGATCGTATGTAATGATTACTCATCCGCAATATACAAAGGCGGAGCTGTCTTATCCAAGATCCAATGGTTTCATAAACAGAGAGCAAAGTATGTCTCCATCATCACAAAAGGTCATGAAAAGAAACACGCTGTTTCCAAGCGGTTAAGAGACCTTTCTTTCCATTATGCCAATTTTGTGAAAGACCAGTGCCACAAGATTAGTCGTAGTATCATTGACTTCTGTATGGAACACCAGTGTGGAACACTGATCCTTGGTGTGAATCTGCTCTGGAAGCAGAAATCCAATATGAATAAGATCAACAACCAGAATTTTGTCTCCATGCCGATCACTCTCCTGCGGACAATGATCACATATAAAGCTCTGAATGCCGGCATCAGAATCATAGAGCAGGAAGAAAGTTATACTTCCAAAGCGGATCTGATCGCAAATGACAGGATCCCAACCTATGGTGTCGATGATAAGGATGCTTCGTTTTCTGGAAAGAGGATCAAACGTGGTTTATACCGTTGCTCTAACGGAATGATCTTAAATGCGGATTGTCACGCAGCAGCAAATATCATGCGGAAAGCGATCCCTGATATCTGGAAAGATACCAGAGATTATACGTTTCTTTCTGTTCCTGATGTGTATGGATTCCACAAACTGAATCCGAAAGGTATTCCCGTCAAAGGGATAGCGGCATAAGTGAATATGCCTTGATTGGTACGGACAGCCAATCTTTTGGTCAGAAATGGGTAACTGTTACGACTGTTAGAAGCCACTTCCATAGGAACTACTGTACCGCATGGGAGGGGTAATTCACCTCAGAAAACCTTTCATTATCCCATATCAGCCATCTTTTAAATGCAGCAAACGCCGCACTATCTCTAAGCTCTTTTTTCAGAAGATATCCTATATCTTCTTTCTCTTCCTTGTCTTCTGTTTCTTGATATTCCCTGACATACTCTTTAAAATTTGAAAGATTTTGTCGTAATGTTTTTCTTATGATCTGTGCTTCTATCTTCTTTTGAGATGTTGTTCCATAGTATACCTCTTCTAAAAAAGCAATCATATTTTAAAGTTTTATCCCCACGATGTGGAACCAGATGTTCAATCTGATAAGAAGTTGCTGCTTTATTTTCACAAATATAACATTTCCCATGAAATATTTCTTTTAATGCCTGATTTACACTTTCTGTATTATAATCTCCTTCAGTCTCACTGGCTTTTTGCAAATCTGCAATTGCCTGTTTTGTTTTCTCTGTTTCCTTTCTTTCAATTTTAATCATTGGCTTTTCTTCTCCGTTCAATATCCTCAAATCTTTCCTTGGCAACTCCTGAAAGTTCTGTGGATATATTCTTAAACTTTATTCTTATCTCCGCTCGTTCGGCACGTTCATCTTCTGTCAAATCATTTCTAAAACATAGTTCTTCATAACGGTTCAAGCTGTTTTTTAATTCATCCGAATAAGCATCAGCCTCAAAATATCCCTCTGCCAGATCATCATACTGATTTAAGTCTACCTGAACTCCATCACTATATCTCTGTAAATATCCTGTCCATTGTTTAACGTTTTGATCTGCCTCATATTTTTCTTCGGCACTTGATGCAGATAAAGCTTTTTCTTCAGCTTTTTTATGAACTGAGGATATAGCTTAAGAACTGCGCTCAATTCCTTATCATTAATCGCTTTCAAAAATTTCTCTATCTCCAGCAACAACGAAGTTTTTCCCGAACCATTCTTCCCAGTCAAAAGTAAATGCTGGCGTTCATTTGAATCTAATTTTATTTTTATATCACTCTCTTATCACATTACACCAGCATTTCATTCATACATTTCCTATATATTTTTCTTAAATCTCGTAGAAATTAAGATAAAATTTTTTTCAAACATCTCTACAAATCGGTGCTTAGGGATCTCTTTAAACTTGCGTCAGCGAATACAAAAATTATCAGCCAATACCGTTTAACATACACACCCCATAGTGGTTTGAATAGTCTTCCGTTGTATGAGATAGAAAGAAGCTAAGAACCGGCAACAACTTATTCATATCAATCGGTTTCGCCACATGCTCATTCATCCCAACTTCCAGCGCCTTCTGCCGATCTTCCGCAAATGCATTCGCTGTCATTGCAATGATCGGTATCTTCGCTTTCTTTGAACCTTCCAATTTTCGTATCTTCTGTGTTGCCTCATATCCATTCATAACCGGCATCTGAATATCCAATGATTGCATTCATCGGCGTTCGGATATCGTGCGACATGTTAAATAAAAATGGAAAAGAAAAAATTTAAACTTGGTCTGGTGCCAAAACTTATTATTGCCATCATTATCGGTATCCTGTTTGGACAGTTCCTTCCAACTGGATTCTGCCGCTTTGTTGTTACACTGTCTGGATTCTTCAGCACTTACTTAAAGTTCATCATTCCGCTGATGATCCTTGCTTATGTAACCATGGGAATCGCTGATCTGTCACAAGGTGCCGGACAGCTGCTTTTGATCACAGTTGCGCTTGCTTATGGGTCTACTTTACTTGCTGGTACAGCTTCTTACCTTGTATCATCAAACCTGTTCCCACATTTTATGACTTCTGGGGCGTTAGACCAGATTTCAGCAACTGCTGATGCATCACTGAAACCTTATTTTTCACTGACGATCACACCGCTGTTTGATACATTATCTGCGGTTGTTCTTGCATTTATCTTAGGATTATGTCTATCCACAATGAAAGGCAAAGAGATTGGAAACAGCCTTTATAACGGAATGAGCGACTTTTCAACAATCATTGATAAAGTACTTCACAAAACGATCATTCCTTTATTACCACTGTATATCTGCGGTACATTTACAGATATGACAAAGTCAGGAAAAACATTTGCGATCCTTGGAATCTTATGGAAAGTATTCTTAGTTGTCATCTTAATGCACTTTGTATGTATCGCGATCCAGTTTACAGTTGCTGGTTCTATCAGCAAAAAAAAACCTCTGACTCTTATTAAAAATCAGATTCCTGGTTATACTACAGCTTTAGGAACTCAGTCTTCTGCTGCCACAATTCCTGTTAATCTGGAATGTGCAAAGAATGACGGAGTCAGTTCTCAGATCCGTAACTTTGTCGTACCTCTTTGTGCCAATATCCACATGGCAGGTTCTATGATCACGATCACAGCATGTGCAACTGCTGTCTGTCTGATGAACCAGTTACCTATCAGTCTTGCAACTGTCGTTCCATTTATTATGACACTTGGTGTTGCAATGGTTGCTTCTCCTGGTGCTCCAGGTGGATCCATCATGACTGCACTACCATTCCTTTACATGGTATTTGGTACAACTGCCGGAGCTGCAAGAATCGCATTTCTTGCGAGAAAAATGTTAAATGGTACTCTAAAAGAAGTCCGCTTTACCTTATATGGATCATTTGCAAAAACCTATCATGGGCATGGAACAGATCGTGCTTTACTCGGTGGAATCATGGGATTTGGTACGGATGATATGAGGATCCGTGATTCCTTTGAGATTGCAAAAGGCCTTGGGCTTGACTTTACTTTTGTACCGAACGAAACAGAAACCGATGTCCATCCAAACACAGTGGATATCTTCATGACAAATGAACATGGCGATCAGATCACGATCCGTGGTGAGTCCCTAGGCGGCGGAAAAGCCAGAATCTGTCGTATCAATGATGTGGAAGTTGATTTTACCGGGGAATATAGTACTGTGATCGTGATTCAGAAAGATAAACCGGGAGTTGTCACTTATATCACAAAATGTCTGAGCGATCAGAATGTAAATATCGTATTTATGCGTCTCTTCAGGGAGTCCAAAAGAAATACAGCTTATACGATCGTTGAATCCGATGGCTGCCTTCCTGAAAATATTGCAGATGAAATCAAGAAAAGTCCAAATGTCTCAGATGTTATGATCATTCAACTATAGAAAGGAGAATTGAAACGTTATGGATTTTAAAAACGCAATTGAATTACTTGAATTATGTAAAAAACATGATCTTCCAATCTCCGAAGTTATGAGACAGCGCGAAATCATAGAAGGAGAAAAAGAAGCTGATACAGTTCATGATGCAATGGCAAGAGTGTTAGAAATCATGAAAAATGCTGCTTTTACTCCAATCAAAGAACCTGTTCGTTCCATGGGCGGATTGATCGGTGGCGAAGCCAAAAAAATTGCTTCCCGTTATCACTCTGGAAATGGAATCTGCGGTGATCTTTTAGAGAAAAGTATGATCTATGCCATGGCAACTCTTGAGACCAACGCATCCATGGGACTGATCGTAGCATCACCAACGGCTGGTTCTGCCGGAATCGTTCCTGGACTTTTACTTGGTCTTCAGGAAGTTCATAAATTTGATGATGAACAGATCATTCAGGCACTATTTAATGCGAGTGCCATTGGATATCTTGCAATGAGAAATGCAACGGTCGCAGGTGCTGTGGGCGGTTGTCAGGCGGAAGTCGGTGTTGCTTCTGCGATGGCTGCTTCTGCTACAGTTGAACTGCTTGGCGGTGATCCAGAGCAATGTCTTGGAGCTGCCTCTACCGTTTTAATGAATATGTTAGGTCTTGTTTGTGACCCTGTCGGCGGTCTTGTGGAATATCCATGTCAGAACCGTAACGCTGCTGGAGTTGCAAATGCGATCATTGCAGCTGAGATTTCTTTATCTGGAATTCATCAGCTGATCCCGTTTGATGAAATGTTAAACGCGATGTATATCGTCGGCAAACGACTGCCGGCTGAACTAAGAGAAACCGCCCAGGGAGGCTGCGCTGCAACTCCTTCTGCATGTGCTGCATGCGGAGGTTGTGCGTAAAAATTCCTTCAGAACACATTTTTAAATAGTAGGTAATAAATCAATCAATCTCTTTTTTGCCTCTTTTGGGTGTTTCCATATATTTGAATCTAAAAGAGTGTCTGCATCACTTAATGATGCAGATACTCTTTATTTACTATATCCTAAGCATCCGATATCCAATACCTATATGTGTCTGTATATACTGCATGCCATCTTTATCTGGCTGTAATTTCTTCCGTAATGTTGCCATAAACACTCTAAGTGATGCAACATCATTTTCCAGTGAACTGCCCCAGATCTGTTGCGTGATATAAGTGTGAGTCAATACTTTTCCAACATTATGAGACAGCAAACATAATAATTTATACTCGATTGGTGTTAAATGCAATTCTTTATCTTTTAAATATGTAGATCCTGCTGTATAGTCGATCTTTAACTCCCCATTTACAAAGACTGATTGTTCTTGTTCCTCGCCTGACTGGATCAGTGCTAATCGACGCTGTGTAACTCTGATCCTTGCAAGCAGTTCATCAACTGAAAATGGTTTTGTGATATAATCATCTGCTCCTGCATCCAGTGCTTCTATTTTATCTACATCTTCATTTCTTGCACTGATAACAATAATTGGTACATTAGACCATGTCCTTACTTTTTTGATCACATCCACACCTTCCATATCAGGCAATCCAAGATCCAGTAAAATGATCTCTGGTTTATGAGAAGATGCCTCTAAAATAGCTGAACTTCCATTTTCTGCTGTAATATATTTATAATCATGTGTTTTTAATGTTGTCACGATCAGATTCCGGATCGGCCGGTCATCCTCCACGACTAAAATTAATGTTTTATTCATTTAATGTTACCTCACTTAATGACAATGTAAAAGAAAAAATACAGCCATGTGGTGTATTATCTTCCAATACCAGTTTTCCGTTATGTACCTCTATGATCGAACGACAAAGTGCCAAGCCTAAACCAAGACTTCGATGACTGTCTGCGATCGTATTTTTCCCTGTATAAAACATTTCGAATATATGTGGCTTCATTTCATCACAGATTCCAGGGCCGTTATCTTCTACTTGAATCTTTGCTTTTCCATTTTCTTTCATGGCACAAATGCGGATAGTAGATCCTTTCGGTGTATATTTAATTGCATTATCGACTAGATTGATCAACACTTGCAAGATCAGCCGCACATCCATATGTGCAAGTATCAATTCATCGCATTCTGTAATGATCTGATACTCTTCATGTTTCCTACTGATATGTCGTAATGATTCTGCGATCACCTCATCTAATAATTGATCTGTAAATTTCAGTTTTAATCTTCCATCATTTAATCTTGTGATCGATAACAAATTTTCAACAATATTGATCAGCCATTCTGAATCATCATAAATATCTGTATAAATCTGATGTTTTGTTATATCATCAAGACGTTCTCCACTATTTAACAGCATGTCTGCATTCCCAGAAATGGAACAAAGTGGTGTCCTTAGATCATGTGAGATCGCACGAAGCAGATCTGCTCTTAACTGTTCATTTTTGGCAAGAACAGCGATTCTTTCTTTCTCCATGATATTCTTTTTATTTTCCATGGCAAGTGCACATTCATTGATCACAGAAAGAAGGATACTATATTCAAAAGAATCTAATGTATATTCGTCAATTGGTATTGCAATCACACCATACACATTATCCTCAATGCAAATGGCAATGTATAGACACTGTGCATCTTTAAAACTTTCGGTTGTTGCTCCAGCACGCTGCTTGTTTTCATACACCCATTTTGCGATTTCCTGCTCTCTGCTTGTCAATAAATCTTTTGTCCGTTCTTTCTTTTTATCCGAAAATATATGTGGTGCTGACAATTCATCGTTTTCCACAACATATGCTACAATACTGCGGTCTAATAATTTGATAAGCTGTGTACATGTAATACTTAAAATATCCGTATCATTTTTTGCTTTTTGAAGTAACCGGTTTGTGTCAAATAAAATCTGTGTACGAAATGCAGATTGTGCTGAAAGCCTTGCATGTGTTTTTAATTTTGCTGCAAGTGTTCCAGTAATGACAGAAGATATTAACATGATCACAAAAGTTACCGGATATCCGACTGCATACGTCTGAAATGACATTCTTGGTTCCGTAAGGAAAAAGCAGAACAAAAATACACTTAAGACAGAACCTCCAATGCTGTATAAATATCCATCTGTAAGGATTGACGTTAATAAAACTCCCAAAATATAAATTGTAACGATGTTTGTATCTGTAAATTGAAGTTTCTGGATGAATAGACCGATCAACGTACAAACTGCAAATATAAATAATGTCAATAAACTGTCTTTCATCGTAGGCTTTCCTACATAAACCGCTCCATGCGGTTTTCGATAATTATCTAAGTTCGTCGCATCTGGAATAATGTGGATATCAATATCAGGAACAGCCTCGATCAACTTCTCTGTTAATGTCTGTTTGCTGAAAAAGTGATTTCTCTTTGCACTGCTTTGTCCGATCACGATTTTTGTGACATTTGATAAATGTGCATATTCCGCGATCTGTACCGGAACATTTTCCCCATGTGTCATTACGATTTCCGCACCAGATTCTTTTGCAAATTGTACATGAGCTTCCAGTCTTCTTTTGTCCGATTCTCTTTCTCTTTTTCCTGTCTGTACATACAATGCCGTAAAACGTGCCCGCATATCTCTTGCCATTTTTGCTGCTGTACGTATGATCTTTTCATTCGATGGTGAAGAAGAAAGACAAACAAGAATGTGTTCGTTTTCTTTGTTCAGCTCTACAAATTCTCCTGTGCTCATCTTGACCCCCTTTCCTTATCGGATGCATTATATCACGATCGTCAATAATAATCCATAAACACATCAATCATCGTCATCATCTTGCTCCCTGTCAATTACTTTCCGATTTTCTCCAAGAAAATAATTTACTTTTTTCAAAAAGAATAACACAAATGCAAACATCAGTATTACCGCCAATGCTAAAATGAAATCTGACATAAACTCTCACCTCTTTTTCATGACATCAGATACAAAAACACTTTTTGATCGCTTTATATTCTCCTAATACCAATAATGTAACATCTTCCTTAAAACAAGTATCCGCAGATATCGCCATACTTACTTTTCCATCATCTTTTACTGCCATGATGTTAATATCATATCTTCTTCTAATATCAAGTTTTCCCACTGTCTTTCCAATCCATTCCTTTGGAACTTCTACCTCAAAAATCGCATGTGAGGCATCGACTTCCATATAATCAAGAATATGATCATCGGTATAACGGATCGTTGCCCATTTTGCCACCATTTTTTCTGGATAAACTACCTTGTCGGCTCCATTTCGTAAAAGAAACTTTTCCTGTACATCTCGTTCGGCTCTGGAAATAACCATTTTGCCTCCAAGTTCTTTTAACAGACAGGTGGTTTCCAACGAATTTTGAAAATTTCCACCGATCGTAACAAAACAAATATCATAATTTTCAATCCCCAGGGATTTTAAGAATTCCTCATTCGTACTATCCCCGATCTGTGCATTCGTAACATATGGAAGTGCATCATTCACTCTTTCCTCATCCAGATCAACTGCCATGATCTCATGTCCAAGCTGACTTGACTGTATCGCTATATGTTTTCCAAAACGTCCAAGTCCGATCAATAAAATATTTTTCATCATCAATTCCCTCTTTCTTTTATCCCACTATGATCTTATCCAGTGGTAGTTTTGCTTTTCGTTTATTTTTATCTGAAAATACTGCATAGATCAGCGTCAAACCGCCAACACGTCCCAAATACATCAGTATGATCAAAATGATCTGTGACAGAATATGAAGTTTTGGTGTAATTCCTAATGTCAAACCTACTGTTCCAACTGCAGATGCTGCTTCAAACAGACAGCTTGAAAGCGGCATTCCTTCATACACACTGATCGTCATTCCGCCTGCAAAAAATAAGATAAAATACATCATTGCGATCGTTGCTGCATTTTTTATCACACCAACATCGATTCTTCTTCCAAATGCTGTCACATCATCACGACTTTGAAAGGTAGCCAGTACATTTAAAAGTAAAAGAACAAATGTTGTTGTTTTCATACCTCCTGCTGTAGAACTTGGTGAACCTCCGATCAACATCAATAAGATCATTATTGCCTTTGATGCTCCTGTCATCACCGAAAGATCTGTCGTATTAAATCCGGCGGTTCTCGGTGTCACAGCTTGAAACAATGATGCAAGCAGCCGGTGAGTTCCTGATAGATTTCCATAATCTTGAAAGAAAAAGAAAACAGCTGGTAACAAGATCAAACATAATGTTGTGGTTAGAATGATCTTGCTCTGCATATGGTAATGTTTGAACCGAAATTTATGAAGATAAATGTCTTCCCATGTAAAAAATCCAATTCCACCAATGATGATCAGTAACATGATCACAATATTGATCACTGGATTTATCGCATATGATGTCAATGATACAAATGGATGCCCTTTTGTTCCAAAAAGATCAAATCCTGCATTACAAAAGGCTGATACAGAATGAAAGATCGCCATCCAGATTCCCCGTAATCCAAAATCATGACAGAAAACAGGCATCATGAATAACGCACCGATCAATTCGATCAATAAAGTTCCTTTTAAAATAAAACTCATCAATCGAACGATGCCCCCTACTTTCGGTGCAGAGATCGCATTTTGCATCGTACTTCGCTGCATGATCGATATTTTTCTTCCTGATAATATAAATACGGCTGTTGCTGTTGTTATAACTCCCAGACCTCCGATCTGTATCAGGATCATGATCACTGTCTGTCCAAAAGCAGACCAGTAACTTCCAGTATCCACGACTGCAAGCCCTGTCACACATACTGCAGAAGTTGACGTAAATAATGCTTTATGAAATGGTGTTATGATTCCTTGAGCCGATGAAATTGGTAGCATCAGGATCAATGCTCCAAAAAGGATCACTCCTGCAAATCCTAATATGATTACCTGAAATGATGTTAAACGTCTTTTTTTATGAATCTTCCATGGCATATATGATCTTACCTCTTTTTCAAATTATTTTATGACCTTTTAATCTTATCATCATTATATCTTTTATGATCAAAAGATAGTGTAAGGATATGTTCTCTTGTATTAAGATTGTATAAAGAAAAAAGGATCATGATATATCGGAATTTCCTATGATATAAAAAAATCACCGCTTTATGCGATGATGTTGAAAATTTATTAAATAATGGCGAAGATCATACGATGAAAGATATTGAATTTCATACAGCGATCGCTATGAGCAGCAAAAACCTTGTTGTCCCAAGACTGATCCCAGTGATCAATAGTTTCATCCCTCTTTTTGTAGAAACAACGCTGTAAAATATAAAATCCATGAGAACACGATTTTTTTGGTTCGTTGTTCTCATGGATTTTATTGTTTCTTATTTTTTCAAGTATTCCTCTATCACACATTCATGCTTCTTTTCTTTTTTACTATAATTAATTCCCACAAGCAAAACATTACCTGCATAATTTTGAATAGAATCTGGATATTTTTTATCCTTAATCTGTTGCAATGCACTAACAGCACTTTTATTCCACTTCAATTCCACAACAAGTGCCGGATAATCATTCCTGTATTCCGGTTTTGGAATGAACACAAAATCTGCAAAACCACGTCCTGTAGGAAATTCCCTGACCGGTTTAAAATAATACTGCATTGCACTCAAATAAGCTAATGCCAATACACTACTGAGTGAATTTTCGTTATTATATTGAATTGCTGAAACATATTCCTCATGGATCTTCTCAATCTGAGCTGCAACTGTTTCTCCATCCATATCCAAAGTTGCATCCAGAAGATCCTCTGATTCTTGCTGAAATTTCAGCATTTCATTCCATTCTTTTCTTTTTGTTGCACGAATCAGTTCTTGTCTTATCTCTTCATTCGGTACAAATGCCCTTCTATTAACATTCAAATATGCCAGATATCCCATATGAATTAAATAAGTAAAGACATCATCCTTATTTACGATATGCGCAATATCATTTTGAAACGAACCAACATCCACTTCAACAGATGCCCCAGATAACATTTCAATAATCGAAGTCTTCAATCCATCAAAATCCATATTGATCAATGGAACAATCGAATCATAGGAAGCGGTTCCTGACCAATAACTCTGGAAATTTCCATCTGCCATCAGACTTACAACTGCATTGGGATTATAGACATGATATTTTCCTAACTGATATCCATCATACCAACGTTTTACCTCTGTAAAATCTTTTTTATATGTTTTACAAAGTTCTTTTACTTCATCTTCTGTAAAACCAATATAAGAAGCCAAGCATCCTGCACTAAGCATTGAATATTCCCGGAAATTGTTAAGTGCTGATTGTGTTTTTTCTTTCTTGATCGGCAAGATGCCTGTAAGATATGCAAGTTGAATATATTTTGTTGGTTCTGTTCCCTTAAACATACCTCTTAGGAATCGGATATATTCGTCCTGCACTTTTTTATTTGCTGATTCATCTCTGATCAGCACATCCCATTCATCAATGATAATGATAAATTTCTGTCCTGTCTTATCCTTAACCAGAGAAAGAGCATCTGGCAAAGATACCACTTCTTGACGTAAAATCTCTGGATAAACTTCACGCAATTCATCCAGCACAACTCTTGTGATATATGGCACAACATTATCCGCATCTTCGCAGTTTATCAAAAACCATTGTACATCAATATGAATCACATCATATTTATTCAAATGTTTCTTAAAATCTTCTGATTGTCCTATCTCAAGATCAGAAAACATCTTTTCTGATTCGGCTCCTTTGCTGTAATATGCCGCAAGCATATTCGCTGCATATGATTTTCCAAAACGCCTTGGGCGGCTATTACAAATATACGCATCTGTAGAATCCAGAACTTCATTCATACATGCGATCAATCCTGTTTTATCTACATAAATTCTGGAATTTAGTGCTGCTTGAAACGCACTATTATCTGGATTAACAAATCTGCCCATATTATTATACCTCCCTGATTCCTTTTACCTGTTTTTCTCTGCCCTGCCAGATTGCATCTAATGTATCTGCCGAGTCTTTCAATGCTTTTGAAACAGTTCCCCAGTCTGAAACAGAAACCGTATTTACATACTCTGACCGAATCTCACTATTGGGTATCTTGACTGTTTTTGTCTTATCGTCATATGCAAGATATCCAAGATGGATCAATAATGTCAGCACATCATCTTTTAAATGTTCAAAGTTCATATCTATATAAACTTTTCATTTCCTGGATTTAGATAATTTCCCTTACGAACTCCTCCTTAACTGGACTCATTTCAAGTTATTCTTTTATTATAAAATAATGCCATTTCTACTACAAGGTTTTATTTCCACATTCATTGTGGTAACGAATAGTCTTTTCAATCTATTTTCCTACAGTTATAATAAAACTATCAAAAACAACAGAAAATATTTCGCGAAATGTCTGATATCTTAAACTTGTCATACTGACCATTGTCAGAGAAAGGAATTAAAATTATGAAAATCGTAGCAGTTAGCGCATGTACAGCAGGAATCGCACATACTTATATGGCTCAGGAAGCTTTAGAACAGGAATGTGAAAAAAGAGGAATTGAAATTAAAGTAGAAACTCAAGGTGGAATGGGAATCGATAATGAATTAGAGCAAGACGAGATTGATGAAGCTGACGTAGTTATCTTCGCCGTAGCTGTTGGAATTGAAATGGAAGATCGTTTTGACGAAAAACGTGACGAAGATAAAATCATCGAAGTTGACCCAAGTTATGCAATTAAAAATACTAAAGATTTAATTGATGAAGCTGTTGAACTTGCACAGAATTAATATCCATTTATAAAATAATACCAAGAGCTCTGATTTTAGCACAAATTGTGTTAAACCAGGGTTTTTTGGCATTGAAAATACTATTTTGAGGAAGTTGAGGTAATCCAATATGGATCGAGCAATAGACATTATTAAAAGTCTGTCAACACAATCTTATACAACATCCAAAGCACTGGCAGAACAATTAAATGTAAGCAGCAGAACCATACGAAATGATGTTCGTCTGCTGAATCAAGAATTAAAGAAAAATGGGGCATATATTGAATCAAAAGCGCGTCATGGTATGCTGCTTCATATTACAGATGAAGAAACATATCATATCTACTATCAAAACCTTATAAATTCTTCCCCTATCGATAAAGATAACCGGATCACACAGATCATTGAATATCTTTTGACTATGGAAGATTCTATCACTATGGATGATCTGTGTGATATCTTTTATGTTAGTCGTTCTACCCTGAAAAAAGATATGAAAGAAATTCGTGAAATTTTTGAAAAATATCAGATCACGATCGATCATCGCGCAAATCAAGGATTAAAAATCATTGGCAAAGAACAAGATCTTCGTAATTGTCTTACTAATTTACAAAAAAGCCGCCTAGAAGAAATCTCTCTAAAAGATGAAAATCTAGAAAAGATCATATCGATCATTTCTGCACAAGTAAATAAACATCACTTTGAGATTTCTGATTACTCTATGCGAAATTTTGCCCTTCATATCAGTGTTGCGATCACAAGGATCAAGGATGGTAAAGAATTACAACTAGATGCTGATATGGAACAAGCATTGGGAGCAAGCCCTGATATAGATCTTTTATTGTCTATCGTTAATGAAATTGAAAAAACATTTCATGTGCATTTTACAAAAGGCGAAATTGGATATCTGCTTTTACAGATTTCAGGGAAAAAAACAATTACTACAAAAAATATATCTGGAAATACTGTGATCAGCGAAGAAACCTATAAACTTGTAACTCAAATGTTAGAACGTGTTAATGCTGTATTCAAAATTGATTTTCGTTATGATCTTGAACTTATCACAATGTTGGCCACACATCTTATGCCATTAGAAATCCGTGCAAAACACGGAATCGCTGTTCATAACAGCATGGCTGATGATATTCGTCATAACGTCATCCTTTCCTACAATATGGCGATCATAGCCTGTGATACATTAGAGCAGAAAATCGGAGTAAAACTTCCAATGGATGAAATTGCTTTTGTCGCACTTCCATTTTCACTCGCTTTAAAACGAAAATGGAAAAACCAAAAAGAAAAAGTCCTCATTGTGTGTGGAAGCGGAAAAGCCAGCTCTGAATTACTAGCATATCAGGTAAAAGAAAACTTTGGAAATTATCTTGATGTCGTTGGAGCAACCAATCGTCATTCCCTTGAATTATATGATTTTTCAAATGTTGATTATATCCTTACAACCGTTCCGATTGATATTCCTGTTCCAATCCCGATCATTCGAACATCAACATTTTTTGAAACAAACTCTATTGATCAGGTAAATCAGGCAATCACCGATACCAGAAGCAGCCGTTTTATAGAATATTTTCATAAAAATATGGTATTTTGGTCTTCTTCAGATGATAAAAATGAAATCCTTAAACATATGTGTGAAAATGCTGTCCAAAATTATAATATTCCTGATGATTTTTTCCATTATGTGATGAAACGTGAAGATATCGGCCGGACATCTTTTGGTAACCTGATTACGATCGCACATCCTATTCATCCGATCGGGCAAGAATCTTTTGTCGGACTTACAATCCTTGATCATCCGATTGACTGGGATGGTGAACCAGCACAACTGATCTTTCTTCTTTCCATGAAGGAAAGTGGCGAAAATAAAATGAAAGATTTCTATAAAGCTATGACAAAACTTGTGAACAACACGCACTATATTGAACTTCTTACAAAAACCAAAAATTATGATGAAGTAATCAATATCTTAAAACTAGTTGCTTCCAGCGACCTTCATACGGTTTTATAATTCTATGTTGATCTCTTTCCACATTAATTCTGGAAAGAGATCAACTTTTCATTTTTTACTCAAAATGGTTTAATAAAGACACAAAGAAAAACGAAATCAAAAATCCCGGGACGATTTTGGAAAATTAATCATTCATATACATTATTGAAATGTTTCTGAAAAGAAAGGAGATCCAAACATTATGTTTGAAAAAAATCTTATTTTATTCCTTGATAAAGAATATAAAGATAAAAAAGAATTACTTACAGATTTATCAAAAGCTGTTGATTCAAAAGTTACTTCCTCTGAAGATTATGAAAAGGCAGTAAAAGAAAGAGAAAATACGATCAGCACTTTTATCGGATATGAAACAGCAATCCCTCATGCAAAAACAGATGCGGTAAAAAACCCTTTTGTCGCTTATGCAAAATTATCTCATGCAATAGATTGGGATGGAAATGGCGAAATGGTCAAACATATTTTTATGATCGGTGTTCCAAAGGAATCTGGTTCTAATCTTCATATGCGTATTATCTCTGAACTTAGCAAAAATATTATGAGAAATGCATGGAGAGAAAGTTTTATGAATGCTGCTTCTGCCGATGAAGCTTTAGCAATCTTAAAACTTATTGAAAAGGAGGTTATGTAATATGGTAACAAAGTCAAATAGAAAAAAACAAAGTCTTCCATCTCAGCTGTTCAAACATTTTAACACAGGAATTTCTTATTTCCTTCCTGTCATCATCGCTGGTGGTATGTTATTTTCTTTCACACTGATCACCGGTAAAATTGATAACGGAGCAATTGTTCCAAGTAATCAGTTTTTCCAGAATATTTATGATATTGGGCAAGCTGGTTTTGCTATGATGGTTCCTGTTATGTGTGCCTATATTGCTTATGCAATTGGAAGCAAACCGGCCTTAGCACCTGGATTTATTCTTGGTTATGTTGCAAATAACCCAATTGGTGCCGATAAGATTTCTACTGGTTTCCTTGGATCTTTGATTCTTGGTTTTATCGTTGGTTATTTTGTAAAATGGACAAAAAGCTGGAAAGTTCCTGATGCCTTAAAACCTATGATGCCAACATTTTTCATTCCAGTGATCACAACCTTATTACTTGGAATCTTATATACTTATGTACTTACATATCCATTAAATGCATTTGTGCAAGCAATCGTATCTTTGATGAACCAATTAAATGGTACAAGTACTGTAATCGTTGGTCTTGCAATTGGTTTACTTGCAGCTGCTGACTTTGGCGGACCTTGTAGTAAAGCTGCAACTGCATTTACACTTGCACTTATGGCAGAAGGAATTTATGGACCTAATGGCGCTTTCAGAATGTGCTGTGCAATTCCTCCACTTGGAATGGCTCTTGCATCCTTGATCCTAAAAAATAAATATGATAAAGCGGATCGTCAGCTTGGTATCTCCGCCCTATTCCTTTCTTCTGCTGGTATTACAGAAGGTGCGATTCCATTTGCTGGAAAAGATTTCAAACACACATGGATTGCTTGTGCAATTGGTACATCAATCGCAGGTGCTCTGGCAATGCTTCACAATGTATCATCTGTCGTAGCCTTTGGTGGAATTGTAGCTATCTCTGGTGTATTTAAAAGTCCTCTGTGGTATATTGTGGATATGTTGATCGGTGCTGGAATTATTGTATTGATCCTGGCATTTACAAAACCAAATCTTGAAGAAATTGAAAAATAAATTTCATTATGAAAAGGGACTGTTGCATTAAGCGGCAGTCCCTTTGACATTCTCAGTTCATGTAATCTACAATATTTGCGACAAATTTTTATTTTTTAAATAACCAAGTGTCTTTTCATGCAGTGTATATATATAAAATTTCTTCTATCCTAGTTATTTACTGCAACATGTTTAGACTGATCTGAATTATAAACTTCTTCGTCAACCAGACCTTCTGTTGCTGCTGTGATAACAGCTGCTGTTGCTGCTCCTGTTACGTTTGTCATTGTTCTTGCCATATCAACGATCGTTGAGATTGGAGCAAATACAACAACTAATTCGATTGGTAATCCAAGTGCTGCAAATACGGCTGTTGATGTAATTGTTGCTGTTCCTGGAACTCCGACTGTTCCTACGGATACAACTAATGTGATCAGGATTAAGAATGCATACTGTGCAATTCCATAATGGTATCCTAACATATGAACACTGAATACTGCTGTTAATGCTGGCCAGATTCCTGCACATGCTGGCATTCCAACATTAGCTCCAAGACCTGCTGTAAAGGATGCAACGTCTGCATCAACTCCAAGTGCTTCTTTTAACTGTCTTAATGTGACTGGAATTGTACCAACACTGCTCTGTGTTGTAAATGCTACATACTGAGCTGGTGCGATTCCTTTGAAGAACCTGATTGGGCTTAATTTTGCTACAAATTTGACTAAAAGCCCTTCTACACCAAATGACTGAACTGCACATAAGATATAAGATAATACTAATGTACTTAATAATGGAAGTAATTCTGCCACGCTGCTTCTTCCAACGGCTCTTGCTAAGAAAGATAATACGGCATATGGTGTAAATCCAATGATCCAGTCAATCGCCTGTCCAATGACCTGATTTCCTGCATCAATAAATGCTTTAAATGGTTTGACTGATTCATTATCTTTTGAAATTGCATTGTAAGATAATGCAATGATGATCGCAAATACAACGATTGGAATGATCTGTCCTTCACTCCAGTTTGTTGCAAAGTTACTTGGGAATAGGTTTACGATCGTATCAACTACTGATGGTACTTCAACTTTCTGATATCCATCTGCTACTTTATAAGCAAATCCATCACCAACATTTAAGATGACTGCTACGATCACTGTGATCGTACTTGCGATTGCTGTATTTAAGATCAAGAAGAAGATTGATTTTCCACCGATCTTCTTTAAGTGAATGGATTCACTTAAGTTTGTGATACTTGCGATGATACTAAATAACAGCATTGGTACAACGAGTGCTGTTAATACGTTTGTATAAACACGTCCGAAAATTTCAACATATGTAAAATGATTTCCGAATCCCAGACCAACTGCGATTCCAAAAACTGTTCCTAGTAATGTTAAAAGTCCGAAGTCTACACCTTTCTTATAATCTAAATAGTAGATAATCGCAAACAAAACAACTGTCACTGCTAGTGCGGCAAAATCTGCTGTGTTAATACTCATTGTGTTACACATCCTCTCATAATTTTTCTTTTTCATAGTTTTCCAATAGGAATTATTCGTATGATAACATTTCCTTGGTGATGTGTCAATAATGATTGTTGGTTCTTTTTTTGTACAATTCTGATTTGCGAAGGTAGTCTTTCGTATATGTGACAGAAATAAGATAACAAGAAATATTTATAATAAGCCGGTGGCAACACGCAGATTTTAAGAGCTTTTTTTACAAATCGCTGATTCGCGCCTGTTCCTTTGAAAACTGATATGTAATGACCTTTGTCAATAGTAAATTAACAGAAATCACAACAAATTTTTATTTTATTGTTTCTGAAGACATC
>CABIYF010000027.1 GCA_902362875.1 Eubacteriaceae bacterium | reverse complement strand
TGATATGCTCCCTTTTAGGTAGACAAGTAAAATAATAAAAACTTGTTTCCTGAAAGGGGGTATTTTTTTGAGTAGAAAAGTTAAGTACAGCATAGAAGAAAAACTAAATGCTGTACAAAAATATATAGATGGTAAAGAGAGTATGTATTCCATTGCGAATAGATTTGGAATTAATGTATCTGCCGTTAGACTGTGGGTGAATAAATACAGAGCGATGGGTATGGATGCATTTTCTACAAATCAAAATAAGCATTATACTAAAGAAGAAAAAGAACAAGCGGTTGCAGCATATTTGCATGGAGAAGGTTCTCTTATGAGTATCTGTAAAAAATTTAAAATTCATTCAACTACTCAACTCAGGAACTGGATAAAGAAGTATAATGGTCATGAGGAGCTGAAAGCTTCCAGAACAGGAGGAACTGTCATCATGACCAAAGGAAGAAAAACCACTTTTGAAGAACGAATAGAAATCGCTTCATATTGTATTTCGCATGATCATAATTACGCTGAAACTGCTGAAAAATTTTGTGTTTCCTATCAACAAGCACGAAACTATACCGTAAAATATGAAAATGGCGGAATTGATGCGTTGCAGGATAATCGTGGCAAACGCAAGCCGGAAGATACGCTTACTGAAATAGAACGACTTCGCGCTGAATTAAAGTTGGAAAAAGCCAAGCGACAAAAAGCTGAAATGGAGGCATCATTCCTAAAAAAACTCAACGAAATAGAGAGGAGGTGGAGCTAAGCCTGCTACGACACAAACATATTTATCAGGCGATTAAAGAAGAAAACGAAACATATGGATATCCAATTAGTGCTCTTTGTAAATTGGGAAATGTAAGTAGAGCAGCCTATTACAAGTGGTTAAATAGGGAAATTCCGACTAATGAGTTAGAAAATGAGCGTATTGCAGAAACGATTGAACAAATACATACAGACTCTCCAGACAAAGGTTACCGAAGAATACGAGACGACCTAGAACGCTATCATGATATAAAAGTGAATGATAAACGAGTACTTCGCATTTGCAGAAAAAAGAATATCAAATCAACAATTAAGTACTCAAACAATGGATGCACGCGTCAGGCTGCAAATCCACAATTTATAGCTGAAAATGTATTGAATCGAGAATTTTATGCTGATGCTCCAAACGAAAAATGGCTTACTGATGTTACAGAGTTTAAATATTATACCGGACAAGAAAAACACAAAATATATCTAAGTGCCATTCTGGATCTTTATGATAGACGGATTGTATCCTACGTAATTAGAGACAGCAATAATAATGCGTTAGTATTTGATACTTTTGACAAAGCTATTGAAAGTAATCCGAATGCTCATCCATTGTGTCATTCTGATAGAGGTTACCAATACACAAGTCGTACTTTTCACGCAAAATTAGAAGCTGCAGGAATGACTCAAAGTATGTCCAGAGTTGCAAAATGTATTGACAATGGTCCAATGGAAGGGTTTTGGGGAATCCTAAAGAGAGAACGCTATTACGGCAAAAAATTTACCGATCGAGAATCTCTTATTACTATGATCGAAGATTACATTGAGTATTACAACACGAAACGATTACAAAGAAATCTTGGAGTATTAACTCCGTTTGAAAAACACGAACAGTATATGTTGGCGGCATAAAAACTGCCACCAGATTCAAAACTGATGGCAGAAATATTTTTTATTTTTTCTATTGTCTACTTGACGGGTAGCAGTTCAAGACAGCAGAGCCTTTTTTTATTCTATTATTCGTTTTGAGGGTTATTATCCTGAGGCTGTGAAGCTGTTGTTGGTGCTGATGTAGCCGGAGCTTCCGTCGTTGGTGCCGCCGTTGTAGGCGCTTCTGTTGTTGCCTCTGTATTTCCAGTACTTGCAGCCTGCGTTGATGTCGTAGTCTGCGTTGTTCCCTGAGAATTTCCTTCACTATAACTTGAATAGTCTTCTCCCATTGTACTTGATGAAGAATATTCTGAATGAATTGCATTCATGAAATTACTCCAGATTGACTTCGGATAAGATCCACCACTTAACGCTGGCATAATCTTATTGTCATCTCTTCCTACCCAGATTGCTGTTGTATAATATGGTGTGTATCCACAGAACCATCCATCACGGTTACTGCTTGTTGTACCTGTCTTACCTGCGGTATCAACGTTCGGTACTTTCGCTCCAACTCCAGTTCCGCTTGTTACTACACTCTTTAATACATCTGTCATCTGTTTTGCTGCACTTGTTGAGTATACTCTTCTCTTCTTTGTAGAAGATGACATTACTTCATCTCCATCAGAAGTTGTGATCTTTGTAATACATGTCGGCTCTCTGTATACACCATCATTCTTCAATGTAGCATATCCTGCAGCCATCTCTTCTGACGTTGTTCCTTTTGTGAATCCACCGATACATGTTGTATAGTACTTATAATCAGAGTTCGTCAGATATTTGAAGTTCATCTGCTCCAGATATTTTAAACATGTTTTTGGTGATAACTGTTCATATAAACGCATCGTAACAACGTTACTTGATTTCTCCACAGCTCTTCTTAGTGTGATCTGTCCAGCATAAGATCCATTCGCATTTCTTACTCTGTGCTTATCTTTTGTTGACATCGGAGAATCATTTACCGTTGATCCTGCTGACCATCCATGTTCCAATGCTGGTGCAAATACAAGAAGTGGTTTGATCGCACTACCAGGCTGTCTAGGGCTCTGATATGCACGGTTTAATGTATAACCAATATTCTTCTGCTCACGTCCACCAACGATCGCTACGACTTTTCCAGTGTCATTGTCAATACATGTACCTGATGCCTGAGCCTTATAAATTCCATTCTTATCTTTCTCTGTATATCCAGTTAATGCGTTATTTACGCTGCTCTGTAACTGGCTCTGCACATCTGGATCAATCGATGTATAAATATGATATCCTGCACTGTACAGAGTTCTCTTACACTCTGCATACATCTTATCATATTCTTCCTGATATTTTTCTTTCTCAGAAGTAGAATTGAAATCATATTTGAATTCAAATCCCTTCTGTTTCATGATCTCTTTTGTTGCACAGTGAATGACATATGTTTCTACATAGTTCTTCTTCTCTGTCTTAGTCTTCTGTGCTTTCTTCACATTGATATCTTCATTTATTGCTTCTTCGTACTGGTCTTTCTTGATCAGATCCTGTTCGTACATATCTTTTAAAATCTTATTTCTACGTTTGATCGTATTCTCTTTGTTCGTACGTGGATCATAGATCGTTGGGTTGTTCGGAATCGCAGATAAAAATGCTGCTTCTGACATTGTCAGATTCTTCGCATCCTTTCTGAAGTATCCCTGGCTCGCTGCCTGAATTCCATAATATCCATTTGCATAATAAACATTGTTCAAATAGAATTCCAGAATCTGTTCTTTCGAATATTTCTTCTCCATTTCTACTGCCATGAAGATTTCTTTCACTTTTCTCTTCCATGTCTTCTGTCGATTCAAAAATACAGTCTTTGCGAGCTGCTGTGTAAGAGTACTTCCACCCTGTGTGATCACACCTTTGTGTATGACATAATTTACTGCTGCTCGTGTGATTCCTTTGTAATCTACACCACTATGCTTGTAGAAATTCCTGTCTTCCACAGAAATTACTGCTGCTATAACATATACTGGAAGTTCTTTATACTTCAGATAATATACATCTTTCTCACCTTTAAACTTCAGTAACTGTTTTCCGTTGGTGTCATATACAATGCTTGTCTGTGATGCCTTAAATGTATCTTCCGTCGACTGTGCGACGAGTTCTTTGGCTTCACTTCTAAGCTTCATAACCTTTGCCCCAAAAGTAAACCAGCCGATTACGACCAACAACAAAAAGACAATAGAAACTTTTAAAAGAATCTTTCTCTTTTTACGTTTCTTTTTTTTCTTTTTCTTGCTTTCGGGAATAATCTTTTTTGTTTCCTTTGTTTCTTCAGCCATATTCCTTTCACCTTTCGTTTGTTTTTACTGCTCTCATTTTCCAGATCAACTCTGGATATATATCTTAATTTTAACATAAAATATATCGTAACTAAAATTTTTGTGTCGACATAGTTCGCACATTAAAGACAAATTCTGCTAGTTTGCATATCCATAATAAACACTGCCTGCTTGTTTAAATTCATTCTCAAGTTTCTTACGGTTTGTCTTTATAGATTTACCTGTCAATGGATCATAATATCTTAAATCCGTCTGATTATAGCTCATAACAACAATAAATGTTCCATTCTTTCTCTGTGCCATAAACGAACGTCCTTTACTGATCACATAAACAAGATCATCCATACTGCAGTCAGAATAATTTACTGCTCGATGCTTAAATACTTTATTTAATTTATCATATGTGCTTCCTGACATCTTCTTGATCTTATTGTAAGAGATATCAATTCCATCTGCCTTCGCCATCATCAAAATACAAGCGATATCAGTTTCATCTTTATTCTCTGCTTTGATCATCGGAATATTGGAAGCTTTTCCATAACTTTGTGCAATACCTTTTTCCCATAAATACATCTGATGATAATTCACAACAACTCCGCCGCCTTGTTCTGCAACTTTGATGGCATCTTTCATATTGCTGTAAATTCCTGCAAGTTTTCCACCTGTATATACATATGCATCATTGTACTTATTATCATTCTCGGCAAATTTAATCTCTGTATCACTGCCTGTCTCTTCCACATTGGTGGACAGATAATTTGGCCTTGTCTGAATATATACATCATCTGGGAATCCAAGATACAACTGATTTAACCTTGTTCCTGTATATCCATACTCTAAAACAACTTTATTTTCTTTTTTGTCTTTGTATCTGATATAACTCTCATTGACTTTCTTGTAACCTTTTCCACTCTTTCGTGAATGAGTTAATGAAATCGTTGTTCCATCTACGCTTGCATCTGTAATATAAGTTCCATCTTCTCCATATTCTTTTACATTCTTCTTGTCACTTCTAATAAATACTTTTGTGAGCGGATACAGATAAGAACCGTCTTTTTGTCTTACAATCTGTGATTTTTCCCCTATTCCATAAATAAAATCTTTGCCAATAAAGCCTATTGGTCTTAGAACTTCATTCTTGCCACAGGAAATGTTATCTGTTTTCTGTGTGGAAAGATCTATGATCTTTATTTTATTCTTGGACTGGTTTAATGCGAGCATTCCATTGTCTGAAATAACGGTCATATCATCCGTGATGTTCTTCGCGAGAACCTCACTCTTTCCTGATCCTACAGCAACCTGGTATACCGCACCATCCAGATAAAAATAGAAATCTCCATCGTCACTTAAGAATGCACCTTTCTTGATATCATTCTTCATCATCTCATACTGTATCTTTGTTGGAATAAATGCTAATTCTTCTATCTTCTGGTCTGAAGCGCTAAACTGATATACTGCAATACCATTTTTACCTTCATGTTTTCCGCGGTTCATATATCCATATACTACAAATGAAATATCTCCGTTCGATTTCATCTTCATAATCTGAACATCATGTTTCTGATAGTTATTACGGCTGTCTCGGTAATCTTCCCCTTCAAAAGAAAAGACTTTGTACATATTGGACTTCTGATAATCATAATACCAAAGCTCATCCTGTACCACAAAAGCAACTTTCTTACCGCCTTTTTTGCTGACAACCTGTTTCTGGTTGCTTCCGATTCCCATCAAAATTCTGTTATTGCTTCTGTCGATCGTATCGTATCTCATATAAGCTTCCATATTACGCTCATAATTTAATAAATACATTCTGTCTTTTGCATAACGCACCCTGAAATACTCAGTTGCCTGATAATACTGTTTTGTTCCGTCACTATTCTCCGCTGAAAGAATATACCTTAGTTCCACTGATGTAACATTCTCAGAAATTTCTTTCACTGTTGCTGGATAAACACTTTCCACCTGTGGTTTCAGTGTCGCATATGATACTGCTTCCTGTGTTGATTTCAATGTTACATTGGAAAGGTTATTGGACGTTGTCCCTTCTGCCGTTTCCATATACTGGCTGATAAATTCTGTATTGCCTTCTGTTAATGCCGCATTGTGGAATTTCTCTGCAAAATCCAGACATTCCTTTAAATGAAAGCTTGTTCCATAAATGATTCTTGTAAAGTAACGGATTGTTTTATTATCCTGCTTTACAGACAGTTCCATCAGATATGTTTTTCCATTCTCCAGACGTTCTTTGATCTGGATATTCGCAGTGCTGCTTTCTTTTCCTTTATGGAACGCTGTATCTCCATTTCCTAAAACTGTCTTGTTGTCTGTATCATAGATCTTATAGGATACTACACTGATATCTTCTGCTGCATCCTTTAAAATTACTTTTACCTGATTTTCATACACTGGTGTGATACTGTCACGGATCAGTGATGCATCTACGCTTCCCTGATATCCGTGTAATTCATTAATATCTTTTCCATCTGCGGATATGCTTAATAAAGGGAATGTCGGCTGTTGTGTCTCTGTCACTCCCTGATTATTTCTTCCTACTAATGTATAATTCCATATAAATAATGAGATCAGAAAAATGATCCCGAATATTGCAATCTGTATCACCTTATTTTGCTTCATTGTATTCTCCTTTTTTTCATTCCGTGAAGCTTTCTATTGTTCATTTTATCTTTTTTTGTACATTTATACAACCATTTTAAGAAATGTTTAAGATGTGCAAACGACTTTTTATCTTATAAAACTTTCCTGTAAATAAAAACAAGTGCCGGGATTTCTCCCGGCCTTATCTATGATCGAAACATATTCTTCTTTGTGCGGTAACGACAGCGTCTGTGATAAATCTCTCCTCCGATCAGAATTACGATCATCTGATGTAACATACGTTCCTGTTTTGGACATTCTTCTTTCTCCTGATAATTCATCTTGTCATAGATCTTATCTGCCATTGAAAGAAACATTGTCCGGTCCATATATTCATCAAACATTCTGCTTCCATCATATTCCATCTGATCACAAGCATCTTCAATCTGGTCAAGGATCTCTCTCGCCAATGCTGGATACATCCGGATGATATACTGGTAATCATCCTCCTGCCTCTGCTCTTGTGCTACCAGCTCCCTGCTTGTTCTTATCTCTGTATCAAATATTGGAAGATTTCCTAATCCTTCTCTGTCAGCCATCTTCATGCTCCTTTTTCTCTATCAATCATATCTTATGATATCTCTTAGAAAAAATGCATGTCTTATTCGCCATTTTCTTTTCGGATACTTCTCACTTCTTCGTTGATCGCTAACATCTTACTGTCTAAGAATGTTACAAGATCTGCACATTCCTTCAATTCCTGCTTAATATACTCTGGTGTATTGCCTTCATACTTATAATAAATCTTATGTTCCAGAGATGCCCAGAAATCCATCGCTACTGTTCTGATCTGAATCTCAACTTTGGTTGGAACAACTTTATCTGATAAAAAGATCGGCACTCTCACGATCAGATGATAACTTCTGTATCCATTGATCTTTGGATTCAGCATATAATCCTTTGTCTTTAATACTTCAATATCATCCTGTGATGCGATCATATCAACAATTCTGTAAATGTCCGGTGTAAATGAACAGATGACCCTTACTCCCGCAATATCATCGATATATTTCTGAATATTCTCTACTGTGATCTCTTTTCCTTTTCTCATCAGTTTGCGAGTGATACTTTCATCTGTCTTAAGTCTTGATTCAATGTGTTCAATTGGATTGTACTGATGTACCAGCCGGAACTCATCATTTAATATCTCTAATTTCGTTCCAATCTCTTTCAGTGCAGAACGATATAATAATTTAATCTTTCGGTATTCAAGCATTACGTCTTGTACATCAGGTAATTCTAATTCTCTCATGTCTACTCACTCCTTACCTTGTTTGCTGTCTCTATTTTAACACTGTTTGTCTTTGTATTCAATAGCGTACAATCTGCTGAAAATTCTTGGACTTCTCAAATATAAATTGAAGTTAAACGAAATGAAAAATGATGGGGTTGATTTCTATCTAATAAAAATTCATGTAAATTAAAAAAATCCGTGCGGTCTGCCTTGTGTCACCTTCCACAGACGTTACCTCTATAGTTAACTCAACCCAGGCACCCTCACGGCACATAGAAGGTTCCACTTAGTGCTGCTTTGTTCCCAACCTGACACGGTTCGTGGATTCCTATTGCGTGAGACCCAGATATCAACGCCACTTGTAGAGGGCAGCTCTACAGAAGACAACCCGAAACAAGACCATCACCTCTGCTATAGCGGATTGCAGAAAAAGGGTGCCGCTACCTCCCCGGCTAGCACGGAAGCTTTATGACTTGATTATCTTTGGCATCTTAGATTTAAGATGCATATTTGATTATACTAAATAGTTATCTTAAGGTCAATAGTTATTATCTTTTTTAATCATTCAATTATCTTGTTGTGTATGCTTTAATCCTCATAGTAAGTCTTTCTGAATACAGATCGTGCCATTTACTTCCCTTCAGGCAGACATAACTCTGTCTTTTCGCTGTCTTATTCACAAATCTGATCCATCCGAAATTATCACTGTGATCGCATCCGACCAATGTTGTTGAACGCATCTTGATTACGATAGAGAATTTCTCACCTTTGACCAGTTTGACTTTCTGTTTCAGATCAATTGTATGCGTTCCTGCTTCTTTAATCGTTCCTGTCATGGCTCGTTTTAACAGTTTCTTTCCTGATGCAGGTTTCCCTTTCTTTGGATTTTTATAAATCTGAATGCTGTATTTTACATTCGGATTCATTGTGACTACATTAACTGCTTTTAATGTCTCTTTTTTCTTCTTTGTTCCTTTTTTCGCTGTGTATATGTTAGCGATCTGCTGGCCTTTCTTCAACCGGTATGCTGATGGGTTTGCTGATCCATCATAAAAATAATTGTATTTATATGTAGATGATTTTACAAACTGGCCTGACAGGAATTCACACATTGATTTGTCTTCATAAGATATATAGGTATATCCTTTATCGTCTTCGCTGCTTCCCCAGCTGTTTTTTATGATCCATGCTCCATTTTTCTTTGGTTTGGATGCCTCTCCAAACTTATCTTTACTGTAATTATCATTCCATCCAACAATTGTCACAATATGATTTGCCGTATCCTCAGATAATGTACAATTATAGGATTTGTGAGATACATCGTAAAATTCCTCATCTTCCTCCGTTGTCTCTGGTGCATGATACGCCACAACGACTGATCCGTATTTTTTTATATAGGATTTTACTACACTGGTTGATGGATTATTTCCAAGGAAAAATCCATTTTTTAAAATGGCCGCATCCTTTTGACCTAGCTTACTTGATAATGTCCATTTGTTTGTATTAAATGGTGCTATACTCTCATTCGCAAGCCCATACCATCCTGTTAATGCGATCATTGCAAGCTGCGCATTACCTCCGGAATATTTCCAGCTGCCGGATACTTTGGTTTCATCTCCTTTTGTATTATTCAGCACATCGTTCTTTCGATTATACATGAAATACCCCAGATGCTTTTCTGAATAATCAACATTCTTTTTTGCTTTGTTTTGTTTGATTAATGAAGTTTCACCTAGTGATGCCAGACCAAATGCCCAGCAAAGTTCGGTATTTCCCTGATTCTTTACCGGGGTAACAATTCCAAGATCCACGGAATTATAATATCCTGCGGATGATCTTGCATAAGTTTTGTTTTCCTGCTTTATATCTGGTGACTTTATATTTAAATCAATTGAATGATATCCTGTTGGTTTTTGTGCTGCAGATACTCCCTCAATTGAAGATAAACACATCATTCCTGCACATAACAGTACTGCTGTTAATTTCTTAATTCTGTGCATTTTTTTCCTCCTTTTTCTTCTTTCTCAACTCTCTGAAAAAATCTGATAACATCTGACTGCATTCTTCTTCTAAAATTCCATGTTCAATCTCTGTCTGATGATTAAACCGTTCTACCTGCAAAATATTCAAAACAGAACCTGCACAGCCTGCCTTTGGATTCATTGCTCCAATCACAACTTTTGGAATTCTCGCCTGCACAATCGCTCCTGCACACATCTGACATGGTTCAAGTGTTATATACATAGTACATTCCTCAAGTCTCCAGTCTTCTAACTTCTTGCTTGCTTTCTGAATTGCCAGTAATTCCGCATGTGCTAATGTCGTTTTCTTTTTATTTCTCTGATTGTAAGCTCTGGCTATGATCTTATCTTCATGAACGATCACACAGCCAATCGGCACATCTCCGACTGCGGCTGCTTTTTTTGCCTGCCGGATTGCCTCTTTCATGTATTTCTCTTCTTGTGTCACGTCTATTCCCCTTATATCTATGTCATATTTTTTTCTATTATAACATAGAATGAATCAAAAAGAGAGTAGACGATTGTCAGATTATCAACGTATTGTATCCTATCTATATGAATATCACCATGGAATCAAAGGTTCCAATGTTGGTTTTGCAAAAATAGAAAAGCGCCAGAATCAGCTGCGGGTATATTTCCATGTAAAAACAAATGATCAGGCACTGGAATATAAAATTTATTTTTATCATTTTCATGAAGGTACGATGGAGGGAATTTTTCTTGATACGATCAGAAGAAATGATACCATTATCGAATTTAAAAAGAATTATCCTGTAATTGAGAATTTTGAGGAAATGGATGGCTTTCTGATCTATCACTCAAATGAACATTTCTTTGGATCACAGTGGAAAGATCTGCCGATCATTATCCGAAGTTTTAAGCCATTGGAAATGCCTGCCGCCGAACCTGAAACGACAGAAACGGCAGAAGAAACAAAAACGACAGAAACAGAAAATCTATCTGAAGCTTCTACTGAAAATTCAGAAGACAAAGAGTCTACTGAAAATCTTGAAACTCCTGAAATTTCTACAAGTATTCAGGACACTGCAAATATTCAAGAAAGTTTAAAAATTTCAGAAAGCCCGAAAACTTCCGGACTTTCCGAATATATTGAAGCCTTACAATTAGAAAAGGATGCCAAAAACATCCGGCATCCTGATCCTGTAAAAGATTTTGACTGGAAGGAGTATCCCACCTTGCCCATGCCTCCTTCTTACGGCCTTGATCCTAGCATTAAGATCACACTAGAAGATCTCGATCAGATTCCTGGCCTTGATGATAATGTCAAAGCAAATGGTTTTCTCCTCTTAAATTATGGAAATTTCGGCCACCTGATGCTTGCAAAAGACGCAGACAGCGGCCAGCGTTATCTCGGAATTCCTGGTGTCTTTGATAACGAAAAAGCTTTTATCTCCCGTCTGTTTGGTTTTAAGACATTTATTACCGTTCCCTTAAAACCTCACAAGACCGGAAATTTTGGTTATTTTATCTTACCTGTCTAATATGTTTGTAAGTGTTGCAAACTGTTCCAAGGTTAACGCTTCTCCACGGACAGATGCGGGTAATCCCATCTCTTCTAATGCCTGTGCTACCTGTTCTTTGGAGAAGTTTAAGCCACCAAAGTTCTTAATTCCGTTCTGAAGCGTTTTTCTTCTCTGGTTAAAGGATGCACGGATCAACTGGAATAACAGCTTTTCATTTGTAACTTTGATCGGCGTATCTTTATATTTGGTTAAACGGATAACCGCTGAGCCTACTTTAGGTCTTGGCATAAAACAGTTTGGTGGTACATTCGCTACCACATATGGTTCTGCATAATACTGAACAGCAAGTGATAACGCTCCATATTCTTTTGTTCCAGGGCCTGACTGCATGCGGTCTGCAACTTCCTTCTGTACCATAACTGTAATGCTGTCGATTGGCACATGACTTTCGAATAATCCCATAATGATCGGTGTTGTGATGTAATATGGAAGATTCGCAACAACTTTTACAGGTTTTCCACCATTCTTTTCTTCCACAATCTTCGCAATATCTACTTTCAGAATATCTGCATTTAAGATTGATACATTGTCATATGCACTTAACGTATCCGATAAAATTGGAATCAGATTCTTATCAATCTCAACTGCCATGACTTCTCTCGCATTTTCAGCTAGATACTGTGTCATAGTTCCGATTCCCGGTCCGATCTCCAACACAAAATCATCTTTATTTACTTCGGCTGCGGAAATGATCTTCTCAAGAACACGTTCATCGATCAGAAAATTTTGTCCGAATTTCTTCTGAAAGTCAAAATCATATTTCTGGATAACTTCTATTGTATTTTTTGGATTCCCAAGTTTCACTCTTATACCTCTTTCATACGATACAATTTTCTTGCATTTTCTTCTGTGACTGCGATCAATTCTTCTTTATCGATCCCTTGGATCTGACTGAGCTCTTCTGCTACATAATTTAAATTTAGGGAAGAATTTCTCTTACCTCGGTTTGGTTCTGGAGACAGATATGGACAATCTGTCTCTAATACGATTCTGTCTAATGGGGCATACGCTGCAACTTCTTTTAATGTCTTTGCATTCTTAAATGTTACAACTCCACCAATTCCAATATAAAATCCCATATCAAGGAACTGTCTTGCCATTTCTTTGGAATATGAGAAACAATGAACCACTCCTCCGATATCTTCTGCATGTAACGCTTTCATTATATCATATGTATCCTTTGCTGCATCCCTGCTGTGAATAATGATTGGAAGTTTTACTTCTCTGGCAAGCTCGATCTGTGCTTCGAACCATTTTTTCTGGATCGCACGTTCTGGTTCATCCCAGTAATAATCTAGTCCAATCTCTCCGATCGCAAGGATTTTATCTTTGCCTGCATATTCCTTTAATGTATCTATATCTGAATCTGTAAGATCTGCTGTATCACTTGGATGAACTCCAACAGCCCCATACATCATTGGATACCGTTTCACTGCATCTACGATCCATGCAGATGTTTCCATATTAGACCCTACATCAACAATTGTTCCGATTCCATTGTCCTTCATAGATGCCAACAGTTCTTCTCTGTCTTGTTCAAACTGTTTGTCATCGTAATGTGCATGTGTATCAAATATCATCGTCTCTCCCCTTTCTCTCTTCGTTTCTTTAATCTTACGGTATTCCCATTTACCGCCAGACAGCGAATACTCCTTAAAAAGCTTGACATTCGGCTATAACCATAGTCTTTAATATTAAAGTCGCTATGCTTATCTTTCAATTCTAATGCGATTGCTGAAAGATTATCCAAAGAACCCCCATTCTTTTTCACAAAACGGATCACTTCATCTTCGATCGTTTCTCTGCTTGTCAATTCTTTAAATTCTACATAACAATTGGTATCTTCCTGAACGATCACAAAATTATCCATCTCTTCATCGATCAACACACTTAATTTGGTGTATCCATAATTTCGCACGTCAAAGTCTGAATATTTCTCATTCAGACGGTTTCCAATTCTCCCTAGATCAACTGGTGCATTTCCATTTTCACTGATAATATCTGCGATCGTACATGAAATCTCATCCAATGACGTTACATTTTCAATCTCATTGCTTTCAATCTCGTCTTCTTTATCTCTGTCTGCTTCATAAAGAAGATTCAGATGAATAAATTTATTACATGCTCTTGTCAGTGCGACCGGGGTCTTTGATTCTCCCATACCGATCACATACATATGCTCTTCTCGAAGCCTCATAGCAAGCCTTGTGAAATCACTGTCGCTTGTCACCAGACAAAATCCATCCACTTTCTTTCCATATAACAGATCCATTGCATCAATAACCATTGCCATGTCTGTTGCATTCTTACCTGAAGTATAAGAAAACTGCTGTACAGGAATAATAGAATATTCTAATAATAATTCTTCGCTCCATCCATTCGCCTTTGACCAGTTTCCATAGATTCTTCGGCAAGATGGAAATCCATATGCTTCAAGTTCCTGAAAAATAAGAGGTGCATACTTGGGACTGATATTATCTGCATCGATCAGAACTGCAAACTGATTCTTTTCTTCTTCTACCATAATTTCCCTCATATCTAAAATTCTTTATATAATGAAAAAAGGATATATCCTCTCGAATATATCCTTAAGTAAATACCAAGCGGGTGATGGGAATCGAACCCACGTGATCAGCTTGGAAGGCTGGAGTTCTACCATTGAACTACACCCGCATATCTTGTTCGCTGTTATTTGTTTTCCTCAACGACAAGTAATACTATACCATCACTTTTTATAAATTGCAAGTGTTTTTTTGAATTTTTTTAATTTTTTTTGAATACGTTATAATAAAGGCTTTTTGGAGTATTTATTATGATGAATTCTATCTGGTGTTTTATGATCTTAATTGGTTTGATCGTGGGAAGCTTTAATGGGAAGATCACTGTACTTTCCGACACAATTCTTTCTTCCTCCAAAGAAGCCGTAGAACTCTGCATTCTTATGTTTGGAATTGTTGGTCTGTGGTCTGGGCTCATGAACATTGCCTTGTCTCTCAGAATCACTACAAAACTTCAGCAAATGTTATCTCCCTTTCTCTCGTTTCTTTTCCCTAATTTAAAAAATGAAAAAGCAAAAGAATACATCAGTACTAATATCGTTGCAAATATGCTGGGGCTTGGCTGGGCTGCGACTCCTTCTGGTTTAAAAGCTATGGAAGAACTGCAAAAGGATAATCCTCATAAAGATATCGCAACCAATGAAATGTGTTCTTTTCTTATTTTGAATATCTCGTCCCTGCAGCTGATTCCTATCAATATCATTGCCTACCGCAGCCAGTATGGTTCTGTAAACCCAACGAAAGTACTGATTCCTGGACTCATCGCAACCTTAGGTTCCACGATCATGGCAATTATCTATATCAAATGGAAGGATCGTAAACAATGATCACATTTCTTGCAAACCTCGTAATTCCACTATTTATATTTATGCTTGTTTTATACGGAACTTTGAAGCGGAAAGATATTTACACACCATTTCTTGAAGGGGTCATGGATGGCTTTAAGATCGTACTTGAAATTGCCCCGACTCTGATCGCTTTATTTTTTGCGATTCAGATCTTTCGTTCTTCTGGTGCCTTGGATCTCATCGTCCGTCTTTTAACTCCTGTTGGAAATCTGCTCAAAATTCCAAACGAAGTCCTTCCTGTGATCTTCGCCAAGCTTTTTTCTTCCTCTGCTGCGACTGGATTTTTACTCGATATTTATAAAACTTCTGGTCCTGATTCACTGGCTGGATTTATGTCTTCTGTGATTCTCAGCTCAACAGAAACCTGTTTTTACACATTATCTGTATATTATTCTGTAGTTGGAATCAAGAAAATCCGCTATACACTAACCGGAGCATTACTTGCTGTATTTACAGGAACATTTATTTCTATTATGCTGTGCTATTTATAACCTCGATCAATCTTTGTCCCCAAAGGAACTCCTCTTATTCCAAATCTTTTTTCTTCTCCATCTCCCGGAAGCTGACAACAAGATCATAAACCTCCGGTCTGCGTTCTTTGAGATGTTCGTCCAGACGATGTCTTCTCTCTTTAAATCTCTGTGCAAGTTCTGGCTGTTCTTTCATAATGCGTTCATGAATTTCTCTTCGATGCTCCTCAAAACGTGCTGCCAGAGTTCTCTCATCTTTTCCTGATATATTTACGATTTCTTTTAAATGTTCTTCCAGATGTTCTAACCATTCATCTTCGTCAAAAGCTTCCATATGTGACCAGCTTCCGTGCAACAGCTTTTCTACATCTCCATTTTGTTTTAACTGCTCGATCTGGTGAACAATCTGTTTCTCAATCTGCTCTTCCGTATCAGAGCCAAATGCCCAGACAAATTCCTGCATCCGATTGTCTACACGTTTTCTGGATGCGCTTCGTTCTTCATTATCCACCCCGCCTTCTAATGGATACGGACGTTTGATTCCCATATCTTTTAAGGCAATGTGGATTGTTCTTCTGACACATCCTTCCTCGATCAAATAACCGATTCCAAGCTTTCTCATCTGCTCATTTAATCCAGCAATATGCTCTGTGATATAAAATTTAATTCCCTGTTCTTTTAATGATTTATAAAGGATTTCAAGACGGTCTGCTGCCGTGATATCTATACTTCCGATTCCACTTGCATCAAGAATCACTGCTTTAATATTTCCTCTGCGTTCAAGCTCCTGCTCAATATCCTGTTGCAGCACTCCTGCATTTGCAAAAAATAGATTACTGCTGAAACGATAGATCACGATGCCCTCAATCTCATGAATCTGGCTGCTTTCTGCTATATCGCGAAAATGTTTATGTCCTGGCTGGATTCCCAGAAAACAGCTTGCTGGTTTTGATGATCGAATAACCATTTCCGCAAATGATAAGATAATTCCGATCAGTACGCCGTTGATCGTTCCCAGTAATAAAACACCAATAAACGCTCCCCAGAAAATAAAGCATTCTGTACGGCTGACTTTCCAAAGTTTCACTGCCAGTTCAAATTCTGTTGCTCCAAGAAGTGCTGAAATTACGATGGCTGTCAACACTGGTATTGGAAGATATCCAATAAATCCTGTTCCACAAAGTAATAAAATGATCATGGATAATCCCGCCACAATACTCATCAGCTGTGTTTTTCCCTGATACTGTTCTCCCATTGCCGTTCTTGAAACAGATCCATTGATCGGACAGCATCCAGTTAACGCTGCCACAAGATTTCCTGCTGCAAATGCAAATAATTCCTGATTGTCGTTGATGCGGTATCCATTTTTCTGTGCAAAATTATTCTCTGCAAGAAGTGTTTCTGCCATGATAACAACTGCTACTGACAAACTGATCGTCACTACTTCGTCCATCGGAACTAACGTAAGATCGGGAAAACTCCATCGTGGAAGTCCTGGTGATACTGCATCTAATGTCTTGATTTCCCATTCTTTCATCGGCAAGATCTGTGTTAAAACAGCCCCTGCTGCCATCATCACAACTGCCATTGGAAATTTCGGCATTATTTTCTTTGCTGCCAGTAAGATGACAAGCGAAAAAATTCCTAAGATCAATGACGGAAGATTGATCTGTTCTGCCGTTTTTTCAATATGTTCCAGAAGTTCTAATAACTCCCCTGTTCCTGCAGTTCCACCCATAAGTTTTGGAACCTGCATCAAAATGATCGTAGAACAGATTCCCGTAATGAATCCGCCCATCACTGGTGCCGAAATATAATTTACAAGTTTTCCTGCATGCATCAGATAAAATGCGATCAGCCATATTGCCACAAAAAATGTGATAACTGGCACAACCGCCAATGCTTCCTTGGAACCACTTTGGATATTCATTCCTAAAAGTGCCGATCCAACCAGAGCTGCTGGTGCTGCATCTACCCCAAAGATAAATTGAGGTGATGTAGAAAATAACGCAAATAAAATAATTGGAAAGACAGATCCATATAATCCATAAACCGCTGGAAGCCCTGCAATCTGTGAATATCCCATAGAAATCGGTATAGATACTGCCATAATGATAATTCCCGTGATCACATCATGCATCAGGTTTTCTTTTTTGTAATTCTTCATTGTATGTCCTAATGTCATTCTTCCATTCCTTCTTTCTAACTTAAATGTTCCCTCATATAATTTAGAAACTGCTTCTGTGCATAATCTAAAGGCTTATTTTTCTTATAAAATAACGAAATCATTGAGTGAAATTCTTCTTCTAACGGTATCATTTTTATCCCATCACATTTTGCTTCGTTATATACTGTTGGAAATGTGATCGTGATCCCAACTCCTTCACTTACAAAACTCATGATCGTATTCGCCTGTGGAAATTCAAAAATTATATTTGGCTTAAATCCTGCTTTTTCACAAGCCTTAGAAAATACTTCGTAACTTCCGCTTCCCTTTTCTGGGAAAATAAAATTATCATTACAAAGTTCTTTTAGCTGGATTTTTTTCCTTCCATATAATGGATGTTTCTTATGAATAACTGCACATAGCCGGTCATCATATAATGGCGCAAATCGATATTTTTTCTCATCTTCCATTGTATTTTCTCTTAAGATCAAAAAGTCATAACTATCTGAATTTTCCTGAATCTCACTTGCAATCCTTTCGTCTATCACCATTTTTATATCCGGATATTGTTTTTTGAAATCTGCTACCATTCTTGCAAAATGATATGGTGCAAGTACTGGCATACATCCGATTTTGATCTCTTTATTTTTTTGTATGTTTTTTAGCATTTCTTCATAGGTTGATGTCATCTCTTTGGCATAAGACAAAAAGATTTCCCCTTCTTTGGATAACTCAAATCTCCGGGTATTCCTGCGGATCAATGTTGTTCCTAATTCATTTTCCAGCTTTCTGATCTGCTTTGATAATGCACCCTGTGTCATATTACAAGCATATCCAGCCTCTGTGAAATTCTTTTGTTTACATAATTCCATGTAATAATATAGCTGTTGTATTTCCATTTTGATAATCCTCTTTATATTTTCATATATCTCATTTTACACTTTTTATTTTTATTTTTCATCATGCTCTATCGTTTTTACATGCGATTTTTTAAATATATTCCTATGTGGAATATATCAAGTCTTAACTGGAATTGCAATACTTACTTCTACCTCTATATAATAAGAACACAAAAGAGAAATACAATGATGAAAATATAGAATTTTGACTGAAAGGATAGATAAGAATATGAAAAACGAAAAAACTTTTTTCTACCATAGATTATTGTTTTATATTTTAGGACTACTGATCATGTCCGTTGGTTCTAATTTATTTTTAAAAGCAGCTCTTGGAGTTGCCCCAAGCTGTACAATGGCTTTAACTTTAAGCTATCTTTCACCAGTTCACAGCTATGCTTTATTTAATTTCCTGATCAACTCAACATTTTTGATCTGTGAAGCGTTAGTTCTTCGTGAATTTGGGAAAATGCAGTTTATTCAGCTTGGTCTGACTTTTGTTTATTCTTTATTTATTGAATTTACTTCTTATGGTTTATTCTTTATCGAGCCTCATGGTCTTGCAGCAAAGATTGTATTATCTGTTGTTGCATGTGCAGTTTTATCTACAGGTGTTGGATTCACAATCAGTTCTGGATTCGCTGTTATGCCAATGGAAGGTCTTGTTAAGAGTATCGCTGAGAAGAAGGACGTAAGCTTTGGTGCCGTCAGAGTTTGTCTGGAAGTTTTATTTACAGTATGTTCTGCTGTCGCTTCTTTTGTTTTACTTCCAGAATTACCATCTGTTGGAATCGGAACTGTGATCGCTGCTTTCTTAAGCGGAAATATTACAAATGTATTTTCTTCACTGTTCCACAAAAGAATCAATGCTTACTTAGGATTTCAGGCATAATTTTTAACTTTAACAATATACAATAATATGCATTAAAAAACCGTAATCACTACAAATCTCTTAGTGATTACGGTTTTTTACTATACTCTTCTATTACAAATGCTAAATAATCTTCTAGATGATCTGATGGCAGATATCATTCAAACAACATCTTTCGCAATGTGGTTTCGTTCTTGCCGTACAGACATCTCTTCCATGCCATACAAGTCTGTGACAGAAATCACTTCCTTCTTCTGGTGGAACGATCTCCCATAATGCCATCTCAACTTTTTTAGGGTCTTTTATCCCATCAACCAATCCAATTCGGTTAACCAAACGGATGCAATGTGTATCCGTAACGATCGCAGGTTTGCCAAAGACATCTCCCATGATCAGGTTGGCACTTTTTCTTCCGACCCCAGGAAGACTTAGGATCGATTTAAAATCGGTTGGGATCTTACCGTTATATTCATCTCTTAAAACTTTCATACATTTGCTAATATCTCTTGCCTTGCTCTTTCCAAGACCACAGGGCCGTACGATTTCTTCAATATCTGCAACGTCTGCTGCTGCCAGTGCTTCTACTGTTGGATATTTTTCAAATAATCCTTTTACCACGACATTCACCCGTGCATCCGTACACTGAGCCGCCAGTCTTACACTAACTAATAATTTCCACGCCTGATCATATTCCAGTGTGCAGTCTGCATCTGGATATTCATTCTTCAGACGCTCAATGACTTCTAGTGCCAGTTCTTTTTTATTCATGTAACAGTATCCTCCTTGAAGGTTATTTTATCTTTATTATACCTTGTATTTTTGCATATTTCTATGCTATGATGATTTTGTAATTTTTTGTTCATCGAAAGGAGAATTTTATGAAGAAAAGTTTTTTAAAAGGTGCCTCTATTTTTCTGGCATCTGTATTAACAGTAGGCATGTGTTCTGCTTATAGTGTAAATGCGAAAGCAAAATTTTCTCTACCTAAAAAGACAACATTAAGTTATGACAAAAAAAATAATGATGGGAATGGTTTTTCCACAAATGTGATCTATATCAAGGGAACAAATCGCTCTAATTCAGAATCCATCCTGCATAATGGTATAAAGGTTAAATCTTCAAATAAAAAGGTTATTTCTACAAAAACTTTTAAAAAAGATTATTATCTTATTGCGGATAACAATCAGGTAGGAATCGGTGTAAAACTTAAAAAAACAGGATCAACAAAAATCACTGCAAAATTTAAATATAGAGGTAAAACTTATTCTGTAAAAACAACAGTCAAAGTTATAAAATACTCAAATCCTTTTAAGAAGATCATAGTGGATGGAAGAGACTGTACTTCTGATTTTAAGAATAAATACGGATCTGGGACTTCCTTTATGGGACGTAAAATCAAGATCACTCCTAATAAGAACTGGAGAGTAAAATCTATTTATACTTACAAGCCAGGAGCTACTAAAATGAAAAGAGTAAAAGGTTCTTCCGTTACAATCCCAACAAATTGCCGTGCTTTTATTACAATGGAAAATAAAAAGAATAAATTAACGGAAAAAGTTACTTTTGGTGAAATGGATACTTCTGAAGATCCTGGATTTATATTCTAGACACAAATTTTAAAACAGCCCAGAATCGTCTTTTTATACCTAACGATTCTGGGCTGTTCTTATCTTCTACAATTTCTTTCAGAGAAATAGCAGTTGGAGATACTGTATACATTGTGACAAAGGAATATGATCACGAAAAACAAGAAGATGATTATCTGATTGATCTGGGAAAAATTGCAGAAATCACAACAAACTTTTATTTTATTGTTTCTGAAGACATCCAGAAAAGGTTCCGATGTATCAGTTCCCGTTATTGGCCACTCTGATATACGTGGATTGGGTACCTACAGGTCAATGGTCCACCGTGAACCCTACTGTCTCGCGACGTGGATCACAGATAATTCTGTGCCAACAGAGACATTCTAACGCCCCAAAATCGCATCCATATCCTGTTCTGGTGCTGTGATTGGCCGTAAATCATATTGATCTACAAGAATCTTAACCACACCTTCTGATAAAAATGCTGGCAATGTCGGACCTAAATACATTTTTTTAATTCCTAAGGATAATAATGTCAATAAAATACATACCGCTTTCTGTTCGTACCATGAAAGTACCAAAGTTAATGGCAGATCATTGATATCACATTCAAAAACATCTGCAAGTGCTGCGGCCACTTTGATGGCACTATAAGCATCATTACACTGTCCCATATCCAGAATTCTCGGAAGTCCATCAATTTCCCCAAGATCAATATCATTAAACCGATACTTCCCACAAGCAAGGGTTAATACCAGCGAATCCATTGGAGTCTGTTTTACAAACTCCGTATAATAATTCCGCCCCGGATGCGCGCCATCACAGCCACCAACAAGAAAAATATGTTTAACCGCTCCTTTTTTGATCGCTGTCACAATCTTTTCTGCATTTGCAAGAACTGTTCCATGGGCAAATCCCGTTGTCAGAATATGTCCGCCATTAATTCCACTCATACTATGATCATGCTCATATCCACCATGTTTTAACGCCTGCTCGATCAATGGACTAAAATCTTTTGTTCCATCTTCTCTTCTTTCAATATATTTTAATCCATCATACCCAACAACAGATGTTGTATACACACAATCTCTATAGCTTTCCCTCGGTGGCATAATACAGTTTGTCGTAAATAAAACTGGAGCCGGAATATTTTCAAATTCCTGTTGTTGGCTCTGCCATGCCGTTCCAAAGTTTCCAACGAGATGCTTATATTTTTTCAACCCTGGATATCCGTGTGCTGGCAGCATTTCTCCATGTGTATAAATATTGATTCCCTTGTCTTTTGTCTGTTCCAATAACTGATGAAGATCCTCAAGGTCATGTCCCGATACAACAATAAATGGCCCCTTTTTAATATCTGTATTAACCTTAGTCGGTACTGGAGTTCCGAAAGTATCTGTATTCGCTCTGTCTAAAAGCTCCATACATTTTAAATTAATCTGTCCAAATTCCATGATCAGATTCAGCCATTCTTGTGCTGTATGTTCCTCATCAATTTCACATAATCCCTTAAAAAACCATGATGTAACTTCATCATCCTCATATCCAAGATTCAAACTATGGTGTGCATACGCCGCCATTCCCTTCAAACCAAACAGAAGCGTAGATCGAAGCGAAACAATATCTGTATCCCCTTCCCACAACTTTACATTCGGTTTATCAGCCCCGCCAAGATTTTCTATCTCCTTTCGAACCCGATCCATAAACTTTCTGATCGCACCATTATCAAAATTTACATTCGTAAGAGTGGTAAACAAGCCATCCATTACCAATCGGTCTGCTTCTTTCGTCCGATGAGTATTCATAACTGCCTTTGATAAACGTATTAACTCATACACCAGCTCATCCTGCAATAACGCCGTCTCTGGCTGTTTTCCACAAACACCTGTTACTACACAACCTTTATTGCCAGCTGTCTGCTGACATTGGAAACAAAACATATCTGACATCTTATTTTTCTCCTTTTTTGTTTATATGATAGAAATAAGATGTGCAAAATTTATTTTTATTATTCATTTCCAATATGGTAGAAGGCAGATATCTTTGATTTTGAATTATTAAAGGATGATATGCTGATCATGGCATCTATGGATTTAAGAGAATCAACAGGCAGGGGATATCCTGCACAATGTGCGTATTAATCTATAATTGAATCTTTTTATATACAAAATAAATACATGGTAATATCAAAACAACAACCAAAATATATATCATCAAGATCATAGATATCTGATTCATAACAAAATCCCCAATCTGATAAATATGATTATCTCTCATAATCTCCTGAAAATTATTTAACTGATCTGGTGTCAGCAAAAAGATTCCTTTATCTCCACCAATTCTTCCCACAAATGGCATGATGCAGAATAAGAAAAATGGAATACAGATTGCGATATTCGGACTTCCCATAACCGCCGATACCAGCATAGACACCGTTGTTGCCAAAAGATTGGCTATATACCCCGCAAACATCATAATATAGAATGCCTGTCCGTATGTGACATTGTAAATCGTGTAACTATTCAGCATACTCATTAATGTATGTGACCCGCTAGTCCCCATTAAGGCAAGTGATATTACGGTAAACAGACACATCCCGATCCAGTAAATTTCCGTTGATGTGATTAGTCCTGCAATAATCTTTGTTTTTATGGCTTTGTTTCTTCCGTATTTGGAGGAAAAGAATATCGCATCTGCTTTCAGTGTGATTTCTTCCGAAAAAATTCCTGAAACTAAAACTCCCATAAGAACTGCCAGAATAATGGAATATGTCACGACATATAATTGCAGCGTATCCCATGAATCTGGTGCTTCATATTGGTATGGTGTGGAAATCTTGTCGTATTGTGCTTTTAGATATTTCCTTTGTTCTTCTGTCTTTCCATTTTGCTGAATCAGTTTTTGAATTTTTGCCTCACGTATCTTATAAATATTTAAAAGTTTCTTTGGATTTACATTCAGATATACCGATGGATCATAATCTTCATTTCCTGTTAGAATATAACTGACCAGCTGTTCTACATCTAAATATTGCTGCAAGCTGGTCCCATAAACCTTGTCACTTTCATCTTTATCTTTATATTCTTGAAATGTTTTCTGGTCCTGTGCGATAAGTTCTGATATTTTTTGTGGTGTCATAAGTCCTTTGTTTCGATTCTTGTCTGCCACAACCTTTCGTGTCGCTGTAATTCCTGTTACTAAATGCCCTTGCGGTGTAACAAATCGATTGCTGGTTGCTGCAAGGAAACTCAAGACCACTGCAATGGCAAGCCCGATCATTATCAACGCACGATTCAGCCGTTTTGTAAAAATTCTTTTTAACTCATATTTAATCATCACTTTCACCAACCCTCTCCCCAAAGTAGTTTAAAAATGCATCTTCCAGTGTTGCTTCCTCGATGCATGCTCCTTTGACTGGTTCATGATCTGAGAGAATTCTAAGTTCCGCATTCGATTCGATTGTTTTTACATTTGCAACAAGATAATTTCTCATATAATGATCTACATGTTCTCTCGGTGCCATAAAACAATAAACCTTTTTATCCATCGATGCGATCACTTCTTCTGATGTTCCTTCAAAACAGCATTGCCCTTCTTTCATCAAAACAATCTTATTTGCGATAAATTCTACATCGGAAACGATATGCGTTGACAATAATACCAGTCGTTCTTCTGCTAATTCACTGATCAGATTTCGGAAACGAATTCGCTCATTTGGGTCAAGTCCTGCAGTTGGCTCATCTAAGATCAGGATTTTTGGATCATTTAACATTGCCTGCGCGATTCCGACTCTCCGCACCATTCCTCCAGACAGATTTCTCATTTTCTGCTTCTTCTGATCTGATAATCCTACCTGTTTTAATAATTCCTTTGTTCGTTTTTTAGCTACTGCCGGGCGGATTCCTTTGATGGATGCAATATACATCATATAATCATAAATCGTTAAATACGGATAATACCCAAAATCCTGTGGCAGATATCCAAGAATCTGGCGATATGAAGCTCCCATTTTAAAGATATCTTTTCCATCCCATGTGATCGTTCCACAGTCTGGTGTTGTCAGTGTACATAACATTCTCATCAACGTTGTTTTCCCCGCACCATTGACTCCTAGCAACCCATAAATACCATTTTCCATTGAAAATGAAATATCATCCACTGCCTTTTTTGCTTTAAATTGTTTTGCCACGTTGTTAATACTTAGTTTCATGATCCTTACACCTCACATGCTCTATCTTCAAATTTCTCATCCCTGCACCTCGTATATTTTTCCATAAAAACTTTGCGATTTTTTGACCACATAAATCATATATATGATTGATAAGATCAATGCGGCACACCAGACCGTTCCTGAAATCTTACAATAAATTTCTTCTCTGGAAATGATAAATACCCACAGAATCATAAACAGGAAACATCCCGCTGCCGCCAGATATTCACTTTCACTTCGTTTACAATATAAGAACCGAAAGCAGATTGCTCCTGTTACATTAAATGGAATGAGAAAATTCACAGCAAACATTTGCGCTGAAATTCTTACCGTAAATACCACACTAACCGCAAATACTGTTATGATCAGCAGATCCATAAAGCCAAACAGCAGAATTCTCGCCATGCAGACCTGCCGCAGTGAATAATATGCTGCCCCTTCAATCTCCATTGCCTGATTTCTTCGATTCTTCCAAATCTCTGGCACAAGAAAGATTGCCAACAGACAAGCTCCCATTCCCATCAACCTATGTATTTCATAAACGTCTGCTGCATTATTTAGGAAAGTCCATAAAACAACTAACAGGCATCCTTGCAATACCCACCATCGTTTCTGTATAAAATGCATCTGTTCATACAGAAATTCCATATAAGAAAGCGGATAATCTTCCGCCTGCACAAATGTTTTTTTACAATTTTTAATCGTTTCCAAAACAGCTTCCTGATCAATATTTTGCTGGATATCATTTGTATAATCTTTTATTTTTCGTTTATATTCTTCATTCATCTGCTTTTATTCTCCTTCCCCCAGATACTCTGCCAGTAATTTCTTCGCCCGACTGACACGATATTTTACAAGTGATAATTTAATGCCCATCATTCTGGCAATCTCCTTCTGGCTGATCTCCTGAAAAAAGAACAAGATCACAACTTCCCTGATCTCTTCTGGAAGTTTATCCAACGCCTCATAGATTTCCATTCTTTTTTCCACCTGCCCCATATGTTCCACTGCAATTTCTTCTGGCAGTTCAGATATTTCGATCCGGTCCTCTTTCCTGAAATAATCTTTACACAGATTTCCTGCAATCACATACAGATAATTCAGGGCTTTTCCATAATGTTTGTACCGCTCAAATGCCTGAAAAAACTTCAGAAATGTCTCCTGCGTCAGATCTTCGGCATATCCATGATCTCTGACACGCAGCAGACAATACTGATAGATTTTGGGATAATGTTTTGACACAAACTGATCCATGGCTTGCTCATTCCCTTTTTTAATTTTCTGTATTAACAGAAAATCTGCATCCATTTTCTTTTCCTCCTCGTATTGTTTCTATATAGTATAACGCCAAATCTTATAGAAAAGACAGTCTGGTTATTTATATTTTTTTAAATATTCTTCCAGACACAGATCCTGTTTTTTGATCGTTGCCGCCGCTTCTTTTCCAACATATCTGTAATGCCATGGCTCATTGTTGATCCCTGTAATATAAGATTTGCTGGATGGATAACGTTTGATAAATCCATATTTATATGCATTGTTATCAAGCCAGCTGTATACTTTTTCTGATGAACATTTTGTCTGGTCTGCGTTAATATCTACGCTTAATCCAAGTTGATGTTCACTGGTTCCCGGAATTGCTACATACTTTTCTGCCATTTTTGATGCTCGTCGTTTGGAATATCCTTGATTTTCATATTCTCTGATTCGTTCATTCATGATCTGCTGCTGGTCTTGAGAGATTCTATATCCTTCCCTGACAAATAAAGATAAACCACTTGCTCTGGCATCGTTGAACATCTTCTGCAATGATGGGTAAATTCTTGAATCGACTTGTTTCCCATTTGACAGTCTTATTAAGTTCACTTGATAATCTTTTGGGATGTAATGATGCTTATCTACAAGGATCAATTTCCAGTCACCGGTTGTATCTGCGTATTGTTTGTTCTTGTGTAAGATAATTTTTGAAAATCCTAAGATAATCATTACTGCTAGGAATAGAATTTTTAGAATTATTTTTTTGTTATTATGTTTTTTCAACACTGATTTTCTGTTCATGATACCCCTCCTGAACTTGTTGTTTTTCATTGGTTTCAGCATAGGGTATAACGATGTGAAAATCGGATAGGTTAGTTTTATATGAATTTTGATATATTTTATTTTTTACTTAAGATCTGTCTTAATTTCTTTTCCATATCCGGATTTAAAACTCTCTTAGGAATAATCAGAGCTTCTATAGAACTAATATAAACATAAAAAGCTTTCTCTGTTTCACAAACATCTTCTACCTTTTTATAATCTACTTTCACTTCCTGACCTTTTGTTATCTCTATGATCTGATCTTCCGTAAAATGTAATGTTGTTTCTTCTGCAAATGGTGGTCCTTCTATTTCCTTCATTTTAAGAATTGTCTTACGGATACCTCTTTTCATAATCTTTTTAGCCTGTGTTACATATAAAATTGAAAAAATGCATAATACAATTACTTCTGTAACGATCAACATTATTTCTGCTCTTGCCAGAATGAAAATTACTATTGCAAGAATACTGATCATTGGACCTATTAGTCTAAGTTTAAACAAATTTCTCTTTCCTACTTCTGAATGAATTAATTGATGGAATTCGTTGAATTCTATGTAGTCTTCATCTGTTAATTTGTAATTTAATTGTAGCATGTTCCTTCCCCTCTCTTTGATTTGAGTGAATATCTTGTTTATTTTCATGATACAATACTAAAGCATAAAAATAAATGCATAGTTTTATCCAAAAATGATACGCATCTTAATTGTTAGTGTAAAATTATAGTTAACTTAATCAAATTTCTTATATTGTAATTTCACTACATATTTTTATATTTTATTTTAATTTTATGTATTTGACTACATATTTTATTGATTTTTTCATAAATTCCTATTAAACTACAAATAAAAAGGAGGTATTTGAAATGAAAAGAATCAGGCGAAAAGATTATCTTGACTGGCTTATTAAATGGAAAGAACATCAGATTATAAAAGTAGTAACTGGTGTAAGACGTTGCGGTAAATCTACATTATTTGATATATACCAAGAATACCTTTTAGAACACGAGGTATTGAATGAACAAATTATTGCCATTAATTTTGAAAACTTAGACTTTGAAGATTTGTGTGACTATAAATCCTTATATAAATATATTAAATCTCATCTGCTTCCAGATAAAATGAACTATATATTTCTTGATGAAATTCAACATGTAGAAGATTATCAAAAAGTCGTAGACAGCTTATTCCTTCGTGAAAATTGTGATGTCTATATTACAGGTTCTAATGCCTATTTTATGTCTGGTGAATTAGCTACTTTATTAACTGGCCGCTATGTAGAACTTTCTATGATGCCTTTGTCATTTAAAGAATTCTGCGAAGGATTAAATAATTCTAATCTTTCTCTCATTGACAAATTTAATCATTATCTAGCAATAGGTTCATTTCCTTATGTATTAAAATATGGATATCAAGAATCTGAAGCTAAAGAATATATAAATGGCATTTACAATACTATTTTATTAAATGACATTGTAAAAAGGTTAAATATTGCTGATGTGAATATGCTTGAATCCATTACCAAATTTATGATGCATAATATTGGAAACCGTACTTCTCCAAATAAAATTTCAAATACAATGACATCAAATCATAAAAAAATTAATCCCAGAACTGTAGACCGCTATATCAGAGGACTTACCGACAGTCTTTTATTTTATGAAGCCAGACGCTACAATATCAAAGGCAAACAATTTTTAACCACCATCAATAAATATTATGTCTGCGATATTGCCATGCGTAATATGCTCGTCCGCAGTCAAGACAGTGATATCGGACATATTCTTGAGAATATCGTATTCCTTGAATTAAAAAGACGTTACAAAGAAGTTTATGTAGGACAGATTGGTCAAAATGGTGAGGTTGATTTTGTCGCAATTGAAAATGGAAATCCTATTTATTTTCAGGTTTCCCAGACAACCTTGGATGAAGATGTTTTGAAAAGAGAATTAGCGCCTCTAAAACAGATTCATGACAACTATCCAAAATATCTTTTGACATTAGATGAAGTATTTGATGATATGAATTATGATGGTATTAAAAAGAAAAATGTGTTGAAGTGGTTGATATCTTAAATATAAAAAGGGCATCTGACCAATAGAAAAATTCTATGGCTGAATGCCCTTTATCTTACTTACATATGCTCTCTAAAATAATCATGAAAATACTGCATAACCTTTACCAACAGATCCTGTTCCTGCTCATTCAGCGTATCAAGCAATCCCTGGATCATCTGTTTATGAAATTCTCTATGATGACTGTATGCCTTTCTTCCCTTCTCAGAAAGCGATATATATACAACCCTTCGGTCTCTCTCCCCGCGCTTGCGGATCACATATCCTTTCTTCAAAAGGTTATTGATAGCGGTTGTAAGTGTTCCAACCGTAATGTTTAAATCTCCAGCAATCGTTGACATATTCTTAGGTTTCTTGATCCCGATCGCATCGATAATATGCAGATCTTTGTTCGAAATATCCTTAAACTCATCCGTGATCACGGCTTTCTCTTCTTCATATGAAATTCCGTGGAATAAGTCTACCACCATATTATTTAAACGATCTTTATCCAATCAATTCACCTCCTAAACAACGATTTAAGAGTATTATACCTTTAATTGTTGGAATTTTCCACTTCTAAATTGTGTGCTTCTCCAATTACTTTTGCTAAAGCTTCTTTTGCCTGTGTTGGCAGTGCATTGTATCCACCATCTTCTACGTCTTTTTCGAAGACGAAGTTTAATCTGTCTGTCATTCTTGCTTTCAGTGTTTCAACATAGTTCATATCGCTGAAGTCTGAAACATATCCTTCCATTTCAAGCACTTCGATATCTGTAAATGGTCCCCACTGTTTGAATTCTCCAGTTCCTTCTACGACCTGCTCAATTGCGGAAATTGTTGTTGCAGGTTTGATATCTTTACCCATGAAATCTCCTGTGTTGATGATGTAGCAGTCTACATTTCTTTCTTTTACAAGTTTTCTAAATTTCTTGTAGTCATTTACAAGAGGATATGTTCTAAATGGGTTTGCGTATGGTTCTACAACCAGACGGTTTGGATCTACTCCAGGTGCCAGACGTTCCGCACTGCTTCGTTTTGTTGCAAGAGTTGCTCCCATAACGGATGCTAAAGAAGCTCCTTTGATCTTAACGATTGGTGGGATTGTTGGGTCTTTCATGATCCAGAAGATTGCATTAACTGGGTCATTGATCTTATCTACACGGTTTGGTGACCATAATTTGGATTTGATCGCACGGCCATTTCCGTTACGGATATCTTCTGTGACAAGAACGACTTTTCCTTCGCTGTCTCTTGTTGCAGAACAGTTCTGTGCTGTTAATAAGAATTTATTATCAGGGCATCCTGTTGGATAGTCCGCTGTCTTATCAAAATATGTTGGTTCCATTGCGATAGATGCACCTGTTTCTGTGTTAATGATAAATGCATCATCATGCAGAACCTGAATCTCTTCGTATTTGTTGTTATGTGTTGCATGTGTTAATGTGGATTTTCCTGATCCTGATAATCCGAAGAAAGATGCTACGAATTTCTCTCCATTATCTAATTTGAATTCTTTCTGTCCACCATGGCAGGAAGCATATCCGTTACGGTTTGCGATTGCCCATGCAATGGTTAATGTACCTTTCTTGTGTTCTCCAAAGTATTTCATACCAAGAAGTGCGGCACAGTTTGTATCTGTATTAAAGTATGTTAATCCTAATGGATGTTCTTCATGTGTCCACTGTGGATCTGAGAAGATATAGATATCTGTCTCATCTGCAATTGGCTGTGAGTTTTTGTACATTTCATTGTATTTAGGATTCATGTACTGGAAATTTAACATCCAGGAATATAAGATATTTTCTTCTCCTTCTGGAATTAAAAGATGTGCTTTTACCATAAATTCAGGATCTAATCCGATATACACCTGTGCATGATACATTGTCGTCCATCTTGTATCATAGATTGCATCCATCAGTTTCAGATCCAGATCATTTGTATCTACACCAGGTTCGCTGGAAATTCTTCTTGCAGCTGCGCAGCGTCCAGTCACTGATCCATCGTTAAATAACAGAACTTTGGAACCTTCATCTAAACCAATTGCTTCGGGTTTATATACCGGCATATCTGTAACGATCGTTCCAGGAGAATTCTTTGCTAATTCATATGCCTGTTTTAAATCTGTTACCTCTACGACATTGTTTCCATAAAATGCTGCTTCGATAATGGATCTTGTTTTTGAAAATCCAGGCTTTCCTTTTCCGATTTCTTCATGTGTGTAATAAGCTTTTGTTGACATAAGTTACTCCTCCATTCATAGGTTGCTTTCGATGCGTCTTCTCAAAATGTCAAAACTACAAGGGCCTGCATCTAAAATCTCTGTGTGGTACGCTTTCAAGTTATATTGTTTTCCTGCCTTGTTCTTATAATCTGTCAAAAGCTCATGAAACTCCTGATAACCGATATAATAAGACAAATAATTTGCAGGATTCTCGATGATCATCTGAAATAATTCATCTGCCTGAGACTTCTCCATTCCAAATGATCTTAAATACGCCCTGACATCTTTCTTCTTCCATCCTTCATAATGAACTCCAAAATCAACTCTCGAACAAAGTGCCAGATTGTACTCGTACATCTCCATATTCATCTGCTGATAAATATCGCCATATCCTTCGGCATCCATCATACTGTAACTAAAACCTTCCACATACGTTGCATATCCTTCTGAATATCCAGGATAATCCAGCAGATAGCGCACGGGATCATCACCCTTTGCCGCATAATAGACATTCTGGTATAAATGTCCCGGATATCCTTCATGTGCCAATGTCGGATACAACTCTGCAGTCTGTGACTTGTTAATGTAGATTACATTCTCCTTGTAAGAATCAACCGCTGGTACCATATAGAACGCCGGACTGGTATATTCTTCCATGGTTTTGTGCACATATTTTATTTTACAGCTGACTTTTGGTGCCTTTGGATAATATTTTACCATCTTTTGCCTTAGTTTGTTAAGTACCTTTTGTGAATTTTGCACAATTTTAATATTTTTTTTAGATTTTCTATATCTATTTATGATATTTGGATACTTTTTTTGTAGTTTTATGAGTTTTCGAAGACATTTTTCTATCGTTTGATCACTGATTTCTATCATTTCTTCGACTGTTTTTGCTGAACCCGTCTTTTGTGCAACCAATGCTTCATAATAATCTTTTCCATTTTTGTAATAATAAAGTCCATTTTTATTCTTTCCATTTCCCTTTAATGCCTGTAAATGAGAATATAACCTTTCATAAGCTGGAATTACTTCCATTTTCACTATTTTTTTATTCTCCCGGCAATATTGTTTCTTCGTGGCTGCATTTATGCCTTTTACCTCTGAAATTCTTAAATTAAATGTTGCAGCCAACATATTATCTTTTTGTGTTGTCACACTTTTGATCTGTTTTAAAGTCTCTTCCAATGACTCATCTGAAATAAATAAATTTCTTTTTACCTGCTCCTTGCTGTACTCGATCAACGAATCAAAATATGCATTCAGTCCTCTCAACAATTTAAAATAGCTTTTTATATTCTGCTCATTTTTTAATCTGTATTCACTCAATGTCAAAAGAATCTGCACCTGCTGCCCGGATGATTTTCCAAGTACCCTCTCATAGTAAGGATACATTGCAAGCTTTTCCTGCCGGCTCAGATAATCCATCAAAACTTCATATGTATTCTGCTGTTTTCTGGTTAATTCCTTTTTTCTAAACTTTTTTAATTTTTTAATTTCATCTGAAATTTTGTTTTTTTCATTCAATACATCTTCTTTTTTCATTTTCCCATAGAGACTTTTCGATTTCTTTAAGCCATATTTCTCTGGATTTTCTAATAAATAGTGCATTGTAATCTCATTTGCCGATGCATTTTCCTTAAAAAATGAAATCGTATATCGCTGGAACTTTTCCTGATCAGAATTGTCCTTATGATCTTCTTTTACAAAACTTAATACAGCCAGAAATATCAGACAAATCCCTATCACTATCAGTTTAACTCTGATCTTTTTTAAACTCCCTGCCAATTCCATTTCTACCTCCATATCACTACCTGTTAATATCTTATTTTTTAAAGAAAAGAAATAGACTATCCGCTAAAGATGTACTATAATTAAAAGGATAGAATCAAGAAATCGGAGGATCACTATGAGTAAGAAACCATATTATATTACGACTGCAATTACTTATACTTCCGGAAAACCTCATATCGGTAACACATATGAGATCATCCTGGCAGACAGTATTGCTCGATATAAAAGAATGGAAGGCTATGACGTATTTTTCCAGACAGGAACAGACGAACATGGTCAGAAAGTAGAATTAAAAGCAGAAGAAAAAGGCGTAACACCAAAAGAATTTGTTGATGATGTTGCCGGAGAGATTAAGAGAATCTGGGATCTTATGAATACTTCTTATGACCGTTTTATCAGAACAACTGATGAAGATCATGAAAAACAGGTTCAGAAGATCTTTAAGAAATTATATGAACAGGGAGATATCTACAAAGGTGAATATGAAGGTTTATACTGCACACCTTGTGAATCTTTCTTCACAGAAAGCCAGTTAGTCGATGGTAAATGTCCTGACTGCGGACGTCCAGTACAGCCTGCGAAAGAAGAAGCTTATTTCTTAAAATTAAGCAAATATGCAGACCGTCTAATCGAACACATCAATACACATCCTGAATTTATTCAGCCAGAATCCCGTAAGAATGAGATGATGAACAACTTCCTTCTTCCAGGACTTCAGGATCTGTGTGTTTCAAGAACATCATTTTCATGGGGAATCCCAGTTGACTTTGATGAAGGACACATCGTTTATGTATGGTTAGATGCATTAACAAACTATATCACAGGTATTGGTTATGACTGTGATGGAAACAGCTCAGACAAGTTTAACAAGTTCTGGCCTGCTGATCTTCACCTGATCGGTAAGGATATCATCCGTTTCCATACAATCTACTGGCCAATCATCCTGATGGCGTTAGATCTTCCACTTCCTAAACAGGTATTTGGACATCCTTGGCTGCTTCAGGGCGATGGTAAGATGAGTAAATCAAAGGGTAACGTTTTATACGCTGATGACCTTGTTGACTTCTTCGGAGTTGACGCTGTACGTTACTTCGTTCTTCATGAAATGCCTTTCGAACGTGATGGTGTGATTTCATGGGAATTAATGATCGAGCGTATGAACTCTGACCTTGCCAATATCCTTGGTAACCTTGTAAACCGCACAATTTCTATGTCCAACAAATATTTTGGAGGAATCGTAGAAGACAAAGGTGTTGTCGGAGATTATGATGATGATCTGAAAGCCGTCGCAACAGGTACAAGAGATAAAGTTGCTGAGAAGATGAAAGATCTTCGTGTTGCAGATGCGATGACAGAGATCTTTAACTTATTCCGCCGCTGCAACCGTTACATCGATGAAACAATGCCTTGGGTATTAGCAAAAGACGAAGCTTCCAAAGACCGTCTGGCAACTGTTTTATACAACCTTGTGGAAGGAATTACAATTGGAGCATCTTTATTATCACCATATATGCCTGAGACATCTGAGAAGATCTTTGCTCAGTTAAATACATCTATGGTTGAGTTTGATGACCTTGCAACATTTGGAAACTACAAGAGTGGTACAAAAGTAACTGAAAAACCTCAGATCTTATTTGCAAGATTAGACGAGAAAGAAGTTATGGAGAAAGCCAAAGTCTTAATGGAGAAACAGGCTGCTTCTGTCAAAGCTGCAAACGCTGCTGTAGAAGAAGATACTGTCATCGACATTGAACCAAAAGCTGAGATCACTTTTGATGATTTCACTAAGATGCAGTTCCAGGTTGGTGAGATCATTGCTTGTGAAGAAGTGAAGAAATCCAAGAAACTTCTCTGCTCTCAGGTTAAGATCGGAAGCCAGGTAAAACAGATTGTTTCTGGTATCAAAGCTTATTACAAACCAGAAGATATGGTCGGTAAGAAAGTTATGGTACTTGTGAACTTAAAACCAGCCAAATTAGCCGGAGTTTTATCTGAAGGAATGCTTCTTTGCGCAGAAAATGAAAAAGGTGAATTAGCCCTTGTGACACCTGAAAAAGATATGCCATCTGGTGCCGAAATCTGTTAATTATATTTATTTTTCAACTGATTCTTAAGTAAATAAATGAATTGACAACCAGATTTTGGTATGCTATGGTTTAGTTATAAAATGATTGAAAGACAATTAAGGAGGTTTACACATGAAAAGTACAGGCATTGTAAGAAGGCTTGACGAACTTGGAAGAATTACTTTACCGATCGAATTACGTCGTAACTTTGATGTGAACGAACGCGATCCTCTTGAAATATTTGTAGATGATGATAAGATTATTTTAAAAAAATATAATCCTGCAGATATTTTTACTGGAGAAGATATGGATGATCTGATCGACTACAAAGGAAAGAAAGTCTCAAGAAAATCTATTATTGAATTAGCCAAACTTGCAGGATTCGAAATTACTGAAGCATAATTTTCGAATACTTACAATAAAAACAAAGGTATGGGAATTTTGATATTTCCCATACCTTTTTATTTTTATTCTTCTTCCTCTTCCAGTAACTGCTGGTAAATCTCTCTCTTACCAACACCACGATCTTTTGCTACCAGTTTCATTGCTTCTTTCTTGGAATGTCCCTGATCCATATATCGTTTCATATGTTCTGACAATGGAATCTTTAAAAATTCTTCCTGGCTCTCTTCTTTTAATTCCTGAAAAGATTTTCCTTCGATGATCATCACGCATTCGCCTTTTGGAGCGTTTTCTTTGTGGTAGGCAAGGATTTCCCCAAGTGTTGATTTAAAAACGGATTCATGCTTCTTTGTGAGCTCTCTGCACAGTGTCATGGATCTGTCTCCCAGAACTTCATACAGTTCTTCTAACGTTCTTACAAGACGATGCGGTGCCTCATAAATAATAATAGATCTTGTCTCATTTTCCAGTGTATCAAGAATCTGTTTTCTCTCTTTTTTATCCGCTGGCAGAAATGCCTCAAAACAAAATCTTCTCGTTGGCTGTCCGGAAATGATCAGGGCATTGATCAATGCACATGCCCCCGGCAAGGCTGTCACCGTGATGCCTGCTTCATGGCACTGTCTTACCAGTTCTTCCCCTGGATCTGAAATTCCCGGTGTTCCCGCATCTGTGATCAGTGCTATATTCTTGCCTTCCTGTAACTGTTTTACAAGAACTTTTGCTTTTTCCACACGGTTATACTCATGATAACTTGTCATCTTTGTCTTAATCTCAAAATGATTTAATAACTTGATACTGTGCCTTGTATCTTCCGCTGCGATCAGATCGACTTCTTTTAATGTGTTGATCACACGAAATGTAATATCTTCTAGATTTCCAATCGGTGTTGCACATAAATATAATGTTCCACTCATGTTCATTCCTCCGGATTCATTCCATAAATCTTATAAATTTCTTCTGTATATTTTCCTGCTTTTTCATAGACGATCAATGGCGGCTCTACGGTCATTCTTGACTTTCCGCCTTTTACTGCTTCTAACAAAAATATATTGGGTTCTTTATCGATATATGGATGCACAAAACGGATTCTCTTTGGTTCTAATCCATCTTTGGACAGCTGGCATAAAATCTCTGATAAACGAAATGTTCTGTGTACCAGAAACAGTTTTCCTTTATTCTTTAAAAGCTTTTTGGCTGCTGCCGTAATATCCGCAAATGTGCATAAAATCTCATGTCTTGCGATTGCTTTTGTCTCCGATGGATTCTTAAGTCCATGCTGTCCAATCATATATGGCGGATTCGATGTGATCGTATCAAAACTGTCATGTGAAAAAATCGCAGAAGCTTCTTTGATATCACCCTCCACGATCTCTATCTTATCTTCCAAATGATTTAATTTGACACTTCTTGCCGCCATTTCGGCCATCTCAGGCTGTATCTCAAGCCCTGTAAGATGAGAAGCCTTGCTCTTTGCTTCCATCAAAATTGGGAGGATTCCAGTCCCCGTACCGAGGTCTAGAACTCTCCCACCATTCTTAACTTGTGCAAAATCTGATAAAAGAACCGCATCCATTCCAAAACAAAATCCCTGTTCCTTCTGGATGATCTGATAACCATTGATCCCAAGATCATCAATTCTTTCTCTTTCCATGTCCTTTATTACATCCTTGATTCTTATTATTGCATCCTTTGTTGCAGCCCTGACATCCCTGTGGTTTCTTCCTTCTCATCAGAAGATCGTCAATCTTATATTCCTGGATTTCTTTATCTCCATTCTCATCTTCAACGATCAGTTTTACTTTCTGACGAAGGACATCCACTCTCTGAACTTCTCCAAATACGCCGTCTTTTGTCTTTAATTTCTCACCGACATTTGGAAGCTTGCTGTTTAAATATTCATAAGTTTCCTGTTCATTCTTAAGACAGCACATCAGTCTTCCGCATACTCCTGAAATCTTTGTTGGATTCAGTGACAGATTCTGTTCTTTTGCCATCTTGATCGAAACAGGTGCAAACTCTGATAAAAATGTATTACAGCATAACTTTCTTCCGCAGATTCCCATTCCTCCAAGCATCTTGGCTTCATCTCTGACACCGATCTGTCTTAGTTCGATTCTTGTTCTAAATACTGCTGCCAGATCCTTTACAAGCTCACGGAAATCAACTCGTCCGTCCGCTGTAAAATAAAACAATACTTTGTTATTATCAAATGTATATTCTGTTGATACAAGCTTCATATCAAGCTTATGCTCCTTGATCTTATCAAGGCAGATCTTATATGCTTCTTTTTCTTTCTCTCTATTCTTCGCTGCTCTCTCTTCGTCTTCTTTGGTTGCGATTCTCAAAACAGGTTTTAACTCATCTCCGATGCATTTTTCCTTTACCTGTCTTCTCTCAGAAACGACAGATCCAAATTCAATTCCTCTGGCAGTTTCCACGATCACGTGGTCTCCCGATTTTACCTGAAATTCTTTTGGATCAAAGAAATATATCTTTCCTGCAGTACGAAATCGCACTCCAATTACTTCTACCATACTTTACCATTCTCCTTTATCGTCACAAGCAGCATTTCAATTGCCACTTCAAAATTAACATTCGCGATTAGTCGCCTTCTAGCCTTCTCTACTTCATCAAGAATATGACTGATTCCTTCAAATGAAATATAAATCTCCTGATCTTTTAACTGACGGTATTTGTCTTTAAATACAAGCTGATTTAAAGATCCTGTTGTCTTAAGGATCAGCATATCACGATACCATACCATAATGATATCAAGGAAATCATAGATCTCATTCTTATATTTTGTCAGACTCTTAGCATAAGATACAACCTCATAAATCTCCATACTCTTCATATGAGTGATCACATTCATTGTATCATTTAACATATCTTTAAATTCTTCTGTATCCAGTACATGCAATGCACGTCCAATATTACCAAGGGAAAATGCTGCCGCAAATGCGATATCTGCATGACTTGCCCCTGTATTGGCTTTCAGATAGTCTTCAATTTCACTTTCTCTGACACTTCCTAATGTCATGGACACACATCTTGAAAGAATCGTATCTAACAGTCTGTCTTTATTATTGGTTAATAATAAGATCACAGCATATGCAGGTGGTTCTTCTAATGTCTTTAATAAAGCATTCTGCGCTCCTGCATTCATACGATCTGCATCATCAATAATGTAAATCTTATAATCTCCGCTGTAAGGTTTGATATCGATTGTTTCATTGATTCCTTTTCGAATGTCATCAACACGGATTTCATACTTTTCATGAGTAATATAAATGACATCTGGATGATTTAACGAATCTACCTGCTTACATGCTGCACATTCCCCGCATCCATCCTTATGTTCACACAAAAGTGCTTTTGCAACTGCTTTTGCGATCATCATCTTTCCGCTTCCATCTTCACCACTTAATAAATAGGCGTGGGAAACTTTTCCCGTCTTGATTGCTTCTTCAAAATGAGAAATTATTTTTTTATGTCCTATAATTGCATCAAAACTCTTCATACTACATCACCCTTTACCATGAAATTTTTTGTTGACCTGTGAAACGATCTGCTGATGAATCTCTTCGATTGGCAGACTTCCGTCAACAGTATAGATTCTATCAGGATGCAGGCTTGCAAGCTGTCTGTATCCTTCAACAACCTTCTTGTGAAAATCAATTGTCTCGCTTTCCATTCGATCAAGTTCTGCCTGCTTTTTCTTTCTTGAAATACCGGCTTCTGCATCCAGATCGATCATAATCGTCAGATCCGGCATTGTATCTCCGATCGCGAACTGATTCACTTCATAAACAAGATCAATTCCCATTCCTCTGGCAATTCCCTGATAGACTGCGGAAGATTCCACGAATCGGTCGCAGATCACGATCTTCCCATCTTCTAATGCCGGACGAATGACTTCTTCGATCAATTGAGCTCTGGCAGCTGCATAAAGCAGTAATTCCGTCATATGCCCCATCTCAGTGAACTCTTTATTAAGGATCACATTCCTTACAGCTTCACTGATTGGTGTACCGCCAGGTTCTCTACATACTATTATATCATAACCTTTGTCAGATAAGTAGTCTCTTAGTAATTCAATTTGTGTTGTTTTTCCAGCTCCATCTGGTCCTTCAACTGTCAAAAATAATCCCATATTTTATATCCTCTCATCTATTATATAAATTAGGCGTTTGCGAAACGCCATAAGCCGCATAAATACGGCCTTTTTTGTTGTCCAAAAGCAAATAACTCCTCACTGGATATGGTATAATAGA